>DASYEU010000109.1:0-68089 GCA_036498865.1 Acidobacteriaceae bacterium | reverse complement strand
GTTGGTGGGCCCACCAGGACTTGAACCTGGAACCAACGGATTATGAGTCCGCTGCTCTAACCAATTGAGCTATAGGCCCTTGTTTCGGGATGCAACGCTTATTGTAATGGCGGCGAGTGCCCGAGCGGGAATCGCACCGAGCATGGTGATTTCCATCACATACACCGTGCGGGATCGCTGGGATGATCATCTCAGGGCAGGCAGTGGTTGATCTGGATCGCACGGTGTATCTGGATCATGACCCAATCCCTGCCCTGATTTCAATCTTGCGGTGGTGAATGCTGGCGGGCCAAATCCAGCGTTCCTTCTGCGAAGTCCGAGCGACAGACGTCAGTAGGCTGATGCTGGCTCGGCGAAGTTGGGGCCTGGCTGGACGTGCATGGCAAGGGGGCAAACCTTCCCCCGGCCAGCCAGAGTCTCAGTTTTCGAGTTTCTTCCCGTGTTTATTCCTGGCTGTGTTGCAATCCCCTTAATTACCCAAAATGAATGAGATAACCAGCACCTAGCCGGCAACGATTTCGCGTGCGACGTTGCGGGTGTGGTTCAATGAAACTAGCGATATGGTTTCAGAAAACTCAGTTCCCCGCCGTCCCATGCCGTTGAAGCGTCGCCTGAAGGCGATGACGCGCAAGGTGCGCGAGATTGGTTCGATCGCCTCGGCGTTGGCTTCGACCGGGCACCCGTATATGGCTCACATCGTGCCCATGCGACGGTGCAACCTTGCCTGCACGTACTGCAATGAGTTTGACGATGTTTCCGACCCCGTGCCCATCGAGGAAATGGAGCGGCGGATCGACGAGTTGGGCCGTCTGGGGACGTCGGTTATTACCATCTCCGGCGGCGAGCCGCTGCTGCACCCGGACTTGGATCGGGTGATTGCGCGCATCCGGAAGACGGGCGCGATTGCGGGCATGATCACCAACGGCTACTTGCTGATGCCGGACCGGATCCAGCGGCTGAATCGCGCGGGCCTGGACCACATGCAGATCTCGATCGATAACGTGATGCCTGACGACGTGTCGAAGAAGAGCCTGAAGGTGCTGGATGCGAAGCTGAAGATGCTGGCCGAGCACGCGGATTTCCACGTGAACATCAACTCCGTAGTGGGCGGCGGAATCGCCAAGCCGACCGATGCGCTGACCGTAAGCGAACGGGCGCTGGCGCTGGGATTTTCGTCGACCATCGGAATCATTCACGACGGCAGCGGGCAGCTGAAGCCATTGGGCGACGCCGAGCGCACGGTCTGGAATCGGGTGCGGCAACTCACGCGGCGCAGCTATTCGCGGTTCAATCATTTCCAGGAAGCGATTGCGAACGGCCAGCCCAACGTTTGGCGGTGCCGCGCAGGCGGGCGCTACCTCTACATCTGCGAGTTTGGGCTGGTGCACTACTGCTCGCAGCAACGCGGCTACCCGGGTGTGCCGATTGCGCAATACTCCACCGCCGATGTGAAACGCGAGTTCCTCACGGAAAAGAGCTGCGCTCCCAACTGCACCATCAGCTGCGTGCACCAGGTGAGCTACATCGACCATTGGCGCGCTCCCCAAACCTCGCATGTGACTCCGGGCGGCGCGCATGGCGCTGGAGCGGATGCTGGGCTGGTCCAGATCCACTAGCGGATCGGGTGCACTCGCATTTTGAATCTTGGCTTCCAAAAACGCGGGCGAGCTGGTTCCTGGCCGGTTTTCGCCCGGCAACGGCCAGAATCGCCCCCGATGGTGACAGATTTCGCAACCCCGAGGGCGTCACGAGACTCTAAACTGAGAGTGGTCGTGGCGAATCTTTTTCAGTTGATGAGTTCGGTTACCGCAACGCGGGCACGGTGGCGCGAGGCGCGCGCTATTGGCGTGTGCACGCTAGCGTTGGCGAGCTGCGGGCTCAGTTCAGCTGCGCGGGCGCAGGAGAACTCTGCTCTGCCGATGGCTCCGAGCGCGATCGTCGCTGGCGCAGCGGACCGGTACGCCGGCCGCGGCCTTTCGCCGCAGACAACCGAAATTCGGTTTCAGGGCGGCGTTACAGTTGAGCCGGCCACCGCAGGACCTCTGCCGCTGGGGCTCGATGACGCCATCGATCGCGGTCTGAAGCACAACCTGCAGGTGCTGTTGGCAGCTCAATCCGAGCGTTCGGTCCGTGGGCAAATTTCGACAGCGTTTTACGCGCTGGTTCCGAACATGAAGGCGACCGCGTACACCAACACTGTGGAGATCGATCTGGCTGCCATGGGCTTCAAGCCCTCGTCGCTGGCTGGGTTCGGGATCCCCGCTGGAGCGTTATCGACCATCGTAAAGCTGGATACGACCAACGCACAGTTGGGCGCCGACCAGGTGCTGTTCAATCTGCCGGATTTCTACCTTTACTCCGCAGCCAAGAAAGCCGCCAATGTTCTGGCAATGAACACGCTGAACGCCCGTGGAAACGTCGTGCAGCTGGTTGGAACGCAGTACCTGGCAACACTGGCAGACGAGGCACAGATTGCCGATGCGCAGGCTCTCGTCACGGCGGACGAAGAGGTGCTTCGTCAGGCTACCCTTTCGCACGACGCCGGAGTGGGAACCAATATCGACGTCATCCGCGCACGGGTGCAGTTGCAGAGCGAGCAGCAGACGGTGGTGCGGGATCAGAACGCGTTTGCAAAGGACAAGATTGCGCTGAATCGCCTGATCGGGCTGCCGGCGGATCAGGAACTGACTCTGACGGACACGGTTCCCTACTCCGACCTTGCCGAACTGCCGCTGGACCAGGCCAAGACTGTAGCGTATCGACGCCGGAAGGACCTGCTTGCGCTCGAAGCACAGCTCGAGGTCGCCCAGCGAGCACGCAAGGCTGTGAAGTATGAGCGCATGCCGTCGCTCGCGTTCAACGGATACTACGGCGTGATCGGAGAGACGCACGGCCTCTATCACGGGGTATTTACCGCGCAGGGCGTGCTGAAGATTCCGATCTTCGAGGAAGGCCGGTTCCGGGGTGAGACCGAGGCGACCGCGGCGCAGGAGATCGCGCTGCAGCACCAGATTGAGTCGTTGCGGGTCAACATCGACGCCCAGATTCGCGCCAGCATGATGGATGTGAACACGTCCGCTGCGCTGGTAAAGGTGGCGCGAAGCAACGTGGACCTGGCGACCCAGGCACTCGCCGACACGCGGGACCGCTTTACCTCAGGCGTGGATGACAGTCTGCCCGTAGTGCAGGCGCAGGCGACCCTGGCCAGTGCGCAGAGCCGGTTGATTGCGACCGAGTTCCAATTCAATCAGGCGAAACTGAACCTGGCGCGGAACACAGGCGTCGTCGAGACCGAGTACAAGCAATATCTGGGCAAGTAGCGGGCTTGCAACCGGCTGGCGTTGGCGCGGCAGGTAGCACCCATTGCAGGCTGTGTTGATCGGTGCGCAGTCCCTTCATCGCTCCCAAAGCATCAAGGCCGGCTGGAACCGTACTGGCGCAAGCTTCGGCGCCGGGATGGCCCTGGCCTGATGCTGATTCACTCCCCCCGTGCGGATCGTTAGGGAAATATGCAACCATAGGCAGATATGGCTGAGGGTGAGAACGGTGGGGCAGGCTCGGGGGCGGGCATTGCGTTTCTCTCGCGCGACTTTCGCTTGTACCAGACAGCACGACTGCTGGTCATCCTCGGCGCGGAGGCGCAATCGATCGCGGTTGCCTGGCAGGTGTACCAGATCACGCACTCGGCGCTCGATCTTGGGTTGACCGGGCTGGCCCTGTTTGCCCCCGGGCTGCTGTTTATGCTCGCAGCCGGGCATGTTGCCGATCGCTACGACCGGCGCGGGATCATCCTGGCGTGCTACGCGGTCCAAACCCTATGCACGATCGCGCTGATGCGCTTTGCACTGCATCCAACAGGACATGTTTGGCCCATCTATTCGGTGTTGCTCGGAATTGGCATGGGTCGCGCATTCAGCGGTCCGGCCTCGGCGGCTCTGCTGCCCAGCCTGGTGCCAAAAGACCACTTTGTAAATGCAGTGACTTGGGGGTCCATCGTCTTCCAGATCGCAAATATCGCCGGGCCTTCGGTGGGCGGGCTGCTGTTTACGCTGCCGCTGAAGGGTTTCCTCGGGCAGTGGAAGGGAGCGGCCACGGTATACGCCTTTACCCTGGCGACGCAGATCGCGTTCCTGGTGCTTGTGGGCGTGATGCGCACCCCGCCGGTGCGAGTCGTGAAGAATGCATTCAACCTGGAGACCATGCTCGCCGGGTTCAAGTATGTATGGCAGACCAAGGTGCTGCTGGGCTCGATCTCCCTGGACTTGTTCGCCGTTCTGCTGGGCGGAGCAACGGCGCTGCTGCCGATCTACGCAACCGACATTCTGCACCAGGGTCCGCGCGCTCTCGGCCTGCTGCGGGCGATGCCGTCGCTGGGCGCGCTGGTGGTCTCGCTGGTGATGACGGTGCGGCCGATCTCGCGCAACGCGGGCAAGCTGATGCTCTTCTGCGTGGGCGTGTACGGCACGGCGACGGTGACCTTCGGCGTGTCGCGCACCATGTGGGTCAGCCTTGTAGCGCTGGTGATTGTGGGCGCAAGCGACATGGTCAGCGTGGTGATCCGCGCAAGCATTCTGCAACTGGCCACGCCCGCGGAGATGCGCGGACGCGTGAGTGCGGTCAACTGGCTTTTCGTGGGTGCATCCAATGAATTTGGCGGCTTCGAGAGCGGCGTAACGGCCCATTGGTGGGGCGCCGTGCGGTCTGTGGTCATTGGCGGAGTTGGATCGCTGATCGTCACCGGACTCGCCGGGGCGCTCTTTCCAATGCTGCGCCGGGCGGACGGCCTTTCTGAGGAATCGCTGATGCAGTCTAATATGCAACAGAGCATTGCGGAGCCGGCTGATTGAGCGCAAGTCTTGCAGGCTGGTTCCGGGTTAGAAGAGCAATGGGAGATGAGAGGGTATGACTTCGGGGATGAAATGGGCGGTGGGCGGGACAGTGGTCCTGGTCCTGGCGGTGGGGATTGAGATCGGCTACCTGCACCATGAGCGGACCGTCGCGGAGACGGCAGTACTTCCGCCGGAATACGGCAAGACCGATCCGGACGACTTGGTCTTCCTGAAGAAGGAGAGGCCTTCGAACCTCGCAGACTTGAAGCAGTTGGTGGGCACCACGGTCTGGGTCTCCGCAGGAGGGCAGATTGACTACTACCCGTATGCCGCACACCATGCGGACTATTCGAAATCCGTCGGAACCCTGCTCGGCGCGGAACCCCTGGACATCAAGGACGTATTCGAACAGGTGGCGCCTAAAGCGGCGACCTTCCGAATTCCAGGCGGCGATAAGCACGTGTTGCTGGTGTTTACCATGCCCAAGTCGGCAGACCCGACCAAGATGTATGCCGCGCCCGTGGGATACAAACAAGCCGGCGACTACACCTTCTTTACCGACGAAGTCTTCTTTTACGTTGACCCCCATGAGCTATACAAGCACTGGGGACCGGAGATTTGGAAGGCGGTCGATTCGCACCAGGTCATCCTGGGCATGAACGAGCGCCAGGTGGAGCTCTCGCTCGGCCAGGTTTCCCAGAGCGTCAGCAAGGAGTACGGCAACCGGCTGGTCGTCTACGCGAATCTGGGCAAGCCCATGGCCGTGACCTTCGTGAACAATCATGTGACGGCGTTTCGGCCGGATCAGGGGTATTGAGCAGGCACAGGGCGGCAGAGGATCGCGCGAGTTCGGGGTTCGCGTTGCGGAGTTTTCCAGCCGGAAAAGCGCAACCCCGAAATTTCCCTAGGGCAAACTCATAGGACTTTTGCTCTATACTCTTAGCTCCCATGCAACCCACCCCGGCAAAACAGTTCGACCACACGGCGCTGACGAACTACCTGTTGGACAACGCGTACGACGAGATGTTCGCCGGGCCGGAGCAACTGCATCCCCATTACGAGCCGCTGTTTGAGCGCTTTTCCTCTCTTCCCGCGGACGAGCTTCGCCGCCGCAAGCACGCGGCCGAACTCAGCTTCCTGAACCAGGGCATCACGTTTACCGTCTATGGCCGCGACGACGGCGGCAAAGAACACATCTTCCCCTACGACCTGGTGCCTCGCATCATCACGGCCTCCGAGTGGGCGACAGTGGAGCTTGGCCTAACCCAGCGCATTACGGCGCTCAACCTTTTCCTGAAGGACATTTACAACGAAGGCCGCATCCTGAAAGACGGGATCGTCCCGCGGGAGATCGTTTATAGCTGCAAACATTTCCGGCGCCAGATGGTGGGCCTCCAGGTGCCGCGCAACGTATACGTCGCCATCTGCGGAACCGACCTGATCCGCATGGAGAACGGCGAATTCGTGGTGTTGGAGGACAATCTGCGCGTGCCTTCCGGCGTGAGCTATATGCTCACCAACCGGCGCGTGATGAAGCGGATATTCCCGCAGCTCTTCCAGAGCTACAACGTCCGGCCCATCGAGCAGTACACGCAATTGCTGCTGGGGACGCTGCGCTCGCTGGCGCCAGAAGGCAGGCCGGAACCGAACATCGTGCTGCTCTCGCCCGGAGTCTTCAACTCCGCCTACTTCGAGCATGCCTACCTGGCGCGCCAGATGGGCATCGAACTGGTGGAAGGGCGCGACCTGGTGACGCACGACAACATCATCTACATGCGCACCACCAGCGGCCTGCGCCGGGTGGATGTGATCTACCGCCGCGTAGACGACGACTTCATCGACCCGCTGGCCTTCCGTGGCGATTCGATTCTCGGAGTCTCAGGCCTGTTCAACGCCTACCGCGCGGGCAACGTCACACTGGCGAACGCCTTTGGCACCGGCGTCGCCGATGACAAGGCCCTGTACGCCTATGTGCCGAGCATCATCAAGTATTACCTCTCCGAGGAGCCCATCCTGCAGAACGTGAAGACGTATCTGCTGACGGAGCCGAAGTCGCGCCAGCATGTGCTGCAGAATCTCGACAAACTCGTGATCAAGGCAGTCGGCGAGAGCGGCGGATACGGCATGCTGATCGGACCGCAATCTACAGCTGCGCAGCGCGAAGAGTTCGCACAGAAAATTCAGGCGGACCCGCGCAACTACATTGCGCAGCCAACCATCTCGTTCTCGCGAGCACCCTGCCTCATCGGCGACGATCTCGAACCGCGACATGTCGACCTGCGACCATACATTCTCTACGGCGACAAGGTCGCGATTGTGCCCGGAGGCCTGACGCGCGTCGCGTTGAAGCGCGGATCGCTGGTGGTCAACTCCTCGCAAGGGGGCGGCAGCAAGGACACATGGGTGCTGAGCCAATAAACAGTTAGTCAGCCGAAGGGGGCTATATGCTGAGCCGCGTCGCCGATAGTTTGTACTGGATGAGCCGCCTGATCGAGCGGGCTGAGCACACGACGCGGCTGCTCGATGTGAACCTCAATCTGATGCTGGACGAAAGCGCCATGAACGCCGACCGCTGCTGGCAGCGCATGCTTCAGGCGCTGGGCAATCCCGAAGAGAACCGCTGGATGGGCGATCCCTACGAACTGACCCGATCCCTCACGTTCGACGTCGACAACAAAGCGTCGATCCTCTCCTGCATCATCTCCGCCCGCGAGAATTCGCGTCACGTGCGCGAGCAGATCTCCACCGAGCAGTGGACCCGCCTGAACAGCCTCTACCTCCAGGTGACGCGGCCTGAGATGCGCAGCAATCTGGAAGGCGATCCCGGCATGGTGGACCGCGCACAACCCACCGAGTTTCTCCAGCAGGTGATGGAAGGGGTTCACCAGTTCCAAGGCGTCAGCGATTCCACCATGAGTCATGGCGAAGGCTGGCAGTTCATCCAGGTCGGCCGCTACATTGAGCGCGCTTCGGCAACAGCGCTGCTGCTGGAGGCGTATCACGAGGACTTGTGGCGGCACACAGACCGCATTCCCGAAGGCAACGAATACCTGGAATGGATGGGGCTGCTTCGCTCCGCGACCGCGTTTGAAGCCTACTGTAAGGTCTACACCGCCGACATCACGCCCGACCGTATCCTCGAGTTCCTGCTGCTGGACGAGGAGTTCCCGCACTCGGTGCGCTTCTCGATTGATACCTTGCAGCGCGCGCTCGAGGCGATCCATGGCGAGGGCGGAAAGAGCCGGGCCGAACCGCTTCGCCGCTTGGTCGGCCGGCTGCAGGCTTCTCTCAGCTACTCGAGCGTGGAGGAGATTCTGAGTGGCGACGTCGTCGCGTACTTGCGCGGGATTCAGTATCAGTGCGCCGCCATTCACAAAATGATCTACGAGCTCTACATCGACTACAGCATTCACGTCGCGCTCGCAGGTTAAGACAAGCAAGGAGCTGCATGTACTATTCGATCCGCCATCTTACCAAGTTCCTTTACTCGAACCCGGTGAGCGAGAGCATGATGGAGACTCGCATGCATCCGCGCTCAGACCAGAACCAGCGCTGCCTGACGTTCCATCTTTCCGTCAGCCCGCGATGCCGCGTCTTCAGCTATCGTGACCACCTGGCCAACCAGATCCATCACTTCGACATTCCCGGCCAGCATGGACAGCTTGTGATTGTGGCGGAATCGCTGGTCGAGGTGCAGCCCGCCCAGCAGATTCCCGCATTTCTGGCGCCCGACGCCTGGGACGAACTCGACAGCATGATCGAACAGGGCGACTACTGGGAGATGCTGCTACCCAGCGAATTTGCCACGCCCACGGGGTCGCTCGATGCACTGGCTGAGGAACTCGACGTCCGCCGCCGCGACGACCCCCTGATGGTGCTGCAGCAACTGAATGAGCAGATGTATAACCACTTCGAATATGTGCCGAAGTCAACCAAGGTAGATTCGCCAATCGATCTCGCACTGCTCACGCATGCCGGCGTCTGCCAGGATTTTGCACACATTATGACAACCCTGGTGCGCTCGAAGCTGCGCATCCCGTGCCGTTACGTCAGCGGCTACCTCTTCCACGGGCATAGCGACCACGACCGCTCCGTGAACTCGGCGACCCATGCATGGGTGGAGGCGTTGATCCCGCAGCTTGGATGGGTCGGCTTCGATCCGACGAACTGGCTGACCGCCGGAGACCGGCACATTCGCACCGCGATTGGCCGCGACTATGCGGACGTGCCGCCTACGCACGGCATCTTTCGCGGCCGCGCCAATAGCGAGTTGACCGTCGCCGTGCGCGTTACGCCAAGCCAGGGGACTCCACTGCTCGACCAGGAAATGCCCGTGCCGGAAGACTGGTCGACGCTGGTGGAAAACGCCACGGCGCTTCCAGAGGTACCGCCGACACCCACGCGAATGCAACAGATCGCGCAGCAGCAACAGCAGCAATAACGGGCGAAGGCCAGTACGCTACAGATTCAGCTTCTTGAAGATGCGGTCAGGAATGTTGCGGATGACGAACATGATGGGCTGCCACTGGAACGGTACGTAGAGATTGTCCGTGCGCTTGTCGATGGCTTTGACGATGCTCGCCGCCACTTTGTTCACATCGGCAAACTTCTCTGACCCCTTCATGCCGGCCGTCATTGCCGTCTTCACCGGGCCGGGTTTGATGGTCAGCACGGTGACGCCCTCGCGATCGATGCGATTGCGCAGGCCAGCAAGAAAAGCTGTCAGGCCCGCTTTTGAGGAGCCGTAGAGATAGTTCGATTTGCGCCCGCGATCTCCTGCCACTGACGAGATCACCGCCAGAACTCCCGAGTGCCGCTGCACGCAGAAGTTCGCCAACCAAGTCAGCAGCGAGACCGGCGCGACAAAGTTTGAGTGCAGAATGTGCGCGGCGTGCTCGAAGTCCTGTTCCGCGCGGGGCTGCTCGCCCAGAATGCCATACGCGAGGTAGGCGATATCCATTCCGGTCAACGAATTGACCGCGTGCGCCAGCAGCGCAGCATGCTTGTCCGTGTCGTCGAGGTCCGCGACCGCGGTACCAACGTAGGCAGCGCCGCGCATCTTCAGGTCCGCCGCCACAGCCGCCAGTTTCTCTTCATTGCGTGCGACGAGAAACAGCTGCGCCCCCTGGGCTGCCCAGATGCGGCAAGTCGCTTCGGCGATGCCGGAGGTCGCGCCCAGCACCAGGATCTTCTTGGTGAGCTTGGTGAGGTTTGTAGCGGCAGGAGTGGAAGGTTGAGGATCGAGGGCGCTAAGAGTACTCATAGTTACGATTTGTCTCCGGTAACGCGCTCCCAGAAGCTGGAGGTCAGCATTGGATCGCGGAAGCGTGCAAAGCGCTTCCACTCTGGGTAGAAGGTCTGGAACTGGAAGGGCGTCATCGCCGCGTCCTTCGCGGGGTACAAACGCCCGCCGAATTCGAGGGTCATGTCGCCCAGCCTTTGCAGCAGCGGAAACGTAAGGTCTGGCTTGATGGGAAAGTCGAGCGCAAGCATAATGCCTGCCTGCGGAAAGCTCATCATGCCAAGCGAAGGAACGTCGCCAAATGCCTTCAGCACCGCAAGGAAGCTCGCAAGGCCAGACTTGGCGATCTCGCGCAGAATCGCAACTGTACCCTCTTTGGCGTGCTCCCACGGAATGGCGTACTGGAACTGCGTCAGCCCGCGTTTGCCGTACATCCGGTTCCAGTGCAGAACCTTGTCCAGCGGATAGAAGAATGGTTCGTAGTCCTGCAGCGACTTCACATGCGGCTTCCTTTGCTTATGGAAGAAGACCGTGTTGAACATGCTGACCGTGGTGTGGTTCAGAGCGAACCCCGGCGCATCGAACGGGAACACCAGCTTCGGCTCGGGCGAAGGTTTCAACTCCGCGGGAACCTTGGAGTGCTCGCCGAGCATGAAGATGCCGCGCGCGAAGTTCTTCCCTGTCGAAGCGCAGTCCACCCAGCTCACCGTGTACTCAACATTCTGATACTGCTGCTTCAGGTCGAGGAACTCATCGATGCCGTGATACTGAATGTGCTCGCAGTCCAGGCCGCGCGAGACAATCGGCTTCAGCCGAAGCTGCGCCCACGTGATCAGGCCGGTCAGCCCCATGCCGCCGATGGTAGCTCCAAACCAGTCCGGGTTCTCGGTTGGCGAGCAGAGGCGGCGCGTGCCATCCGACCGCACCAGTTCGAAGCACGGAACGTG
The DNA here is from genome assembly GCA_036498865.1 of Acidobacteriaceae bacterium. Classification (GTDB taxonomy): domain Bacteria; phylum Acidobacteriota; class Terriglobia; order Terriglobales; family Acidobacteriaceae; genus Edaphobacter. Next base: position 57,071 of record DASYEU010000109.1, on the reverse strand, counting down.
GTTGCCAAACGATCCGGCGGCCTCGTGGTTCTTGCCGTGGATGTCGTTGGCAATAGCGCCGCCCAGGGTCACGTACTTCGTCCCGGGAGTAACGGGCAAAAAGAAGCCCCGGGGAACCGCAAAGTCGAGAATCTGAGCCAGTGAGATACCGGACTCGGCTGTCAGGACGCCGGTCTCCGGGTTGAAATCGATCAGCCGGTTCATACCGGTCGTCTGCAGCAGGGTTCCATCCTTCAGCAGGCAGACGTCCCCATAGCTTCGGCCCAGTCCCACCGGCAGGGCGGAGTCGTGCAATCCTGCCAGGACCGCAGGAAAGTCACCGCGCCAGTTCAGCGGAATTACATTCGCGCCATATTTTGGATAACGGCCCCAGGACTCAAACTGCGGCGGGCCTGGATTGCTCTCAGGTGGCGCCGAGGTACTGGTCAGAGCTTCAGGTTCGGCAGTTGAAACAGACATAGCTATAGGATAGTCGCTCTAGCGACAAGGTGGTTTCAAAATGCAGAGAACGGAACCTCGAACCGCAGGCCTATCGGTCGATGAGCGCACACATCACAGAACCTGCCCCGGGAGCGATTCGGCCCACTCTTTCTTTTTCCTGGTATAGAGTTCGCTGAGCAGAAGCGGAGAGGTATCGTCGTCAAACTGTTCCAGCACTTCGAACGTAAATGACTCTTCGCCATGCTGTTTCCACGCGTTCTGGAGCGCCTGATGGCGGGAAAGCCCGCCCCGCAGCTGAAACCACAGCGAGTTCTGGGCGGACGAAAGATTCGGCGAGGAGCCAACCCAGGCGTCCCCGTTCGTCGAGCAGCGGACCGCGAAGATGCCCCGAGGCACCTTGCGATCCTTGAACTCGTCCGCAATCTGGCGGCGTGCAGCTTTGCTGCTGGTATCGACTGGCATGTCGTTTCTCCCCTCTCCTTCATGCAAAACGACGATGGGCGTGGCCGCAGCCACGCCCATCGCGAAACCTGCGGTAGAACTAGGCTGCGGCCTTCTCGCGAGCCGTCTTGGCGGAGGCAAGAGCAGCCTTCGCGGTTGCGGTAAGCGCGGCGAATCCAGCGGCATCATGAACGGCAATCTCCGCCAGGATCTTGCGATCCAGCGGGTTGCCGGCCAGCTTCAACCCGTTGATGAAGGTCGAATAGCTCATCCCGTTCGCGTGGCATGCCGCGTTGATGCGGACGATCCACAGCGCGCGGTACTGGCGCTTCTTCTGCTTGCGGCCGGTGTAGGCGAACATCAGTCCGCGCTCGACGGCCTCTTGCGCTGCCTGGTAAAGCTTTGATTTTGTGAGGAAGTAGCCGCTTGCGCGTTTCAGAATCTTTTTGCGGCGGTCGGTGCGCTTTGTACTCCGTTTTACACGGGGCATCGTGGTTCTCCTTTTGCGTGTTTCGGTTAAGTGGCTGGAGGAAAGGGTTCCTCTTCACGCACTATGCAACTTCAAGTCTCGGTGGGCTTTGTTTCCAAATCCCAGGGGCCACAACGCTTTGGACTGGCCCTTTGTTCCGCTTTCAGAACGGCTTGACTTGAAAAACTCTGGTGTTCCCAGCCTCAAAATCAGGCGTAGGGGAGCATCCGGGCGATCTTCGGGGTATCCGCCTTGGAGATCAGGACCTGCGAGCCGAGGTGGCGCTTGGTCTTGGTGGCCTTCGAGGTGAGGATGTGGCGCATCTTCGACTGGCCGCGCTTGAACTTGCCCGACGCGGTCTTCGTGAAGCGCTTGGCAGCGCCCGAATGGGTCTTCAACTTTGGCATGGTGTTTCCTGACGAAAAGCTACATTGGACAGCGTTTCCTAGTGTACCAGAGAATGGCCTGTTTTCGGCAGCAAATCGCCCCGTTTTGCACCAAGGAAGACTCCCCGGAGCACCGAAAAAGGGCGCTCGGAACGTGCTATAATTGGATGAAAAATAAAAGGCGCCAGAATGCCGAAACCACTGATTTGGCGCGCCTTTTGCGAGATGATCGAGCCGCCTCAAGGCCGCCGATGAACGACCCGAAGTTTGCGGCATTTCTCAGCCGCATGGAGTGTGAATGGCATCGTCCGTAGTCAGCCCCGAAGTTGAGGCAAAATCCGCAGCAGCAACCCCGCAGCCCACCGCCGCCGGAGGCTATTCGGCCGAGAATATTACCGTGCTCGAAGGCCTGGCAGCCGTGCGCCTGCGCCCCGCAATGTATATCGGCTCAACCGGCGAGATGGGCCTCCATCACCTGGTGTACGAGGTGGTCGATAACTCCGTCGACGAGGCCCTCGGCGGGCACGCGACCCGTATCGACGTCACCATCCATGTGGACAACTCCATCACCGTCGTCGACGACGGCCGCGGTATCCCGGTCGACGACAAGGTGATCAACGGCGAGAAGATGCCCGCCGTCCAGGTCGTACTCACCATGTTGCACGCAGGCGGCAAGTTCGACGCGTCCAACTACAAGGTTTCGGGCGGTCTGCATGGCGTCGGCGTAAGCTGCGTCAACGCCCTCTCGCAGGAATTCGACGTCGAGATCTGGCGTGACGGCTTCGCCTGGGAGCAGGACTATTCCAAAGGCGCGCCCACCAGCAAGTTGCGCAAGATGGGTCCATCCAAGCGTCTCGGCACCAAGGTCCATTTCCTGCCCGACAAGACCATCTTCAGCGTCACCGAGTTCAACTACGACACCTTGGCCCAGCGCCTGCGCGAGCTCGCGTTCCTCAACAAGGGCCTCATCATCACGCTCACCGATGAACGCACCACCGACACCAAGACCGGCGAGAGCAAGCAGCAGGAGTTCAAATACGCCGGCGGAATTGCAGAGTTCATCAAGCATCTGAACCGCGGCAAGCAAGTGCTCCACGACAAGCCGATCTACATGGAAGCCGAACGCGACGGTGTGGCCATGGAGATCGCGCTGCAGTACAACGACGCCTACTCAGAGACCGTCTTCTGCTTCGCGAACAACATCAATACGGTCGACGGCGGAACCCACCTCTCCGGCTTCAAGACCGCGCTGACCCGCACCATCAACTTCATTGGGCAGCAGCTTGGCCTGTTCAAAGACGTCAAGGAGAATCTCTCCGGCGACGACGTGCGCGAAGGCCTGGTGGTCGTCATCTCGGTCAAGCTCTCGCAGCCGCAGTTCGAAGGCCAGACCAAGGGCAAGCTCAACTCCGATATCGCCGGCACAGTGCAGGCCTTCGTCAACGAACGCCTGGGCGCCTTCCTGGAACAGAACCCCTCCGTGGCCAAGAAGATCATCAACAAGGCGATCGACGCAGCCCGCGCCCGCGAAGCTGCACGCAAAGCCCGTGACCTGACCCGCCGCAAGGGCGCACTCGATGGCGGCGGCCTGCCCGGCAAGCTCTCCGACTGCTCCGAACGCGAGCCGGAGCGCTGCGAGCTCTACCTGGTCGAGGGCGAATCGGCCGGCGGCACTGCCAAGCAGGGCCGCGACCGCCGCTTCCAGGCCATCCTCCCGCTGAAGGGCAAGATCCTCAACGTGGAGAAGGCCCGCTACGACAAGATGCTCGGCCACGAAGAAATCCGCGCCATGATTACCGCGCTCGGCTGCGGTATCGGCAAGGACGACTTCGACGCCACCAAGCTGCGCTACGGCAAGCTGATCCTGATGACCGACGCCGACGTCGACGGATCGCACATCCGCACGCTGCTTCTCACCTTCTTCTTCCGCCACATGACGGAGCTGATCAAGCGCGGCCACGTGTACATCGCGCAGCCGCCACTGTTCAAGATCAAGAAGGGCAAGTTCGAGCAGTACATCAAGGACGAACGGGAATACGTCCAGGTGATGGTGAAGCGCGCTTCCGACGGCATGGTGCTGCGGCACGGCGATGGCGGCGCGAAGATCGAAGGCGAGGAACTGACCAAGTTCATGAGTCAGCTCAACGACTACCTTGGATTCTTCGACAAGGTCGAGAAGCGGCTGCGGAATACGCCGGTGACCCAGGCTTTCGCGGAGATTTTTGCGCACGAGGGCAAGGATTCCGTTCGCCGCGTGGACTTCGAGTCGCAGGCGAAGCTGAAAGAGATGCGCAGCCGACTGAAAGACCTGGTGAAGGAGTATCAGTTCCGCGAGGTCAGCGAGGTGCTCCACGACGAGGAGCACAAGACCTACTCGGTCACCTACACCGACTCCCAGGGCGCTGTGCGCAAGATTGACTGGGCGCTCGCTTCGACCGCTGAGAGCCGCCAGATGTTGGCCAAGCACGCACAGCTTCGCGATCAGCTTCAGCCGCCGTTCTACATCGAGTACGCAGCCAAAGCCCCCAAGGTCGAGGTTGAAGAAGAAGAGGCCGAAGAAATCGCTTCCGAAGAGGGTGCCGACGCTGAGGCCGCAACCGGCGCGGCTGCTGAAGTGAAGCCTGCCAAGCGCAACAGCAAGGTCTCGCACGATCCAGTGGAGAAGAAGACGGCACGCGAGGTCTTCGACTACGTGATCGAGCAGGGCAAGAAGGAGTACTCAGTCCAGCGCTACAAAGGCCTCGGCGAGATGACCGCTCCTCAGCTCTGGGACACCACGATGGACCCTGAACGCCGCACGCTGCTGCAGGTGCGCCTCGAAGACATCGCAGCATGCGAGGAAATCTTCACCACTTTGATGGGCGAGAACGTGGAAGACCGCCGCAAGTTCATCGAAGAGAACGCCCTCGACGTGAAGAATCTCGATATCTAAACGTCTCTCTCCTCCAAACGTGAAAGGCCTCCGCTCACAAAGCGGAGGCCCTTTCTTTTGCATCTACATGACCGAGAAGTCGAATCACCTCCCGTACACTCCCTTGAAGTCTGTCAGCCGAGCCGGCCACTGGTCGCGAATTACATCAGCTCTTCCACAAACCTCTTCGCCACATCCGCCGGGATGTGTAGTTCGCGACTGATCATCGGCCCCGCGTCCAGTACAGGCTCCGTCTCTTCCAGCGACGGCAGATCGGTGCGCTCGTAGAACCTGCCGATAGGAATCTCTTCGCCCCAGATTGTCGCCTTCTCCATCGCTGCGAGCCAGTCAGTTGCGTCGTATTCCGGATTGTCTTCGAGCTTCTTCACCCGCGGGCGGAACCACTGGAAGGTATTGTCCTTGTTATAGGTGACGCACGGGCTAAAGATGTCGAGGAACGAGAAGCCCTTGTGCAGAATCGCCTGCTTGATCAGTTCCGTCAGGTGCTTCTGATCGCCGCTGAAACCTCGCCCGACGAACGTGGCGCCCGCCGAGAGCGCTAGCGTAATGGGATTCACGGGCGTATCCATATTGCCGTAGGGATTGCTCTTGGTCTTCATCCCGATGCGGCTGGTCGGCGATGTCTGCCCGGTCGTCAGGCCATACACCTGGTTATCCAGTACAAAGTAATTCAGGTTGATATTGCGCCGCATCGCATGCACAAAGTGCCCGCAGCCGATTCCGAAGCCGTCGCCATCCCCGCCCGTCACCAGCACCGTCAGCTCGTGGTTGGCCAGCTTCAGCCCCGAAGCCACCGGCAGCGAGCGCCCATGCAGCGTGTGCATACCGTACGTATTGATGAAGCCGGGAAAGTTGGATGAGCAGCCGATACCGCTCACCGTCGCAACCTGGTGGTTCGGAATCTGCAGCTCGACCAGCGCTTTCTGCACCGCCGCGAGCACGCCGAAGTCGCCACAACCGGGACACCAGTCGGGGTCGACCTTGCCCTTCAGATCCGCCATCACCATCGGCTTGGGAGCCGTAATATTGATCGTCGCCATCGTCTCTTCTCCTTACACCATCACTTCGTGGGTTGGAACGGACAGGGTGGTCGTGCCGGCAAGCTGTTCACGCACAGCCTCGGCAATGTGGTGCGGCATAAAGGGCTCGCCGTCATATTTGCGGATAGAACCGTTGGGCACGAAGCTGGTCTCGCTCCGCAAATAACGCGCGAACTGCCCGCTGTAGTTGTTCTCCACGATGATCGTGTGCTTCGCCTTGCCCAGGATGTTGACAATCGCATCGCCGTGCAGTGGCACCAGCCACCGAATCTGCAACTGATTCGTGCTGATCCCCTGTTCCGCCAGTTGCGCGCGCGCCTCGCGAATCGTGCCATCCGTCGAACCCCAGCCAATCAGCGTAACGTCCGCATCGGCCGGGCCTTCCAGCACGGGCGGAGCCACCGCAGCCTCGATCCCCGCCACCTTGCGCATGCGCTTCTCCATCATCGCGCGGCGCTTGGTGTGGTTGGTGTACTCATCGCTGATCAGCACGCCGTTCTCATCGTGCTCATCGCTCGACACCACGTGCGTGAAACCCGGAATCCCCGGAATCGCACGCGGCGAAATGCCGCTCTCGGTGATCTTGTAGCGCAGGTACTCATCGTGCGCGTCGCCGTTCGACGTGATCATCTCGCCGCGATCAATCGGCGGCGCGAAGTTCAGCAGCTCGGGCTTCACGCTCAGCCGGCCCTCGGAGAGCAGCAGGTCGCACAGCACAATACCCGGACACTGGAACTTATCCGTCAGGTTGAAGATCTCGTGCATCATTGTGAAGCAGTCGCCGATGTCCAGCGGCGCCGCAATCACACGCGGAAAGTCGCCAAACGCCGCGCCCAATGCCTGCCACAAATCACCCTGCTCGGTCTTGGTCGGCACGCCCGTCGACGGGCCGGCGCGCATGCAGTTGATCGCCACTACCGGAATTTCTGCCATCGCCGACAGGCCCAGGCCTTCAGTCATCAGCGCAAATCCGCCGCCCGAAGTCGCGCACATCGACCGCACGCCCCCATGCGCTGCGCCAATCGCCATGTTGATGACGCCGATCTCGTCCTCCACCTGGCGCACCATAATTCCGGCCTTGCGCCCGTGCGACGCCATCCAGTGCAGCACTCCGGTCGAAGGACTCATCGGATACGCGCAGTAGAACTTGCAACCCGCCGCCGCGCCGCCCATCGCCATGGCAGCATTGCCGCTCAGCACCGCGTAACGGTTCTCCGTCATCGGCAGCGGCTTCGCAAACGGCTTGAAGTTCGCCGTGGCATAGTCATATCCAGCGCGCGCGATGTCGACATTCTCCTTCACCACCGCCTCGCCTTTGCGCCCAAACTGTGCTGCCAGAACGGTCTCCAGCGATTGGAAGCCCACGCCCATCATGCTGAGCGAAGCACCCAGAGCCAGCGTATTCTGCGCAACCTTATTGCGGCTGATGTCCGCCAGCGTACTCACCGGCAGCGGACAGAGTTGCACGCCATCCGCGGCTGTACCCGGCTTGATGCTGTCTGCGTTGTAGATACAGGCGCCACCCGCGGTCAGCAGCCGCAAGTGCCGGTCCATCGTGTCCTGATTCAGCGGGATTAGCAGATCGATCCCATCGCCCATGCTCTCCACGGGGTCGACGCCGGTACGAATGGTGAGGAAGGTGTGACCACCGCGAATGATGGATTGATATGCGTTGTACGCGTTCAGGTGCAACCCACGGCGGCTGAAGATCAATGCGAAGATGTCGCCTGGTGTGGCGACACCCTGACCGGCAGCGCCGCCGAGACCGATGGCGAAGGTGTGACTCATAATGTCCTCTCCCTGCTCAAGCCGCCGGATCGTTCTGTACTGGTACCGAAGCCGCCTTGATCGCGCAACCAGCCACTAACCCAACAGGCCAGCCGCTCAGGACAGACTTCAGTGGATCATGCCGCACCAGGACACCTGTTCGGCGAAGTATTTGCCCAGAAGAACCTCCGCCCCGCTGGGTGGCAACCAGCATACACGAACCTGCGCAGGCTCGGCACGTGCCTCCAGACCACCAACGATGAGTGCTGAAACCACTGCACCAACCTGCCTCAGCGGGAAATTGCTGCCGGGGGCAGAACAAGAAAATAGAGCCTCCGCCGCTCCGGATTCCAGCCTCGGTTGGCGACTTCTACCGGCCCGGCTCGCCCATATGACGTACCGTCATCTGCAGTATCCGCGCGTTACGCGGCTGCATGCATGCGAACACAATGGCATCCGCGACCTCGTGCGGTTCCATCATGTAGGAGTTCTTCACGCCCTCTTCCGTGCGCCCCTTTCCCACAGCGAACTCCGTCTTTACGCCGCCCGGGCAAATCGTTCCTACCTTGATTCCGAACTTGCGCAACTCGCCATCCAGCGCCTGCGCAAATCCGATCTGCGCGAACTTGCTCGCGCAGTACACCGCCTCGCCCGCGTAGCCCTGCAAACCGGCCACCGACGAGATGAAGAGGATCTCGCCACTCTTCTGCTCCATCATCAAGGGCACGGCGTGCCGCGTGAACAGAAAGCTGCTCTTCATGTTCGCATCCATCAGAGCGTCGTACTCCTCGACGCTGGTGTCAACCAGGTTCTTGTAGTTCCCCGCCCCTGCATTATTGATCAGGATGTCGAGCCGCCCGAACTGGCTCATTGCCAGCGCCACGCCCCCTTGCGCCGTCGCTTCCTCCGCCGCATCGCCAGAGAAAAAGACCGCCTTGCCGTCGTGCGCGCCAATCAGATCGCAGAGCTCTCGCAGCCTGTGCTCGCGCCGGGCGGTCACCACCAGGTTCGCGCCCTTCTCCGCCATGGCAAGCGCCGTTGCCCACCCGATTCCCGCGCTGGCTCCGGTAATAAGTACGGTCTTTCCCGCAAGGCTGATCGCGTCCGGCATGACTGCATGGCTCCTATATTTTTTGAGAGTGTTTTCGGCAGGCCCGCATCGCACAAGGCATGCCCATAGGGATGCTACCATTCCGCTTATGCCCACCCTGGACGGAGGCTCCGAACATCGCACGCAAATTGAGCCCCCGCTGGTCGAGGCCAGGAACCTTACCAAGGAGTACCCGCGGGACAACGGTGTCACGCGCGTCGTCGAGGACGTCTCGTTCACCATCCTGCCCGGAGAAACCCTTGGCCTCGTCGGCGAATCCGGCTCCGGCAAGAGCACCGTCGCCCGCATGCTGCTTCATCTCATCGAACCCACTGCCGGCGAAGTCCTCTTCGAAGGCCGCCCGCTCCCAGCCGCTTCTTCCACGTCCATGCGCGACCTCCGCCGCAGCATGCAGATCGTCTTCCAGGATCCCTACGCCGCACTCAACCCGCGCATGCGAGTCCGTCAAATCCTCGCCGAGCCATTTGCGATCCACCGGGAGCCCCCGCCCGAAGGCATGGCCCTGCGACTCGCCGAACTGCTACGCTCCGTCGGGTTGGACGACTCCGCGTTGCCGCGCTACCCCCACGAATTTTCCGGCGGCCAACGGCAGCGCATCAACATCGCCCGCGCCCTTGCCCTGCGCCCCCGCTTCCTTGTGCTGGACGAGCCCGTCAGCGCACTCGACGTCTCGGTCGGCGCACAAGTTATCAACCTGTTGCGCGACCTGCAGCGCAGCCTCGGCCTCACCTACCTCTTCATCTCGCACTCCATGCCTCTGGTGCGCTACCTCTGCGATCGAGTCGCCGTCATGCAGCGCGGCCGCTTGGTCGAGCTGGGCGGCTGTCTCGAGGTCTGCGAGCACCCCAGCAGCGCCTACACTCGCCAACTCATCGCCGCAACCCCCGAGATGCCCTCACTTACCCCCTGAACGGCGCGACTCGTTACAATAAAGAGAGATGACTTCCAGCCTGATCGCCCACGCACCTTACCTTTGGCTGGTCGCCGCCTCACTCATCGCCGGAGTTATCAACGCGATGGCCGGAGGCGGATCCTTTATCTCCTTCCCCGCGATGCTCGCCATTGGTGTTCCGCCCATCCAGGCCAACGCCACCAACACCGTCGCCCTGTGGCCGGGACAGCTCGCCTCCGTCTGGGCCTTGCACGGCGACCTGCGCCGCGACCTGGTCACAGTGGTCGTCACGGCCTCCATCCTGGGCGGAGTCAGCGGCGCCTTTGTCCTGCTGCATACGCCCCAGGTCACGTTCATGCACATGGTTCCGTGGCTGCTCCTGGTCGCGTCGGTCCTGTTCTGGATCAGCGGCCCGGTCTCGCGCTGGCTGCGCCGGCGTACCGACCAGCCCCACATCGAGCGCACTCCAGCGATGTTTCCACTCTTCCTGGCAATCTTCCCTGTCACCTTCTACATCGGCTACTTCGGTGCCGGAGCAGGCTTCCTGCTCATGAGCGCCCTCGCCCTCTTTGGCGTGGAAGACATGAACTCGCTCAACTCGTTGAAGGTGCTCGCCGCCTGTCTCTCGAACTTCTGCGCGGTCGTTACGTTCATCTTCGGCGGAGCCATCGTGTGGCACTATTGCCTCATCTCCATGGTGTTCGCCGGTATCGGCGGGTGGGTTGGCGCGCAGTATGCCCGCAGAATGAGCCCCACCGTGCTGCGAACCATCGTGGTCGTCACCGGCTGCACCATGGCCGCATATTTCTTCTGGAGACAGTCATGACGTCGTTCAGCAGCGCTCCTGTCGAAATTCTCGGGTTCCTCGCTGCCTTTTGCACCACCGCGGCCTTCGTGCCACAACTCGCGCGAGTCGTTCGCCGGCGTTCCGCACGCGATATTTCGCTGCCCACTTTCCTCATGTTCTCCATCGGTGTCCTGCTCTGGCTCATCTACGGTCTCTACACCCACTCACGACCCGTGATCGCATCCAACGTGGTAACCCTGGTGCTTTCCGTCAGTATCCTGGTGCTGAAGCTCCGCTTCGACCGCGCCTCAACGGAGGAAGTCGAACCATGAGCCACGAAGGAATTCGCATCGTCAGCGGCGAAGACGCGCAGGCCGCCAATCAGCAAGACGAGCGTCTCCCTGTGGACGCTGTCACGCCTCTCAAAGTTCGAGTGAAGAAGACTGAGGGCACCGGTGTCGAAATTGACTGGCGTGACGGCCACACGAGTTCGTGGACCTTCCGCTGGCTCCGCGACGCCTGCCCCTGCGCCACCTGCAACGACGAGCGCGAGAAGAGCGGCCGCGCCCCCGGTGAACTCAAGCCTAAAGCCCAGGGCCTGCTGGTCATGTACCAGGAACCGCCCCGCCCGCTCGAAGTAACGCCGGTCGGAAAATACGCCCTCAACTTCAAATGGAACGACGGCCACGAAGCTGGCATTTATTCCTGGGACTACCTGCGCCGTGTCTGCCAATGCGCGCAGTGCCAACCATCGCGTCGTTAGCGGTTTAATCCCAGCAGGTCCATCAGCCCGCCCACTGTCTCTGCAACCAGCACAATCTGCCGCTTCTCCGGCGTCAGCATACCCTGCTCTACGCAGTAGTCCAGAAACGCCAGCATCTTGTCGTAGAACCCATTCGTATTCAGCAGCAGCACCGGCTTCGCGTGGATGCGCAACGTCTGCCACGCCAGTACCTCGAACAGCTCCTCAAAGGTCCCGAAGCCTCCCGGCAGTGCAATGAACGCGTCCGACCGCTCCCCGATCAGCGCCTTGCGAGTGTGCATCGTGTCAGTGACATGCAACTCGGTGAGCCCGTCGTGCGCCACTTCCAGGTCCACCAGCAGAGTCGGGATCACGCCGACTACCCGGCCGCCTTCCGCCAGCGCCGCCTCTGCGACCGCCTGCATCAAGCCGACCTTGGCTCCGCCGTACACCAAGCCAATCTTTTGCTTCGCCAGCGCCCGGCCAAGCGATACGGCAGCCGCGCGATACTCCGGATCTGCGCCATCCGCGGAGGCACAGAAAACCGCAACATTCTGAATCATTCTTCAAGGATAGCAAGCCTCGCACGAGGACTGGCCGCGGCCTCCCGGCTGGCCAACTCATGCGAGGCGTTTCACCGGCCCGCTCCTACTTCAGAGCGATGGTCATGTTGCTCAGGTCCGTCGATACCTCAGCAACCAGATCCCCGGCCTTGTGCGTGGCGGTTGAAGAATTGACGAGAATCCGCGTCCCGACAGGCAGCTGCAATGCGAGCGTCTTGCCGACTTCAAGCGACATCGTTTGCTCGCCCACCTTCAACTCCATCGCAGAACCGGAGTCGTTGCGCACCGCCAGCTTCACAGTCTTGCCCTTCGCAAACATGGCATGCACCGGAGCAGGAATCGTGGACGGAGCGGCATAGGCGGACGCGGATACGAACAAACCCGCGGTCACAGTAGCGATAGCAGTTACCAATCGAATATTCATAAGCCCTCGGAGTACTTCAGTGTTGTAACAGGCTCTCCTGCCATGGTTTTAGGGAAGCCCGTGTACCTACGTTTTACGCTTCATATTTCAGAACGTTTCGAGTTCATTCCAACTAAGTGACGAAGCGCATGAAACTCGCGATCAACCGACGAAAACAGTGGTCGGAACTTTTCGTTTGATCTCGCGCACTCGAACGCAGCAAAGGCGGAGGCCATCTGCTTGCATGTCTCCGCCTGTGATCAATCTGATTTAATTGAAGTAGACGATGCGTCCCTTGCTGCTGGGGCTGGCCTTAACCAGAACGTCCCCCTTGCGATGCCCCAGTCCCATGCTGGCGGCGTAGACGGACGTTCCATCAGGAGCCTTGATCGCCAACCCTTCGTGCGGCAACACCGTATACACCTTCCCGTTGACCTCTACATCCTGGGCAATCGTGCCCCTGTTGAACAGATGCAAGTCAATGCGCGCGTCCGCAGCCTTTCCCGCGTTCGCATGCAGATGAAATATCTTGCCCAGTGGCCACGCATGGGCGGAAGTGGGAGCGGCAACAGCCGCAGCAACAAGCAGAGCGAGCGAGCCGGCAAACGTACGAGTCATACGCAGCATGGAAATACCCTCGGGTTTGATTTGTCGACGGGATTCCTGCCATGGTTCAGTAAAGCTCGTCGCACCTACTCTTACGTCATTTCGCGTGCTTCGGTTCCGAAAAATCGCAATAAAGTGACGAGGTGTACGGAATCCACCGCCAAGCGATTAAAATGGTGGAGGAGTTGCCCACCGTGTCCCGCCTTCTCGACAACATGAACCCGCAGCAACGCGAAGGCATCCAGGCCGTCGACGGCCCAGTACTGCTCCTCGCCGGCGCCGGTTCCGGCAAGACCCGCGTCATCACCCATCGCATCGCCTACCTGATTGAAGAGCGCGGTGTTCCCGCCGACTCCATCCTCGCCGTCACCTTCACCAACAAGGCCGCCAGCGAGATGGCCGAGCGCGTCGACAAAATCCTCGGACACAGCTCGCTCGCAAAGCCGTTGCTCTCCACCTTCCACAGCTTCTGCGTGCGGGTGCTACGCCGCGATATCGAAGCCCTCCAGGTGAACGGCAAGGGATTGAATCGCAACTTCGCCATCTACGATGAAGTCGATCAGCAGGCAGTCGTGAAGTCCGCGCTCAAACGCCTCGCCATCGACGATAAGCAACTCAAGCCGCGCGTCGCACTCGGCAGAATCTCATGGGCCAAGAACCACATGATCGATCCGCAGGAGTATTTCCTCGCATCGACCAACCCCCTGGAAGAGAAGATCGCGCACATCTTTGAGATCTACCGCAAGGAACTATTCAAAGCCAACGCAATGGACTTCGACGACCTCCTGCTCGAGACCGTCCGGCTTCTCAAAGTCGCGCCCGAAGTCCGGGACCGATATAACCGGCGCTACAAGTACCTGCTGATTGATGAGTATCAGGACACCAATCGCCCGCAGTACGAATTGATGAAGCTCCTCGCCGGCAACGACCACAACGTCTGCGTCGTCGGCGACGAAGACCAGTCCATCTACAGTTGGCGCGGCGCGGATATCAAGAACATCCTCGAGTTCGAGAAGGACTTCCCTGAAGTTCACACCATCCGGCTCGAGCAGAACTACCGCTCCACGCAGATCATCCTCGAAGGCGCATCGGCTGTCGTTGCCAACAACACGCAGCGCAAGGGCAAGACCCTCTTCACCACCCGCGAGGGTGGCTCGATGATCGGCTACTACGAAGCCCCCGATGGCGAGAACGAAGCTCTCTTCATCGCCGACCGCATCCAGCGCTACCTCCGCGAAGCTGGAGCCAGCGAAGACCTCCCGCGCTGCGCCGTGCTCTACCGCACGAACTCGCAGTCACGCCTGGTGGAAGAAGCGCTGCGCCGCTATCAGATTCAGTACCACATGGTCGGCGGCTTCTCTTTCTACGATCGCGCCGAGGTCAAGGACATCCTCAGCTACATGAAGCTGGTCCTCAACCCGCACGACTCCATAGCGCTCGCCCGCGTCGTCAATTCGCCCGCCCGCGGCATCGGCAAAACCACCATGGAGACGCTCGAGCGCATCGCCCTCACCACCGGCATCAGCACCTGGGACGCCATCACCCGCGCCACCGACGAGCAGCTGCTGCCCGCCCGCGCCCTCCAGTCCCTCGCAAAATTCCGCCGCCTCATCAAAGATGCGCGCGCCATGCTAGGCCCCGATTTCGCCGGCCAACTCACCGCCGACATGGACGACACCCGCGAAGCCACACGGGCAGACTCGGAAGCCGACGCCGACTTCAACCCGGAAGAATTCGCAACCGAATCGGCTACAGACGAGCCGGCCGCAGCCGAACCCGGCAGTTCGTTCGACACCAGCTTCAACTTCGGCTTCGACTTCGGCCCCACTGAGGAGCTCTCCACTATCGCGCCGGAGAATGCGACCGACACCGACACTGCGCACGCCATCGACTCGACCGCATTCAATCCATTCGCACCCGTCGTCCTCAAAAGCTCAAGCAACGCCGCTCCCAAGCGCTCCACGACGCAATCCATCGAGCCTGAACCCGAGGCCGCCGAAGCCTTCCGCAAGCCCGGCGACCCCGCGACTCTTCCCGAGATCATCAAGTTCCTCAACGACCGCAGCGGCTACATCCGCGGTCTTGAAGAAGAGGCCACGCCCGAATCCTTCTCCCGCATCGAGAACCTGAAGGAACTCGCCAACGCTGCACAGGACGCGCAGGAACGCGGCGAGACCCTCACCGAATTCCTCGACCACGCCGCCCTCGTCTCGGACGCCGATTCCTACTCCTCCGAAGCCCGCGTCACGCTGATGACCCTGCATGCGGCCAAGGGCCTCGAGTTCCCGCTCGTGTTTCTCGCCGGCATGGAAGAAGGCCTCTTCCCCAGTTCGCGAACCCTGGTCGACCCCACCGGCCTCGAAGAAGAGCGACGCCTATGCTACGTCGGCATGACCCGCGCCATGGATACCCTCATCATGACGCGCGCCCGCTACCGCCGTCGCTACGGCTCCGACATGCCCGAGGCCGGCATCCCCTCGCGCTTCCTCGAAGAAGTCCCCTCGCGGCTCGTCGAAGACCTCGGCAGCCCGCCCGCGCGGCCGCAATTCTCCGGCTCTGCCTACGCCACCCCGTACCCCAACGCCTACGGCCAGCGCAACCGCTTCGGCCGGCCCTCCGACGCCGACGACGCAGTCGAGCGCCACTACAGCTACGAGGACGAAGATCAATCGGCAGGCCCCAATTCAGGCTCCGGCCGCCGTCCCGCAGCCAACAAATTCTCCACCAACCGCGTCGCCCCCGGCTCTCGCCCTGTCTCGGCAAGCGGCTCGGTGGACAACATCGCCAACTTTTTCGCCGGGCGGGGAGGAGCCGGACAAAAATTCGCCCGCCCCAAGCTCGACATTCCCCAGCCCACCGGCAAAACCGGCCTTCGCCAGGGCTCGCGCGTCCGCCACCCCAAATATGGCGAAGGCACCGTCTTTCGTCGCGAAGGCGATGGGGATGACGCGAAGATTACAGTACAATTTCAACAGCACGGCGTTAAAAAACTGGTGGAGAAGTTCGCCCAGCTCGAAGCTCTCTAACCCACGCCCTGTAACCTCTTTTCAGGAAAGCAGACACAATCCTCATGGCAAACACCACCGGCATTACCGACAAGGTCGAGCGCAAGAAACTGAAGCGCGCTGCACGTAAGAAGGCCGCTCCCAAAGCCAAGCGCACCGGCGCCCGCGGCGAGAACAAGGCCAAGATCAAGAAGGCTACACGCGGCAAGTCCAAGCGCTAAGCGCTGATGATTCAAGGCGCTCCTGGCTCTGCCCACGCAGGCCTGGAGCGCCGTTTCATCGCCTTCCGCGCTGCCGGCACACTCTAAGACTTCGCCTCCAGGAGCACGACGCTGCCCAGGCAAATCTTCGCCACCAAATCCATCGACAAGCTGATCTCCGATTCGGTGCTGCCGGAGAACTCGCTCCATAAGCACCTCGGGCCCGTCTCGCTCACCGCGCTGGGCATCGGCATCGTCATCGGCTCGGGCATCTTCACAGTCATCGGCACAGCCATTGGCGGCAATCCAGCCAAACTCGCCGACTGGAAGGGCTCGCCCATCATCGACCTCATCCTGCACCACGGCGCAGTCGCCGGCCGCCCCGGCGCGGGCCCCGCACTCGCCATTTCGCTGGTCCTGGTCGCCTTCGTCTGCGCCTTTACCGGCCTCTGCTACGCCGAACTCGCCAGCATGATCCCCATCGCCGGCTCGGCCTACACCTACACCTACGCCACCCTCGGCGAACTCGTGGCCTGGATCATCGGCTGGGACCTCATCCTCGAATACGCCTTCGCCAACATGAGCGTCTCTGTCGGCTTCGCCGCTCACATCGTCGATCTGCTCGACTGGCTCGGCATCCATCTCAACCCCAAATGGCTCTCGCCAGCCTTCCTTCCGCAGGGCCTGCAGGATCTCGCCGGCAACGACATCTTCCCCGCCGGCTGGCATCGCGGGTTCGACATCCCCGCGTTCCTCGTCGTCTTCATCCTCACCGTCGTCCTCGTGCTCGGCATCCGCGAGTCCTCCCGCACCAACAACATCATGGTGCTCATCAAGATCTCCGCCATCCTCGCGTTCGTCTTCTTCGGCATCTCCTTCATCCATCCCGCCAACTATCACCCGTTCGCGCCCAACGGATTCTCCGGAATCCTCGCCGGCGGTTCCATCATTTTCTTCACCTACATTGGCTTCGACGCCGTTTCCACTGCCAGCGAGGAGTGTAAGAACCCGCAGCGCGACGTGCCGATTAGCATAATCGCCACGCTCGTCGTCTGCACCATCCTCTATCTTGGAGTCGCGCTCGTCCTCACCGGCCTCGTTCCCTGGCAATCGGTCACCGGAGACGGCGCGCCCGTCGTCAATGCCCTCAAGCGCCTGTCGCTCCAGCCCGGCGGATACCGCCTCCACTTTGTCCGCCTCTTCGTCCTCATCGGCGCACTCATGGGCATGATCTCCTCCATCCTGGTCGGCCAGTACGGCCAGGCGCGCATCTGGTTCGCCATGTCCCGCGACCGCCTGCTGCCCGATGCCTTCAGCCGCATCCACCCGCGCTTCCGCACGCCGGCCTTCTCCACCATCATCGCCGGCATCCTCGTCTCCATCCCCGCTGGCGTCTTCGACGTCGGCTCCCTCGCCGAGATGACCAACATCGGCACGCTCTTCGCGTTCATCCTCGTCTCCGTAGGTGTCCTTGTGCTCCGTCGTAAGCAGCCGGATCGTCACCGCGGCTTTCGCCTCGTAGGCGGCCCCATCTTCCCCGTCCTCAGCATTCTCTGCTGCCTGTTGCTCATGGCCGGACTGCCAGCCATCACCTGGGTCCGCTTCTTCGTGTGGCTGTCCATAGGCCTCTGCGTCTACGTCTTCTACAGCCGCAAGCGCAGCGAATTCCACAATGGATAGGAGACAAGATGCAGATAAGAAATATAGCCGCGACTCGTCTGTTCTTTCTGTTTGCCGTTAGCTTCGGCTATTTGTTTCCTGCGTTGCCTCTACTCGACCAGACTTCCGCTCAGCCCCCTTCCCACGAGTCGCGCGAGAATGCCCCAATGGCCTGTGTCGTCGCCGATAAGGGAAGACCGGTAGAACTTGGCGTCCAATACGCCACCGGAGACTGTGTCGATCAAAGCTACCCAAAGGCTCTCGCCATATTTCGCGAGGCCTGCGACCACAGCGACCCCGCAGGGTGCCTTCAACTTGGCTATTTGTACTTCGATGGAAAAGGCATAGCCCAGGACAAGGCTCAAGCCGCCCTCTTGTACCGTAAGGCGTGCGACTCCAGGCTCGAAATCGCTTGCGACAATCTCGGCATGCTCTATAGCGAGGGCAATGGCGTCACTCAAAGCAAAGCGCAAGCTGCAGCGCTCTTTCGTGAAGCGTGCAATCACGACGTTCCTTCGGGTTGCTACAACCTGGGTCTGCTCAACGAGCAAGGCGCCGGAGTTGCCAAAGATATGCATCAGGCAGAGATTATCTACCGAAAGGCCTGCGACCTCGGGGATACGACGGGCTGCATGAACCTGGGCATCTTTTTTCTCAACGGCAGAAGCGGCACCAGGGATCCAGGACAGGCCGTAAGCCTCATGCGGAAGGCTTGCGAAGGCGGTGAGACACTCGCCTGTTCCAATCTGGGCCATATCTACGGTCGCGGAGAAGGTGTTCCGACGGATTACGGCAAGGCCGCCCAGTTCTGGACAAAGGCCTGCGACCGAGCGATGGCCGAGGCCTGCTCGAATCTGGGCGTGCTTTATGCCGGCGGTTGGGGTGTCCCGAAAGACATGCAGCGCGCCACAGTCCTCTACCAGAAAGCCTGTGGTCTCGGCGATCAAGAGTCCTGCGAGTGGGTAAAGAACCACCGAACGCCCTGAAAGTCGGCGATCCTGCACTACTTCGTGGCGCTAACTCATCCGCGAGTCATATCAACTATGAGCAAGTCCAAACGGCCCCAGACAATCTCCGCCGCCCAATTCCTTGAAGCGATGTCTCACCTCAAGCGCCCCAGCCTTCCCATCCGCAAAATGCTACGCGCTCACCTCAACTCCAAAAGCCGCGTCACCACCATGACCCTCCTCGCGGAAGCCGCGGGCTACGCCAGCTTCTCGCCCGCCAACCTCCACTACGGAGCCCTCGCCCGCCGCATCGGCCGCCACCTCGCCATCTCCGAGCCATCTCTCCGCATCCCAACCGCCTCCGACGCCTACCTCTCCCTCCTCGGAGACTTCATCCCACCCGAAACAGTCACCAACGCCCACTGGCTCCTCGTCATGAAACCCGAATTTGCAGAGGCACTGGTAGCATCGCACTGGCTCGATTAGGCGGCACACTATGTCCACCTTCCTCACCGCCCACTGGCGCAAGCTCATCATGGCGCAGTACGAGGTCCCGCCCGCCGCTCTCGCACCCTGGCTCCCACCCGGCCTCTCGCTCGACCTCCACCAGAACCGCTGCTACGTCTCCCTCGTCGGATTCCTCTTCGATCGCGTCCGCGTTCTCGGACTCCCCATCCCCTTCCACACCCGCTTCGAAGAAGTGAACCTCAGGTTCTACATCACCCGTACCGAACCCGACGGAACCCGCAGGCGCGGCGTCGTCTTCATCCGCGAGTTCGTTCCCCGCGCCGCCATTGCCCTCATCGCCCGCTCGCTCTACGAGGAGCCCTACACTACCCTCCCCACACGCCACCACATCGAGCTCACATCCGGCGCCCTTACCGTCAGCTACTCCTGGTGTCATCAGCAAACCTGGCACTCGCTCGCTGTCGAGGCCGACCCAACCCCGCAGCCCATCGCGCTCGGCAGCGAAGAGGAGTTCCTCACCGAGCACTACTGGGGCTACACCAAACGCACGCGCGGAACTACCTCCGAGTACGCCGTCCAGCATCCACGCTGGCAGGTCTACCCCATCCGCGACTTCACCATCGAAGTCGACTTCGCCGCCCTCTACGGCCCCGCCTTCGCATCACTCAACGGCCTCCCTCCCGCCAGCATTCTCCTCGCAGAAGGCTCAGCCGTCACCGTCTCCACGGGCACTCGCATCACATCGTAAACACCATCCGCCGCCCGCTCTCCGCACGCTCCCACGCCGTTTCCACGCTGCTTAGCGGCACCGCTTCCGTCTCGATCTTCAGCCCCGTCGATGCCGCCACCTCATACATCCGCTTCAGCGACTCCACAATCGCCGCCGCCGACAAGCTCCCCAACCCGCTCCCCATCAGCTCCACACCCGAGCTCCGCAGCGCACCTCCCTGCAGCGAGATCGCCTCCCCGCTGATCGATCCAATTTGCACGTAGCGGATCCGCCGCTCGCCCACCGCAGCGCCGCGCCCTTTCGCTGAGGTCAGCAGCAACTCCGCCGACGCGCCCCACAGATAATCCAGCACCACATCCACACGTTGCATCGCTGCGTGGAACGCCGCCGCCAGAGCATCCCCCGGCTGCTGCAGCCAGATCGTGTCATCCGCCCCAAGCGTCCGCAGCCTTTCCAGTGCCGCCTGCTCGCGCCCCGTTGCGATCACCCTCTGCGCGCCCAGCAGCTTCGCCACCTGGATCGCCTGCTGCCCCGCAACGCCGGTCGCGCCGTTCACCAGCACCGACTCACCCGGCTGCAACCGCGCGCGCCCCAGCAACGCTCCCCACGACGCCAGCCCCGGATTCCCCAGTGCCGCCGCGGTCACATCGTCCACCGCATCCGGTAGCAGGATCGTACGGCTTGCGGCCGCAATGCTCCACTCCGCCATGGTGCCCCACGGCGCCCGCGGCCCAAAGAAGTACACCCTCCGCCCATCGGGCAATGTCCCAACTCCATCAAAGCCCGGCACCAGCGGCAGCTCGCCCGCACTGCTGTAATGCGTGCCGCTCGCCTGCCCCTTTACCAGGTTGCTCAACGCGGCCGACCGCATCTTCACCAGCGTCTCACCTGCGCCCGCACTCGGATCGCGAAACTCCGCATAGTGCGGCGGCTTCCCGAAACTCTCCACCACAGCTGCTTTCATCGCTGGTCCCCCCGTCGAACCATTTTCCAGATAGCCGCCGGCTCAACCGCCCGCCGCATCCTCGCCAGGGGCCTCGAAACCAGCAAAAATCGCTATCGGAACCATATTTGGTACCGGATATCCACGAGTTTTTGATGAAGAGACCGTGAACCCCCTTGCCTGACGGGCCCGCGCACCGCATACTCGCATCAGAAGCATTGTACGGTTCTTGTCGAGACCTACACGTGACCCGATACAGCCGTCAAGACGTTCTTCGAATCCTCCATCTCCGGGCCCGCCAACTCACCGCGTGGGAACAGGCCGGACTGATCCCCAGCAACGAATCCTATTCCTTCGAAGACCTCGCCCAGTTGCGCACGCTGCGCACACTGCGAGCCACGCGCATCACCGCGAAGAGCATCCGCGAGTCCGTCGAAGCCATGCGCAAAGCCGCCGGCATGGGCAATCCCCTCATCGAAACCACCGCAGTCAAGCGCGGTTCGCGCCTCGCCTTCCGTCACAGCGGCGCGCTCGTCGATCCCGTCACCCAGCAACTCGCCTTCGACTTCGACGCCGGCCCCCAGCGCAAGCTCAGCATCGTCGGATCACCCAACCGGACTTCCGACCGCAATGTTGACGTGCAGGAACTGTTCCAGCGCGCCGTCCAGTTCGAAGAAGACCCCGCCACCCTGCCGAAAGCCGCTGAGATGTATCGCCGCATCCTCACGCTGCGCCCTGGCTATGCCGCGGCAGCCATCAACCTGGGCACCATCCACTACAATCTCCGCGAGTTCAACCTGGCCGAGCAGTACTACCGCCGCGCCACCGAAGCGGATCCCGAATACGCGCTCGCCTTCTTCGACCTCGGCAACGTGCTCGATGAACTCAAGCAGCTGCCCGACGCCATCGCCGCCTACCAGCGGGCCATCGCCCTGGTCCCACAATACGCCGACGCGCACTACAACCTCGCCCTGGCCCTCGAGCGCCAGGGCCATCGGCGCCGCGCCCTGCGCAACTGGCTCACCTACGTCCGCCTGGACCCCGTCGGCCCTTGGGCCAATCACGCCAAGGCGCAGGCCCGGAAGATCCTCAGCACGGAGCGGCTCTCCATTGTCAGCCGCTCTGGACGCCTGGTACAAGCCGGATAAAGAGCCCAGCTGCTGTAACCGCGCACAAAATCATTGTGCGGGCGGCGTCCTCGTGTTCTCATCATCCTGTCCTCAAAAGCCTTCCTCAAGGAAGTGTCCATGAAGCGTTCTATCCCCAAGGGCCCGGCGCTTACTGCGCTGCTCTGTACGACAGCCCTGACCGCCATCGCACAGAACAACAACGGTGCCGATGCTGTTTCCAGTTTGGCCGGATGCGGCTGCTGCGGCACGTTCTTCGTGATTCCCATTGCCCTCGTCGCCCTCAACATCGCCCTTCTGGTGTGGGTGGCCCGCGACGCAAAAGCCCGCGGCATGGATAGCTCCGTCTTGTGGATGCTGCTTGTGTTCTGCACCAGCATCGTCGGCCTCATCATCTATCTCCTCAGCCGGCCTCAGGGCAACCTCATCTCCTGCCCCAACTGCGGCAACCAGAAGTTACAGGCAGCCGTCCGATGCCCCCACTGCGGAATCGGCTCGTGAAACGTCCCGGCCCCTGGCTGGGCTTCGTCGCGCTGTTGTTTCTGCTCGCGGCGCTGGACGCGACCCGCCCGCCCCAACGGCAGCTGACAGCGCGGCTCTACGTGGACGCCGTTGCGCTCTACCAGCGCGACCTTCATCCGCTGACATCGCATTTCATACGGTGCCGCTACAACCCAACTTGCTCCCACTACTCCGTGCAGGCGGTGCAGAGGTTTGGAATCGCCAGGGGAATGCTGCTGACGATCAGGCGGCTTGCCTCCTGCAACAAGTCGGTTCCCATGGGCACGTACGATCCCCTGCCCGCCCATTAGATTCCGCTCTACTGTTGTGTCGACGGGCGTTCTCGTGTTCTCATCTAGCTGTTCTTGCAACAACAACGCTAGCAGGCTAATGCTGGCCCGCAGAGGGCCGCAAGGAGCAACCCCATGCTGTACCACGTTGCGCGAGGCAGTCAGACCTACGGCCCCTACACCCTCGAAGACCTGAAGAACTACGTCGCCAGCGGCAACATTCTGCTCACCGACCTTGCCAGGGGCGATGACTCGCCGGACTGGGTGCCCGTCTCACAAATCCTCGGCATGGCCCCTCCGACACCACTGTCCTTCCAGCAACTTCCGTCGCAGCAGGCTCCCCCGGGTTCGGTCTACCCCGCAACCAACGTCGCGTATCCCGACGCCCCCAACCTCAACTGGGGACTGGTGCTGCTCTTCAGCTTCTTCACCTGCGGCATGTTCATGATCGTCTGGAACCTGATCCTCTCTTCCTGGCTCAAGCGCGTGCAGCCCAACAGTAAGGCCATCTTTTATTACATCGCCGCGATCGTGCTTTTGTTCTGCCAGATCGCCGTCGGCACGCACACCCACGTCCAGGCGTTCCACCCCGGTATCCATTGGTGGATGACGTATTACACCGGTCATCCCTTGCGTAACTTCCTCGCGCTCACTACCTGGATCGTCCGCCTCATCGCACGCTTCACCATGCGCGCCAATCTCGAAGAGCACTTCAATGGGCCCGAACCTGTTGGCCTGTCTCTCAATGGTGTCATGACCTTCTTCTTCGGTGGCCTCTACTTCACCTACCATCTCAATCGCATTAACGAGCTCAAGCGGATCGCTCGCTACCGGGGCGCCGCAATCTAGCAGGCCGCGAGGAGCAACCCCATGCTGTATCACGTTCAGCGCAACGGTCAGCAATACGGCCCCTACACTCTCGACGACCTGAAATCCTACGTCAGCACCGGCAACGTCCTGCTCACCGACCTCATCAGGAGCGACGACACCCCCGACTGGATTCCCGTCTCGCAGGTCCTCGGCATAGCTCCGCCTGCTGCCGTAGCCAGCTACACGGGGGCCGCGCCGCAATCTTTCGAAACAGGTGCCCCCTACCCGGATCCGCCCAATCTGCACTGGGCACTGGTCCTGCTCATCGGCGTTTTCACCTGTGGCATGTTCACAATCGTCTGGATCATGGTGGAGGCAGCGTGGGTGCGCAAGATCGATCCGCGCAGCAAGGCGCTCTTCTACTACATCATTGCCTTCGTGCTGGATGTCGCGAGCGTGTTCCTCAGCATATTCATGCAGCGCGTCACAGCAAGCGGCGGTGCCAACCAGAGCGCGTTGACACTTCTCTCGCTCTTGATCACGTTTGCCTTCCTCGCGCTCTTCATCATCGCCAACTTCAGCATGCGCGACTCCATCGAAGCCCACTTCAATGGCGCCGAACCCATTGGCCTCTCGCTTAGCGGCATCATGACCTTCTTCTTCAGCGTGTACTACTTCCAGTACCACTTCAGCCGCATCAACGAGCTCAAACGCGCAACCCGCTACGGAGGCGCATCCATCTGATGCGCGATCCGCTGCACCTCCGGCGCACTATCGCCAACGCGGCCCTCGCAGTTGCGGTGCTGTTCTCCGCCGCGCTGTTGTTCTACCCGCCCGCGCGAATCAGACTCTACCCCACCTGCCCCATCCACGACTTCTTCGGCATCGATTGCCCCGGCTGCGGCGCCACCCGCGCCCTCGCAGCCCTCCTCCACGGCCACGTCACCGACGCCTTCCACCTCAACGCCCTCTTCGTCCTGCTTCTCCCCATCGCCCTCGCAGGCGCCGCCGAGAGCTATCGCCGCGCCATCCGCCCCGAAGCCTTCCGCTGGCCACAGCCACCACCACCCGCCCTATACGCAACCTTCGCCGCCACCGCCGTCTTCACCATCGCCCGCAACCTCCGCTGAAGAGGTTCAAGACGCAAGGTAGCAACGGGCTCTGAATCAACCCACGATGCCAACTTTTCCGGAGTAGCAGCGGGCTTCAGCCAGCGGGACAACGGCAGCCACGTTAATCGGGTTTTAGATGGCGCTGAAAACTCGCACTGGATAGGCCGGCACTTCACTGCCGGCAGTCAAGGCAAATCACGCACCCTTACACATCACTCGCATGCATCCCCGGATTGTGCCACTTCTCCCCCCGCTCGAGCAGCGCATTCGCTTCCTTCGGCCCCCACGTCCCGCGCTTGTACACCTTCGCCCGGTGATGTCTCTTCAGCACCGGCTCCACCACTGCCCACGCCGCTTCCACCGCGTCCTCGCGCGTAAACAGCGCTCCATTGCCCATCATCGCGTCGCCCAAGAGCCGTTGATACGGCGTCTCCTGTCCGGCGAGTTCCTCGCACAGAAACAACTCGCGCTGCTCCCCGATATATTCTTTCCCCGGAATCTTCACACGCGTCGCCAGCGCAATCGCCGGATCCGGCGATCCCCGGAACCGCACATAGTTCGACCGGCCATCCTTAGGCGCGGAGTCTTCGAATAGTTTTTGCGGCGGAGGCTTCAACTCAACAAGAATTTCCGTCGCGGTCAACGGCAGGTACTTTCCCGACCTCAGATAAAACGGAACCCCCTCCCACCGCCACGAGTCGACAAACAGCCGCACCGCGCAGTACGTCTCCACGTCGGAGTTCTTCGCAACGTCGTCCTCCTGGCGATAGCCGGCGTACTGCCCTCGCACCAGATCGTCCTGTCCCAGCGGGCGCATCGCCTCGAAGACCTTCGCCTTCTCCACGTGCATGGCGCCGTAGTTCCGCGTCGCCGGCGGTTCCATCGCCAGCAGCGCAACCATCTGGAACAGATGATTCTGAATCACATCCCGCAAACATCCCGCCGACTCGTAGAACCCGCCGCGCCCCTTGATGCCGAAGTCCTCCGCCATCGTCACCTGCACGCTCTTCACGTAGTTGCGGTTCCACAGCGGCTCCAGGAACGAATTGGCGAACCGGAAATATAGAATATTCATGATCGCCTCCTTCCCCAGGAAGTGATCGATGCGAAAGATGGAGTCCTCCGGAAACACCGAGTGCGCCACCCGATTCAGTTCCTTTGCCGAAGCCAGGTCGCGCCCAAACGGCTTCTCCACAATCACGCGCGCATCCTTCGCCAACCCTGCCGCTCCCAGGTTCGTAATCACCGTCTCGAACATCGACGGCGGAATGGCCAGGTAGTGCGCCGGCCTGCGCGCCTTGCCCAGCGCCTTCTTGATCTTCGAGAACGTACCCAGGTCCTTGTAATCGCCACTCACGTAGCTGATCAGTCCCATCAGCTTCTTCAGAGCCTTCGGGTTGTCGATCCCGCCCGGCGCCCGCTTCACGCTGTCCGTCACCCGCCGAAACACGCGCTCCATGCTCCAGTTCGGAAACGCAACGCCAATCACCGGAACCGTCAATTCCCCGCTCTTCACCATCGCATACAGCGCAGGGAAGATTTGTTTGTGGGCAAGATCGCCGGTACAGCCAAACACCACCAGCGCGTCGGAACGCGACACAGCCATCAGGCACTCCTTCTCTATGAAGCCGATTTCTCGACGTGGCCGCCGAACTGATACCGCAGCGCAGACAGCAATTTGTCGGCAAACTCATCCTCGCCGCGCGAGCTGAACCGCTCATACAGCGCCGCGCTCAACACAGGAGCCGGAACGCTCTCGTCAATCGCAGCCCGAATCGTCCACCGTCCTTCACCCGAGTCCGAAACATGCCCGGAAAACTTCTCCAGGTCGGGACTGTCGATCAGCGCCCGAGCAGCCAGATCCAGCAGCCACGAAGCCACCACGCTCCCGCGCCGCCATACTTCGGTAATGTCCGCCAGATTCAGATCGTACTGGTAATACTCCGGGCAGCGCAGCGGAGTCGTCTCCGCATCGATGGCCTCTTTCTTCTTGCCCACATTGGCGTTCCGCAGAATATTCAGCCCCTCCGCATACGCCGCCATCATTCCATACTCAATCCCGTTGTGGACCATCTTCACCATGTGGCCCGCGCCGCTCGGCCCGCAATGCAGATACCCATACTCCGACGTGCCGCCCATCTTCTCCCGCCCAGGCGTGCGCACTGCCTCGTTAATCCCGGGAGCAAGGCTCGCGAAGATCGGGTCCAGGTGCTTCACCACCTCTTCCTCGCCGCCAATCATCAGGCAATATCCGCGATCGGCTCCCCACACACCGCCGCTCGTTCCTGCGTCCACGTAGTGGATGCCCTCGGCCTTCAACTCCTTCGCCCGCCGAATGTCGTCGTGGTAGTACGAATTGCCGCCGTCAATGACGATGTCCCCTTGCTCCAGCAGCGGCACCAGTTTACCCAGCGTTTCATCCACAACGCCTGCAGGCACCATCAGCCACACCGCCCGAGGCTTCTGCATCGCCTTCACAAATTCCTCCAGCGATCCCGCCCCTGTCGCGCCCTGCGCTGCCGACGCCTGCACCGCCTTCTGCGACATGTCGTACACCACGCAACGGTGCCCTGCACGCTGCAACCGGAGCACCATGCTCGCCCCCATCCTGCCCAGCCCAATCATGCCCAGTTCCATGTTGTCCCTCTCGATGATGCCGATGCATTATTTGATGCGTCAGGGGCGTCCGCGGATCGAACCCACCTCGCGGACAAACCTGCCCGTCCGCTACCCGATAGAACTCGCCGAAACGATTGATTTCCAACCCGCCGCTCGTTTTGCCCCGTGCAGCCTCAGTCTAAGACGCCGTAGCCACCACGCCAAACGTTGCCTTTTCGAAGTCGTTCGTCTCCGCATACTCCCGCGGCCACCACAGCGTAAATCGCGTCCCCTCGCCGAGTTTCGATTCCACCCCGATCCTTCCGCCGTGTTTTGTCACAATATGCTTCACCGTCCACAACCCCATGCCGTTCCCCCGCATGCCCTTCGTGCTCGCTCCAAACTGGAACAGCGTCGCCATCATCGCAGGATCGATCCCGCACCCCTGGTCCGCCACCACAATCTCCACCCCGACCGGCTGCCCGTTCAGCAGAACGCTCACCCGTCCCGTCGTCCCCGCTGCGGCTTCGCACGCGTTGCGCACCAGGTTCAGCAACACCTGCCTCACCTCTCCGGGAAACCCCTCCACCGTCGTGTCGCCAGAGCTCACCGCATCCAGCGCCACTCCCTGCTTCAGAATCAGCGGAGCCAGCAGAAACCGTACCGATTCCATCACACTCGACAGGTTAACCTTTTCCGGCTCGCCACCCTGCCGGAAGAAGGACAGGGTCGACCGCGACAGCTCGATCACCCGCGTTGCCTCTTCCACCGCCGTCGTCGTCAGCGAAGAGATCTCCGGTGTCACCCCGTCCGACGTCCGAATCAGATACAACACATTCTGGATCGTCTCCAGCGGGTTGTTGATCTCATGCGCCAGCACCGTGGACATCCGGCTCCAGTCTTCCAGCTTCTGCGCGGCCAGCAGGCTCTCCTTCATCCTTGCCCGCTCCCGCTCCGTGTTCGCCAGCCTGGCCGCATAGTCGTTCACGCCGAAACTGATCTCCGCAGACCTCCGGAAGAACATGATCGCCACATACGCCGACAACACCGCCGTCACAATGTTCGTGCACGCATCAATCCAGAACACCGGAACCCAAGTCGTCACCACGTCCATCATGTGGGTCGATCCGCACGCAACAATGAACAGTGCGAACCCCACCAGGAAGTAGCCCCAGTCCCGTGCGATCACCCGTCGCGTCCGGCTCGCCATCACCAGCAGCGTCACGCAGATGCTCACGTAACTCAAAAATGTAATAGAGTTTGCAACCACCATCGTCCAGATCAGGTGGGGCGCGGCCGCCCAGCACTGCGCATGTGGCATCAGCGAAACGTGTTCAAACATGGGTTCGAGCACCTTCCGAAATCTCTGGACTATTGCCATCAAATATAGAGCGTGTTTCCCTCAAAGGTCTACCGAATAACGGACATATTGCTCGGATTGCGCCGCTCCAGCCGCAACCCGTCCCCGCCGCCCACCAAGAAAAACAGGGCCCGGACACATCGTCCAGGCCCACTTGGAGCAGATCAGCAGCGTCATTCTGGACGAAGTCCGGAATGACGGTAGTTGCCTTCCTAGTCCTTATACGGATCGAATTCGTTCGCTCCAGCCATCGCCACGCCCAGCGGAGTCAGCGTGTGCAGCACCCGGATCGTGTCGCCGTGTGCCGCCAGCACCTCAGGCAGGCGCTTGTAGCAGTCCGGCGACTCGTCCAGCCCGCCACCGCGCAGTACAACGTTTGCGCGGTTCAGCCAGCCTTCCATCATCTCCGGCTTCACCAGGCCCTCCCGCTTCACCACACCGGTCTTGCGATCGACCACGCCCGTAGCCTGCTTGCGGCCCATCACGCGCCCGGCCCCATGGACCGTCGAGTACAGACTCGCCTTCGAATCCGCGCTCTCCACTCCCTCCAGGATCACCGAGATCTCCCCCATGGTCCCGCCCACAAAACCGCGCTGCCCCGGAAACGCAGGCGTCGCGCCCTTGCGGCAGACCCACAGTTCGCGTCCGCTGTGCTCTTCCAGCCAGGCATAGTTGTGATGATTGTGAATCTCCTCCACAATCGTCGCTCCCAGCAGCCGCGCAACCCGGCTGCACACCCAGTCACGACCGGCATAGGCATACGTTCCCCCCAGCTGCATCGCGTGGATGTACTGCTGCCCCAGGTCGCTCGTCACGTCAAAGAACACCGGATCGACCATCATTCCGTCGGCCGCTCCCGCGGCCTTCAGAAACCATGTCGCAATCCCATGCCCCAATCCGCGCGACCCGAAGTGCACGCCAACCCACACCCGCTCCTGCTCGTCAACGAACAGGTCGACGTAGTGGTTGCCGCTGCCAATCGTTCCCAGCTGCGCATGCGCCTTGTGCTTCAGAGGCTTCGACGCCTCGGTCGCCCAGCCTTCGTGCTCGTCCGTAATGAACGGCGAGTCCTTGTTGTTCTCGCTGTTCCGCCGCCCAACTCCGAACGAGAGTGTCGCCCAGATATCGTCCATAATGCGATGAATGTTGCTGCGCACCTCATCCGCGGGAATGTCGAGACGCACGGCCTTGTTGCCGCACGCGATGTCGAAGCCGACCGCGGTCGGACTGATGCGACTCTCGCTGGCGATCACGCCGCCAATCGGCACGCCATAACCAAGGTGGCCATCGGCCATCAGGGCAAAGTAGTCGGCGCTGCGTGCGCAGACCTTCGCCTGTTCCAGGGTGTTCGCTTCGTGCTCTCCCCACACGGGCATTTCGTCAATGTACTGCACGGGATTGCTTCCTTTCTGGCCGTCGGCTGGTTGTAGCCGATGATGGCCGGGGTTGTGTTGCTCGCGCCGCGCTCCTCGCGTTGCAAGCAAAGAAAAAGAGCCCGGGCTGTCGCCCGGGCTCGATGTGCTGCGAAGGTTAGTCGAAGGCCTATGCCTTGTTCTCCTCTGCTGCAATCTTCGTTTGGGCTACAGTCCAATCGGCCGCGCCAACTTTGAACCGCGCAAACCGCCGCACTGAGATATTTTCCCCGAGCTTCCCAACCTTCGTCGCCACAATCTGCGCGATCGTCTGCGATTGGTCCTTGATGAATGGTTGATCCAGCAGGCAGAACTCCTCGTAGAACTTGCCCAGCTTGCCCTCGAGCATCTTCTCGATGATGTTCGCCGGCTTGCCCGACGCCGCAGCCTGCGCGCGATAGATCTCCTTCTCGCGCTCCAGATCGGCCTCGGTCACTTCGTCGCGGCTGATGAAGCGCGGATCGGTCGCCGCGATATGCATCGCCACGTCGCGCAGCAGCTCCTGGAAGTCTTCCGTACGCGCCACAAAGTCCGACTCGCAGTTCAACTCCACCAGCACGCCGATCTTGCCGCCGGCATGCAGATAGGTGCCCACCGCGCCCTCGTTCGTGGTCCGCGTAGCCTTCTTCGCCGCAGACGCCATACCCCGCTTGCGCAGCACCACAAACGCGGCTTCCATCTCGCCCTTGGCCTCCTGCAGCGCCTTCAGACAGTCGCCCATCGGCGCGCCCGACTTCTCGCGAAGTTCCTTTACCTGCTTGGCGTCAATCTTCACAGCGGTCTCCGTAGTCATGGTCTCTTCTCCTGATGCGGTTCGAACGCAGTCCACGTCATTCGCATGGTACCCGCGTCATGTTTCGTCTTCGTGTCTTGCCTATACGCAGAAAGAGCGTGGAGCGGATTCGCCGGCCTCCACGCTCTCAATCCTTGAGAAATATGGAGCTATGCGCCGGTCGCGATATGTACCGGTTCGGGCTCGGCCTCTTCTTCCGTGGCAGTAGCCGGAGCCTTGCGAATATTGCCGCCCAGCACCGCTTCCAGATCCACGTTGTCGTCGTCCGCTTCCGCAACAGCCGGCACTGCAACCGCCTCGCCTGCTTCGCCTTCCTCGCCCTCTTCGCCCACATACACCGGCGAAACCTCGGTCGGCTGCACGTCCGCAACTTCGGTCGCAAACGCCTTCTCCGACACCATCTGCACGCCTTCGGCAGCCGAGTCGGCAATCTTCGTCGTGAACAACCGGATCGCCCGCAGCGCGTCGTCGTTGCCCGGAATCACGTAGTCCACCACGGTCGGATCGCAGTTCGTATCCACCACGGCAACCACCGGAATGCCCAGCTTGCGCGCTTCCGCAACCGCAATCGCCTCGTTGTTCGAGTCCACAATGAACAACGCATCCGGCAGCCGCTTCATGCTCTTGATGCCGGCTAGGTTCGTCGACAGGTGCTTGCGCTCGCGCTCCAGCTTGATGACTTCCTTCTTCGTCAGCAGCTCGTACCGGCCATCCGTCGACATATCGTCGAGTTCCTGCAACCGCTTCACCGACTTCTGCACTGTGACCCAGTTCGTCAGCAACCCGCCCAGCCAGCGGCTGTTGATGTACGGCATCCCGCAGCGGTTCGCCTCTTCGGCAATCGCATCCTGCGCCTGCCGCTTGGTGCCCACAAACAACACCAGCTTGCCGGTCGCCGTCAGCTCAGTCACAAACTTCGACGCTTCCTTGAACATCTTCAGCGTCTTCTGCAGATCGATGATGTAAATGCCATTGCGCTCGCCAAAGATGTATTCCTTCATCTTCGGATTCCAGCGCTTCGTCTGATGCCCGAAATGCACACCAGCTTCGAGCAGTTCTTTCATAGTAATGTTTGCCAATGGATCTCCTTTGATAAGGCAGCCAGGTTTGCCCGCTGGTGCCTGGATTTATCCCTCGAAGGGAGATTTAACTCCGTGCCCCGAGCCGTCTCCAGCTCGGGGGTGTTTCTCTGTCCTTCAACCAAACACGAAGCCGCCAACAACCAGCAACTAGCGTTTGGAGAACTGGAACCGTGCGCGAGCGCCCTTCTGCCCGTACTTCTTCCGTTCCTTGCCACGCGAATCGCGCGTGACCAATCCTTCGCTCTTCAGCGTCTTGCGCAGCTCCGGGTTGAACTCCATCAGCGCGCGCGCAATGCCAAGCTTTACCGCGTCCGCCTGGCCCATCACTCCGCCGCCGCGAACCGTGGTAACCACGTCGAAGGTCTCTTCGATCCCGGGTACCGCAAGCGAACGCCGTACCGCGGCCCGCTGCTGCGCGGTCACAAAGTACACATCGCATTCCTTCTTGTTCACCGTGAACTTACCGCTGCCGGGACGCAGAAACACCCGCGCAATCGACGACTTGCGCCGCCCAGTTCCGTAATACTGCACCAATTCCGCCATGACACTCCTTGAACTTTCATCGGGACTTAGCCCGGTCGAGAAATCTGAACTTCTACAGCACGCCAAACACCCGTGCCTGGAAACGAAACCTAAGCCTTGCCTTCCAGCGCCACGGGCTGCTGTGCCAGGTGCGGATGATGGGGTCCCTTGTAGACCTTTAACTTCGTCGCCATCTGCCGGCCCATCTTCGACTTCGGCAGCATGCCCTTGATTGACTGCTCCACGATCGCCTCAGGGCGCCGTGCCAGCAGCTTCACAAACGACTCTTCCCGCAATCCGCCCGGAAATCCGGTGTAGCGGCGATACAGCTTCTTGTCGGCCTTCAATCCGGTCAACACAATCTTTTCGCAGTTCACCACGATCACGTGGTCGCCCACATCGATGTAGGGCGTGTACAGCACATTGTTCTTGCCGGCCAGAATCGACGCAGCCTGCGTCGAGAGGCGGCCCAGCGTCTTGCCCGCAGCGTCCAGCACAAACCACTTGCGCTGAATGTCTTTGCCGCTCGGTATGGTGGTGGTGTTATTCATAATGCTCGCTTACTCCCTGGTTCTGCCGTCTTCCTTTTCCAGTCCGGCTTGCTACGGAAGAGTCTGACTGTTCTCTACATCGTTGAACTGCACACAGCAAACCGCCAAATAAGCGCGACGGAACGCCAATCCTGGTTCCAGACCACCACACAGCGAAAGGCCGGTAAATCGAGCCTGACAACAGAGCCTGCTACGACTCCTGATCAAACGCGGAAAAACCCGACCGCCTGGGATACGCACATTGCCTGGTAAGTGGGTGCTTCAGGGCAGCCGACGTGCAAGCCACTCCCGGGGAACCACCACGGTTGTCCCATCCTGCTGCACTCCGAGACAAGTCATAAGCCCTATTCGGGCACAACCTGCCACAAACGTGCAGACGCGGGACTGCGCGAGCTTCCAGAATAGCCGAGCACCCATACCAAGTCAAAACAAATATGTGAAAACACCCGGATCTTCCGCCCTCCAAGCCGCTGTCCGGCTCCCGAAATCCCCTCAGCATCCACGATATTTTCCCGGCGCTTCGAGACACGCCGGCCGTTTTCCCACCAAGGGAACGAGGACCACCTTTGGCTTCCCTCAGCCGGTGGAATGCCCCGCTTCTGAACTCTTCAGGCAAATGACCCACCTCCTGAATCCCTGCCGGCTGATGGCCCGCCCTCCCGAAATCTCCGGGCTGAACGCCCCGCCCCTCCCGAAATCCCCGGGCTGAACGCCCCCTCCCGAAATCTCCGGGCTGAAGGCCCGAGCTACTCTAGCCTGGGCCGCAGGCCCAGGGATTCAGCCGCGAAAAACCGCGGGCTGAAAGCTCGCGTTAGAATCCGTCCACTCCGAAAACGCGGCCCCATTGCAGCGCCCCGCGCCTCCACCAACCGGAATTGTGTCAAGCCCCAGCGCTGTCAAAACAAAAAATATCTCCATCCCCCACAACAACATAGGCGAAAAAGAAATTTGTCCTTCGAGTTTTGGCTGCCCAGCTACAATTAAGGTATGAGTTAAAGAAAAGAGCTGCCAGCGAGCATCTGCTCCCGCAGCGATTGTTCTTCACAGCAAGGCCTTACAGCAGACAAACTTAGCAACAACCCTTTTATTTTCAATAATCTGGCCCACCGGCCAGCCGCCAACCTCAGGAAAACAAAGCACTTTTCCCCAGGAACGTAGGGGGGGAGGGCCCCTTTCAGTGCTCCAGCTGGATGGAGCTTGGCTGCTCGCCCAACTTCGTCCGCAACCGATTGGGGACCGCGAGCGACCGCCGTCGTCCCGGCCTTCCCTTCGGCCCAGGCGTTCCCACCGGATCCAGCCGGTACAGGATGAACAGGTTCCGTTCCGGATCGTCGAATGCGGGCACCGCCGTCACCCGCACCAGCCGGTACAGCGGAGCCAGCGCTTCCATCTTGTCGTCCTCAACATCGTTCCACGTCGCAAACCAACCCGGCCGAAACGCGGCTACCCGGTCCGGCAGCGTCATCGTTCCAAAATCGTCGCAGATCGCCGGCAATCCGGTCATCAGCGCCAGGTCTGACCCGCTGATCGACAGCAGCAGCCGCGGATGTCCTGGCTCGCGCTTAATCGCCGCATCGATCCGCGCCGCGGCGCTCACCCACGTGTATTCCGGATGCAGCATGTAGCCAACCGTCATCCATGCCGCGTGCGCCGCAGCAAACGCAACCGCCCCGAGACTTGCCGCCGCAGCCCCGCGCAGCACCCAGCGAAGCCAGTTCCGGCGCACTTCGCCAAGCGCGCCCGCCAGCAGCGCATCGGCGAAGATCGCTGCCACCATCGTCAGAGGCACTGCGATCACCAGGTAATATCGCGGTTGCAGATTGTCGTGATACGCCAGAAACGCCGCGTATCCCAGGATCCACAACGGCAGCGCCACCGCCAGCGGATTGCCCCGGAACCGCCGGAAGCAGAGTCCGACCAGCAAAGCCACCATTCCGGTCACCGCGACCACGTACAGCATCTCGCCCATCCACGAACCGTCGCGCGCGGTATCGTGCAGCACCTTCCAGAACGTATCCCACGTAATTCCCGTGTACGCGTTCGCGCTGAACAGGTAGCCATAGTCCAGCAGATAGTGAGGCCGCACAAACAGCCCGTAGTACGCACCCCACGCAACTGCGCCGGTGCCGCACGCAACCGCCGCCGCGCGCAGAAACGGCCGCACGCGATATCCGCTCGCCGCCCACAGCAGCCAGAAGATCGCGGGGAACAGGAAAAGACCGGTCGTCTTTGTCAGCACCATCAGAGGCAGCAACAACCCTAACGCGACCGCCCGCACCACAGCGCGCCGGCTCCACGTCGCAGCGTCCACGGACGAGGCAGCCAGCATCGCCGCCAGCGTCAACAGCACCAGCAGCGGTTCCAGAATCGCAAGCCGCGAAAATGCGAAGCAGAAAGGACTCACCGCGAGCAGCAAAACCGCAATCGCCGCAGCGACCGAAGTGCCCAACGCCGCCCAACGCCGGATCAGCCGATAGCAGCACACCATCGTGAGCCCAAACACCACGACGGTCAACGCACGCGCTGCCGACAGGCTCACACCAGTGACCCGGAACAGAACCAGTTCAATCGCCGGCCACACCGGCAGCGCCGCAGCCGCATTGAAGTCGCCCGGCACGTTCCAGTGGCCAAGTTGATAGTGTCGAATCGCAGCATCGCCGTACCAGCCCTCGTCGGTGTACTTCGACCAGTCCATCCACGGCGAATGGTTAGGAAAGTCCGCCCTGAGGTGCACGAAATGCAGCGCAAAGAAGATCGCCGCAATCAGCAGCAGCGCCGTTTCAACGGCTCTCGCCAGGCGCGCGGACCACGGCGCAACAACACGCGTCCCGCCCACCTGCTCGGTAAGTTTGGAATTTGGATCGATCGGCGGACTCCGCAAACGGTCTCGCAGAAATCTCAGATTGAGAAGTTTCAGGCGTTCCCTGAGGGTATACCTTCCATTGCCTTTCCCAAAGCACTCATTGGGCAGCTACGCTGCTCCCACACTCAATTCCCGCGCGAGCGGCGGAACGATCGTGCCATCCTCGCGCACCTCCTGGCTCTCCACATAGAAATTCACCAGATTCGCCTGTCCAAAGGACGTCGTAATCGCGACATCGGCTGCGTCCCGTCCAGTAGCCATCAGCACGCGTCCCAGCCTCGGCTCGTTGTGGCGCGCGTCCATTGTCCACCAGCGTCCGTCGAGCCACACTTCGTACCACGCACTGAAGTCTCCTGCGCCCGTGTATTGCCACCGAATGTCGCCGAGATAGCCTGTCACATAGCGAGCCGGAATGTTCTGGCACCGCGATAGCGTCACGGCCAGATGCTGGAAGTCACGGCACACGCCGACGCGCTCGGTGAAGACGTCCATCGCTGACTTGGTCGGCCGCGCGGCCTGGTAGTCGAACCGCACCTTCTCATGTACCCAGTCGCGAATTGCGGTGACTCGCTCCCAGCCCGGAGTCATCCAGCCGAATAGATCGTGCGCAATCTGGACAAAGCGATCAACCTCGCAGTACCGGCTCGGTAGCAGATACCGCAGCACCTCCGGCGGAAGATGTTCCACCGGCGTCTGCTGCGCCTCCACCGGCAGCGTCTCAGCCGTATCGTCCGCGTCGATCGTGGTCGTTCCGCTCAATCGCAGATGCCCAGCGGGTGCAACGAACCGGGAACAGCGGTTGCCGAAACTGTCGCGATACTCCTGCGTACCAATCAGGTCTCCGTAGGCTGGCCGCACGCCCGGCTCGAGGTGTTCAATCACCAGCACATTGCCTTGGCGAATGCGTCGCTCAAGCGACGGATGCAGCCGCAGCATCGCCACCATTGCTGCCGGCTGCGGAAGCTGGAACTGGATGTCGAATTCGGACTTGATGAGCATTTCCGCGCCTGACTCCCTCGGAGTTCGTTCCATATTCTGATGCAGACTCACGGGAAATAAGCAGTCTGGGCTTCAGCCGTCCGCTAAGATCGGACCTGACTCCACCTCGCTACCCGAGCGGCCAACTCCAATCCGCTGCATCACCAACAGCAAGGTTGTCCCTACCGCGAGGCTCGTCAGTCCATCCACGGCCAGCATTCCGCTTAGCCCGTGTCTGCCGTAGAAATGGCCATCGATTCTCGTCATATAGCTGATGGGCGCGTTGGAAGCTGCAGTGAGCAGTGCGATCTGAGTCGCCGCCAGCGGATTCCCCGGCCCAACGATTTCGAACTCGAACGCAGTGAAAGCGGTGTAGTTGATGCCCTGGAAAAAGTTGTAGCCCAGCACACCGATCGCAAAGAAGCTCAACGTATGAGGCGCCCAAATCAACCCCAACGCAGCCGCTGCGCCACCGAACCCTGCGAGTACATAAACCGTTCGCCGTGGAAACCGGCCGCAAATCCAGATGCCGGACAAGCATCCTAAGGAACAGAACACTGCGACCAACGGCCCGTTGAGCGCAGTCACCCACCACTCCGAGGCATGAAAATCCTTGCCCAGAGTCGAGAAC
Source organism: Acidobacteriaceae bacterium (assembly GCA_036498865.1). Taxonomy (GTDB): domain Bacteria; phylum Acidobacteriota; class Terriglobia; order Terriglobales; family Acidobacteriaceae; genus Edaphobacter. The sequence goes on along the minus strand of DASYEU010000109.1, from coordinate 19,909 downwards.
AAGTTTGTCAGTGCGAAACAAGCAGTCGGAGACAGAAAACACATCAATCCAAGCAGACATCTCCTGGTCTTGCACACCCGATAAAGGTCGCCAAAGAAGCTGCCAAAGACCTCCGCGACTCCTCGGGTTGGCTTCGCGGGAAGCGGAATAAAGAAGAGCAGAATTGTAGGTGCAAATACGACAGCCGCCAGCAGACAGGCTGCGATCGCAGCAGGCATCGACCGAACCACTGCAATTGCCAGCGCTGCAAATGCGCCCGCGGCGCCAAGGTTCGCAATGTTGCTTGTCCCACCGACCTGAGAGTAGTGGGTGTCTCGAATCACGTCGGGCATCCAGCCAGCGTGTGCGTTGCCGAACATGACCGCAGCCGTACAACCAGCTGTCAGTACCAGGGTAAAGATCGTGAGATTCCCGGTCAGCAGGGTACAGGCACCCAAACACAGAGCTGCTATGGCTGCGAACACCAGCGCATAGGCTCGCTTGCTGAACCGCACATCCAGAATTGGGCACAGCACGAAGGCCCAGAAGCTCGGCGAGAATCCGGCAAAGGAGACCTTCGAGATTTCGTCTACCGAAACGCCCTTAGCCGACAGCAGGATGGGCATCGCCGTCGAGATGAACCCAAAATAAAAGCCCAGCGGCGCAATCGCGAGTCCCATCGCCCAAGGTGGTAACTGACGCCGCATGCCGATCCTCCGCTGTCTCACCATACCGCATCGGGGAAGGCGCCCCCGAAACAGAAAACGGGCGGACCCTTGTGGGCCCGCCCGGCGTTGGAACCTTACTAAGAGCTACTTGGCGGCGACAGCCTTCTCGACACCGGCCTTCAACGCCGCTGCCTTGTCCGTCGCTTCCCAGGTAAAGTTCTTGCCGTCGCGTCCGAAGTGCCCGTAGGCCGCAGTCGCCTTGTAGATCGGCCGCCGCAGGTTGAGGCTCTCGATGATGCCCTTGGGCGTCAACGAGAAGTTCGCCCTGACCAGGGCCTCGAGCTTGTCCTCATCCACGGTTCCCGTACCGAACGTGTCCACCAGAACGCTCACCGGCTCAGCCACACCAATGGCATAGGCCAACTGCACCTCGCAGCGGTCCGCGAGCCCAGCCGCGACGATGTTCTTCGCCACGTAACGCGCCATGTACGCCGCCGAGCGGTCAACCTTGGTTGGGTCCTTGCCGCTGAACGCTCCGCCGCCGTGCCGGCCCATGCCGCCATAGGTATCGACGATGATCTTGCGCCCAGTCAACCCGGTATCGCCCATCGGACCGCCGACGACAAAGCGTCCGGTCGGATTGATGTGATACTTGGTGCCCGCATCCAGCAGCCCAGCCGGAATCACAGCCTGGATGACATGCTTCAGAATGTCGGCGCGCAACTCCTCGTTGGTCACCGTCTCCGCATGCTGGGTCGAAATGACGACCGCATCCACACGGACCGGCTTGTTGTTGGAATCGTACTCGACCGTCACCTGGCTCTTGCCGTCGGGCCGCAGGTACGACATCAGCCCGCTCTTGCGAACCTCCGACAAGCGCTGCGCGAGCTTGTGCGCCAGCGAAATCGGCGTCGGCATCAATTCCGGGGTCTCGTTCGTGGCATATCCGAACATCATGCCCTGGTCGCCCGCACCACCCGTATCGACACCCATCGCGATGTCGCCGGACTGCTTGTTGATCGTCGAAATCACCGCGCAGGTGTTCGAATCGAATCCGTAGAGCGCATTGTCGTAGCCAATCGCAGCCACCGTCCCGCGCACCAGGCTTTGGAAGTCCACGTACGCCTTGGTCGTGATCTCACCGGCGATGACGACCAGGCCGGTGCAGGTCAGGGTCTCGCAGGCAACCCGGCTAAACGGGTCTTCGGCCAGGCAAGCGTCAAGAATTGCATCCGATATCTGATCGGCAATCTTGTCCGGGTGACCCTCGGTCACGGATTCACTGGTAAACAAAAAACGGTCGCGTTGCGCCAAATCAAAACCTCCAAATACGTCGATTACGGGGATCCGAAGAACCCTTCAATTTTACCCTCGCCCGCGAGTCAGGGCAAAAGCGGTCCATCCCTCCGGCGAAAACCTGCCACTCAAAGGCGAAATCCTGCATTGACCGGGAAGCGGCAGAATCGTCCCGCTTAAGCGAAAACGGCGCCTTCCGTGTGTGGGAGGGCGCCGCCAAGCTACTGAAGGGTTAGAAGTTGAACTTACCGCCGACCTGCAGAATGCGCGGATCGCGAGTGGTGGTAATGATCCCGAACGTTGAAGCCGTAGTGGCGTTGGTTCCAGGATTACCCCAGTTGGTGTGGTTGAGGACATTGAAGGCCTCACCGCGCAGGGTGAACGTCGACTCACGATACAGCTTGAAGCTGCGGAAGATTCCGATGTCGAACCGATTGAATCCCGGCCCCGCCACTACGCCACGCTTCTCATTGCCGACCTGGAAGCTGGACGCCGACGGTGCCTGGAAAGCAGTCTGGTTGAACCAGTGCTGTCTCGTGCGGAGATTGACCTGGTTATAGCCGCTGTTGGGGTTCAGCACCATATTCGGCCTCAGACTCGCCGCACTCGGTCCCAAAACTCCCAGACCGGCCGCATCGCTCGCCACGCCGCCGTTTGCCTGACCGTTGTAGATGCTGGTCAACCCGGCGTAGCTTACCGTGCTACCACCCGACAATGTCATTGTCAGAGGAAGTCCCGAGTCCACGACAAACAAACCGGACATCTCCCAGCCACCGAGGAGCCGGCCCATGAGACCCTCCTGCGAGCGGTACCACGGCAAATCCCATACTCCGTCGACCGAGAGGATGTCGTTGCGGTTGTAAACGCTGGGACCATACTCTGCCGCCAGGTTGTAGGTGTTTTGCGGCGCCGTCGAGTAATCATTCTGCGCGTCCGTCAGGCCACGGCTCCAGGTGTAGTTCACATCCAGCATGCTCTTGCCGCTGAACCTTTTCGTGAACTTCGCCTGCAGTGAGTTGTAGCTCGAATTGAAGATTGTCTGTACCGCATTGATCGCAGTGTAACCACGGTAGGGACGAATCTGGTTCAGCGGGCCTTCGCAACCCTGTGTGGTGAATGCGCTGCACCCGGGGGTCTGGGCGTAGCCGATGTTCGTGCCTACAAACGTTCCCGGCCGGATCTCATTGATGTCGACAACGCCCTGCAGATGGGTTCCGTGATCGCCGAAGTAACCCACATCGATCGTCATCGAAGGAGTGATCGACTGCTGAATATCCAGCGAGTACTGCTGCACATAGGGCGTCTTGTAGATCACCGGTGAAGCGCGCAGCGCGGGAGGAGCAAGGTTGATGGTGGGAGTGCCGGCGTCCGGATTGTCCAGCGTCGCCGTCGGATACGTGTTCACCTGAACGAAGGGTGGGTTGTTGAAGATGGCCTGCTCGTACATGCTGACAGCCGAGTCGTCGTACGCCATGCCGTAGCCGCCACGCAGCGCTGTCCGGCCATTGCCAAACAGGTCGTAGGCAAACCCGAAGCGCGGAGCCCAGTCGTGCTTCTCCGCCTGGCCAACTTCCTGGCCAAACGGTGAACCGTGGCTCTCAATCGAGGGTGCACCAGATGGCATTACGAACGGGAAGGCCGTCGATCCCAGAGCCGACTCTTGCTTCACAAAGTCCGGGCTACCGAGGATGATGCCGTTCAGGGGATCGGCCACTGTATTCGGCTGATAGGTATTCAAGCCGTTGATGTTCGGGCAGTTGTTGAGGGTGTAGGTAGTAACAACGCCGGTTGAGGTGAAGGTGGTCACCGCGGTCGTCTGCCCAGCCATGGTGCAGAGACTTCCATTGCTCGAGATCGTTTCTGCATTGCGCTGAGTAAAGGAGGCGGGGTTGAAGTTGGTCAGTTCATTGCCCAGATCATAGGGCTGTCCGAAGTAGCTATAGCGCACGCCGAAGTTCAGCGTGAGTCGGCGCGACGCTCGCCAGCTATCCTGTCCGTACAGCTCAATCATGCTCTCGTTGATATTGGCAACCGGATCGATGGACGCCTGAGTGAAGCCGCCATTGGTGTTGCCGATCAGGAAATTGGCAAACTCCGCTTCGAACTGGCTCGGCGCAGCTGCACCCAGCGCACTCAGCGTGCCGGCCGAAGGCGCCGAGGGATTGCTGAATGTAAAGGTGCCCTGGTTTCCCGTGCCTTCCGCATTCTCCAGCTTCTGGTAGTGGTCATAGACGAGACCAAACTTCAGTGTGTGCTGGCCCTTGATCTTGGTGACGTTGCCAAACCCGGAGTGGTTGACATTGTGTTCGTTGTAGATTCCGAGGCTGTTGATGCTCGGCCCGTTGCCAGCAAAGGTTAGAGACGGAACGACACCGAGTGCCGTCGGGAACGGAAGGATCGGCAGGACATCCGGAGAGTTGCCGCTTGCAACGGATCCGATCGGCTTGCTGATAATCGCACCCGAACTATAGGCGTATCCCATATCCAGGAGGAGCGTCGGACGCGCCGCAATCGTCGCATGTCCCATATGCTGCGTACCGGGTGCGCTGTCGGAGGAGGTTGCGACGCCGGGCAGCGGGCTGCCGGCAAAATATCCCGAGCCCTGCGTGTCTGGCAGGCTGTCATGCAGGTAGCGGTAGAAAAGGTTGACCTTCGAAGTCAGCGCATGATCGATGCGCACAAATTCCTGAGCGTTATTGAAGACGTTGCGAATGTTGTTGACCAGAAGATGAGGATCCTGACCTGCCGCAAGGTCCGCAGCGCTCGGAGGCAGCGGAACATTGGCGTAGATGTCCTTCACATAGGCAAGCGCCGTCGGCGAAAGGAACCCTGAACCCTTCAGGTTGGTCGTATATGCGGTGCAGACGCCGTTCGATGCAACCTGGCACACTGCAACCGGACCAGCCGCGCCCGTGTAGTTGCCGCTGGAATTCGCCAGATAGGAAGTGGTGAAGTCACCCTGCCGCTCGGCGGCAGTCGGTACATACGCGTTCTGTGATGCATAGTTCACTACCCGCCGGAACTCCTGCGAGTAAAAGAAGAATGTCTTGTCCTTGCCGTTATAGAGATGCGGAATCCGCACCGGGCCGCCAAAGGTAAACCCAAAGTCGTGATACCGCAGCACTGGACGAGCCACCAGCGCGGTGTTCTTGTTGAAGTAATTATTCGCGTTGAAGATATTGTTGCGGAAGAACTCGTAGGCACCGCCATGGTAGGCACTGGTACCCGCGCGGGTCACAACGTTGATCTGTCCACTGGCGCTGCGGCCGTATTCCGCTTCATAGGTGCCGCGCAGGGTCTGCACTTCGGCGATTGCATCGACGCTCGGATAGGCCAGCAGAGTGAGGTTCGCTCCGCGATCCACGTTGTCCGCACCGTCAATCGTCCAGTTGTTCGCCGTGGGACGATCGCCGTTGACCGAGAAAGCCACTACGTTGGACGTACCAGAGGGAAGCACCGCACCAATGTAAAGCTGATCATTGGTTGCGCTGCCGTAGGAAACACCGGGTTGCAGGGTCAGAAGCTGCTCATAGTTCCGGTTGTTCAGCACCAGTTCGCGAATCTGCGTGCCATTGATCAGACCCGAGCTCGTGCCATTCTCCAAATTCAGTTGCGCCTGGTTGGCAACAACGGTGACCGTCTCGGTCGGCGCACCGACTTCGAGCTTCCCGTCAACCTTCAAATGATCGCTGGCGTGCAGAGTCAGGCTGGTCACAGCAGCCGTCTTGAACCCCTTCATCGCGAAGGTCACGGAATAGGTTCCCAGAGGGAGAGAAGTTGCCGTGTAGAAGCCCGCCTTGTTCGAGGTCACGGTCCGCTCCACGCGGTCCCGATCGGTGTTCTTCAGGGTCACCACGGCACCGCTCACGCTGGCCCCTGTTGTATCCACAACCGTCCCGCTGATATCTCCAGTTACCCCCTGCGCCTGGGCCAACACCGAACCCACCATCAGCATCACAACCCACACAGCTCCGCGAACCCAGCGTCTAGACAGCGTCATCATCATCTCCTGAAGAACTTACCCCTACTAACATCCGACGGGCTTTGCCGGCCTTGTTATCTGCGTTAAGCTTCAGCTCGCCGGCCCCCAGGTCACACACAAATCCCGAGAGGCGGTCATGCCGTGAATGTAGCGCGCGATGGCAATTTTATTTCTCAGCGCGCGGTTACAAACAATTTCAATCGAGGAAACAGTAAATTACCTGGACGGGCCATTGTCAACCCAAGAATTCAGAACCGTCGAAACCCTGTGCGAGGGAAACAGCCGGCGATGGGTCGCCAGCCTCCACCCGCACCATCCCGCCACTCCGAGGGCAGCCAGCAGGAGCACGACGAGCGCCCAGCGGATCCCCATCTGGCGACGCACACTGGCCCGATTATTCTTTACATTTTCGGCAAAAGTGACCCATTCCATGCCCACCGGGTCCCCTCCCATACCGCTCTCCCGGCAACTCTCTTCGAAGCGCTTCATCCACGCGCCTTCTTCCAGCCCCAGCTCCGCGAGGTAGCTACGAACGAATCCGCGCCGAAAGACACCGCCCGGCAGGTCTCCAAACGCCCCTGCCTCCAACGCACGAATATGCTTGGCCGGCACCTTCGTGGCTTCGCAGATCGTTTCGACTGCCAACCCACGCTCCTCCCGTGCCCGTCGCAACTCTTCGCCGAATGCCGCCAATCCGCCCTCTCGCGCCATGGTTTCGTAGGCCGCTACTCGGCATACCATAAGCGATCCGAGGCTTCAAATCAAAGCAAATTGCCCGTTTTTGGCACACTGGAACCTCCCTAGTCCCCTGTGTGCCTGCACCGTCCTCGCGGCGCACGCCGGAAATCCTCCCCTGCTACACTGAGGCTCAAACGTGCGCCTTTGTCTCTTCCAAAAGTGCCCCGGTCGTCGACTGCGCAGCCCAACGTTCTCCATCCTCCGGCCGATTAGCAGATATACCCCACGCGGCCTAGACGACGGCCCAGAACCACGTTCGTTACCCGAACCAGGCGAGTAAAGAATGCCCAATCAAACAGCACTGACAGGATTAAGCCAGGAAACATTGGCACGAGCGGAAAAATGGCTGGGACGCGCGCTCGGCCTCGCATCCGTCGGGTTTATCCTGCTCTTCCTGTACACCGCATTGCGGCGGATGTCCTGCCCTTTTGCCTTCGACCAGGTCGAAGGAGGCACCGTCACCTCAGTGTGGCGCATCCTTCGGGGCGAACCTCTCTATACACCTCCAACACTGGATTTTGTTCCTTACCTGTACGCCCCGCTCTACTTCTATCTGGCGGCAGCAATCGGCAAAGTCATCGGCGCCGGATATGCCTCTCTGCGCCTGGTCTCGATACTTGGAACTCTCGGGAGCTTTGGAGTCATCTACGCTCTCGTCCACGGCGAAACCAGATCCCGCCTTGCAGGTCTGGCCGGAGCCGGGCTTTTCGCCGCCTGTTACCAGCCGCTCGATGGCTGGTTGGATATGGGCCGGGTGGACTCCCTCTTCGTCTTTCTGTTCCTGCTGGCGATCTATTGCACCCGCCGTGCTCCTATCTTGATCGCAGTCCTGGTCTGGCTCGTCGCCTTTCAGACCAAGCAGACGATCCTTCCCGTCGCGGTGCTTGTCATGTTTGCCGAGTGGCAGCGCCCGCGTCGCATGATCGTCGGCCTGGTTTCTCTCCTTGCCGGATTCGCCGCCTCCATCCTTGTGATGAACCATCTAACCGGCGGATGGTACAGCTATTATCTGTTCGGTACTGCCAAGGGCCTGGCCTGGCTCATGCGCACGGCCGTCTTTTATCTTCCGGCCGACCTGTTGCTACCGTTTGGCTTGGCCTTCCTGATCGTGCTGGCTAGTCTGTTATGTGCGCCACCGGTCCTCCGTAGTAGAAGCACGCATTTCTACCTTGTCGTCAGCTTCGCCATCTATGCGTCGATTTGGTACCTGCGAGCTCACCACGGCTCTTCTGTAAACACGCTGATGCCTGCCTACGCATGGACCGCCGTACTCTTCGGCATCGGGCTGGCCCGGCTCCGTTCCTGGCTCACCAACTTCGACGCCCCGGCAGCCCACATTTGTCGGGTCTTGTTGCTCGGCGCCGCCACGGTGCAGATCGTCTGCTTCGTCTATCATCCCGGGCGATATGTGCCTTCGAAAGCCAGCATCGAGGCACGTCAGCAATTCGAGAAGCAACTCGGTGCGATTCCCGGGGACGTGTACATCATTAATCACAGCTACGATGCCGTTCTCGCCGGCAAGAAACCGCACGCCGTCATCGACGCTTTCGGCATTATTCTGGACAGCCCGCCCTCCGCGTTGCGAACCGCCTTCATTGCGGACTTCCGGCGCGCCGTCGACAGTCACGTCTACGGCGCTTTCGTCTTCGACGACACCGTCGACACCTACGACAACACCGCCGGATGGCTCCCTTCCGACTTTCTGCAGCAGTATCCCGTCCGCCTGCTCGCTGTAAATTGGTCGAGCACGATGGGCCAGTCCAACCAGCCGGAGGAGCGATGGATTTATCTTCCGTGTTCGGTGCTGGATCAGGATACGAGCGGGTTCATCACCCCAACCTCTGTCGTGGTGACCAAGGACTGCCCGAACCAGTCATCTCTGAAGCAGAAGTAGCTGGACAACGCGATTGGTCGAGAGCGCACCGTTACCGGCACCGTGATGTGCGGAGTTGGCCTTCAGGGCCGCGTGATGAACGTCCGCCTCAACCGCCCGATCGGCCGCTCGTACAGGTACAGGCTCAGCGCCGACCACAAAAGCGTTATTGCCAGCACCACGAAAAAACGCAGGTACAGTCCACCAGTAGTCGGATGAGCCCACCAGCCTCGCGAATGAGCATCGTAAAACTCAAGGAAGTACGTATGGGAGAGGTACACCATATAGCTGACATCGCCAAGGAAGCGCAACGGGCGACTCGCGAGAAAACGTGAAATTCCTGCCTTCGGGTGGGTGATCAAATAAGCGAGCACTCCAGTGAAAAGCGGGGCAGCGGCCGTTAATGACAAGCCATAGTCGATCCGGCTGTTCAACACCAGAAAAACCTCGCCCAGCATACCCAATGCTCCTGCCCAGAACATCCACGCGCCAACCTTCCGCCACAGGCGAAGATTGTTATAGCTCCTCCACGGAATTCGGGCAGAGAAGCACATCACCGCCAGCAATGCACCCCAGGCAAGGCCGTCGCAATGCACAAACGTGTAATGCTGGCGACCGTGATGCAGTAACCACGATATGACTCGCAATACGGCAGGAACAATCATCACGGCGAGTAGGACACGCACCATCTTGCGAGGCCTCTCCTTGCGCACCACCATGGGCCAGACGAGATAGAACTGTTCCTCGATTGCAAGCGACCAGAACGGTCCGATCTCCGGCTTGCCCCAGAAGTTCATGAAGTTCGCGACAAACAACAGCGCAAGCAACACGCCGATCCAAGGCGTCCAGCCCAGCGCATGAGTTAGCAGCAGTACCAGTACCAGCGCTGGAATGATGCGGAAAAATCGCTTCCAGTAGAAGTTGCGATAGTAATCCGGATCACGGCGATCCAACAGCAGCAAACTGGTGATGAGATACCCGGATAGCGTGAAGAAGAGATCGACGCCTAAATAGAGATAGGACGAAAAAGCTTCGACCAATCTCGTCGCCACGGGAAAAACAAATATGGGGACGTCTGTGAATAAACAGTGGTGCATCAAGACCGCGATCGAGGCAAGGCCGCGGAGCCCATCCAACGAGCGAACATGCGGGAGCCGCAGAGGCTTTATAACCGGACTGTCTATCGGCTCTTTGACCTGAACAGGCGCAGAGCCTACGTCTGAAAGAGGCATCCTTTTTATTATGAGGCAAGGAAACTCAGCTCTGTCTGACGGCTTTCGCGGAAGGTGACAACGTCAACAATTTCCCCCAGCTTCTCCGATCTTCGAATCTTGAGAATTGTCTACGGCATGCCCCGGAAGGGCGCCAAGCCGCCGGTCCATGCCCGCATCCGCCCCTGCTAGACTAGATTCAAGCGCATGCGCCTACCCTTCCCAGAACGCATCCCAATGAATCGTGTCGGGCTCTTTGTGGTGGTGCTCTCCGTCTTCCAGTGGGTCGAGGGTACAGCCCCGTATTTCATTCTTGGGTGCGCCGCCTTTATCTTTATCGCGACTTTCGCCTTCAATACCGCGGGCGGCCTCTCGAGAGCATCCGGAGCATATGTTTTCGCGTACTCGCTTCTGGTTGTCATCGTTGGTATCTGCTACAAGGCGCTCCTTCGAGAACCTGGACAATCGAACCTCCAGTCCCCCGCCCTCGATATCGAGGTGTATGTGGGTGGTATTACCGTGATGCTGGCCGCGGTGATCGTTAGCCGGCGTTTCTCACGCAAAACCGGACTGCTCCAGCACATGCTAAAAGAGTCCGAGATGTACCGGTCCTCCGTGGGATGCATCGCCTTTGGGGCCGCCGGCGATTTTCTGGTTGCTCTCATGGGCAATACCCAGTTGATAACCGCCTTCGGCCAACTCAACCAGTTGATTCCGCTGGGGGTCATCCTCGGTGTCATGTATGAGATCCGCCGCAGTGGTGGCACGCGCAGTGTCAATATTCCGATCCTGCTTGGCGGTGGTTATACATTTCTTCTCGGAATGTGCGGTTTCTCCAAACAAGGAATGTTGACCCCCCTATTGTGCTGGGTGCTACCTGTAGCCGCACTGCGTTACCGAGTCTCAGTCGTGCAGATTCTCGGCGGCATGGTGACTCTTTTTCTTATCTTTTACTACCTGGTTCCGTTCGCCCAATACGGACGTAACCTTGTTCCGCAGGAAGCAACTCTCTCTCAGAGAATCGCAATTGCAATACCGCTCTTAGAGAACGCCAACGAGACACGCCAGCTCTATCTCGAAGGAATACGCTGGCAAGAAGAGGAGGCAGTGTGGGGCGGATACTACAACAAGCCCCAGGGGTTCTGGGACAGGCTGCAGTTTGTCTCCGTTGACGACTCCCTGATCGACTTTACCCAACGAGCGGACAGGGTGGTCGGTCCAGGCCCAATCATCGAATCCTTCGTAAACTCCGTCCCCCGCTTCCTCTGGCCCAACAAGCCGCCCCCAAAGTTCAGCGGTAACTTTTATGCTCACGAAATGGGACAACTCTCAGCGGACGACACAACCACAGGTATATCGTTCAGTCCCACCGGGGAGGCCTTTCACATTGCGAAATGGGTTGGAGTCCTTGTTGTGGCCCCACTCCTATGGTTTCTGCTGTTCCTTGTTTTCGACTCACTCTTCGGAGACATCCGCGCCACCCCTTGGGGACTTCTTGCTATGGTGTTGATCAGCCACACCGCACCCGAGGGCGGCCTCAGCGGTATGATCCATCTACTGACCTTTGGTGCGGAGATCCTGACCTTTTGTGCCATCTTTGCCACTTGGGTTGCCCCCATCTGCGCGGCCCCCATTCTTGGCCCCGGCCGCCGCAACACTATCCCTTGGCTCTCGTTTCGCAACAACCTCGCAACCAGCGGGGTCGCAGACGAGCACGCCTGACGAACTCGTACACCCTACACCGGGCTGAGAAGAACGTAAGCGGTTCATACCAGACCGATTTACCCGGCAATCTCTTAAGAGTCGATCTAACCTTGGAGCTAAACCGCAGTATGGAGAATTCAGTTCCGACCCAGCATCATGGGCCCCCATCCTCCACCTCTACCGCAGCACTTCTCTGGATCGCTGGCATATGGGCCGCTCTCCTTTGTTGGGCCGGGCGGCGTGAGATGTTGGATGACGCACTGATCCACCTGCGCTACGCCGCGGTTCTGCATGACCGGCACTTTCTGTCGTTCGACGGCATCCACCCAACCTACGGCGCATCAAGCCTTCTTTACGTCGGCATCCTGGCGCTGCTCCGATCAGTCACGCACTCCCCGCTGTTACCAAAGGCCGTTTCCCTGATCGCGTATGCAGGATTGCTTGGCCTCGCTTTTTGGATCGAGCGCCTCAACAGGATGGCGCTCGCCCTCGTCTTCGTTCTCGTCAGTCCTTTTGCGGTACGTTGGCTGACAGACGGAATGGAGACCAGCCTCGCTTGCTTCCTCGCGATGGCATTCGCCATCCTCCTTTATCGACGATCGTCGCCAATCGCTCTTGCTTCCGTCGCGCTGTGCTTAAGCCTCCTACGAGTAGATCAGACACTCTTGGTCGCCTTCGGCGTGCTCCTTCTCATCGACCAGAAACAGTGGCTGCGAGCCGCATCCGTCTGTGTCGGGTCAGGCCTTAGTCTCGCTTTCATTCAGCTGACGATGGGGCACTTACTCCCCGACACTGCTCTGGCAAAAGAAGGCCTTCCATTTTTTCTGGTTCTTCAGATCGCGGTGCATGAGATTGCGGCCACACTTTCCTTCGGCCTGGGGCTCTGTCTGGTCTGGATGGCATCAGCAGTATCAGCATGGCGCGTGAACCCACGCTCCGCATTGATCTGCAATTTGCCCTTTCCGGTCCTTATCCTCCTCGCGGCGGCAAAAGGCCAGCAAATACACGGGATACGCTATCTGGTTTGGGCCCTTTTGTTCTCCATCACGTGGAACCTGCTCGCCACCCGAACCGTCCCGCAGCGTCGCCCCATCTTCGTCGTCGTGCTGGCGTGTGCCCTGGCGCTCGCCTGGATTGTTGAAGTCCCAATCATCCTGCGGGTCGACCGCGGGCGCGCACAGAACCTCGACGCAATGGAACACGGCCATCTCGATCAACTTCGGGGCGAGGGCCTCGCCGGCGATGTGGGATACATCGGCTATTTCTCCCAGGCCCCGATTTGTGACATCGACGGACTCGTCAACGGGCGCGCGGCTGCTCTGATGCCCGAAAAACAACGCATTCAGGCTTGCATCGCCGCTAAGCCCTCATTCCTTTTCCTGTCCGATACGCAGACCGAATTCCTCAATGTGTTCTACAAGATCAGCGATCAGACAGAATGGCTCAATTGCGGCAGCGTGAACTTTACGAACGTAGGTGGCAGCGACCACCACACACTCCTGGTGCGGCGTACACAATACCCCGATGGCTGCCCCGCCCACTTGTAGCGTGTGCCATCCCCTCAAGCAATCCTGTAGCGGGTTCGCCAGCCCCTTGCCGCGCCCCCACTTCCCTGAACTCTACGGAGTGTCGCACAACGCGCCGCAAACGAAGATACTGGGTATGAGAGCCCACGCGATGTTCAACCCCCGCCCCCGCCGCACCGACATCTCGCAGCAGCCAACGCCGCGCGCCGACAGCCCGGCCGTCCAAATCGCCGTGCCCAGCCTCTTTCCCGGCCGCCAATGGCAGCAAGTGCTGGCCCGCGACGCGCGTGCCGACGGCCAGTTCTTCTACGCCGTCAAATCCACCAAGGTCTACTGCCGCCCCAGCTGTCCCAGCCGCCGGCCCGCACGCAAGAATGTCCGCTTCTTCCCGACTGCTGCGGCAGCCGAGCAGGCGGGCTACCGCGCGTGCAAGCGTTGCGAGCCCGATCTCGCCACACCGCGCCCTGACCCGCAGGCCGCCGCTATTGCCGCTGCCGCCGACTACCTTACCGAGCACGCCACCGAGCGCACTCGCCTCACCGACCTCGCCAAGGCCACCGGCGTCGGACGTCTCACTATCCTGCGCGGATTCCGTCGCGTCTTAGGAGTCTCTCCCGGAGAGTTCGCCAAGGCTCAGCGCGTCGCCCGCTTCAAAGACGCCCTTCGCCCCGCCGAAGCCAAGACCACGCGCAGTCGCACCCCGCAACCCGCCGCGACCCGCATCACCGACGCCATCTACGACGCCGGTTTCGGCTCCTCCAGCCGCCTCTACGAAGCCTCCGGCGAATCCCTTGGCATGACTCCGCGCGTCATGCGACAGGGCGGAGCCGGCCTTGTCATCCGCTACACCACCGCCACCAGCCCGCTCGGCCGCATGCTCGTCGCCGCCACGCCCACCGGAGTCTGCACCATCACCTTCGGCCGCGATGATGCCGAGCTCGTCGCCGATCTGCGCAAGCGCTTCGACCAGGCCCAACTTGTCCCCGCCAAAGGCAACACCGGCTGGCTCGCCGACGCCGTCGCCTTCGTCGCCAGCCAGACCACCGAGCATCCCCTCGCCGCAACCTTCCCGCTCGACGTCCGCGCCACCGCCTTCCAGCAGCGCGTGTGGAAGGCCCTGCAGCAAATCCCGCGCGGCGAAACCCGTAGCTACTCCGACGTCGCCCGCGAACTCGGCAGTCCCACTGCGACCCGAGCCGTCGGCGCCGCCATTGGCCGAAACCCCATCGCAGTCGTCATCCCCTGCCACCGGGTCATCGGCAAAGACGGCAGCCTCACCGGCTACCACTGGGGCATCGACCGTAAGCGGAAGCTGCTCGCCGCGGAAGCCGCCTCATAAGGGTGATACGCTCTGGGATGTGTTTTGAGATGATCGCAAGCGAGATACAGCCATGGACGAGAACGTCGACACTGTAATCAAGCTTCTCGAAGACGAAGCGATCAAATCTGAGAAGCCGCCGGCCATGGTCGTAATGCCACCCGATATGGGCGACAACATATCGGGCAACCGGGCGGATTTATAAAACTGGCGATTGCATCTCTAAAGGCCGCCAAAGGACAACACCAACAATTTGCGAACGAGTCCTGGGTCTGCCACGAGGATGTGGATTGGGAGATCAATGGTCTGTTCTTCGACGACTTGGCACACATGCATCTGCCGGAGAAACCCACCAATTGGCAGAGGAGGAGGGCTGCGGCGACTGGATTGCTCGTAATGGTCCTGTTTGGAGGCTGCTTCTTGGTCGGGTTCATCGTGACAATCAGATGGTTGCTCAGCTGCCTGCACTGGAAGTAAGTCTTAGTCCTTCCACCGATCCACGGTAACGAAACGCGTCTCCGTCCCCGCATGCGCCCTTAGCAGCCGATCCACCGCCCGCACCGTATCCATCCGTGCAGCGCCCATCCCGCGATGCCCGCCATCGTGCAGTAACAGATTCGACGCCCGCCTCTCTCCCCGATTGCGCGCAATCCCCGCATCCAGTTTTCGCAGGATCCCGTCCACTCCAATCGGATCCCAGTCGTACCCCGTAACATTCCACGTCACCGGAGTTAGTCCCATCTCGCGCGCAATGCGTAACACGACGGGCCGCCGCGCTCCAAACGGCGGACGAAAATACTCCACCTTCGCCCCCGTAAGATCCTCCAGCACCGCATTGCAGGCTGTCAGCTCCTGACGCACCCGCGCCGCCGGCTCCATCGAAAGCTTCGGATGGCTCATCGTGTGATTGCCGATCAGATGACCGGCTCCATGCACCTGCCGCACAATCTCCGGCCGCTTCAGTGCAAAGTCGCCCATCATGAAAAAGGTCGCCCGCGCCCCGTGCCGCGCCAACACCTCCAGCAGTTCGACCGTCGCCGCGTCATTTGGCCCATCGTCGAACGTCAACGCCACCTCGCGCGGATCACTCCCCGCGATCAGCGTTTTGCCGAAGATCTGCGACGTCGGCCACACCGACGCGTACACCATCCCACCGCCCAGAAGCCCCAGCGCCGCCACACCCGCAGCCACCTCGGCAATCACTCCCGGCACGTCACTTCTTCCCGGCTGCCTTCAGCAGACCTTCCGCCTTCAGCAGCGCAAACACCTCTTCCGCGTGCCCCTGCGGCGTCACCTTCTCGAATACATGCAGCAGCCGCTGTCCCTTGCCGGAGTCCGGCCCGATCAGGTACGTCGTTCGCGCCACCCCCGTCACCGGCTTGCCGTACATCGTCTTGTCCACCAACAGCCCGTAGCGCTTGATCAGCACCATCTCCGGATCGGCCAGCAGATCGTACGGCAGCGAGTACTTGTCCTTGAACTTCTTCTGGTCCTTCACCGTGTCGCGCGAGATTCCCAGCACCACCACTCCGGCCTTCTGGAACTGCTCAAACACATCGCGGAACCCGCACGACTCAATCGTGCAACCCGGCGTATCCGCGCGCGGGTAAAAGAACAACACCACCGGCGATTGCTTATAGTCGCTCAGGTGCACCGTCTTGCCATCCTGATTCTGCAGCTCAAACTCTTCCACTTGGTCGCCAACCTGCATCGCATCCTCCTTATCGTCAAACGAACTTGTCAACAGACGAAACCGATACGCCGTCTGCCTTCGCTATACAAGACCCGCAACCGCCTTCTCCAGCGAAGCCGAATCTTCAACATTCAGCACTGGCAGCGCCGAATCCTTCCCCAGTATCTGCTTCATCAGCCCACTCAGCACCTTGCCCGGCCCCACCTCTACAAAGTGCGTCGCACCTTCCGCCACCAGCAACTGGATGCATTCCACCCAGCGCACCGCGCCGGTCACCTGCCGGACCAGCGCCTCTCGCGAAGCGTTCCCCGTCGTCAACATCGTGGCGTTCACGTTCGCCGCAACCGGGAACGCCAAATCCTTGAACTCCAGTCCTGCCAGGTCTTTGGCCAGTGCGTCCTGGGCCGGCTGCATCAGCGCGCAATGGAATGGCGCGCTCACCGGCAGCATCACGGTTCGCTTGGCACCCGCATCCTTGCACAACGCTGCCGCCTTCTCCACAGCGCCTACGGCTCCCGAGATCACCGTCTGCCCCGGCGAGTTCAGATTCGCCGCCGACACGACCGCCAGCTTTGCGTTGAATCCCTCCGCCTCCGGCGATTTCGGCAGCGGAGTCAACTGATCCGCCACCTGCTCGCAGATCGCTTCAATCAGCCGCGGCTCCAGCCCGAGGATCGCCGCCATGGCGCCCTCGCCCGCAGGCACCGCCTCCTGCATATAGCGCCCGCGCATGCGCACCGCCCGCACCGCATCCGCAAAACTCAGAGTCCCCGCCGCGACGTGCGCCGAGTACTCTCCCAGCGAGTGTCCCGCCGCCATCACAGGCGCGATGCCCTTTGCCGTCAGCGCCTCAGCCAGTACCCGCCCCGCCGCAGTCGATACCGTCAGGATCGCCGGCTGCGTGTGCTCCGTCAGCTTCAGCGTCTCCTCCGGCCCTTCAAAGATCACCTTCGACAACGCAAACCCAAGCGCGTCGTCGGCTTCGTCGAACACCGCTCGCGCGGCAGGGAAATTGTCGTAGAGATCGCGGCCCATGCCCACAGACTGCGAGCCCTGGCCAGGGAAGAGAAAGGCTAACTTGATCATCACTGAATATCGTAAACCAGCGAGTCCCATGGATGGCTAAACCCGCGGAAGCGTCAGCGTCTGCACGGCTCAACAACCCCGAACCAAATCCCCTGAACAATGCCACGGTAACTACCAAAAAGGGGGATGAGCCCCGTTGCCCTGCTCTGCTACCATCGCCTAGACCACCGGAAATATCGATCGGGCACATCCGCCAACTCAACCACACCAGAATCTCCGCTCAAGCCGAGGCAATCGAGGAATGACTCTGAACGAATTTGCTTCAAAGGCAGTCTATAAAGTGGTTCGCAAGGTGTCCGGCAACCCCGACGCCGGAACCGTCGACCAGTTTCTGCATAAGGCTAAGGGCCTGATCCACGTCGGAGCAAACACCGGACAGGAACGAAAGCTCTACGCGCAACACGGCTTGAAAGTTGTCTGGGTGGAACCGATTCCGAGTGTGTTCGCGACCCTCCAGTCCAATCTCGCCCAATTCCCTGACCAGGTCGCGTTTGAGCGTCTGGTGGCCGACCGGGATGGCGCCAAGTACACCCTGAACATCGCCAACAATGGCGGTGAGTCTTCCTCCATCCTCGATCTCGCGCGCCACCGCGAGATTTGGCCGGACGTAGCGTTTACCGGTGCACTGGAGCTCGAAGCCGTCACGCTCTCAACCCTCGTGCGCGAGCAGGCCATCGACATGAACGCCTACGACGGTCTCGTCCTCGACACCCAGGGATCGGAGCTGCTCATCCTCAAAGGGGCCGGCGACCTGCTCGTGCAGTTTCGCTACGTCAAATGCGAGGTCGCCGATTTTGAATCGTACGCGGGCTGCTGTCAGCTGCCTGAGTTGAACGCTTTCATGGCCAGCAAAGGATTCAAACAGAAGTGCCGCACTCAATGCGTGGGCTCGACTGTCGCCGGGACATACTACGACGTTCTCTATCAGCGCCAGTAATGCCAGTGACCGGCCCCGCGAGAGCTCAGGCCACGCCGCTGGGAACGCTGGCAACAGCCTCTGCGGACTCGGCGACCAGCTGATGCTGCCGGTGCAACGCAAGCGACGCGATCGTCGTTGCATTCATCGCGAACTCCCTGCCGCATTCCGAATGAAAACGGAAGAACTCGGCTGAAGTTCCCTGTCCCGGGTAGAACTGGTCGTGCGGCTCCATCAGGATCACGGGAAACTCATCCAGAAGCTCGTGTCCGCAACGGAACAGGAACTTCTCCGCCCCTTCGATGTCCACCTTCAGAAGAAAGGGAACGTAGAGCGAGTGTGGCTTCGACGCCATGATCGTGTCCAGGGACAGGATCTGCATTGGCAGTCCCTCGCCCGCGAAATTCGTCTGATAGCCGTGCCCCTGGTGGCCTTCCACACTCAGGTAGGCGGTGCCGTCCGCAGCTCCGATTCCCACGTTCTTCAGGTCGACATTCAGGCCAGCACAATTCCGGCACAGCAACTCAAAGTTGTCCGAAGCAGGCTCGATCGCCACAATGTGCGCTTCAGGGTATCGCGCCGTAAGCCAAAGCACGCTCACGCCGATATTAGCCCCGCAATCGAGAATCAATGGCTTCCTTCCGGACTCCACGATCTCGCGGTAAAGCTGATCCGAGAGACGCCCCTGCGCTCCCTTCGGCAGGTCATACTGCAGGCGGCCAAAGCACTCGTCGAGAATTACTTTGTCGGTCCAGCGTCGATGCTCGATCGAAAATGTCCGGTCGCGGTACTTGACCCGAGTCACTTCGTGATCGTCAGGAACACCCGGATGTGCGATATGGCGGCCCAGACGCAACGCTACCTTGAATGGCCAATACGCCACTCGTCCAATCGGACTTTCAGTCAACCTGCTCAGGGATACACTCATGATAGATCCCGTAGTACGAGGATTGGCCCTGCTCAGATGTCTCGAGAAACTGTTTTGATCAACCTAAATTCCGACGCCGCAATCGACATCCGGCAGCTCATCACCAGAGTGCGAGTATAGATCATACGGCGTACGGCGGTTGAACTTATATCTCTCACGAAGTTCCCTGCCTACAATCAGCCCCAGTGCTACCGCGCCCAGTGCAGCAGAAACCCACCCAATCGTCGTCAGAAAATGCGAATCCTCCAGCTCGATCGTGTCAGACGCGCCCTTCAGCTTCGCTTCCTCGGAAACACCGCTTTCCTTCATATCTCCAGCACCTTCATGCGCACCGCAACAGCCGAGTTTGGGGAGAAACCTCATGCCAAGCATGATATCCCAGGTCGCACAAAGAACTCACTGAAATTCTCTCCGTGGGATATACCACTTTAGAACAAGGCGTCTCCGCCTTCTTCCATGCCGTTTCCAGCCACCATCGAAGACTTCAAACTTCCACCTTGCGCATCGCCAACTTGCCGTGATACCGTCGCGTACGCATGTAGTAGATAAATAGACGAGGGTAGTAGAGTCTATGACCCCGCAAGGCCAGGCGAAACTCAAGAATCCCCGTATCGCAAACAGCGCCCCGTTCAGACCACGGCGAGCCGTCCTCCACTTCCTGCTGACTTTCACGTCCGCCGCCACCCTCGCCCTCGCGCAAAACCCCGTCGAAACCACCCCGTCCGCTGCGGGCCAGCCGCAGTACACCATCCGCGCCCGCGTCCCCCTCACCGTCGTCGACGTCACCGTCACCGATGCAAAGGGCCACCCCGTCCATGGCCTGCAGCAATCCGACTTTACCCTCCTCGAAGATAACCAGCGCATGCACCCCAACAGCTTCGAGGAACACCGCTCCGATCAATCCCCCGCCACCCCGCCCACGCCGCTCAACCTCCCGCCCAACACCTTCACCAACGCCGCTCCCGCCGTCCCGAACGCCGCCCCCATCAAC
>DASYEU010000108.1:0-13633 GCA_036498865.1 Acidobacteriaceae bacterium | reverse complement strand
CAGATGGCGCATATCGAGTATCCCGGCCTGCCGGTGGAATACGTGATGGAGATGGTGCACAAGTTTTATGACGAGTACTACTTCCGGCCGAAGGCTGCGATGCGCGTGATCTGGCAGGCGATTGTGAATCGCGACGTTCCGCGGCTGTACACCGAGGCGAAATCGTTTATGAAGCTGCGCAGCCAGAGGAACAAGGCAGCGCGGGCGGCATCGGCGTTGAAGGCTCAGGAGTCGGTGGGGCAGGGAGCTTAGCAAAGGTTCGAGAAACAATGTTGGAGCGAGAGGGCGGCCTGGTGGCCGTCCTTTTGTTTGTTGCGGACGGTGGTGGCGAAAAGTGAGTTCGGGCGGCCGGGGCGGTCGAAGTACCTTGGGAGGAAGTATGAAGATATGGACGAATTTCCCGGCTGGGGTGGTGCTGCTGTTTGTCTTGCTTTCCCCGCGGGCGATGTGTGCTCAGGTGACTCAGGCAGCGAGTGCGACGCTAAAGGGAGATGCGGCGCATCCGGCGCATGCGGCGCGGTGGGTGGATACGCGGCTGTACTTCGGGCTGGGGCCGTCGGATGATCCGGCGAAAGGCGTGAGCGAGGCCGCGTGGCGGGAGTTTCTGGATAAGGAAGTGACGCCGCGATTTCCGGCAGGGCTTTCGGTGATGGATATCTATGGGCAGTGGCAGGGCAAGGGGGAAGCCGCGCCGGAGCGGATTCGGTCGAAGGTGCTGATCGTCGACTATGCGGCGACGGCGGGGAACGCGGCGAAGATTGAGGCGATTCGCGCGGCGTGGAAGAAGAGGACCGGGGATCAGAGCGTGATGAAGGTGACGCAAGCGGTGAGCGTGTCGTTCTAGGCACTTCGTGCTGTTCTCGACGTGCTTCGCACGTGAAGGCTTTTGAGATCAGGGTGGGCCGAGCGCATGCTGGGTTTCTGCGACTCCTCTAGAATGAGAAGAGATGAAGCACGCACTTTCTCCTGGGCGGTATTTGATACTGCTGACCGTTCTGCTGACCGCTTCGGTTGGCGACACGATGCTTTCGCACGGCATGAGCCAGATCGGAGCCGTCGATCTGCATCATCTTGGGAAGCTGTTCGCTGCGCTGAAGAACCCGTGGGTGATTGGCGGGATTGTGCTGCTGATCGGATTCTTCTCTAGCTACCTGACGGCGCTGAGCTGGGCGGACCTGACATTTGTGATGCCTGCGACGGCGTTTGGCTACGTGGTGGTGGCGCTGCTGAGCCGGTTCTGGCTGCATGAGCACTTGAGCGCGTACCGGTGGGCCGGGATCCTGACGATTGTGTGCGCGGTGGGGTTTGTGGCGAACGGGCCATCGCGGACGGAGCATGAGCACACGGCGCTTGAGGTGATGGATTCGGGGGCGGGCCGTTGATCCACCTGACGCGAACGGTCGAGACGTGGAGCTGCATTCTGACGGTGGCCGCGCTGGCGATTACGGGCGAGGTGCTGACTGCGGGTGCAATGCGGCGGATCGGCGACCTGGACGTGATTCGCGCGAAGAGCGGGATGGCGGGGGCGATTCGCGCGGTGCTGACCAGTCCGATGTTTCTGGTGGGATCGCTGGCGATGGCGCTGAACTTTTTTGCGCTGCTGTTTACGCTGAGTGTGGTGGATGTCTCGCTGGCTGCGCCGGCTACGGCTTCGTTGACGTACATCGGCAACGCGTTTGCGGCGAAGGTGTTTCTGAAAGAGAACGTGGACCGGCGACGCTGGCTGGCGGTGGTGTTCGTGTGCGTCGGCGTTTTTCTGCTGTCGAAGTAGGGAGTAGAAGAAGGCGGGATTACTCGGCAGACGAACATGCCGGGGCTAAAGCCTTTTGATTTTATGAATGTTTTACCGCGGGCTGAAGCCCGCTGCTACTCCTAAAGCGCACGGGGGTATTTCAGTCGGTCAGGGCTGCGGGGTAGGCGCTGTGGGCGGCTGTGGGGAAAGGCCGGACTTGAGCCAGGTCTCGAGCTGGCCGGTCTGGCGCAGGAGATGAATCTCAGCCTGGCGAAGCTGGAAGGTGGCATCGACAACGCCGAGGTATTTGTCGCGCTCGGAGATGCGGGCCTTCTGCTCGTCCTTGGGGGTCATCGGCTGAGATTCGGGGTTGCCAGTGCCGTTCTGGAGCTGAGTTTTTACGATGTCGAGCTGCTCCTGCGCGAGTTGTTGCTGCAGGGTAGCGACCTCGGTTTGCGCCTGGAGTTCGGCGAGACTGTGGCGAAGGCGGGCCTGGCCATCGAGTGCTTCGATCTGGGCATTCTGCGCGTCGTGGAGGCTGCGGGCGGCTTCGGCCGCGGTCTCGCGGGCCTTTGCGACACGAGTTCTGTCCATGACCGGGATAACGATTTGAATGCCGAAGACACCTTCGTCCGCCTTGATGGTGCCGTTTAATTTTTGCAGCGCGGAGAACGAGTCGGTGAAGGTGGCGTAGCGGTTGTACTGGGCCACGAGATTGAGCTGGGGGCGGAAGCGGAAGGTGGCGTCGCCTGCGGCTTGCTGACGGCGGGCCTCGGCGCTGGAAAAAGCTGAGGCGACCGCAGCGTTGGCGTAGCCATGCACGGTGGTGTCGGCGGGTGCGTCGAACGGCATGGGGCTCGAGGGGAAGATGCTGTCCGTGCTGAGAGCGGTTGGGGGGAGCCCAATGAGGTGAGCGAGGTGCTCGCGGTCGACGGCGGCATCGTCTCCGGCGTGGAGGACGGCGAGACGCATCTGGGCGGCGGTGAGCTTGGCCTGGGTGAGCTCGATCTGGTTGTCCTGGCCGGCGTCGAGGCGCTTCTGCACGATGCTGACGAGGGCATTGGCGAATTCGGCCTGCTGGCGAACGACTTGCTCGCGCTGCTGGTCGTGGTCGAGGGTGATGAAGGCGATTGAGGTGTCCTCGGCGACGGCTTCGCGCGTGTCCTCCAGGGAGAGGCGAGCGGCGACGATGCCGGCGTTGGCGGAGCGGAGGTAGGCGAACTGCGCAGAGCTGTAGACGAGCGAACCGGCCGTCACCGTGAAGAGCGTGGGAGGTTGCGGGCTGTATCCGTAGGACTGGCCGATGCCCGCACCCGCAGTGATGGAGGGGATGTAGGCGTCGTGGGCCTGCGATCGCTGAGCAATCGCGCGGTCGACGTCAGACTTCGCACCCAGGACGCGAGGGTTGCTGCTGAGTGCGAGATCGACGGCTGTGCCTAGCGATATTTGCGCGGAGGCGAACGGCGCTGCGGAGAGCAGCAGCCCGAGCGCGGCCACGGCAGGGAAACGGAGCGAGCCGAGGAACCGGCGGGCAGGCGTCTGACGAGTTGGGAGATACGAGAGCATTGGTTCTAAGACGCGACCTCCAGGGAATCTAATGGTATCGCTTGCGGGCATCAGACGCCCTGGGCCTGTCTGGCGGTCCGGGTGAAGGAGGGGGCGAGCGCGGCGGCG
This sequence comes from Acidobacteriaceae bacterium, assembly GCA_036498865.1. GTDB lineage: Bacteria > Acidobacteriota > Terriglobia > Terriglobales > Acidobacteriaceae > Edaphobacter. Next base: position 10,227 of record DASYEU010000108.1, on the reverse strand, counting down.
GCCTCGGCCTCGCGGGTTGCGCCATCGGTGTCTCCGCGGGACGCGAGGAGGCGGCTGAGCTGGAGGTGGACCTTGAAGGCGGGGGCGGCGTCGGATTTTGCGTGGGAGGCCAGATAGTCGCGCAGGCATCGTTCGGCGAGCTCGGGTTCGCGATGCGATGCGATCAGGATGCTGGCAGCGTCGACGAGGACGGGGCCATGGGTGTGATCCGCGGCGAGGCCGGACCGGATGGCGAATGTCGCGTCGTCGAAGCGCGAGTGGGTCTGGTAGAACTGCGCGAGATCGATCCAGGCTTCGGACGAGCCCTGCACGCCGACGGCACGCTTGAACTCAGCTTCGGCAGTGCCCTGGTCGTTATCCGAGTCAGCCATGCGGGCCAGCAGGCGGTGCGCCGAAGCCGGGAAGTTAGGCATCATGCGAGCCGCGAGCGCGCGGGCTTTGTCCGTGCCTCCGCCGACGATGAAGGGGGCGGCGACGTCGTATTCGCCGAGATCGTTGAGTGCGGCGAGGTTGGACGGGTTGAGTTCGACGGCACGTGCAAAGCTGGCCTGTACCTTGCGCGCGAGGGTGAATCCTGCGATTGGACCGGCGTGGCGAGCTTTCATGCCGTAGGCGCGGCCCAGCCAGAGCTGATTGTCGCTGGCCTGGTTATTGCTGATCCCGGAGACGCCTACCGCCAACTCGCATTCGTGGATGGCCTGGTCGGCCTGATCCTGCGCGTAGTAGACGCGGCAAAGTAGCTGGTGCGCCACCGCGTCCGATGGATTGGAGGTCAGCGTGGTGCGGAGGAGGTTGGCGGCATCGTTGACGCGGCCTTCCAGCAACGCGTGATAAGCGGGTGCGTTTCCGGACAAAGCCCGGTCGCCGCTATCGACGGGATCCGCAAGGCTCGATCCGGTGCAGAGAAGGCCAGCAAGGATTGCCCCTGAGAGAAGACGCATCGCCCTGGCGGAACGCGGCCGGAGGAGCCGGGCGGGACGCAAGGGGGAGGTTGTGGGGCGCATGCTCATTTTTATTGGATTGGGGTTACCTGCAGGCCGTTACTAAGATCGCGCGGGGTCGTCGCGTTGAGGGCGACGGTGTCTCCCTCGGCGATTCCTCCGGTGATCTCCACCTGCGTCAGATTGACGATGCCCAGCTTGACGGGCGTCCGCACCAGCCGGCCATTGATGACGGAGAAGACGTATGGACGCGGGCCATCGAAGCGTAGCGCTTCGCGCGGCACTGCCAGCACGTGCTGATGCTGCGCGGTTGTGACGGTCGCATTGATGTTGGCGTTCGGCTTGAGCGTGCCGTTTGCGTCGTCGACGGTGATGAAGCACTCTCCGACGAAGCGGGTGAGGTAGCTGATGATCGTGGTCGGGACCTGGGAGATGTGCCCGTGCCACGTCATGCCGGGCTTGGCTTCCCAGGTGATCGTCACCGGCTGGCCTACCGCGAGATTGCCGATATCCGGCTCGTCGAAGTAGGCGGTGATGCGCATGCGGGACAGGTTGGCGATGTAGACCAGGTCGTCGCCGGTGGCGACGTAGTCGTATTGCGCGACGGGGAAGTAATAGACGGTGCCGTTGATCTTGCTGTGGATGTCGGCGGTGTTGAAGCTGCTTTGTGCGGCGGCCACGGCGGCGCGCGCGTCAGCTAATTCCGCCTGGGCCCGCGCATGGTCGGCCTGGCCGTAACGCTGCGTGCTGTGTTGCTCGATGCCGCGGATGTTCGTGTCGTCAATCTCGACGCGGTGCTGTGCGGATGCTACTTCGCCGTCGGATGCGGCTCCCTGCTGCTGGAGCTTCTGGAGCGCGGAGAGTGCGGCTGCGTCCTGCTGACGCTGCAGTTTGGTGCGGGTGAGGTCTGCGGCGTAGGTGTTGCGTTCGTCCTGCGTGCCGCCATGCTCGATATCGCTGGCGGCGAGTTCCGCGGCCCGCAACGTGGATTGCGCGTGCGCGAGGTTCGCGAGCGCATACTTGTCATCCATCTTGAGGAGCAGTTGGCCGGCCTTCACTTTGTCGCCAACGTCGACGTATACATCCTGCACCTGGCCCGCCGCCTGCGCGTGAACCTGGAAGTCGTCCATGGGTTCGACCTTGCCGTTGGTGGAGAACGACTTTACGAGATCCTGATAGGTGACCTGGGCCGTGCGGACTGTGACGCGCTCCTTGGTGAAGGAGCGCACCGCGTAGACCGCGAGGACGACCAAAATAAGGGCCGATCCCCAAACGATATAGTGAGTTGCGCGATTTGACTTGGGGGCGGAGGCCATGGATTTAGCAGTCAGTATATAAGACACAGGAGCGAGGCAGAACGACCCATAAATTCTTGATCTACATGCTATCCGGGCTGTTTGACCGAATACCGGTCGCAAGAGCGGCGGAGTTTCAGGCTGGGTTTGCAGTGTTCGAGACAACGGTTCGAAGGGCGCGCAGTTCGAACTCCAGGCCGCCGAAGTGGGAACTGGCGTAGGGGCCGGTGTTATGCCGGATGCGATAGAGCACGTCGACCCTTGATCCTTGGACGAGCGCCAGCCGGGAGCAGATTACGGACCAGTCGGTGGGGCCGCGGCTCCACCCGAGGGCAGGGATGGCGGGCTGTTGGCTTCCTTGATTCCGCTCTGCGGGAACTGGCTGCGCCAGCTTCAGGCTGACGTGCTTTTCCTGGATGAGGCGGACGGGCGCGGCGAGCGTGGCGTTGCGGGTGAGGAAGACCGGTTCGGGGTTGCCGATGCCGAACGGCGCACAACGGGCAAGCCAGGCGGCGAAGTCGGGTGAGATGTCCGCGAGGGTGAGTTCAGCGTCGTAGTCGAGCTGTGGGACCAGGAGGGAAGGGTCGAGTTGCGAGACGGCGTAGTCCTTCATGCGGGCGCGGAGCAGCGGGAGGCGCGCGGAGGGAAGAGAGAAGCCGACGGCATGGGCGTGGCCTCCGAAGCGATGGAAGAGGGGCGCGGCGGAATCGGCAGAGTCAGCGGCGGTGATGGCGTCCAGCAGGTGGAAGCCGGGGATGGAGCGGCCGGAGCCGTGCGCATTGCCGTCGGCGTGGGTGATGACGAGGGCGGGGCGGGAGGTGCGGTCGACGATGCGCGAGGCCAGGATGCCGAGGACGCCGCGGTGCCACTCGGGATGATCGAGGATGAGGCACTCGGCGGGGTAGGTACCGTCTCCGTCGAGGAGGGTTAGCAACTCCTGGTCGATGGCGTCGAGGGCCCGCGCTTCGGAGTCGCGGCGATCGGTGTTGAGCGAGTCGAGCTTCTCGGCGAGAGTGCGGGCACGGGCCGGGTCGCGGGTGAGGAAGAGCTCAACCACGTCGGACGCGATGTCCATGCGGCCGGCAGCGTTGATGCGCGGGGCGAGGCGGAAACCGACTTCGGTTGCGGTAGGCGGCCTGTCCAGGGGAAGCTTGGCAAGTTGCATGAGGGCGCGGAGGCCCGGTTGGACGGGGTCGGCGAGCGCGGCGAGGCCGAGAGCGGCGATGGTGCGGTTTTCTCCGGTGAGCGAGACGGAGTCGGCGATGGTGGCGATGGCGACGAGCTTGAGGAACGACGGGATGAGCACGGTGCGGGTGCGGGCGCGGAAGGCTTCGGCGTCGGGAGTGAGCGGTGCTGCGGCTTCCAGCAGGGCGTGCGCAAGCTTGCAGGCGACGGCGGCTCCGCAGAGGTTTTTGTTCGGGTAGGGGCAGCCGGGCTGGGCGGGATTGATGACGGCGAGGCAGTCGGGCAGCGCGGTGAGGTCGTCGGGGAGGTGGTGGTCGGTGACGATGAGGTCGAGTGCGAGGGCGCGGGCTTCGGCAGCTTCGGCGACGGCGCGGATGCCGGTGTCGACGCTGATGACGAGGCGAATGCCGTCGGCTGCGGCCTGGGCGAGGACGCTGGTCTGCATGCCGTAGCCCTCGCGAATGCGATGGGGCACGTGGTAGGTGACCTGCTGCGGGAGGGGCGGGTTGAGGGCCAGGCCGATGCGCTCGATGGTGGTTTTGAGGAGGACGGTGGCGGTGGTGCCGTCGACGTCGTAGTCGCCGTAGATGAGGATGGGCTCTTGTTGCTGGATGGCCTGGAAGATGCGGGTTACGGCGAGGGCCATGCCGAGGAGAGTGGTGGGATCGTGGAGCTGGTCGATGTGCGGATGGAGGAAGGCTTCGGCCGCGGCGGGGGTGTCGATGCCGCGGGAGACGAGGATGTGGGCGATGGGGAGCGGGCAGTGGAGATGCGCGGCGAGGGACGCGGCGGTGGTGGAGTCCGCAGGCTTCGGGATCCAATTCGACTCGATCGAAGTCGACGGGATCGCAGCGGGCGAGGCTTCAGGGCTTACGGACGAGGACAAAGCGGACTCCTCCGCCCGGCTGCGGGATGGTTCATCGGGTCGCACGAGGCTTGAAGATCGCTACTCGTCGTCGCGATCGTCGACGACGATGCCGCCGAGGTCGGTGACGGTTTCGATGAGCTCCTGGAAGCGCTCGTACCACTCGGTGGAGGTCTCGAAGAGGAACATCACGCCCTGGTGGGCGAATCCTAGCTGCAGGTAGCCGAGCTTGCCGACGTGATTGACGAGGTACTCGGCGTCGTCGAGTTCGGGCGCGTCGGAGTCGGGGAAGGTCTGGTCGCGGAGCTGCTCGAGCAGGATGGCGATATCCGACTTTTCCAGGATGACTTCGCTCATGGTGACGAAGGTGGCTCCGGCGGCCTTGGCGTGCTCGACGAAGTCCTTCCAGGCGTCGGGGTCGTCGTCCTCGAAGATGACGGTGGGGACTTCTTCGGTGACGTATCCATTGAAGCGTCGCATGCCGTGGCCTGCGATGAAGGCCACCATGTCGTCTTTCAGCGAGATCAGATTATCGGATTGCATGCAAAGAGTATTGTCGCAGAAAGTGGGGTGCAGCGCACGGAGGTTTTGAGGGCTGGTGCGAGGGGCTTTCGCGGCCTGCAAAGCTGCCGAAATATCCCGGCGGTTGTAGCATGGGAGCACTATGCGAGCGATACAGATTACCGAGACGGGCGGGCCCGAAGTGATGGTGCTCCGCGAGTTGCCAACCCCTACACCCGGGCCGGGCCAGGCGCTGATCCAGATTGACGCGTGCGGCGTCAACTTCGTCGATGTGTATCTGCGCGAGGGCCGGTATCCGGCGCAGCTTCCGTTTATTCCGGGGCAGGAGGCAGCGGGGACCGTGATTGCACTGGGGCCGGACGCGACCAACGTAAAGGTGGGCGACCGTGTTGCATGGTGCCACGTGTTGGGGACGTATGCGGAGTACGCTGTGGCCCCTGTGTCGAAGCTGATCGCGATTCCTGACGAGATTTCGACGCGTCAGGCTGCTGCTGCGATGCTGCAGGGGATGACTGCACACTACCTTGCGCTTACGACCTATCCGATTCGCAACGGCGACGATGTGCTGATTCACGCCGGGGCGGGTGGGGTTGGGCTGCTGCTCATCCAGATGGCGAAACATCGCGGCGCGCGGGTGCTGACGACGGTGTCGACGGAGGAAAAGGCAGCGCTGGCACGCAAGGCAGGGGCGGACGAGGTGATCCTGTATACGCAGGACGACTTCGTGGCCAAGGTGAAGGAGCTGACCGGCGGTAGGGGCGTTCCGGTGGTGTATGACTCGGTGGGGAAGACGACGTTCGAGGGCAGCCTGTCGTGTCTGAGGACGCGGGGGATGATGGTGCTCTACGGCGGTTCGAGCGGAGCGGTGCCGCCGTTTGATCTGATTCAGCTTTCGACGCGAGGGTCGTTATTTGTGACGCGGCCCACGATGAAGGACTACACGGCGACGCGGGAGGACTACGAGATGCGAGCTGGCGATGTGCTGCGCTGGATTGCGGAAGGCAACCTGAAGTTGCGGCTGGAACACAGCTATCCGCTGGCCGACGCCGCGCAGGCGCACCGCGATCTGGAGGGACGGAAAACGACAGGAAAGGTGCTGCTGATTCCGTAAATTGCGGTTGCCGTGCGGAACGGATTCTTCTGCGGCTGCGTACAGTACAAAAGAATGCGGGACGCCTATAGCTGGGGGTGGGTGGAGGCGCAGGTTGCCGAGACCGCCGAAATATGGAACGGGTGCGCGGGGTTGGCAGCGCCGCGCGGGCCTCGGTACGATGTGGCGCAACAGCGGCAACGCGAGCAGGCCTACGACGACGGGCTGCGAGAGGTCGAGCGCGAGGCGAAAAAGAAGCCGCGCACGCGGGCGCAGCGTCTTGCGGCACAGGAGCGGATTACGGCGTCGTTCGGCAGGTTCGCCGCGGCGGCGCTGGACCTGGAAGGCGATGCCGTCGAGTTACTGACGGACGACTTTCTGCCAGTGGGCACGACACTCGCGCGGTGGGCGCGGCGGTTCGATGCGAACCTGAGCATGCCGGACATCATTCAGGCTTGCCGCAATGCATGGACGGCGTGCGGACTGCAGCCTTTGCTGGGTGAGCGGGTAGAGCTTACACGGTCGATTCTGGGCTACAGCCTGCTGTATCCGTACACGGATAACTTTCTGGATCGGGTGGATATATCCGCCGAAGCGAAGCACCGGTTCAGCGAGCGATTTCGCCAGCGACTGCGCGGCGAGGCGATCGCGGCAGCAGATGAGCGCGAGACGGCGCTGTGGGCCTTGGTGGATCTGATCGAGGCGCAGTACCCGCGCGCTGACTTCCCGCGGGTCTTTGATTGCCTGCTGGCGATTCATCGCGCGCAAGAGGAGAGTCTTGCACAACTGCGCAGCGGCGGGCCGGGCGCGGACGCTGAAATTCTGCGCGTCAGTTGCGCGAAGGGCGGCACGTCGGTTTTGGCGGATGCGTGTCTTGCGCGTGGAACGATGAACGCGCAGGAGAGCCAGTTCGCGTTTGAGTGGGGCGTGTTGCTGCAGCTTGGCGACGATCTGCAGGACGTGCGTGAAGATTTGGAGCGCGGTTCCGTGACGCTGTTCTCGCGCGCTGCTGCGATGGGAACGCCTCTGGATGACCTGACCGTGCAGCTCCTGTGCTTTGCGGAGCGGGTTGGTGCGCGGATGGAGGAGCTGCCGTGCGGGACCGCGGAGTTCAAGGATCTGCTGCGGATGAGCTGGCGGTCGCTGATCGTGGGCGCGGTGGCGGAGGCGCATGGGTTCTTCTCGCCTGGATTTGTGGCGGAGGCGGAACGCAGCTCTCCGTTCCGCTTTGAGTTCCTCCGGACGCGGCGCAAGCGGATGGCCAGCCGAGAAGGGCTCTACGCAACGCTGTTCGAGGCGTTCCTGGAAGTGCCGGACGACGATGAGGACACTCTGCCTGCGCCGGTGCCTGCGCTGGCGGCGGTGTAGGGTCTCCCTAGCTGTCGAGCAAACGCTTTGCGACGGCCTGGATATGTACGGCGGCGCAATCGACATGGGGGAAATCCGTGTTCGCCGCGTTGAAGATCAGCGAGAGGTCAGTTCCTGCGAGCAGAATCGCGTCCACGCCGTCGCGGCGGCGTAGCGTGTGGGCGAGTGCGGTAAGACTGAGGTGCTGCTCGTCCGAACCGCGGCCGTCGCGAAGTAATTCCTCGTAGGTGCGGTGGATGAAGTCGACCTCGTCCGGCTCAGGGCGAACAAATTCAATACCTTCCAGCAGGCCGAAGAAGCCTGACTCAACGGAGTAGCGCGTGCCGAAGACCGCAACCCGTCGCGCGTTCCGCGAGGCGAGTTCCACTGCGAGCGGCTCGATCATGCTGATGAGCGGCAGAGGCGATGTGGTCAGGAGCTCCCGTAGCGCGTAATGGGGCGTGACTGCCGGAATCACACCGACTTCGGCTCCGGCTGCTTTGAGTCGGTGGAGAAAGCTGTTGAGGTATTCAGCCAGACCGCCGGGATTGCCGGCCTTCACGTAATCGAAGACGCGCGATGTTTCTCCGTGCGTAATGACGCAGTCCATGGTGCGGCCGCGCGCCTGATGCGCCTCGGCCAGTTTGCTGTAGTAGTGAATGGTGGCGCCTACACCCAGCCCGCCGACCAGTCCCAGACATCGCCCTTTGCTCATAGAGTGAGCTTACCGTGACGGAGGCTGGGCGTCCGGATTCCTGGCTGTACAGTGAGTTTTGCTGAAATCCAAAGCTTCGGAATTGCACCGGCGAGCATCGAACGGTGAGGAAAGACCCTGCCTAATGCAAGCTTGCCGGCTCGCTGGGCCGAAGCCCCGAAACGCCAAGATTCATGGGGAGGGGATCCCCAAATGGAGAGGAACCTCATGTCGAAAACCGCTGAATTAGTTGCCCGCCAGAAAGCGCCATTGTCGACCCCGTCGGATATCGATTCGAAGGCGGTCAAGGATATCGCCGGAGCGCTGAATGCTCTGCTTGCCGATGTCTTCAGCCTGTACCTCAAGACCAAGAACTTCCACTGGCATATGAGTGGTCCGCACTTCCGCGACTATCATTTGCTGCTCGACGAGCACGCCACCCAGATCTTCGCGATGACGGACGATATCGCGGAACGTGTCCGCAAGATTGGCGGGACGACGCTTCGTTCGGTTGGGCATATCTCGCGGCTGCAGCGGATTGCCGACAATGACGCAGAGTATGTGACTCCGATGGATATGCTGAGCGAGCTTCGTGAGGATGAAAAGGCTCTGACGCTGAGCATGCGTGCGGTGCATGACCTGTGCGACGATGCGGGCGACGTGGCTACGACCAGCCTGATTGAGGTCTGGGTTGACCAGACGCAACGGCGCCACTGGTTCCTGTTTGAGGCGACTCGCGCAGCGTAGCGAGGTGTTTGGAGAGCAGGCCTGTAAGCAAAGGGGCAGGCCTGCGTCTTCTTTTGACAACGTCCAAGGGATTCCTTAAGCTTGAGGTTCACCCCATTCTGCGGCTGGCCCGTTTGCAGGCAGTTGCGTGACCTATAACCCTTGCCCGTAACGGAATGTTCGGGAAGCGCGGTGAAATTCCGCCACTGCCCCGCAACTGTGAACGCGCACGCTGCTTGTCAGCGTGAATGCCAGCCAGGATTTTCCCACTGAAGCCGCCAGGCGACGGGAAGGGAAGTCGAGAATACATCGGCCAGCATGTGCCCGCGTAAGTCAGGAGACCGGTTCCGCCGCGTACATCAACCACGTTCCCGGGGGGGAGCGTAGGAGTTCCTAACATGTCTACTTTCTTCGGCCGTTTGCTGGCCGTTTCTCCCTTGCGTGCATCCGCGCGATGCCTGACGCTTGCCGCCCTAGCATTTCTCTCACTTGGATTCCTTGCGCCGCAAGCGCACGCTGTCGTCGTGCGCGGTGTGGTCACGGATCCATTGGGCCGTCCGGTCCCCGGAGCCCGCATTCAGCTCATCCAGGCGCAAAAGGCGGTGGCGATCGGCTTCGCCGGCGCAGATGGATCCTATGAGATTCAGTCCACCCAGTCCGGCCGCTTCGTTCTGCTTACTTCTTCGGCGACATTTCTGCCCGGCATCGGCCAGGATTTCTACGGCGGCTCTACGGACCAGGTCACCCAGAATGTCGTGCTCGAAACCTCTTCGCTGAAAGAGGAAGTGACGGTGACGGCGACCGGCGTTCCTTCGCCAGTGGAGCAGTCCAGCTCGGCGGTGACGTTGATTCCGCAGTCGTACACCGAGTGGGCGACCGGCATTGCAGATGCACTGCGGCAGTCTCCCGGGGTGCAAGTGGTGCAGCAGGGACAGGCCGGCGGTGTGACCTCGCTGTTTGTACGGGGAGGCAACTCGGACGCCAACAAGGTGCTGATCGACGGGGTTACCGCGGAAGACGTGGGCGGACGCTTCGACTTCGGCACCGTTGCGGCGACCGGTGTTACCGGCCTCGAGATCTATCGCGGACCGGACTCGGTGCTCTACGGCTCGGACGCGGCGTCGTCGACGATTGCGTTCAGCACTCCGCGTGGCAGCGACCTGAAGCCGGTGTTTACGTACACGGGAAGCGGCGGCAACTTCCACAGCTACCAGAACGAAGCCAGCATCAGCGGCGCGCACCAGCGCGTGGACTACCTGGCGGGTTACTCGCGTTTCGATACGTCGAATGCGTTACCGGGGAATGAGTATCATTCGGGCACCGCGGTCGCGAACCTCGGGTACAACCTGACTGCGAATACTCCGCTGCGGTTTACGATCCGCAACGCCGATTCGGCGAGCGGAGCTCCCGGGGCGCACGACTTCTTTGGCATCTCGGCTGCGGCGAAGCAGTCTGACCAGGACTTGTACTCCGGTCTGACGATTCAGAATACGTTCGAGGGGAACTGGCACAACCTGGCGCGGTACGGGATTGCGCGCAAGCGAGAGCAGTTCAAGACGTTC
>DASYEU010000107.1:0-5038 GCA_036498865.1 Acidobacteriaceae bacterium | reverse complement strand
ATCATCGGCGGGTCCCGTCCAGAGTCATAGATCGCCCAATTCCTTTTATAGCGTTGCCCGAAACGCTTTGGGCCCGAAAGCGGAAAACACATTCACACGGTCGGGCGTTCGGCCCAACAGACGCCGGATCGAGTTCAGTCCGGTCAATAGAGAGATCCACCCTGAAAGGAGGTAACCATGTCAAGAGCGATCTGCGATTTTTGCTCCTACCCGTCCGTAGTGTGGCGCTATCCGGCGCGGAGTTTTGTTGCCTACGTCGTCGCCAACATCGGCGGCGAAAGCGTCGGCGACTGGGCGGCGTGCGAACAGTGCCACCGTCTGATCGAAGTGGGGGATCGCGCGGGCCTGATGGAACGGTCACTCGTGACGCTCATCGCCGAGCATCCCGAGATGGAGCCGGCCCGTAGCGAACTCATGGAGCACATGACGTCGCTGCACGTGATGTTCTTCGAGAACAGAACTGGCATGGCGTTGAGAATCGTTTAGCCAATGAGCCAACGCTCACCATTGGCGTTCCCCCCCCGCCAGCTGAAGTGGTTTCGTGCCAGAGTCTCAGATCCCAGTAGTGTCGGAGAGAGCATTTCGGCTCTTAGTGGAGAAAGCGAAGGATCTGGGACAGCTCTGGAGTGCCCTGAAAGAGAGGCCGGATCTCGCTGAAGCCGCGCAATCTGTGCTCGATTCAAAGCGCAAGGTCAACTTGGCGGGCTATGAATTCGTGTTTCCGGTCCTCGCTACTTAATTGGGGAAGCCGACCTGATTGTGTGCTGGTTGAAATGCGGCATAGCCCCGAGTTTCCTACTGGATTTGGGGCCTCATCCGCCCTTGTGCCCGCGACATCTGAGTGGCGAACGCACTCTCAGAGGGTTACATTGAGCGTGTCCTTGCGGCAAGCCTGTGTGAGGCCGCCTGAATCAGGATTTCTTCTCGGCCAGGAGGCGGCGGACGGAGGTTCGGCCGATCTGAAGGCGACGTGCAATCTCGGATTTGCTGATGGCTTGCCGGTATAGTTTCTGGGCTTCGACGGCTTTGTGAGCCACCGAGGGCGGGCGGCCGAGGCGTTCGCCCTGGTGGCGCGCGTGAGCTAGACCGGCGCGGACGCGTTCGCGTAGGATCTCGCGTTCAAACTCGGCGAACACCGCGAGCAGTCCGGCCATGGCGCGACCCGCGGGCGTGGTCAGATCGAGTGCTTCGGTCAACGATACGAAACTCACGCCGAGGTGTTGCAACTCTTGCAGCGTTGAAACCAGATCCGCGACGGACCGGCCCCAGCGATCCAAGCGCCATACCAGCACGACATCGATTTCGCGCCGTCGTGCTGCAGCGATCAGAGTTGTGCGCAACTCGCGTTGCGAAGCGCCGGAGCCGACCTCTTTGATCTGCGCAAGGATGTTCCAGCCGCGCTTGAACGCGTATTCGCGCATGGTGCGGATCTGTAAGGGCAGTGTCTGCTGATCGTGGGTGGAAACGCGGGCATACAAGCCAACCCGAAGGGGGTGGCCAAAAACCTGGTTCGAGGGAGACTTCGGAAAAGCCTGTTTTCTGGGCATTCCCGGAGTGTAGAGGAAGGTGGCCGGAAACTAATGATTGTGGCCGGGCTGAGTTTGTTCCCGATAGTTCCAGGGCATCCACGCCGACGGATTCGCCGCCAAGTCGCTTGCGTGCCGCTGTAACTGGGTGAGGTAATCGAACGGATTGGCACCGGCAAGCTCGCAGGTATGGATCAGGCTCATGAATAGGTCGCCGGCTTCGGCGCCGTGCAGCGTGCGATAGAAGAGAGCATTCTTGCGATGCAGCACCGCGCGTTTCAGCGCGCGTTCGCAGACATTGTTGTCCAATGGTGCGCCGGCTTCCCGCAGAAACGCGGTCAGCCCGTTCCAATGACGTAATAGATAGGTGATAGCCTTGCCGAGGCCCGCGTTCGGCTCCACTTGTTTGAGCGCGAACTGCGCTTCCAGCCACTGGTGCAGATGCTCCATCACCGGGCCGCTGTGCTGCTGATGAAACGCGAGGCGCTCGGCTGCCGATAGATGGCGCTCGCGCGCTTCCGCATCATATTTATATACGCCGCCCAGCGTCTCCAGAACATAGCGGCATGGTTCCGGGAAGTTCGCGGCCACTTCTACAAACTGCCGTCTTCCATGCGCCAGACAGTTAGCCAGCAGAATCTGGGTGCCGTCGGTGAGTTTGGGCGTATTGCGCGACAGGGCATCACACATCTGCAGGGGCCGGGCAAGATCCGCGGTGCGGTGTTCGAGCACATCGCGCAGATTTTCGCCCGCGTGTTGGCGACCGGTGAAGTACAAGGCGATCCTGCGCCCTTGTTGTGTGGATACGATACCGGAGGTGAACACGCCCGTGCGGTCGTCGGATGGCTCGCGCGCCATGTGCAGCACGCGCATGCCGGTGTCGTCGTTATGCAGCACTTCGCCTTGTGCGGCTTGCCGAATCAGTTCGTCGCGCGCCGCTTGGATGAGTTCCGCCTCGTTTTCCACAATCTCCCACTGCGTCGAGGCGGGCAGTGGGATGCCCAGTGCCTGTTCCAGCTTTTCCAAACGATAAAACGGCATTCCGCTGCCGTACTTGAGGAGCGCAATCATCGCAGCAGTGGTCTCATCGTATTTTTCCGGGCCGATGCCTTCCGGCTCCGGCGCGGTAAACACTTCGCCGCACAGGTTGCAGCGCAGACGATCCAGTTCATACACGGTTGCCGCCAGCGGAGCTTGTCCCACGATGCGCACCAGCGTCCGAGGTTCTTTCTGCGGATAGACTTTCCCTTTTTCACAGCCCGGGCAAGGATCGCCCGCGTGTAGTTCCGGGTGCGGAACCGCGACTTTCTGGGCACCCGCGTAGGAGGAAGCTCCGTTGCGCCCGTGGCCCGGCTTTTTCTCAGAAGGCGGTCCTGGCTCACTTTCAGGCGCGGGTGCGGCGGACTGCCCTAAAACGTCCTTGGTCTTTTCCGTGGTGCGTGGTGCCGGCAGCATTGCCGCCAGCGCATGCAGGACGAGTTTCAGCTTCTCGCCTTCCGATGTGCTTAACGGCGCGTGCGTGCCACGCTCGATGATCTGGTCCAGCTCTTCCAGATTCACATCCACGCGAGGGCGCTTCATCGGCTGAGCATCTCCCGAAACTTGCGATGCAAAGGCAAGCCCAGCATCTGCTTCACCGGACGCGTTTGCTCGAAGGTGGGCGCACGATGCCCGCGGCCTGCCGTCGTGCCGATCACCTGCCAGTTGGCCGCGCGATAACAGGTCCCGCGAAAACGCGAGGTATCGACGAACGTCTCTAGCCAATGAATCGGATGTGCGTAGATCCGCTGCCAATCTCGCGGAATCAGCTTCGCCATGCGACCCAGAATGTGCGAGGCCAAGTGCTCGACTTGAACCCATGGCAGAATCAGAAAGCGCGTGTTGTAGGCCAATAAGTGCATGTTACGCTCGCGCGCTTCGTCGCTCCATGCGAGGAACCGGTCGCGCACCTTCAGGTGGCGTGGCGCGCTTTGCCAGGCCAGACACGCGATCACCTGGCCGCTGGCTTTCACCAGATACTTCAGGTGCTCGCCCACCGGTTGCTCATAGCCCAGATAGTGATACTGCTCCATCAGGCTGTTGAACAGCGCCTCCTCCGGTGTGCGTCGCACTTGCACAAACTCCAGCGGAAGGATGCTGCCAACAGGCCCGCGCACGGGACGGCTGTCGGGGATCACCGGCTCGGGCCGCTCGCGCTCCGCTAATCGATTTCGTACCTGGCGTTTCACCGGCGGTAACTCGATCTCGCCCGCACGGTGAAGCATCAACAGCAATCCGCGACAGACCATGTCGCGCAACGCGCCATTGACCTGCTTCCACTGCCAGGCTTCACAGAGCTGACAAGATAGTTTCCAGCGGCTCAGCTCTGGACGATCGCGGATGAGCTGCCGGATGAAGGCAATCTGTTCGCCGGTAATGCTTCGGCCTCGGTAGACCGTCATAGCAGCAGTGTGTCAGAACGCGTTTCAGAACGCAAGTGAAAAATGCATCAGCTCACTTTGCGCCACACCGGCGCCGCGTCGATGTCCGGATTGCCTGCCGCCAGCAGCACCTGCGCTTGATGCGCGCGCAGCACCCGTGCCGGTTCCTCGGCTCCTTCCCTCATCTGGGGCCACCAACGGAAGCGTCCTTTCGATAGACGTTTGGTCGCCAGCCAGAATCCCTGCCCGTCATAAACCAACACCTTAATAGAGGTTGCTCGCCGGCTGCGGAACACGAACAGGTAACCCGAAAATGGATCGGCATCCAGCTTCTGCCGGCACAACTCGGCCAACGAGTCAATGCCCTTCCGGAAGTCGACCGACTCTACCGCCACCAGAATCCGCATCTGCGGCGTGATCTGAATCATCCTTCCGTTTCCCGCCAGGCACGCAGCAGGCTTGTCCAATCCGGTGGCGTGGACGCCTTCCACTGGATGCGCATCTTCGCTCCGCGCGAGGACTCCAACTCGACGACGCACTCCTCCAGCGCCGCCGGATGTGGCGTGATCAGTTCGACGAATGCCGCCCTGGGGATCTTTCGTTGGTGGCTGGAAGGTTCGCCAAGCCGTTTCTTCAGCCCCATATAATCCAGCCGCAGCGGATGCGCGACGGAATAAACTCCGTGTTGCCGGGCCAGTTCGACCGCCGCCTGCCACAGCGACTCCGGCAACTTCGTCCGCCGCGGCTGAGTGCTACGGAACTGATCCAACTGGCGTTGCAACTCCGCGATCGGCTCAGGAATAGCGGGTGTGCTTTTGCGGTTCATTATCAGTCTCCCCTCGGCGACTGAATGAACTTAACAGAGCCGGCTACTTGACGTCACGCACGCTTGCCGGAAACTCACATCGTTCGGTGAAAGTTCATGCCCATCGAATCCTATTTCAGTCAGTTGGAGCCATCCGAGGACATCGACATTTGGCGCTTCATGCCGCTAAACCGATTCGAAGACCTGATGGCAAACGAGGAACTCTTTTTCTGTCGAGCCGACTTATTTCCGCAGGATGAAAACGAAGGAATACCGCCTGAGGATTA
>DASYEU010000106.1:0-25459 GCA_036498865.1 Acidobacteriaceae bacterium | reverse complement strand
GGAATTTCGGCGAGGGTGTCAGCGACGGTATGAGCGAGCTTGTTGACCTTATCGCGGGAGATCCTCATAGGACCGCCTTGTACTTGCGAGCGAGCTCATTTTTCACTTTTTTGAACATCTCGGGATAGCTCGCGCCGGTCTTGCGCATGTCGTCCTGGAAGGCATCGAGGATGACGCGGACCTCTTCGTTGATGCGGTCTTCGAGAGCAAGCTCTTCGATCATTGCTTGCGCGACTCGCTCGTTCAGGACTGCGGGCTTCGCAGTCTCGATCATCTTTGCATCTATCAGATGCTTTACTGTCTGGCGTGCCAGATACCCTACATAATCTTTAGAGAAAATCATCGCTTTCTTCCAGAATACACCAGTGTGCGAGGGGGGCGGCGGCGGACCGGTTTTGCGTCGCGGAGTGCCGCTCATGCATCATTGAGACGGGCTGCAAGCGGGGCGGAGCGCGATGGCGTTCCAGCGTCGAAGGAGGGAATGTATGCCGGAGCAACAATTGGGCAAAAACGAGGGTGCGGTACGGTGGGCGGTGCGATGGATGGGGCTTCTACTGCTAGGTGTGGTGGCGGTTCCGGCAGGGCTGAGCGCGCAATCGGCAGCGAACGGGGCGACACCGTTTGTGGCGAAGCATATCTACTCGGAGACGGCGAGTCCTGCGAAGGATATTGCGGCCGGACTGAGGCAGGCGAAGCGGGAGCATAAGCGGGTGATTCTGGACTTCGGCGGCGATTGGTGCAGCGACTGCCAGGTGCTGGATATCTACTTCCACCAGGCGCCGAACTCGGGGCTGCTGGAGAAGAATTACGTGCTGGTGCATGTCTGGATCGGGCACATGGACAAGAACATCGATGTGGCTGCGAAGTACGGCGTTCCGATCAATAAGGGTGTACCGGCGCTGGCGGTGCTAAGTCCCGAGGGCAAGGTGCTGTATGCGCAGTCGACGGGGCAGTTCGCTGATATGCGCCATATGGACCCGGGTTCCCTGACGGGCTTTCTGAACAAGTGGAAGAGTTGAGCGTTCGGACGGAGGCTAGCGCGAAGCCCGCTGCGGTGAGGCCGTCGAGCCGATTGCGTCGCGGGAGAGATCACGTGAGCCGATGGGTGCGCGGGTACGGCGTACTGACGCGCGCACTGCATCGGACGCTATTCACCGTGATCGACCACGATTGCCTGAATGTGGCGCAGTCCACCGCGTATTCGGCAATTGTGGCGCTGTTTCCGGCGCTGATTGTGGCGGCTGCGGTGATCGGGCTGCTGCCGGATACGGCCCCGGTGCGGTTTCAACTGGCGGCGTTCTTCAACCGGGTGCTGCCGCCGGGAGTGGTCTCGCTGCTGGAGCCGACGTTTGAGGGAACGCCGAACCATACGCACTCGCTGCGGGCGATGGTGAGCGCGGGGGTGGTGAGCTTCCTGGGGGCGTCGAATGTGATTGCGACGTTGATGGAGGGGTTGCGGCGCGCGCGCGATCTGCCGGCGGACTACTGGACCTTCTGGATGCGAAGGCGGCGGGCTTTTGAGCTGGTGCCTGTGTCGCTGATTCCGCTGGCGGTGGCGAGCCTGGTGGTCATGTTTGGGCATGCGGTGACCGGTTGGCTGGCGCCCACCATCGGGCCGGGGGTGCAGGCGTCGATTTATGCGGTGACGGTGCTGATCCGATGGGCGATTGCTCTGGGTGCGAGCGTGGGCGTGATTGCCCTGATCTATCACATGGGAGTGCCCAGCGTTGTGCCGCCGGGGACGGGGATGCGGCCGGGACGGCGGGCGCGAAGCGTGCATCGTCTGGCGATGCGGCACGATGCGACGGCGGCATTGGTGGAATTGGCGGCGCCGCAGTCGTGGCGGACGATTCTGCCGGGAGCAGTGATGGCAACGGCGATGTGGTTTCTGACAACCCTTGGGTTTGGGTGGTACGTAACGCGGTACGCGAACTATTCAGAGGTCTATGGATCGCTGGGCGCGGGGATTGCGCTGCTGTTCTGGCTGTATATCGTGTCGCTGAGCGTGCTGTGCGGGGCGGAATTCAATGCGCAGCTGGACAGTCTGCTGCATGCGCACGTGGTGCCGTTAGAGAATGGGGCGGCGGCGGGTGATCCGGGAAAAGCGGCGTCTGCGGAGAAGGTGTAGGGGGTAGGGGGTAGGCCGGAGTTTCGTTTCGATTGTAAAGAATGCATTCACAATCGACGGTATCTGTGGTCACCACGCACGGTGGGGTGACTGCGGTTAGAATGGCATGTGACGCCAGACACACGTGTCGAACCGTGGCCGAACGGGCTGCGCGAGGTACACGCAAGACTCCCCAGCCCAAGTACAAGGAACGTTTATCTACTTATGATGACTACGAACCAGACTGATTTGGCTCGCCCAGGCAGCGCCTTAGGCTTTGCCGCATTGAAGTACAACCGCCGCGCAAAGATTGTGGCGACCCTGGGACCGGCGTGCAGCACGCCTGAGGTGTTCCGGAAAATGGTTCGCGCGGGGCTGGACGTGGCGCGATTGAACTTCTCGCATGGATCGCATGCGCAGAAGGCAGAGCTGATCCGGATGGTGCGGGCGGTTTCGGCGGCAGAGAATAAGCCGATCTGCATTCTGGCGGATCTGCAGGGGCCGAAGATTCGGACGGGCCGGCTGAAGGACCACAAGCCGGTTCTGCTGGTGGAAGGACAGCGGCTGACGATTACGCCGAGGGATGTCCCGGGCACTGCGGCTATGGTGGGGACGACCTTCAAGACGCTGGCGGAGAATCTTGGGACGGGGTCGCGGATTCTGCTGTCGGACGGCTTGATTGAGCTGAGCGTTGAGCGCGTCGACAAGGCCGACGTGGTCTGCAAGATTGTGAACGGCGGCCTGCTGGGCGAGAACAAGGGCATCAATCTGCCTGGGATTCCGGTAAAGGTGCCGTCGCTGACCGAGAAGGACGAGGAAGACCTGATCTTCGCGGTAGGCGAAGGCGTGGATACGGTTGCCGTTTCATTTGTACGAACTGCGGACGATGTGCGACATGTGCGCCGGCGGCTGGATGAGCTGAAGTCCGACTGCTGGATTATCGCGAAGCTGGAGAAGCCGCAGGCGGTCGAGCACCTGGACTCGATTCTGGAAGTGGCGGACGCGATCATGGTGGCGCGTGGCGATCTTGGGGTGGAGGTTCCGCCGGAGAAGGTGCCCGCGATCCAGAAACACATCATTCGGCGCGCCCAGGAGTATCGCAAGCCGGTGATCACGGCCACGCAGATGCTGGAGTCGATGATCGAGAATCCGCGCCCGACCCGGGCCGAAGCGTCGGATGTGGCGAACGCGATTTATGACGGTACGGACGCCGTGATGCTCTCTGGTGAAACTGCAGCCGGTAAGTACCCGGTCCAGACGGTCGCCATGATGGCGAAGATTGTAGCCGAGACGGAACATCAGATTCGGCTGGATCCGCCGCCCCACCGGACGACCAAGCAGACGACGCGGCTGTCGGTGGCGGAGACGATCTGCGAGTGTATGGCGCACTCGGCAGTGGACCTGGAGCTTGCGGCCATTGCGATCTTTACCGAGACGGGGTCGACGGCGCGATTGCTTTCGAAGTACCACCCCGAGCCGCCGATTTTTGCGCTGTCGCCGTTCCAGAAGGTTGTGAATCGCTGCATGCTGCTTTGGGGAACGTTTCCGATCTTGTGCTCCCGCTTCCGGGATACGGACAAACTGGTGAGCATGGCTGAGGAGATCCTGGAGGCGCATGGGTACGTTCATCGCAGCCAGATCGTCGGCATCGTAGCCGGGACGCGGACCCGGTCCGGCGCGACCAACTTCATGCGACTCCACATGATTGGCGATCGCGATGAAGGGGCGGCGCTCGCGAAGAAGAAGCCTACGGCAGCAAGAAAGAAAGCCGCAAAGAAGGCTGCTACGGCCAAGAAGGCTGGAGCGAAGGGCACGAAGAAGTAGCGAGGGATTGCGGACCAGTTTTCCGCAGCGGCTCGCAGCCTACAATCGAGCTATGGGACGTATCCGTGTACTTTCCGACCAGGTGGCGAATCAGATTGCCGCCGGCGAGGTGGTGGAGCGTCCTGCGTCCGTGGTGAAGGAACTGCTGGAGAACTCGCTGGATGCGGGGGCGACGCGGATCCGGATTGAGGTGGAGGGCGGCGGGCGCAAGCTCATCCGCATCCTGGACAACGGCCACGGCATGGTGCGCGACGACGCGCTGCTGGCGTTTGAGCGGCATGCGACTTCAAAGCTGCATACGTCCGACGATCTGCTGTCGATCCGCACGCTGGGATTTCGTGGGGAAGCGTTGCCGTCGATTGCCAGTGTGTCGCGGCTGACGCTGGAGACGCGCGCGGCGGAGGATGCGTCCGGGACCGAGGTGGAGATTGCAGGCGGCGCGATGCAGCGCGTGGACGATGCCGGCATGCCGGTGGGCACGACGATTGCGGTGCGCGATCTGTTCTACAACACGCCGGCGCGGCGGAAATTTCTGAAGTCGGAGCAGACGGAGTTGGCGCACATTGCGGCGCTGGTGACGCACTATGCGCTGGCGCATCCGGAGCGGCACTTTGAGCTGCACTCGGCGACGCAGGCGCTGCTGATCGCTCCGACGGCGGGGTCGACGGGGGACCGGCTGTTCCAGATCTTCGGGCGCGATACCGCGGCGCTGATGCTGCCGACAGCGGCAGAGATCGACTTTACGCGGGCGGGGTTGCCGGAGCCTCCGCCATGGAAGCGCGAGGCGGACTATGCGCCGCCCGATCCCGGGTTTTTGCGGATTACCGGATTTGTGTCGAAGCCGGAGCTGCAGAAGCTGAATCGCAATTCGATCTATGTGTTTGTGAACCAGCGCCTGGCACGCGACCGCGTGGTGCTGCACGCGCTGACGGAGGCGTATCGCAACATCATTCCGCCCACGTCGTACCCGGTGGTGCTGCTGTTTCTGGAGATGCCGCCCCAGGAGGTCGACGTCAACGTGCATCCGGCGAAGACGGAGGTGCGGTTCCGGCAGCCGGGGTTTGTGCACGACTTTATCCGCGACACGGTGCGGACCACGTTGATGACCGCACGGCCAGCGGCGAGCTTTGCTTCGGCGTTGAATGCTGCGCCCACCGCTAGCGCGTCGCTGCTGATTGATGTGAGCCCGATGCCTGGGCCTCCGGGGGATGCGGTGTTCTCGCCGCGGGCCGTGGAGGAGTCGGACGGTGCGCCGATGGCGGCGGACGCGGAGGCGTTTATGCTGCGCGCGCCGGTGGTGGCGGAGTCTCCGGGACGGCTCGCGTTTTCGGAGCAGGGCATTGCAGTCGGGTATGACCCGGCGGAGGGTGCAGGGGCGTTCGAGGCGGATGGTCCCGCGGAGACGCTGAACGCGCTGGCGACGCTGAAGCCGCTGGGGCAGCTGCGAGATTCGTTCATCCTGGCGGCGAATGAGGAGGGGCTTTGGATTATCGACCAGCACGTGGCGCACGAGCGCGTGCTGTTTGAGAAGATCCTGCGCGAGCGCGAGGTGGAGAAGGTGCAGCGGCAGCGGTTGCTGATGCCGGTGCTGGTGGATCTGCTGCCGGCGCAGATGGTGTCGTTTGCGGCGATTGCGCGGGAGCTGGATCTGAATGGGTTCGAGGCCGAGCCGTTCGGGCCGCGCACGTTGGCGATCAAGGCTGCTCCAGTGGGGCTGGAGGGGCGCGAGTTGGAGCGGATGCTGGAAGAGGTGCTCGCGGTGCCGAACAAGGAGCAGCAGGAAGAGAACGCGGAGACGCGGCAGCGGCGGATCGCGGCCTCGATTGCATGCCACGCGGCGATCAAGGTGAATATGCCGCTGGATCCGGCGAAGATTGAGTGGCTCTTGACAGAATTGGGGAAAACCGAGCATCCGACGAGCTGTCCGCATGGGCGGCCCATCGCGTTGCGGTATTCTCATAAAGACATACAGCGAGCGTTCCAGCGGATCTAGAATCCGAGGTGGGTTGCCCCGCCGGAGTGGCTTCGCAACGGATTCAAACGCAATCACGCATTTTGATCTTTGAAAAATAACCCGGCCTGAACCTCGGCCCAGAACCTAAGAATCTCCTCTCGCCCGCGCGAAGGATTGCTTGCAGCTTTCGCTCCGTCGAGCGCGCCGCCCAGCAGGAAGGCAGTTACCCTCTTGAATACCCCGAGCACCGAACCTACGAAGTCATCGATTCCTTCCGCCGCGCAGCTTGCGGATGCGCGCTTGAAGCAGTGGCATCAGCAGGGCGAGGCCTTACTGACAATTGAGAATCTGCGCAGCTGGATGAACGTCGCAGGGCTGGCGCTGTATGCGCCGCGGCCGCAGATTGCTTCGCCGGCGCCAACGCTGGTGGAAGCAGTGCTGGGGGCACCGACTCCTACGCCCACTCTGGAACAGACTGCCGAGGCCCGTAGCTTGCTGGCCCGCCTGGTGGCGGAGGGACTGGCTGTGCCTCTGAACCTGATGGGGGCTGCGGGCGGGGCTGCTGGGGACACGCCGGATTTCGTCGCGTCGACTGCGGTGTTCTCGTACGTGTTTACCCTGCGCGGGGACAAGGCGTGGAAGCAGCCGCCGTCGACGGCAGGCGCGGTGAAGGTGTCGAACCTTGCGCTGGCGATCCATGAGGCGCTGACGCAGCGGGGTGCGCTGTCAGCGTATGACCTGACGACCGAGGTGGGCAAAGAGGTGACCGAGGCTGCGGTACTGCGCGCGCTTGGCGAGCTTTGGGCGCATCTGCGGGTGTTGCCGCTGGTGCAGCCGGATGGAGCGGCGACGTTGTGGGAACTGACCAGCGCGCGGTTCACGAAACAGGTCAAAGCGGGGGCAAACGCGGGACAGCCGTCGGCGCTGTCGGCGTTGATCTCGCTGTACCTGGGGCAGGCGGTGGTTGCGGCGGAGGACGAGATTGAGAGCTTCCTGTCGCCGCTGGCGTCGCGGTCGCGAGTGAGAGACGTGATTCATGCGCTGCTGTCGGCGCGACAGTTGGAGACGGTGGCGGTGGAAGGGCGGACGATGCTGTATGTCGCCGGCTCGCTACCGGCGTTCCTGGCTGCGGAGACTGCCGTTGTAGTCGCGGATGTCCCGGCCGAGGGAATGATCGCGATTGACGGTGAGCCTGCGGAAGGAACTGAGGATGCGGCTGGTGGGGAAGAGCAGCCGCGCATCAAGAAGTACGTGCCGAAGCCGCGCAAGGTCGGAACGGGATATCTGGCGAAGGCGAAGCCCTCGAAGTTCGCGGCGAAGCCGGGGCCGTTCGAGCGGGGAACGAAGTCGAGTTCGCGGCCGGGGTTCAAGGACCGGGCGAGATCGGGATTCGACGGGCCGACGCCAGAGCGCGAACGGCGGCCGTTCGGCAAGCCAGCAGCTGGTGGGTTCGACAAGCCGTGGGATGAGGAGAAGGCGAAGCGGCTGGCGGCTGCGCGAAAGCCCTCGGAGCCGGCAGAGGATGGCGCGGAGGCACGGGCTCCGCGAGCGTTCAAGCCTCGGACGGAAGGCGGGGATCGCGGCAAGTTTGGCGGAAAGGCTCCGTATCGGGGCAAGCCGTCCTTCGGGGATAAGCCAGCGTTTCGTGGAAAGCCGTCCTTCGGTGAGGGGCGGCCGCCGCGAGGTGAATTCAAGCCGCGCCGCGAGGGCGATGCCGGCGAGGCGCGAGGACCGCGGAAGACGTTCAGCAAACCCGGCACGTTCGGGCGCAAGCGCGAGGGAGGATTTGGAGCGCGGGAGTCGGGGGAAGGCCGTCCGCCTCGGCGCGAGTTCAAACCACGAGAAGGCCAGGGAGGCGAAAGGCGTCCGCGGTTCGATCGCGGGGAGGGTGGCGGATTTGCGGCGCGCAAGCCGTATCCTCCGCGGGGGGCTGGATTCTTTAGCGGGAAGCCGCGTGCGGCCGATGGTCCGTCGGCAGGTGGACCTCGCGAGCGGCCGGATCGAGGCGCAGCGGGCGAAGGCAGCAAGCGGGTTTACAAGAAGTTCGATGCACCGCGGGATCGTCCGTCGCGACCGTACAGTTCGGATCGGCCGGCGCGTGGCGATCGCGATGCGAGCAAGCGAGGCGATTTTGCGCCCCGCAAATTTGCAGGCAAGGCCGGTCCAAAAGCTGGCGGAAAGCCGGGCGGATTTGGCCCCAAGAAGGTTGGCGGGTTCGCCGATAAGAAGAGCGGAGGGTTCGGCAAGAAATCCGACACGCCGTTCAAGGGCAAGCCCACGAGCACCTTTGCGAAGTTTGCAGGCAACAAGAAACCGTGGGGCAAGCGGCCTCCGGCACGTAAGTTCAAGCCGAATGAGGGTGATTCCGAGTAATGCACGATCTGACGAACGTTCCCGCAGAGTCTGGTGTAGCGGCACGGCGCAGCCGGCCTGTGATTGCGATTGATGGTCCGGCGGGCGCGGGAAAGAGTACGCTGGCGGCGCACCTGGCGCGGCGTTTTGGGTTTCTGAACCTTGAGACGGGTGCGATGTATCGCGCGCTGGCGTTGAAGGCGATTGAGAGCGACTTCTCGTTCGACGAAGAGCAGCCGCTCCTTGAGCTGGCGGAAGCGACGCGCATCGACCTGGAGCCGCAGGTCGAGGGCAATCGGGTGCTGTTGGATGGGATGGATGTGTCGCGGCGGATTCGCGAGGCGGATGTGACCTCTGCGGCGTCGCGCGTCTCGGTGCATCCCAGACTGCGTGCCTGGATGGTTGGGCAGCAGCGGGCGCTGGGCGCTGCCGGTGGCGTGGTGATGGAAGGCCGCGATATCGGGACGGCAGTGTTTCCGGACGCAGAGGTCAAGATTTTTCTGGATGCAGCTCCGGAAGTGCGAGGCAGTCGGCGGTTCCGGCAAGTGTTGCCGACCGAACGAACGACAGCTGGGCAGACGGCATCCCGTCAGGCTCCGGACCCAGAGACGGCCGAGCAGCAGCGGCTGGCGCAGCAGGCAATTCTGGAGGACATGCGTGAGCGTGACCGGCGGGACCGAAATCGGGCGGAATCTCCGCTGCGCCCGGCGGATGACGCTGTGATTCTGGATTCGACGGCGATGTCGTTGGAGCAGGTGTTGAAGCGAGCGGAGGAGATTGTGCTGGCTCATTTGCCCCGGACATAAGCCGGGAAATGGGACCGGGAAATCCAGAGAATCCTTCTAACGTACGTGGGGCGAGTCGGCTGGACGACGAGAAGTTGCACAAATCATGGTGCAAACGACTGCGTTTACAAAAATTCTGCACAATTTCTTGCCAACTGTGCTAACCTTCACACATCGTTTGAAACAGATTGGTTTCTGCGACATTGGTCATTGTCGACCTCCGATTTGGCTCTTGCGGCAAATTCATCAGTACTAAGGAAATTAACAAAATGGAACAGGGAACAGTGAAGTGGTTCAACGATGCCAAGGGGTTTGGCTTCATCAGCCGTCAGAACGGCGAGGACGTGTTCGTTCACTACTCGGCGATCAATTCGAACGGTTTCAAGAGCCTTCAAGAAGGTCAGGCTGTGCAGTTCAACGTGGTCAAGGGGCCCAAGGGTTGGCAGGCGTCTGACGTTCAGCCTCTCTAGTCTTTGGCTTTTGATTCACGGACCTGGGCTGTAGCAGCACTCGGCTTCAACCAAGTTTAGCGGGAGGGATGGCTTGTGGCTGTCCCTCTTCGCCGTTTAATCCTGATTCAGGATGAGCGAACTTCAAGGTTGCGTGGGGCCATCGCGGGCCTGCGGTGGGTCGACCTGCGTCATGCCGGGGAGTACCGTTGCGGTGGCTCGGAACTTGCGATAGTCGGAGTTCACGATGCGGCCACTGCCATTGAAACTGAAAAAGAGTAGTGCGCGGGCCGATCCCTGGCCCTCGAAATGCGCCGGGAGCCAGACCTCGCCGTTGATCTTGGTCTGCTCCATGGAGAAGCGTGTGTCCTTCTGAATGTTGGCGATGAGTCCGCCGCCGATCTTGAAGGCGTTGACGAAGCGCCCTTCGACGCGAGCGAGGACATGGTCCTGTTCGTCGATCCATGCGGTGCCGGCCAGATTACGGATCACGTCCTCAGCCCGATTGCGGGTTTTGGCCTTCGGGTCGCCGGTGAAGTCGACGGCGATGGTGTCGCGCCCGGCGATCTGAACTCGACGCGGGTTGGTGAAGGCGCCGAGTTCGAGCAGGCGTGAGACGGTGACTTCCTCGTTGCCGCGCGGGTCGGTTTGCTTGCCCTGGGTGTCTCCTTTTTCCCGTTTCTCGCGAGCTTTCGCAGCTTGCTTCTCGATGTGCTCGTCCTCTTTGGCGACCTCCTGCGGGCTGAGGTCTTTGCCGTTCTTCTTCACCATGCGACGCACGCGCACGCCGTTGACCCAATAAACGTCGTATTCGGTGACGGTCGTTTTCTTCGGCCGGCCGTGGCCGTCGACCTCTTGTGCAGTCTCGATGGAGTGGTAGATGTAGTCCTTCTCGACGGCTTCGGATTTGCGCTGATTGGTTTCGACGTCATGCATGAGAGTGACGACGTCGGGGATGGGCTTCTCGGCTGCGGGAGGCGCGGGTTCGGTTACGGTGTGAGCGGGTGCCTTGGGTAGTTCCGTGCCGTTCTGCGCCTGGGTTGACGCACAGAGCCACGCGCAACCGAGAAGGATGAGAGTGGGGATACGGAATGGGAATTTGGAACCCGCCATTGCTCCTTAGTTAGACGCCGGTTCGACTCGACCCGCACCATGGTGTTGGCAGGTGCCCTAAGTGGTGACGGCGAGTTCTTCTTCGAGCTGCTGCTTTTCAGCCAGCGCGGTGTAGTAGCCGTTGCGCGCGATGAGTTCGTCGTGGGTGCCGAGTTCGGCGATGCGGCCGGCGACGAGGACCGCGATCTGATCGGCATTGCGCGCCGTGGAGATGCGGTGGGAGATGAAGATGGTGGTGCGTCCGCGCATGACCTCGCGCAGGCCGGAGAGGATGCGCTCCTCGGTGTAGGTGTCGACGGAGGCGAGCGCGTCGTCGAGGATGAGGATGGGCGGGTTGCGGATGACAGCGCGGGCGATGGCCGTCCGCTGTTTTTGTCCGCCGGAGAGCGTGATGCCGCGCTCGCCGACCTTGGTGTCGAAGCCGTGGGGGAACTCGAGAATCTCGACGGCGATGTGAGCGGTGGTAGCGGCGTCGAGGATCTCAGGTTGGGTGGCATCGGGGCGGCCGAAGGCGATGTTCTGCGCGATGGTGTCGGAGAAGAGGAAGGTCTCCTGCGGGACGAAGCCAATATCGCGGCGGAGATTGGCGAGGGAGTGCTCGCGGATGGGGTGGCCGTCGATGAAGATGGTGCCGGTCGGCGCGTCGTGAAGGCGCGGGATGAGGCCGACGAGAGTGGATTTGCCCGAGCCGGTGGGGCCGACGATCGCAAGCGAGGAACCAGCGGGAATTTTGAGGTTGATGTTGTGCAGGACTTCGGGGCCGCCGGTGGCGTAGGTGAAGTGCAGGTTTCGGAATTCGATTTCGCCCGCAAGGGATGGGGCCAGCGGAACCAGGTTGGGCTCGTCGGCGATGTCGGGTTGCTGCTTGAGGAGTTCGTCGATGCGGACGACGGAGGCGGTGCCGCGCTGGAAGAGGTTGACGACCCAGCCGATGGCGATCATGGGCCAGATGAGCTGGACCATGTAGACGTTGAAGGCGGCGAAGTCTCCGACGGTGATGCGATGGCTGACGACCTCGTGTCCGCCGACGAGCAGCGTTATCATGAGGCCGAGGCCGAGAACGAGTTCGAGCGACGGCCAGAGCATCGCCATCAGGCGAACCAGGTGGAGCGAGCGGCCGATGTACTCCTGGTTGGCGGTCTCGAAGGAGGCGATCTCGGCATCTTCCTGCGCGAAGGCGCGGATGAGGCGCGCGCCGGAAAAGTTCTCCTGAGCTTTCGCCGAGATGTCGGAGAACATGGCCTGGATGCGCTCGAAGCGCCGATGAATGCGCTGGCCGAAGGATTGCACGAGGACCGACGCGAGCGGCAACGGGCCGACTGCGCAGAGGGTGAGCTTCGGGCTGATGTGGATCATGAAGGGCAACGCGGCTGCCGTAAAGACGAGGCAGTTGGCGCTGTACATGATGGCGGGGCCGAGAAGTTGGCGGACGGCGTTGAGGTCATTGGTGGTACGTGCCATGATGTCGCCGGTGCGGTGGGTGTGATAGAAGCCGGCAGACTGGCGTTCGAGGTTGGCGAACATGTCGTTGCGGAGATCGAATTCGATCTCACGAGACGCGCCGATGATGACCTGGCGAGTGATGTAGAGGAAGATAGCCGAGAGGCCGGCGACGCCAAGGATACTGACTGCGTGGCGGATGATCTTGGCTTCGGTAACGCCGTGGTTCATGTCGTCGATGGCGTGACCGACGATGCGCGGGAGCAGGACCCGGACGACGTTGTAGCAGATGACCGCGACGCCTCCCCAGGCGAGATCCTGCCAATACCGTTTGAGATAGGGGGCGAGGGGCTTGATGCGTTCCAGCATTGGATTTAGATGAGCCTCTGAAGGAGAACGCTTCGGCGTTGTGAGGGGGACACCGATTTATTGGGGTTTTGCAGGTGTTGAGCTGGGTTCGGCAGCAGGCGGAGTCGCCGGAGTCGCGGCCGCAGGCGGGGTAGTGGGAGCCACTGGCTGCGCAGGTGCAGCTGCGGCTGGCGGAGCGGGCGGCTTCGGCTCCGCGTCGCTCTGGCTGACGAACTCGATGTCGAAGACCAGGTCGGCCTTGCCCGGGATGGGAGGCTTGCCGTTTGGACCATAGGCGAGCTGCCAGGGAATGATCAGGCGGCGTTTTCCGCCAACTCGCATGCCGGTTAGGCCGGTGTCCCATCCCACGATGACGTGATGCTGTCCGTAGGGGAAGGAGAAGGGCTCCTTGCCGGGATGGTCGTCGGAGGAGTCGAATTTGGTGCCATCGGTGAGGTAGCCGGTGTATTTGACCGTGTACCACTTGTGCGGTGCGGCAAGTTCGCCCGTGCCGATCTTGGCGTCGATATAGTTCAGCGAAAAGGTGGAAGTCTCGATGCCGAGCGTTTCGGCGAGAGCCTGGCCGACGAGCGGGGCGGCGTATTCGATCTTGACGCTGGGCACGGTGGCGAGGGTATAAAGCGGCTTGGCGCAGGGAGCGTTGGCCGGCAGCGCGGGAATCTTGGGGGAGAACTCGGGCAGCTTGGAGCACGCTGAGTGCGAGGCGGCCGACGGGCTGTGGGGGGACGTGGCGGGGTGCGCCGCGGGGTGGGGTTTGGCTGCAGTTGAGGCCGTGGCTTGAGCAATGGCGATGGTTGGGACGAGCGCAATCGATGCGAGTAGCAGGGTGGAAGTCAGCTTCATGATGCAACCATGATACTTCGGCCCTGTGCGGGGTGGCGAGTATCGCTGAACATGGCAAACGAAGAGTTTGCATGCGTCCGAGGTGGGCTGGGCCAATCGCTAGGTGGGGGTGCGGAGGAGGAGGTACGTGCCGGCGATGCCGAAGAGGAGGTCAGGAGACCAGGCGGCCAGCAGGGGCGGGAGGGTGCTGATCTCACCCATGGAACTGAAAAGGCTGGCGGTGCCGAGGTAGGCCATCCCGACTGCGATGGCGGTGGCGATGCCTACGAGGCCTCCGCGTCTGCCCATGGACACGGCGAAGGGGACCGCGAGAATTGCCATGACCAGGGTGATGGCGGGAATGGCGACCTTGTTTTCAAGCTGGACCTGAAGCTTGATGGTGTCGAAGCCCGATTGGCGGAGGTCGGCGATGTATTTGCCGAGCTCGGTGTAGGACATTTCGTCGGAGAGCTTGTTTTCTTTCTTGAAGTAGCTGGGCTGCTCACGGACCTCGGCAAAGGTTGCGACGGTGAACTTCTGGTAGCTGGCGATGGCCTCTCCGGCGAAGGACCGCTGCCATCCATTGTCGAAGATCCAGCTATTGACGGTCGGGTCCCAGCGCGCGGTATCAGCGTGGATGCGGCGTTGAAGGGTGAAGGTTTGCGGATCGAATTCAAAGACGGTGAGGTTGTCGAAGACGTTTTGGACGGAGTCGAAGGCCTGGTAGTAGAAGATGCGCGCGGGATCGCCGGCCTTGTTCGTCTGGCCGGTGATCCACTTGCGGCCGGGGAGCAGGAAGGTCTGCGCGGGCTTGCCCTTGATCTGGGCGCGGAGTTGCTCCTGGCGACGGTTGGCGTCGGGAAGGTAGGACTCATCGAAGGCGAAGAGCGCGGCGGAGAGAATGGCTGCGAGAACGAGGATCGGAGCGACCACGCGGTAGAGACTGATGCCGGTGGCCTTCATCGCGGTGAGCTCCGAGGCGCGGTTGAGGGCTCCGAAGGTGATGAGGACGGCGAGCAGGGAGCAGAGCGGCGTAACGGCGTTGATGATGAACGGGACGAGGTTGATGAGGTACTCGCCGACGATGATGAAGGGCGTCTGGTTGCGGATGATGTCGCCCATCAGTTCGAAGAAGGTGAAGACGACATAGAGCAGCGCAAACGCTCCGAGCGAGAGCAGAAAGTTGGTCGCGTAAGCGCGCATCACGTACTCGTCGAGCAGCAGGGGAAAGCTGGTCTTGAACAGCCTCCTCATTCGCTGGACGAGAGTCGGCGCCGGATGGTGCAGGCGTCCGTGGTGACTGCCACCGTGCGCGTGGTGCTGGCCGGGCGAGGGCTGATGTGCGGGCTCGTCGGCGCCTGGGTCACCTGTTGGGCCGGAGAAGGCTGCGGTGATTCGCCTGGGGGTAATGGCGTTGAGCCGCTTTCCCAGGGATGCTCCAATGGAGGTGAAGAAGTTGAGAAGGATGCCGCCGCCCGCGAGTTGCTGCAGCAGGATGGATCCGAACGCTGCAAAGATGAGGTTGGCTCCCCAGACTCCAAGGAAGGGCGAAAGCTTCCCGGACTTGGCGAAGGCGACGCCAATGCTGGACAGCAGGTAGTAGGCGAAGACAAGCAGCAGGGTGAGTACGAAGCCGGTGCTTTTGCCGCCGCGCTTGGAGGAGAGGCCGAGTGGCACACCGATCAGCATCAGCACGAGACACGCGAAGGGATAGGAGAAGCGCGTATTGAACTCGATACGCGCCGACCGGGCATCGCGGGGATCGACGCCGGCGCTATGGGTGCGCTGCCAGAGTTCGCCGAATGAGAGCGCCTGAAGGTGCGTGTTCATGCGGGAGATATGAACATCTTCCTGGCTCTCGAGTTGGAGCGGAAGGTCCGTCGAAGTGTAGATCGAGATGTCGTACGAATTGGGGTCGGTGGGAGAGAGTTGGTGCTGACCTGCGTTGACGAGGTGGAGCAGCAGACCCTGCGAGTCGCCGCCGCTGGTGGCGGAAGCGCTGGCTTCATCCGCGGTGGTGATGTTGGGGTTCGCGGGCTGGGTGAGATCCGCAAGGAAGACATGACGCCAGGCGGCGTTCGCGGTTGGCCGCACATCCTGAACGTAGAGGACTTTGTCCTTGAAGTCTTCGTAGAAGACGCGGGGCTCGATGGCTACAGAGGCCTGCGTCGTTTTGAGCTGCTCTTCGAGCCGAAGCAGATCGCCGGCTCCGCGCGGTGCGAAGTAGAGGGCGTTGACCAGGCCGAGGCCGAGCGCCGTGACCGAGAGGATGGAGATGATGCGGACGAAGGAGAGCGCTCCGATGCCGCAGGCGCGCATCGCGGTGACCTCAGAGTCCGCAGCAAGGCGGCTGAGGCCGAGAAGAATGCCGGCGAGGACGGCGGTGGGGATGGTAACGGTGAGGGTGTTCGGGAGCATGTCCCCGAAGATGCGCAGGACATCGGAGAACGAAGCGCCGTGGACGAGGAGATCAAGGATGGTGGGAAGTTCGCGCGTGAACAGCACGAAGGTAAAGAGCACTCCTCCGAGGAGGGCGTACGAGGTGACTTCGCGAAGGATGTAGCGGGTGAAGATGCGCATACGGTGCTGAGATTGAGTGTATAGCGGACGAGGTGCAGCTAGAACTTGAAGCGGTAGCGGACCTCCGCGTAGATCTGGCGTGGATCGTTGTAGTGGAAGCCGCCAAAGGTCAGCGAATTGTCCAGCAGGACGCGGTGGTTGCTGACGTTGATCGCGGTAATGGAAGCGGTGAGGTTCTCAGTAAGAGTCTTGCCGAGGGCGAGATCGAAGGTCGTGTGTGCCGGCAGGTACTGGCCGGGATAGCGGGGATCGGCGGGTGGGCCATCGGGATCGAAGCCTCCGTTGCTGAAGCCGGAACCGTAGTAGACGTTGGCAGACGCGGTGATGGAGTGGGGTAGCGTAGCGTTCAATCCCAGGTTGAGGGTGTTGCGCTGGTCGTGGTCAACGGGCGTATAGGCGAAGCCGGCGTCGCAGGCAGGATCGCCGATTGGCGTGCAGACGAGGCCGCCGGTGATGTTGCCGCGCTGCTCCGCGATCTGGTTGGAGTAGGCAAGGTGCGCTTCGCCGAAATGGCCAAGACGCGGAGAGCGCAAGCTGACCTCCCAGGCCCGGACGAGAGCGCCATCGACAGTGACCGGGAAGTAGATGCTGGAGTCGCCGATATTGGAGTGGTCGAGGAAGTTACGGACGCGGTTTTTGAAGGTGTCGGCATCGAGCAGCCATCCGTGGAAGGGAATCTGCACGCCAAACTGGTGTTCTTCGTCGCGCTCTCCGTGGAGCGGCGCAAGGGTGGTGTTGTTGCTGTTGGCGAAGGCGAGTACTGGGCCCGACGCCGTGATCAGCGGTGGTGGCTGGTAGAAGTGGCCATAGAATCCGCGAAAAACCCAGCCAAGCTTAGGGACCCGGAGCGCCGCACCGAAACGGGGCGCTGTCGCATCTTCGGTGAACTCACCGTTGAAACGTGTCTGGCGCAGGCCCGCCGTGAGGGTGAGCCACGAGGTGGCTTTGAAGGTGTCGGAGAAATACTCTTCCACGACGCTGCCTCCGGTGGAGTCGGGGTCGCGGATGGGTTGAGTACCGTCGTGGAAGATGGCGCCGAGAAAGTAGCTGTCGGCCTGATCGAAGAAATAGACGCCACCCTGGAGCGAGTTGCGAGCGATCTCTCCGGTCAGCGAGATGTGTCCGCCACCGTAGTTGGAGGTTCGGTCGGCAGTGGTTGCAACGGGCATGTCGCTCGGCGCCGAGTTGTAGTCGGCGCGGTTCCAATGGAAGAAGGGCGAGGCTTGCAGCACTGTGGATGCGTTGAAGGTGTGAAGCCAGGAGAAGGCTGCAACGCCATCGGTTTCGGACTGTGTGTCGCGCAGGCCGCTGGAATCGAATTGCTGATTCTCGATGCTGCTGGGATCGGGGTCGTAGGGAATCTGGAAGAAGTCGTGGCGGAGCTGCGCGATGAGACGAAATTGATCCTTCGGGGTGCGGTTGTAGATGAGAGATCCGAATCCGCCGGAGCCGTTGGTGGCATCATGCAACACGCGCGTGATGGGTGGGGCGAGGCCATAGTCGCTGCGGCTGCCGTTGAGGCTGGCGTACCAGGCGAATCGTTCCGTGTGGTCGCCGAAGTTGATCTGATCGTCGGTCTGGAGGAAGCTGCCCGCGGAGAGGACGAGTTCGGCCTGACGTGTGCGCTCGAAGCCGGTCCGGGGAACGACATTGAAGACGCCGTAGGTGCGGTCGCCGACATCGGCGGTATAGCTGCCGCGCTGGACTTCGAGGTAGTCGATATCGCGCGGGTCAATCTGCGCCGCTAGATTGGAGGCGATGTTGGTGTTGGGAATCTCGATGCCGTCGATGAGCCAGGAAACCTGGTGACCGCCGCGGATGTGGAGCATGTCGTGAGACACATACGCTCCAGGAACGTAGTTCGTGATCATGGCCATGGAGTTGGTGCGATCGGCGCCCGGGGTCTGGGCGATCTCCTGGCGATCGACAAGCGTGGTGGTGGTTACCGAGTCTACGTTGGCAGCCTGGGTGGGCGCGGTGATCGTGACGGATTGCGCGACGGTGCCGAGTTGAAGTTCGAAATGAAGAATCGGCGCAGTGCCGGAAAGAACTGTCAGGGTCTGCCGCTGGGTCTGGAAGCCCGTGCAGGTGATCGTGACGATGTAGTCGCCGAGCGGAATGTTGGGCAGAGTGAACGAGCCGTCTGTGCCCGTGTCCGTGGAGCGGACAAAGTCCGAGTGCGCAGCGGCTACGGCGATGTGTGCCCTGGGGACGGGGCGGTGCTGGGGGTCATGCACGACTCCCTGAAGCTGGGAGAAGACTGTGGCGCGCGCGAAGCTTGCGGGCAGCAGGCACAGAAGAATCGTGAGGTGGCGCAGGGCTCTGAAGTGCATACGAGTGTGCAGGGGCATAAAACTCCGCAGTCACGGGACGAGTGACAGAGCTGGGTTGCGCGTCGTCAGCGATGACGATGGCGCAAAGAAAAATGTGTGGGGTTGGCTCGACTATGCGGAGTGATGCGGAGGGCCGCGATTGAGGTTCGCGGAGAGAACAAACAAGCGGGCAGCGCGGAGGCTGAGAACTGCAAGCGCGGGAGTGCGTACCGGCTCGACCGCAAACTGCTGCGGTGTGGAGAGTGAGGCGGAGGCAGTCCGGACAGGGGTGGTCGCGGCTGGGTACTCGGCGCAGGGCGGAGCCTGGAATGCGGGGCCTTCCGACCCCACGACCGGCCGGTGCATCATGGCGCAACGGTGGGCTCCGTGAGTGCGGCAGCACGCCGGTAGAGAGGCTTCCGGGTCGGCGGTTGCAGCGAACAGAGGAAGAAGGAGCGGCGAGCCGAATGCAATCATCAGCGAGATGGCGAGCATTCGGCGGAGCATGGCTGAAGTATAGCGGTTTTGGACGACGATGGACTACGCTGACGGCTAACCGAAGGAAGGGGTGTCCGCTAGCTCCATAAAATAATGGATATGTAGCGCGGCGTTTTTTATCGGCCGGCAGGATGCTGCGGAGACGGTGGCCCGGCATTTCGCGTGGGAGGGCCAGGGACGCGGTCGGGGCAGTCCCCCTCGATGCAGGCACAGCGCAGAATGCCGCAGAGAACGGCGAGACCGATGCCGACAACCAGATAAAAAAGAGCGTTGGAAAAGTGCCCGGTGACGTAGGGATAAAGGAAGAGGGCGACGCCGGCGTAAATGAAGACGGTGAATATGTTGCGGAGAGTGCATCGCGACATGGTTCACCTCCTTAGCGGGGTGCGGTTCGAGGTGTCTGGGACCTCTTGGAGCCCAAGTCTACTGCATAGACGCTGATTGCGGCCATAAAGTAATTTCGCGGCGGAAGGAGCCGACCCCGGGGTTGGCCTATCTCTGGCTCAGCTTCCCGGCGGAAACCTTGCTGTTGAACTCCGCCGAGCGGTTCCGCGGCACGCTTAGCGACGTCCACCGGTCGCGAGCGAAGTGCTTTGCCAACAGCACGATCTGGCCGACGTGATGGGGGTAATGAGCCACTTGCCGATTGACGGCCTGCATCACCGAGTGGGCCTCTCGGCGTATGGTGACAGTGCGCCCGAGGTCGGCGTCGGTAAGCGAGCCAAGAGCCCCAAAAACGTGAGCCCAGCCATCTTCCCAGTCGTCCATCAGGGCTTTGCGGGTCGCTGCCGGAGCGACGAATTCGCTGTCGCGATCGCGATTTGGCTTCTCGCCGTCGGTAGTCAGGAAGTCGGTCCAACGCGACCGCATATTGCCGGTCATGTGCTTCACGATGATCGCGATCGAATTCGCTTCGTCATCCAGCGTGGCGAAAAGCTGCTCGTCGCTTACCTGCCCCATCGCGCGTTCTGCGAGCTGTTTGTAATAGCGGAACAGGTCCAGGGAGTCTTCGAGATAGGACGTGGTGAGCTTCAGTGCCATGCGCGTATTGTAGGCAACCGAGTCAGGGGTTGGCGAGGAACCGGTAGCCAATACCGCGCACCGTCGTTAGGTGCTGCGGGTTAGCGGGGTCGTCCTCAATGTAGCGGCGCAGGCGGACGATGAAGTTGTCGATGGCGCGGGTGTCAGTATCCTCGTGGACGCGCCAGACCTGCTCCAGGATGTCTTTGCGAGAAACAATCTGGCCTTCGCGCTCGGTGAGGAAGCGGAGAAGATCGGCCTCCATGATGGTAAGGTGCGTGATGCGGTTGGGGGCGATCAGTTCCAGCGAGTCGAAGTTGATGGTGCGGTAATTGAAGGTGTATGTCTCCGGAGGGGTTGGCTCCGATGGGGCAGCCGGCGCGCCGGCGGTTTGCGCGGCCAGCCACGCGGTGCGGCGCAACAGCGACTTGATGCGCACCATCAGGATGTTCAAGTCGAACGGCTTGGGTAGATAGTCATCCGCGCCGGCTTCCAATCCTTCGAGTACATCCTCGGGGCGAGCCCGGGCCGTGAGCATCAGGATCGGTGTGTAGCACTGCGCCTCGCGCAGAGCGCGCGCAATCGCGAAGCCATCGGTGCCGGGGAGCATGCAGTCCAGCACGATGACGCCCGGTTTCTCCGGGCCGGATTTCGGCGCGGCCAGAAGGTAGGCGAGCGCGGCGTCGCCATCAGACTCGTGATGCGTACGGTAGCCCTCGGCCTCGAGATTGAAGAGGAGGCCCTGCGCGAGGTGCTCTTCGTCTTCAATCAGCGCGATGAGGGGAGATTCGGGCTCAGGGTTCATTCCATCCATCATTATCTATTTCGAGTGAACGATGTTTGAGAGAAGAGGGGCGAGTCCGTTCCATGCGATCTGTACGCCAATGCAGAGCAGGATGAAGGCCATGATGCGAAGGAAGCCGTGGATGGTGGAAGGAGCGATCCTGTGCGCAATGCGATGGGCGTGGGCATAGCAGAAGTAGACGCCGAGGCAGAGGATGAGGATGGCGAGCAGCAGACCGCCATGCGCCATGAGGTTGTCCTTAAGTGGACGCTGCGGGGTGTGCGCGGCGAGCGTCAACATCACCACGATCGTGCCGGGGCCTGCGGTGATGGGGAAGGTGAAGGGGTAGAAGACCTTCTGCCGCAGGCTGGAGGCGATCTGATCCGCCCGCGCTTGTGCGGCGGCCTGAACCTTATCGCGGCTGGGCTCGCTGCTCTCCTGATTCAGGAGCGACCACCCGATCGAGGCAATCACAAGACCGCCGGCGACCTGCACGATGGGGAGCGAGATGCCGAAGAAGCGGAGGAGCGCGGCGCCGACCAGGTCGATGGCGATGAGGAAGAGGACGGTGTTGAAGGCGATGCGGCGCGCGAGGGAGTGATAGAGCGGGATGGGCGCTTGTCCCACCAGACCAAGGAAGATAAGCGCCGAGCCGAGCGGGTTGATGAGAGGCAGGAGCGCGCTGAACGAGAGAACGAAGTATTCCCAGAGAAGCATGTCGGTCCAATCCTAAAGCGAGTCATGGAGAAACGTAGAGGCGTGGAGGTTCACTTTGCTGGTTTCGTTGCGATATCGGCGAGGGGAAGGCTGAGCGTAATCGTAGTGCCGAGGTTGGGCCCGGGACTCGCGGCGACGATGTCTCCGCCGTGCTGGCGGGCGATAGTGCGGACGAGGAAGAGTCCCAGCCCGGTGCCCTTAATCTTGACCTCGATGCGGCCGGGAACGCGATAGAAGCGCTTGAAGATGCGCTTGAGCTGATCGGGCGCGAGGCCGATGCCTTTATCGGTGATCGTGAGATTGACCTGAGCGTTTCGGACGAGCGCGATGGCGCACAAAACATGGACGCCCTCGGGGGAATACTTAACTGAGTTGTCGAGGACGTTGAGAACCGCGGTGCGCAGGTCTTCCTGGATCGCCATCACGTGGAGCGGCGCGCTGCTCGGAGGAGGCGCTAACTGGATGGCGTCGGCGGGAAGGTGGTGGCGTTGCAGCGTAATCGCGATGCAGTCGGCGACGAGCGGGGCCAGTTCCAGCAGGGTTCGGTTGTGGCGGCGGCGCGCTCCGAGTTCGCCCGCTTTCAGAACAGTCTCAACGGTGCCGAGGAGGCGGTCGGAGTCAGCGAGCATGATCTTGTAGAACTCCTGCCGCTGGGCTTCGGGGACGTCGCGGCGCTGCAGGGTTTCGAGGTAGAGCCGGATGGAGGCGATGGGCGTCTTCAACTCGTGGGTAACGGCGTTGAGAAACGAATCCTGGCGCTCGTTGCGGCGGACTTCGCGGACGAGGAAGATGGTGTTGAGGACCACGCCTCCGACCAGGATGCCGAACAGAATGATGCCGAGAATGAGCGAGAGGACGCGGCCCTCGTGCAGGATGATGTAACTGATGTTGAGGTAGATGATGACGCCGACGAGAATCGCCCCAAGCGTGATGGAGAGGGCGATGGTGCCGCGTCGTCGGGTGATGTTCATGTCGTGAAGATGAGTATAGTGGCGATGGAGGTGGCGCAATGGAGCAGAAGATGGATCGGCGGGACTGGATGAAGGCAATGAGCGCGATGGCGATGGTGTCGTTGGCAGGAGCCGGCGAATCGGCAGCGCAGAGCAGCGGCGGCGACGAAACCGTGTACGAGCTGCGGATGTACCACCTGAACGAAGGCAAACTGCCGTTGATTCTGGAGCGATTCCGGTCGAAGGAAACGGCGATCTTCGCGCGCTATGGAATGCATGGCGTGGGCTATTGGGTTCCGGCGGACGAACCGCTTGCTGGACGGACCATTGTCTACATGCTGCGGCACGCCAGCCGCGCGGCAGCAGCGGAGAGCTGGGCGAAGTTCACGGCCGATCCGGAGTGGGTCGCTCTGAAGGCAGAAACGGAAAAGGACGGCGCCTTCGTGAAACTTCACGAGTCCACTTTTCTGAAACTGGCGGACTTTTCTCCCAAGCTATAAGTGGGGTCCACGACGCAGGAAAAGCTGGAAAATTCTGCTTCCGTTGGCGTAAATTTGCGGAATGCAACGGAACCTGGGAATCGCTTGCCTGGCGGCGTGCGTCACCGCTGTTCCAGCTATTCGGGGTAGGGCTGCTGAGGCCCAAACGATCGTTGTGGTCAGCAGACCTACCGTAGTGGCTTTCTTCGAGCCGGTCAGCGAGAAAGTCATGCGGAAAGACGAGAGCAAGAACGAGGTGCTCTCGGACTTTCAGCTTTACGCGAGGCAGGTGCGCGGGCCGCTGCTGCGCAAGGGCGTCGAATTCCGGGAGATGTACGCGACGTCGTTCCGCCTGCAGGACGGCGATCGTGTGTCGCTGTTCCGCTCCGACAAGGTCGGCAATGTAAAGGTGGGATATTACTTCATTGCGCCCGGAAAGAAGCCGCGCATCCAGTACGGCGTGATGACAGACGCCGACATCTTGCGGATGGCGAACGAATATTTCGAACTCAAAACGGCAGACTAGGACGCGGGCTTCGGCCCGGACGGTTTCCGTCGGCTATCTGCGCCAGTGGTCAGGCGGATAGTACGCGACGGCATACCCGTAAAACGGCGGGGTGGAAAGCAGCGCCCAGAGCATCAGGATGATCCAGCCAATTCCCGTCCAGGCGAGGAAAAGGTTGAGCAGCAGGATTCCGGTAACACCGTGGCCGCGATTGGCCGCGACGATGGTGGGCAGGAAGTAGAGAAGAGCGAGAACGGCGAGGTGGATCATGGTGGCTGCCTCGGATGCGGCTCGAAACTCGGGATGAGGGTAGTACGCGGGGCGGCCGCGGGAAGTTCCGCGGGGTGAGTGCCAGTTGGAGCCTCGCCAAGGTATGATCGTGGGCGATTGAAATTGGTAGGACAACTTGGACGGGGAGTGGACATGAAGCGATTCGATCGTCGTACGGTACTGCAGGTTTCGGGAATGGCTGCCGCCTCGCTGGCGTTGCGTGGGCAAGCCTATGCGTGGGCCGATGCGGCGCCGATGGCGACGACGACCGCGGGCAAGATCAGCGGAGTGGTGCAGGATGGCGTCAACGTTTTCAAGGGCGTTCCGTACGGCGGAGACACTGCGAAGACGCGATTCCGGGCTCCAGTGGCTGCGACTCCGTGGACTGGCGTAAAGGAGTGCGTGGCGTTTACGACGATGGCTCCGCAGCTGGTGGCAGCGCGCGCCGGCGGGCCGAGGCCTGCGCCCGCGGGCAATGCGCCAACTTCGGCTTCGGGCGTTCCAGGAGCGCCGCGCGACCAGGGTGTGCAGAGCGAGGATTGCCTGCACGTGAATGTGTTCACGCGAGGGCTGCGCGATGGAAAGAAGCGACCGGTGCTGTGCTACTTCCACGGCGGAGCGTACAACAACGGGACGGTGAACAGCGATCTGTACGACGGGCGAAGGTTGTGCCAACGCGGCGATGTGGTGGTGGTGACGGTGAACCATCGGCTGAACGCGTTCGGGTACATGTATCTCGGCGATCTTGCTCCGGAGTACAAGGACTCGGGGAACGCGGGGCAGCTCGATCTGGTGCTGGCGCTGAAGTGGATCAAGGCGAACATTGCGGAGTTCGGCGGCGATCCTTC
The DNA here is from genome assembly GCA_036498865.1 of Acidobacteriaceae bacterium. Taxonomy (GTDB): domain Bacteria; phylum Acidobacteriota; class Terriglobia; order Terriglobales; family Acidobacteriaceae; genus Edaphobacter. The sequence goes on along the minus strand of DASYEU010000106.1, from coordinate 1,281 downwards.
GCGGGTGCTGATCTTCGGGCAGTCGGGCGGCGGCGCGAAGTGCGCGGCGCTGATGGCGACTCCGGCAGCGAAGGGTCTGTTTCATCGCGTGATGACGATGAGCGGACAGCAGATCAAGGGCGCGTCGATTGAGATTGCTTCGGGCCGCACGGCGACCGTGCTGGAAAAGATGGGCGCGGGCGGATTGAAGGGCAAGGAACTGGTGGCGAAGATCGATTCGCTGACGATGGAGCAGATTCAGGAAGGCGCGCGCGCGGTGAGCTCGGACTGGCTGCCGGTGGTGGACAACGTGATCCTTTCGCGCAACCCGTTCGATCCGGATGCGCCGGCGCTGAGCGAGATGGTGCCGATGATGATGGGCAATACGCACGACGAGACGGGCGCGGTGAACGGACCGGCGAGCATGACGTGGGAGCAGGCAACCGAAGCGGTGAACCGCGGGATCCCCGAGTACCTTGGGCCGGTGACGGCGCAAGAGGCGGTGGATGTGTTCCGCAAGGCCGACCCGACGTACACGCCGCAGCAGGTGGCTCGCGCGGTGGGGACGGCGTTTCGTGCGTGGGCGGGGCAACGGATGGAGGCGGAGCGGCGGGCTGCGAATCCGAAGAGCCAGCCGCATACGTGGGTGTACCAGATGAACTTCAAGGGCGGAGACGGCTGGGCGACGCACACCATCGACATTCCGTTCATGTTCGACAACATTGCGATTGCGCAGCGGCAGGTGGGCAGCGAGCCGCAGCACCTGGCGGAAGCGCATGAATTGGCGGCGGTGATGTCCGGGATGCTGATCCAGTATTGCCGGACCGGGAGTCCGAACGGTGCGGCGGGTTTGCCGCAGTGGCCCGCCTACGACCTGAAGAACCGGAGCACGATGCTGTGGGAGACCAAGCCGCGAGTGGAGAACGATCCTCGCGGAGCAGAGCGCGTGGAGGCCGAGAAGTCGCACTATCACCAGGCGGGAACGCCGTTGCCTTAGGTTTGAGGTCGAGGTTCGAGGGATCATGATCTTCGGCGACGGCCTGGAGGGTGATGGTGGATGTGGGTTCGGCGGCGGTGCCAGGGGGGATGGCGGCGGCTCGATCCTGAGCCGATTGCTGGGTCTTCTCGTAGGCGGTGAGGTTGTTGGAGGCGATCTGGAGGGCCTGCAGGAGTAGTGCGGCGCGTTTGAAGTCCATGTGGTTGCAGGCGAGGCGGGCGGCGGTGTCGGCGAGGGCGCGCTGGATGGCGTTGCGGTCTTCGAGATGGGCGATGTCGAAGGGATCGTTTTCCAGGACGGTCGCG
>DASYEU010000105.1:0-39634 GCA_036498865.1 Acidobacteriaceae bacterium | reverse complement strand
GCGCTGCCCACGCACACCACCCCTCTGTGTCCTTCCGAGGTACGGGTCATCTTTTTTATCCAAAATTGATACCTATGGGGGAGCGAATCGGGGCAAAGTGGGATGGCCGGAAGGATTCTGCAAAGCTGACTCTTGACGGGTCCGGAGTGGGCCCAAGTCTCTGGCACGGAAAAGAGGGTCCCATGATGCACAGTTTTCTGGTTGGAGCCGTGTACGTTGCCCTGGTCATCACACCCTGCGTGATCGCTCTCGTCTCCGCGCGCCACACCGAAGAGCCGCAGGACACCAGCCTCGCCCGCCACGACATCGCAGTCTAGCCGCGCTCTGCGAGCTGCTTGAACGCCTGGTGCAGGAACGAGCCGATATACCAGCCGTCCATGTACTTGTACGGCGTCTCGCCGCTGGTGTAGTGCCCGCACGGCAGTACCTTCGACACATAATCCACGCCGCAGCGATCGAAATTTTTCAGCACGTCCAGCGACAGGTGCAGCGGGAACGTCAGGTCGTACGTCGCATGCACCACCAGGGTCCGCTTCGGCGTTGTCGCAAAGCGCTCCATATACGCCATGGGGCTGATGGCGAGGAACATCGCGCGCACCTGCTCCTGCGTCAGCCCGGCCTGCTCGAAGCCTGCCCGCACGTGCCGCGTGCTCTGCCCCTCCCACACCACGTCGCCGAACCACGTGGACGCGTGGTTGAACGCGCACACCCGCAGCCGCGGATCGTGTGCCGCCGCGATGAACGCGTAGCACGACCCCAGGCTCGTCCCCAGCACGCCGAACTGCGTGTACCCCTGCGTCTCCAGCCAGTCCATGCAGCTGCGGATGTCGGCCACCGCCTGGCGGCACGAACTGATCGTCCGCCCAATGTTCGCGCTCATCGCGTAGTCCGAGCGCTCCAGCTCCGCCGGCCGGCGAATGTCGTGGTATGGCTTGGACAGCCGCAGCGCCGACACGCCGAACCAGTTCGCGATCCTGCCGAATACGTTGTGGCTGATCGCGTCCGCGTTCCATTGCGGCATCACGATCAGCGCCTGCTTCGGCTTGCCTTTTTGCCTCTCCGCGGGCGCGGGATACCACCGCGCATTCACCTGGTCGTTTTCCGGATACGGCGTGCGCACCGGCGAGGTGAAGCGCAGAAACTCCGCCGGCTCCAGCTCGCCCGCAGCGGCCGCGCGCTTCATCTCCGCATCCTGCGCCAGCGTCTCCGGCCGCACGTTGGTGGGGAACAGCTCGGGATGCCGCTCCTCGAGACGGAAATCTGCCGGCGTCACATAGTTGAAGAAGGCGTCGGAGTTCCGCGCAATCTCCTGGTTCAGCGCAATCATCCGGTCGAGATCGCCGAGGTCTGCCGCGCCACTCTCCTCCGCCGGCGCCATCACCGCCGCCATTGCAGCCTCCGCCGGCGCAAGCACCGCTGCCGACCTGGCAGCGCCCCCGGGAGTAGTAGCGGGCTTCAGCCCGCGGTCACCGGCCATTGAAGAGGAAGGGGCTTTAGCCCCGGGTTGTGACGCACTTTCCCGCTCGCCGCCAAAATCCGCCAGCCAGTCAAACCCCCACTCGAGCGGCCGGACAATCCGATTCGTATCCCGCGTGGTCAGGTCCGTTTCCCACCGCGTCATCCACTTGCCGTACCAGCCCAGGGCCATATCTATAGTCTATCCGTTGGGCAAGTGGGAAGCCGCGACCAGCGGCCGCTGGGAGGCCATCTACGATTTGATCGAGGCCGACAACCCACATGCCATAAGAACGCTGTCTCGTATTGCTTCGGGACTTACGGAGCCCAACAGGATGAACTCGCGCGACTTTCCATTTGTCAGGCCAATTTGGATTCTTCCCGAGTGCGGTATTCCACCCATTCCCCACTTGCTCTTATCGCTCGCCTCCACGGAAGCAATATCCGCCACAGGGATGAAAAATCCGCCCTTCAGTCCGGCAAGATCTTCGATTGCTCCTTGATCCCTCATCAAATCCGGATCGGCAAGCATTGTCTGATAGGGCTCGAAAAAGCTCGTCTGCCCCGCGCTAACGATACCCTCAGCCTTCCATCCATAAAGCCCTTGGCGAGCGACAAAGACAACGTAGGTTCGGTTGAGAATCAACCCGTAGTACTCCATCCCCACAAAGCCCGCCACCTCTGCCCGGTCGGATAGTGAAAGAGATGGCTTGCGGGAGAGGATATCGTTGGCCGGATCGCTCGTTCGATAGGAAAAGTAAACCCTGACATAGGTCACCGCGAAAACAAGGGCGCCTAGCACGCCGGACATCGAGGTCGCCAACCGCCAGTCGAATCCCCATTTCCGACCAAAGACGCTATCCAATACCGCCCGCAATAGGGATACTAAGAAGATCGTAAAAAAAGTAGTGAGTCCCGAAGTGGCAGCAGGTCTCAGCGATTTCGATCCGCTACCGTCGTTGTTTGGCACATGCTCCTCTTTCCATTTGACCGGCGATTTCTAGCCCCGTGTTTGTTCAACCCACCCGCCACAAGATCCTTCCCTCGTACCCGCTCGAAATCAGCCTCGCTGCACGAAATCCCCTAAACCGCGCGGATCTCCAGCGTCTTCCCCAGGGCCTTCAACGCGAGCGCGATTCCGTCGATCTTGGTTGCGTGGCGCAGATTGGTCAGCCGGTTCACTTCCTGCGGCGTGGTCTGCAGCCGGCGCGCAAGCTCCGCCGGACGCACCTTCTGCCGCAGCATTTCGTTCAGCAGCAGCACCTTTGCGGAGACGCTTGCCGGCAGCTCCACTACGTGCTGACGCCGCTTCGGAGCAGACGGCATGGGCACCGGCCGCTTGTCTTCAAAGTAGAAGTCCATCGCACTCTCGAGCGCCTCTGCCGCCATGGCCAGCGACTCCTCCACCGTCTCGCCCTGGGTGATCGCTTCCGGAATGTCGGGGAAGGTGACGACAAAGCCGCCAGTCTTTTTCTCCGGAGTCAACTTTACGGGATATGCCAGCATCGATTTCCTCCTTACTTCAGACCCAGTTGCTTCTTGATCGCTTCCACCAGTCCCTTGCCGAGCTCCTTGTTGTGCATGGGGAGCGTGGACTGCCTGCCGTTCAAATACACCTTGAAGTGCGAGCCCTTCGCCGGTTTGAATGTCGCTCCCTGATCCGCCAGCCAGCGCTTGAACTCGCTGCTCTTCATAGTCCCAATTATAAACAAATTTGTTTATATGCGCACCAAGGCGCGCCCGCGATTCCCTTGCAATCTGCCGCATGGAGGGGAATGATGGTGCGGTATCCGAAACACTGTCAGGAGAGTTCCCAAGTGCGTGCAGGCCCATTGCAGAGCATCTCAGCCTTATTGTTCGTATCCGCGATTCTCTCGACGCCGCTGGCCGCACAAAACACCACGCCTCCCGCGTCCTCGGATGGTGCGGCCGCAAAGGCTCCTGCCGCCGATCCGGCCAGCGTTCCACTGCGCAAAATCGGCGGCGGCGTGCTGCCCCCAACGGTCCTGCATGCGGCGAACCCGCAGTTCAGCGAACAGGCGCGCAAGGAGAAGTTCGGCGGAGTTGTGCTGGTCACCCTTATCGTCGACGCGAACGGCCAGCCGCAGAACGTCCACGTCCTCCGCGGCGTCGGCATGGGACTGGACGAAAAAGCCGTGGAAGCAGTGAAGCAGTACAGCTTCCGGCCTGCGACGGAGGGCGGCAAGCCTGTGCCGGTGCAGTTGAACGTCGAAGTCAATTTCCAGGTCCTGTTCAACCCTCCCAAGGTTCTCCACTCCGCGCCGCTGCAACTCAGCCCGCAGGCGCGCCAGGCCAAAGCCAGCGGAACCATCGTGCTTGGCCTTACCGTCGACACGCACGGCTACCCGCAGAACGTCCACGTCCTCCGCGGAGTCGGCATGGCCATGGACGAGCGCGCCGTCGAAGCGATCCGCCAGTACCGGTTCCAGCCCTTCCTCGACGGAAATGGCCAGCCGGTCGCCAAAGGCACCAGCATCGAACTCAAATTCGACGCGCGGTAGGCGCTGCGCACCCAAGAGCGAATCACAGAGTCCGCAGAGCAAGAGAGAGAACACAGAAAAACACTGCGGACCGGAATGGGCGAACATCCCTGCGGCTCCCTCATGAGTCCTCTGGGTTCTCTCCCTCTCTCTGTGATTCGCCTTTCTCACCAGCCCCAACGCCCTTCGGATCGTGAGAAAATCTCCCCATGAGCGATTTCATCCCGAAACCCGGCAGCACTATTAAAATCGGCGGACTGGGCCGCAAAGCTCAAAAGCTCCAGGCCATGCGCGACAAGGCCGCCGCCCAGAACAACGGCGCCAAGCCCGCCTTCGACGCCTCCGCCGGCCAGGTCAAGGCGAAGGACTCCTTCGCCAACACCAAGAAGCCCAGCTTCAATCGCAAAGCGGTGTAGTAACGCAGCGCGGCGAATCGCAAACGCATCCGTCGATATTCGGCCGAATGCGCCGATCGTCGCGCCGATTCGCTCCCTAAGTTGTACTGACACGCACCCTGCCCGGCGGTAGCTTGGTTCCTGACGCCTTCATGCGTCCAACATCAGGAGCCGGCCCACCTTGAGCAAGCTGGAGCAAAAGTTCACCCGTACCCAAAGAACCCACACCTTCATCGAATCCATTTCCCTGGCTAAGCGGCCTGAGCCCGAAACAACGCCCGCCGCACCGCCGCAGCCCCCCACGCAAGTTCCTGTCCGGCACGTATCGCCCGCTCCCTCGGAGATCGAGCCTCCGCCTCCGGCGATCGAGGTGCTCGAAGGTCTTCGCGAGGATTGGCTGTCCCGCGCGGCCACTCCCGAGCCCGAGACCGAAGCGGCGCCGCAGCCGGCCGGCAAGCGCAAGCAGCGCCGCAAGTCGCAGACCACGCTGGCGGACCGCATGTCTTTTGTTGAGTCGCTGAAAGCGTCCATCCGCAGAAGGCTCGCGTCTCTGAAAGAAGCCCGCAACCTGCGCACACGGCAAGAGCGCTCCACGCTGGTCGTTGCGGGCGCAATTCTCGCCGGCATCGCCATCCTGATTCTGATCGGCGCGCTCGTCTACTCCGCGACCGTCGCCTCCATCTTCAGCCCCGGCAGCCTGTTCGAGAAAGCTCAGTCGGATGCATCGAGCGCATTGGCCGCCAGCAGCACTCCCATCGCCGGCCAGACCACTCAGGCCTCCGCGCTCAGCAAACCTGCCGATCCTGCCAGCGCTCAACCCGCCTCTGCCCCCATCACCATCACCAGCAGCACCGACGCATCGCCGATCCTCCAATTCGACGTGCCCAGGCTCAACTCCATCCCGCCCGTTGCCTCCGGTGGCGCAGACGGTGGCCCGCTCGCGCATCCCGAGCAGACAGCCGCCGCAGTGAACCATGCGTTTGGCGCGGCCGCTGCGCCTCCCCTATCCGCAGCTGCACCGGCTCCGGCCGCCGCCAGTATCCGCGCGACCGATGCTGCCCGGCCATCCGCGCCTGCGCACGCGCCGGCCGCCGCAGACGCCCACGCCGCCGCCTATCTCAGCCTTGTTCACGCCGCCGAAGGGTCGCTCGCGCACAACGATCTGCAGAGCGCGTACCAATCCGCCGTGCAGGCGAAGGCGCTCGAACCGCAGAGCCTCCCCGCGCTTGAGCTGATGCAGGCCATCCTCGCCAGGGCCGGCAACCCGCACGACGCGGAGGTCGCCGCACACGACGCCATCGCCCGCGGCGGCCAGGCCGTCTTCGAACTGCAGCACTTCCACGCCGCGCCCGCCGCACTGCATCCGGCAAGAATCGTCATCACCGCCACCACGCTCCAGTTTGTCCCGGAAGGCCCCTGCACCACCGGCGAGTTCACCGTTCCGCTCGCATCCATCACCACCGTGCAAACGCGGCAGACCGGCTCCGGCATTCCCGTGCTGACGCTGCGGTTCGGGGGCGGAAACGCGCACGGCGAACTCAGCTTCCGCGACGCCTCCTCGCAGTTCCGCAACGCGAACCCGGCGCAGCTCTCCTCGCGCCTCTCGCCCGCGCAGGAAACCGCTCTCTTCACCGCGATCCGCAACGTCCTGCTCGCACCCAAGGGCGGAGCCTGATCCAGTCCGGCGTTTACTTCGACCCCACGTCTTCGTGTTCGGGGTCCGGCGTTGGTTCGCCCGGTTGCCGCAGCACAAACTTGCTCAGCGCCGACTCGAAGCTATGCGTCAGCTCCGCCTGTTCCTGCCGCTGGATCTCATCGCGCTCGTCCATCTTTTTCCGCCAGGCGCCCAATCCAACCATCGCCAGCGCCACCACTGCACCAACCACCACCGCTTCGCCCGGCGTGATGGCTCGCGGCGCCGCCGCTCCAGCTCTCCGGAAGAAGTCATACCGGTACGCGAGCCCCAGCCCTAGCCCCAGAGCAGCCACCAAAAGACAGATATCCCTCAACCCAAAACGCCATTGAAACACGGGCTTCCTCGCACAGTCCTGGAAAGTCGTTCACGGATGCAAACGTTCGTACAAGAGACGTTCTGGAAATCCCCGTGACGCAATCGCCTGCTCTGCAAAGGAACCGTTGCGGCCACAATTGGCGGGACATGCACACACAACCGGCTGGCGCGGCGGAATCTCACCCTTCCGTCGTCAACGTCAGCGCGCAGGGCTCATTCCCAGCGTCGCTGATCAGCAGCCTTACCGGAGAACGTTAGTTCTCCAGACTCGCTTCAAACACCTCGGTACGGCATGTGCAGCAATAGCCGCGTGCGGTACCGTCGCTGTGAACCGCGGCCTGCGCTATGTCGATCATCCGCCCGCAGTGCGGGCAGTTGGCATGCAGCTCGTGGATCAGGTGGGGGAATGAAGCGGAGGAGTGGGCTGCTGCAGTTTCGGTGTGCAAAGTTGCACCTCCAGAAAAGCTCTTGCCCGGTTTATACGCCCTGCAATTTCCACCGTCAACCGTGATCACTGTGTAAAAGCTTTGGACGCACTGTGCCGGCTCACTCGCGCGCCTTACAGCTCCGACACCAGCAGGCACACCCGCCCCACAATGTAGTCGGCCGGAGTCTCCTGCTCGCCCGGAGCCACCAGCTGCACCGGAAACGACGCTGCCAGCGGCCGCAGAATCAGCCGCCCGTCCTCGAACTCCACGTAGCGCAGCGCCAGTCCCGCGCCGGCCCGCACCGCATACAACGCCTTCTGCTGCTGCCCCCGATACGGCGCCAGCGACGTGTAGTGCCGGTCCAGCACCACCACCGCGCCCTCCGCAATCAGCGGATCCATCGCCGCCGCCTGCTGCGCATCCGCCCGAACCGCAACAAACCGCTGCCATTCCGCCTCGCGCACCGGCCCCCGCGGACGCAACTCCTCCAGCCGAGCCGCCGACACCGGCACCGTCTCGATCACCAGCCCCGCCCGCATCCCCGGCTCCTCCATCGCCGTCGTGGCCGACACCACCGGAATCGCCACCATACCGTCCGCCAGGGCATCCGAATCCGCAGCCGCGCTCAGATCCAGCGGCATCAGCTCCGCCACCGTCATCGCCTGCGCCGACAGCACGCGGTCCAGCCCCTCCATCGAGAGCGTCCGCTTCTTGTTCAAGAAATTGGAGATGTGCGCCTGCTTGAACCCCGACTGCTGAGCCAGCGCCGTGCGGGTCAGCCGCCCGCTCTCGATTCGCCGCAGCATCGCGACTCGCAGCCGCTCATGAAGCTCCTGAAAAGTCATCGCCTCGTCTCGTTTCCCTCTCATCATAGCATTTTGCATACTACGAGCCAAGTATTTTACTCTCAGAAACCTTAAATTATGCTCAAATTGGCGGAAAACACGCTACAACTTTTGCAGGATGCTATGCCAGCGGAATACTCTTGACGCAATACATTGCAAATAGCTATAAATAATTGTCCCGAAAAGGGACGGCCCCGCAAGGCCGTTCCCGCCGAAAGGAGGTCCCGCCCACACCGCTCCGACCCCTCCCAGGTCATCCACAACACGCCGGAAACTCACTGCAACCAGGCGCCGCACCCTGACGGCCGGACCAAAAACAGAAGTCCGCGCAGGCCATGCCCAGCGCCTCCTAACAACCTGAGCGAGCCCCCACGACCGCTGAAAACCTTCGAGGCTCGCCAGGGGAACGTCCTGGAGAACGACCCAATGAAGCACCTGTGTTTGGAACTCAAGGTTTGTGAAGGCTGTGGCGTCCTATGGCTCCGCAGAGAACTGGAAAAGGAAATCTACTGCAACCCCTGCGCGATCCGGCTGGCCGACTTCCCGCCCGTCCGCATGAAGCGTGGCGGAGGCCGCCCCCGCACCAGCACCCGAATCCGCCGCTGCTCCGGTCAACGCCGCAACCAGGACGGTGCCCAGTGAGCGCCGCGCTGGTCCTGCCCTACGTCTACGCCTTCGCCCGTCCCCAGGCCGAACTCAAAGCGCCGATCTCGGCACTCGAGACGCCGGAGCCCACCCTCGCCTTCTACCGCAAATACACTGAGGCAATCCTCCGCCGCTACGTCCGCATATCCATGGAAGTCGGCAAGGTCCCCGCGATGCTCAAAGAGGAGATGTTCCGCGGCAAGGTCTCCAGCTACCGCGTCACCAACTTCGACGACTCCATCATCTTCCTGGTCGACGTGGAGTGCTGTCTGAAGCGGTTGGACGACGAGCAGCAGAACCTCATCGCTCACATCACCATGGAGGCATACACTCCCGCCGAAACGGCGGAACTGCTGCGAATTCCTGTGCGTACCGCCATCCGCCGCTATGGCGTCGCGCTCGATCGCCTGACCCGTGTCTTTATCGACGTCAAACTCCTCCACACGCCGAATTGTGTCAAGAGGTAGTTTCCAGAAAATATTTTTTTTCGTCTTTCGATTGATGCACATAAGCCAAAAAGATTTTTGGCACTGGAGTTTTGGCAACCTGATAAACTTGTATATGTAAGTTGAATCAACGGGAGAGGCGCTCACAACCGCCACTCCCGTTTCTCTTTTAAGTCGAACTTCGAAGCGAGCCGGCAGAGTCGGGTGCCCCATCCATGACAGCGTTCACCGTCATGCGTGGGGGCATCCTCCTTGCGCTGGCTCGCCGCTTTTAAGGAGGGGCATGGAATACGCAACCCAACACAGCCAGAACGCCTGGCGAGCCCGCGCGCGCGAAACCGCAAGCCGCTGCAGAACCACGCCGCCTGCACTCGCCATGCAGGCCATGGCCGTCGAGTTTCCCCACGTCCACGGCCACCCGAACCGCCTGCCCTTCGAGGGCGTCCTGACCCTGGTCGACGTCGCCAGCGACAAAGCGCCCAGCGGAGCCCGCGGCCATCGCGTCATCCTCACCCGCGCCGCCGCCGAAGCCGCGCTGCCCAGCCTGCTCGGCATGGCCGTCGACTACAAAGCCGGCTGGGACGGCCACGACGCCCGACAGAAATGCGGCATCATTACCGCCGCCGAGCTCGAAGGCCGCCGCCTCATCGTCTCCGGATTCCTCTTCAGCAAGGACTTCCCCGAGATCGCCGAGCGCCTGGCCGCCGGGCAACCCGCAAATGCCTGTCATTCCGGAGTACCTTCAAATGCTTGTCATTCTGAGCGAGCGCATCGCGCGAACGAAGAATCCCCGCATTTGTCTTCTGCAGCCACCACTGACGGCCCGATGGGCATGAGCTACGAGCTCGCCGACGCCCACGTCGCCGATATGAGCGCCTCCATCTGGACCCTGACCCGCGCCACCTTCACCGGAGCCGCCATCCTGCTGCGCGACAAAGCCGCCTACCGCGACACCAGCTTCCGGCTGGGTACACAACCACGGCCGGGTGGCCCATCCTTTGCGGCTTCATCGCAAAGGGTGGGTTGCCGTTCGCGGGTACGCCACACATGACAAGCTCCACCATCATGGTGGGATCGGATTCTCGCGCGGGTGCCCCATCCATGACAGCTTCATCGTCATGAGTGGGGTCCTGACGCGCTTCTTCCTTCGAACCTCGAACCTGAAAGGAACACTATGACCTTCCTCTCCATCCTCGAAGCCATCGGCAAGGGCTTCGCCAAGGGACTCGGCTGGGCTGTCACCTACGCCATCCCGGTCGAAAAGCTTGTCGCCACGCTCTTTCCCTCGGCCGCACCCGTCGCCACCGGCCTCGCCGACGCGACCTCGCTGGTGCAGTCCGCCGTGCTGATGGTCGAGCAGAAGTACGCCGCCGCCGGCCTGCAGAGCGGCACCGGCCAGCAGAAGCTCGCCGAAGTGATGCTGCTGGCCGAGCCCATCGTCACCAAGCTGCTCACCCAGGCCGGCATCGCCGCCAGCACCGGCTACATCCAGAGCCTGGTCAACGCAGTCGTCGCCATCCTCAACGTGCAGCAGATGCCCACCACTGCCAAAGCCTGACCGGGAGTAGCGGGTGCCCCATGTCAGATGCAGTCTGACGTGGGAATACCAACGGCTTCGAAGTAAGCCAAGGCTGGTAGCCCGAGGCTTTAGCCTCGGGTCTCCTTGGCCCTCCCAGACCGCAACAAATCAGGGGGCTTTAGCCCCTGGGGTAGTTTCCCCTTGAACCTTGATCGGAGATCAACATGGAAATGGAAATGAACGACTCGCTCGGCGCCACTATCGACCGCCTGACCGCCGCCGCAGGCCAACTCGAGCAGACCGTCGAGCGCCTCGAAGAAAAACTCGTTGCAGCCGAGCAGAAAATCGCCGCACTCGAAGCCCGCGCCGCATCCGCCACCGAAGCGGGTGCCCCATCCTTCCGCGCAGCGGAGGGCGGTGGCCGCAAAACGCTCCCCACCGCGATGACTTCGCTGCTCGCCAAGCAGGGCGTCACCCTGGGCTCTCTCGATGCAGCATCGCTCGAAGCCGGAGCGCTCGACGCCGCGCTCACCTCGCTCAGCCTCGAGCAGCGCATCGCGGTCAAAGCCCAGCTCCTCCGCGCCGGCCTGCTCAGCTAAGCTGCCAACTACACCTCAGCCGCGTCATTCTGGAGCGCAGCTCCAGAATCTCCGTATTTTGTAGCTACAACGGACACAAATACAGAGATTCAAAACCAGAACGGCGTAGTCACAGGACAACACGTCACCAACGACGTTACACACCCACGCAGCCACCGCTGCGTTTCGCATTTTAAGGAGATCCAAATGGACGCGAATTTCACCAATATCCACGCAGCGGCAGACTACATCGGACCCGGCGCCATCGAAGTGCCGCTTTACCAGACCGAGATCCTCGACATCGTGCGCCGCCGCGGCATCTTCGGCCAGCGCATCAAGCAGGTCCCGGCCACCGGCCACCCGTCGCGCTACTTCGAGGAGCGTGCCATTCCCGCGCCCGTGGCGTCCTCGGGCTTTGTCGACCCGCGCAACATCGTCGCGCCACTGGTCTCGCCCACGCGCGTCGAAATGTCCGTGCCGCTGAAGGCCCTGGTCGCCCAGATCAACTACAACCTGTTCGACATGGAGTTGGGCCAGCAGCAGTCGCAGTTCGCGTATCTGCAGGCGAAAGACCTCGCCGACACGGTCGACGGCGTTCTGCGCACGCACGATGTCGCCCTGTGGAACGGCACCGACACGTCGCTCTCCGCACCCACCACGGCCCAGTACTTCGGCGCGGCCGCGCAGATCGCCGGCGGCGGCAACACCGTCACCATCGGCAGCTCGCAGTCCATCGTCGACGGGCTCAAGTCCACCATCGCGCAGATGGTCGCGAACTCCAGCTTCGGCGTGCGCCCGACTGCAATCTACGCCAACCCGGTCCTGCTCGACCTCATCGATCGCGAGATGAAGCAGGAGTTCAACGTCGTCCTCGGCAACAAGGAGATCACCAGCGGCTTCACCGTCAAGATGCTCTCCACGCAGGCCGGCGACATCCCGCTGATCCCCGAGTGGACGCTGCCCTACACCGGCACGCCCGGCTCCGGCTCCGCGGTGCTGCCCGCCTACATCGTCACCGAGGACCTCATCGAGTACCACTGGCTCAGCGACCCGAACCCGCGCATCTTCCAGCTCGGCGTTCCCGGCTCGCTCGCCAGCCAGTACGTAGTGGTGAAGTTCGGCGGCCTGGTGGTCAAAGGCGCCAGCTACGCCCACTACCAGGTCCTCGTCGACCGGTAGTACCAAAGCGGTTACAAATGGGTGCCCCATGTCAGACGCAGTTCGATCGCGTCTGACGTGGGGTTACTCACGAACCAGGCCAGCGTGCCAGCAACCATCGACTTTCCCCTTGCGGCCTGGACGTTTCGGGGGTTTCGTCCAGCCGCAACCCGCGCAACGAACCTGGACGCGCCCCAGCCCCGGCTGGGAGCTGCGCGTTCGTTCGCGCCCACAGAAGAGCCGGGCCGGTCAGGGGTGGCCGGCCCGCTCTTTCTTTTCACCGTTTTTTTGGAGGCCCAATGAGTTACCTGGATCCATCCGACTACGCCGCCTGCGGCCTGGCCGCCGACACCACCGACGACTGGGCACAGATGGCGTCCGCCCTCATCGACGCGCACTGCCGCCGCCCAACGCTGCTGGTCGCGCAGTATGTCGAGCGCCTGCGCCTCACCGCCGGCTCGCAGTCCGTGCGCCTCAGCTACCTGCCGCTCGCGCCGCTGGGCACGGCCGCATCGCCACTGATCGGCGTGCGCGTCCGCTACGGCCGCCCGCGCCGCGGAGAGATGCAGGACTCCATGCTTGCGGACGTCGCCACCACATTCGGACTCCCCGGCAGTTGGAGTCAGCTCGATCCCGCCGGCGTCGACCTGAATCCTGTAACCGGAGAAGTTACCTTTCCCGCGAACCTGTTCGGCCTTACCTACAACGAGGTGGAAGTCACCTACACCGCCGGCGTCGCCAGCGTTCCACCGGCCATCAAGATTGCCTGCGCGCAGATCGTGAAGAACGCGCAAGCCACGCCCGGGGCGAATGTTAAGGCCAGCAAGATGGATACGCTCGCGATGCAGTATTTCGCCGGCACGCTGGTGGACCCCAATGTGCAGGCACTGCTGCGGCCCTACGTCGCGCAAAGGATCGGGTGAGCCAGATGATTGCGACCCGAGCTGCCGATGTACTTCTTCGCGCAATGGGCGGATGCAGCGTGATGCTGCGCATGCCCGCGCCCGCCGTGCCCGCAGACGCCGCCGAACAACTCGGCCTCGCCACGCCCGCGTTCCAGGACCTGCCGCTCGCGCCCGTCGCGATTCGTGCATCGCGCGCAGAAGGCACAGCCACGAGGCGCGAGCTGCTGGTCTCAGCCTCTGCGATTGAGGCGCTGGTCGGCTCGCTCGCCTACGCCTCCGCCAGCGTGCTCTTCGCCAACGCCTTCGGCGTCTTCGAGAACGACACACTGCACGAAATCGTCTCCGCCTCCGCCGAAGAGGCGAACGGCGAGCCCTACATCTATCGCCTCTTCCTCCGCGCCCCGCAAGCGCGGATCACGTAGCCGGGCACAGAATCCAAAAGCAAGCCACAGAGAGCACGGAGCAAAAGAGTGATCACAGAGAAATCTGGTGAGACGAACCATGGACAACACCGAGAACTCCTCTGTGTTCTCTCTTCTCTGTGAACGCTGTGATTCGCTCTTCGCTCTGGACCGCACTGAAAGGATCCACATGCAGAACGCCAAAGACACCTTCTACACCACGCTGCAGCAACGCCTGGCCGCGCTGAATCCATCGCGCACCCTGGTGCTGCGCGGCGCCGTGCGCCCCGGAACACTGGTCGATGAGAACGAGCTGCCCACTGCCTTCCTCCCCATGGACGCCTTTCGGCTGCAGTGGACGAAGCTCGCAATCTCCAACGGCTCGCCGCTGCCGCGTATCGAGATGGAGTGCGAGATTCACTACGCAACCGACGGCTCGCAGGGCAAGGGCGGCATGGATCGCGGCCGCGCGCTCGCCGCCATGGACGCGGAGCTGGCCGCGGCGCTGGCCGCTGAACCGCACGCCGTCCCCAGGATGAACTACGCTACCGCACCGCCGACCGCAATGGCCACCAACATCACCTGGTCCGACCCAGCATTCGCTCCGACCACAGCGCTCAACGAGCGTCTAGCCCGCGTCGCCACGGTTACGGTCTTCGCGTACCAGGAAGCAGGCGAGCGATGATCACACCCTCTGTTGCACCCGTTACGCGCCGCGTTCACGCCTACTTTGCTCCGGTCAATCGGGAGACGTGCGCTCCTGCGCCATTCGATCCCGCACAATCCGGCTGCTTTCCGTTACATATTCCGCCCGCGCCGTGGGTCGATCTCGGCTGGTTATCGCAATTTGTGCGCAAGTCCGGCACAAAAGTCGAGGCCATCCGCGCGGGCTCGCCCGCCATGGCCATGGCGCAGGTGCGCACGGAAGCCGAGGCCACCGTTTCCTTCGAGTTCGAGGCGTGGGGCAAGCTGCAAATGACCCTCGCCTCCGGATCGCAGCAGACCAATCTGCTGACGACTGCACCCAACGCTGCGCCCAACGGCAGCGGCGGTGTCGCCGCAGCGCCGGTCCCCTTGCTAACCGGCACGGGACCGGCCTCCACGGCCACCAGCCTCAACGTGGGTGCAGCAGCAGCCACGCAGTTCAGCGTGGGCTGCCTGGTCGCCGTCGATGCCGACTACACCGGCCAGACCGGCTACCTGGGCGCGGGCGTCAGCACAGCCTACGTGCGGACGCCGCCGGCGGACATCAACTTCATCCGCCGCGTGACGCTCAACGTAGGCGTCGTCATTTCCATCGCCGACGGCGTGCTGCAACTCGCTGACCCGCTGCCGGCAGGCGCGCCCACCGCGGGCATGCAGGTCTCGCAGCTCGCCGGCTTCTGCGATCGCGAGGGTGCGAGCTTCTTCCAGGAGTGGTCTGCGCTGTTCGTCCACGAGGGCGCGCAGGGCGACCGCATTCTGTACCACTACCCGCGCTTGCAGTCGATGCATGGCTCGGCCGAAGTGGCCGAAGCGCTGGCCGCGCCGCTCGAGAGCATTCGCCTGGCAGCAGCGTTTCGCGCCCTGCCGGTGAAGGACCCGAACGACGGCGAAACCGTCCTGTGCTTTCGCAGCTATCTGCCGGCGGCGCTTCGCTCCGTATAGCCCAGTGCGGAGTAGTAGCGCGCTTTAGCGTGCGGCTTGCGCTCTACAGCACGTATGGGCTTTAGCCATGGAATTGTACCGCCCGGGGCTGAAGCCAGCTACTACTCCGATTACCACCGCACTTGAGTTTGTCAGGGGAGATTACGATGCATTACAAGTCTGGAAAATGGATCCTGATTGGCGTGCTGCTGGCCGCGTGTGCTGTCACCGGCAACGCGCAAATTGCAACCACGCAGGTTGCAGATACCATCCGCCATGCCAACGGCACCACGGCCACCGGCACTGTGCTCATCAGCTGGCCCGCCTTCACCACCAGTTACGGAGACGCGGTTCCCAGCGGCAGCGCCTCCGCCACCATCGCCAGCGGCGGCGCGCTCAGCGTGCGCCTCATCGCGAACTCCGGCTCCACGCCCATCGGCAGCTACTACACCGCCGTCTATCACCTGGACGACGGCAGCGTGAGCCGCCAGTACTGGGTGGTGCCGCAGAGCGTGGCGCCGGTAAAGATCTCCGCCATCGCCAGCACCGTGCTGCCCACGTCTGTCGCCATGCAGACGGTCAGCAAGGCGTACGTCGACACGGCGATCGCTGCCGCAACCTCGGGCCATCCGTTGGATTCGACGCCCTACGTGCTGAAGGTCGGCGACGCCATGAGCGGGCCGTTGCTGTTGCCCGCCGACCCTGTCTCCGCCATGCAGGCCGCGGACAAGAACTACGTCGACACCACGGTCGCCGCGCTTACCGGGGGACTGGGGCAGAAGATCGCCGCGCTCCCGCAGGCCTCGCAGACCGTCGTACAGCCGGATGGAACGCAGTTGGACGTCAACCACCTGAACGGCGTTCTTTACGCCAGCCAATATGTAACCGGACGCGACAACAATGGAATCGCCAATGCTGCCGCGAGTCCGGACTGCGCGGGCGGCTGCGAGATTGTTGCGCAGCCGGACTACACTGCCGAGCAATTCACCGCCACTGCGCTGCCCAGCCAGACTCACGTGCAGGACACGCGCGGCGGCGGACAGGTGGACAGCTACCTGAACCCGGTCGATGTGGTGAACAACGGCCTTTCGACCGCGCAGACCATCAACGCAGTCTCCACCCAGAGCGAGGCGAGCCTCTTCCAGCAAACCGGCAACGAGGATCCTGGATCGATGGGGCTCATCATCAATCACCGCGGCCTCGCCGGAGGCTCGAACCTGTTCCCCGAGCAGATCGATCATCCCGTGCCCTACTTCAAGATGGGTTTCAGCGCGCTGACCGTGAATGGCACCTACAACACGCAGGGCCAGCACGTGCTGGTGCCGCAGGGAATCAACTGCTACGGCGTGGGCGACTGCCTGATGGGCTCGCGCTTTCTGGTTGCGGCGGGCGGCTTCCGCGACTCCGCGGACGAGGGCGCGCATCCGTTCGACCTGCAGTCGCACGAGGATTGGCGGGTCTTTGCCGGCATCTGCGCGAGCGGCTGCTCCACAGGATCGACGGATGTTACAATTTCGCCCACTGCCGGGCCTGGGACGCAGGGCGATGGCCGCTTTCTCATCGACAGCAATCCGGCGAAGACGATCACCAGCGCTGGCACCGGCGGCGCGCTGATCGGCGGAAGCAATACAGGGCCGCACGCTTCTGCGCAATTCAGCGGCACCGGCTTCCCGGTCAGCATCCTGCTCAGCGCCGCACAGGCGATTCCGTCGCGGGCTGACGATCTTGCGCCTGGAACCGTTACATTTGCCATTGCTACGTCCGGCGTCCCGGCTGGGTACGCGACCAGCACTGCCGCCATCGGCACGGGCAGCGGCCTGGCGTGCCTGGCGGACCAGACCCACAGCTTCGACCCGAACAACTACGAGATGGCGCCGTTCACCGTGCTCGACGCCACGCATCTGCGGATGACGCTCAACAAGCCGCACCAGTCGCTGGCGACCATCGCCATTGGCGGACTGTGCGGCTATGGCCTGGAGCAGACGGTCGACACCGCGAACGGCATACGCCAGCTGTTTCCGGTTGTCGGCTCGCCCTCCGCCACCAGCCTCTACTATGCGGGCGGAACGACAGCGATCGTCGGCGCGATGAACCAGACTTCGGGCTTCCTCAACGTCAACGCCGCCATTGCCACGCTGACGCGCGCGGGCAACGTAGTCACTGCGACCACCGCGAGCAACCTGCCCGCGAACATCGACGGACTTCCCGCTAGCATCGCTGGCGTTGCAGACCCGGGCTACAACGGGACGTATGTTGTAACCACCACGGGGCCAAATAGCTTTACCTATTCGCAGACCGGCGCGAACGGCAGCAGCAGTGGCGGTTCCGCCTCCGTGCTGACCGGCGGATTCGCGCTGTACCCAATGGCCGAGGTGCTGAGCGTCTTCAATCCGGCGACGAAGAGCGTGGACGGCCGCATGACGCTCGCGCCGAATAACGTCGCGTGGTCCGCGAACGATCCGGTGGAGGAGCCGCACTTCTACCAGGAGGCCGTCGCGGCCGACACCGAGTTTGTGGGCCAGACTGTGCCGCGGCCTTCCGTGCTGATGCGCGCGGGCCTGCAGTATCAGCAGAACAACGGGCCGGGACTCATTGGCTGGTCCATTGCCAACGCCTCGCCCACTGCGAATTACCTGGGCTACGGCGGCACGCATACCGTGCCCGACACCGCGTATGAGGCCACCGGCGTGTGGCGCCGCACCATGAATCTCGTCGCGGGAGAGCAGGCGGCGTTCAACCTGCACTGCAACCTGCACGGCTGCGGAAGCTGGAACTCCGGCTACAACCTGTTCGAGCTCGACAGCAACGCCGGCGTCGACCTGGTGCAGTACGCGCCTGCCTCCAGCGCACTGACGATGAACATGCGCGGCACGCCCTACACGTTTTCGCCGCAGGCATTTACCGCCGGAACCATCAACGTCGGAACGCTGAACGCCACCACCATCAACGGCGTCGCGGTGGGCGGCCAGCACACCACCACGGTCACGCTGCAGCACACCTTCGCCGGCGCGGGCACGTTCAACTACGCGCACTCGCTGGGCACGCTGTATCCGCTGATGACCTGCTACGTGAACAGCGGTTCGCCCGCCTATACCGCGCGCAACGTGGACGCGAACAACATTGCCATCACGGTGACTGCGTCTTCGGACATCACCTGCACATTCGGAATATAGGAGAGTCATATGTCTGAGATCTATGCGCCAGGTTCAATCGCCGGTCCACAGGGGCCGGCCGGGCCCGCGGGCTCGCAGGGCAGCGTTACCGCACTCGCCTCCAGCGTGCTTCCCGCCGCGGGAAATTTGTTCGACGCGAACAAGGTGGCCCACGGCTTCAGCGTGCAGAGCGATGGCACGCTTGCGCCGGCTGCAGGCTGGTCGTCGTCGGGACTCATCTTCTGCCCGGGAATGACGTCGATGGCGTCGAACCTTCCCATCGACCCAAGCGATGCGACCTTCGCGCTCTACGACGCCAACGGCGCGTTCCTCAACGCGGTTCCAGTGGCCTCGTTCGGTTCGGTCTACTATCCCGGCCCGAATATGATTGGCGGCTGCGGCGCGTTTCCGCTGCCGGGCACGCAGGTGTATGTCCGCTTCAGCTGGCTGGATGGAAGGCTGAACGGCAGCTACGGCAATGCGGCGAGCCTGGCTGGGGCCATGGTGTGCGCCAGCACCGGCACGGCCGCCGTGCCGAGCAACTACGTCGCCTTCGGGTTCGCTACGCCAAGCGATGTCGACGCGAAGGATGCGGCAGTCGCCGCCAACGCAGCCACCGCGCTGCTCTCCGCGTTGACGGTTGTTCCCGCGGAGTTCGCTGGCGCGGTGCTGCCGGGCCCGATGGGCGGCAACCGGAATGCGTTCAACTATCGCAACGCTGTGGCGGATCACACTCTGTGCGCGGATGGAACGCTGGCCCCCAATGCGGGATGGTACGTGGCTACCGTGTATGCGCCCGGCTCAACGTCGTTCATCACCAACCTTCCGTTCTACGTCAGCTCGCCGACCCTGAGCGTGTGCACGTACGACGCATGCGGCAACTTCATCGCCGATATCTCGAGCACGCTGGCGGCATGCAGCGGCATCGCCTCGGGGCGCATGAATTCGAATGTGGTTGCTCCGCTGCCGGGGAACCAGACGTACGTAAAATTCTGCTACACGGATAATTCGTGGAGCTCCTACAGTTATCCGGGATCGGCGGCCTCCTGCGTGTTCTACAGCGGCAACGCTGCATCGCCTCCGCCTGCGTCGTTGAACGCCATGAACCAGTGCCGGCCCTTTACCGGGAATGACTCGGCTGCGGTGCGGACTGCGTCCTCACTGGGCGCGGCGACCGATCAGAGCTTCGACGCGACGGCGGTGTTGAATGCGTTTCTGGCGACTGCATCCGCTACGAATCCCATCAAACTGATCCTCGATGGCATGTTCCTGACCACGGGCCTGGTGCTTGCGACATGCGGCCACACGACGATTGAGGGGACTGGCCCGGGCAGCGGCATCGCCATGATCGGCAACTCGCCGCGGGACTGCATCCGCATCGGCGAATACACGGTGGCCATGGGATGCAGCGAGGGAGCATACGACGTCGCTGCAGTGGCCCGCGCGGCGAAGAACATCGTGCTGCGCGATTTCCAGGTGAAGCCGAACTTCCTGAGCGGGGAAGGCGGGCAAACCAACGCCGCAGCCGACCAGCCTGTCTCCGGAGCGGTGGCCCATGGGACGTACGGCATTTTGTTGAACAACTGCACGGACGTGCTGATCGACAACATCACGTTTCTTGAGGCGCCTGCGAACTATTGCGTGTGCCTGAGCAATGTGGGCTTCGCCAAGGTGGTGAACTCCAGGTTCGCCACCGCGGGCACGCTGCACGACGGGATTCACATCGATGGGCCGAGCGAAGACATCGGCATTGAGAACTGCGACTTTGCCACTGGAGACGATGCGATTGCGCTGAACTCGCCCGAGGGCTACGGCGGCGACATCAGCCGCGTTACGGTGACCAACTGCCGCTTCCACCATTCGCTGTCGTTCGTCAGAGCGTATACGTCCATTGACGCGGCGGCGATGCCCAGCAACAACGTGCACCGGATCCGCAATGTCGTTGTCTCGAACTGCACCGGAGTCTGTAGCAATATTGGTTTCGTATTCGGGATCTTCGGTGCCGGGCTGACGCCTGCGCCCGACGTGGACCAGATTCAGGACTTTTCGGTCTCCAACTGCACCTTCTCTTCGCAGAATGTGCTGATGCTGCTCGCACAGTCGTGCGGGTTGATTCGCCTTAGCGGCGTCAACTACATTCCGACCTCCGCGAACCCGCTGGTCACGGTGTGGAATGCGATTGGCCAGCTGACTCTGGAAGGCGTGACTGTGCTGCGGAATCCGGATGGCAGCGGGGCTCCCGGCGCGCTGGTGAGCCTGATTTCAGGGTCGAGCGTGGATCGCCTTGCACTGCTCAACTGCCGCGTCGTCGATGAGGCAGGGTCGAGCTATGCTCCGGTGCCTTGCTTCGTCGATGTGCAGGGGGCGGTTTCCGCCATGCTGCTGGAGGCGATCGACCTGACGCACGTTGCATCGCTGGCGTCGAGCGCGGGGTGGAGCGGCGTGACCGCGCTACGCGGAGGCGGCGTGCTGGGAACGGGCACCCAGCTGCCGGACTCGGTGATGGAGGACAACACGCTCTATCTCTCCTCGAACAGCGGAGGCGCGCCGTCGATCAAAGTCGGTGGAGTCGCGAAACGCCTCACGCTGGCGTGACATTCGTGCACGGGCCTGGGTGGGCTCAACGATCAAAAGAAGTTACAGGTGGACATGCAATGGCGAACGATGGGTACGGACTTGAGGAACTGCTGCACTTGGGCAAATGCTTTGATGAGCCGCGCGATGAGGCAGGTGGGGAGATCGTCTCCACCTGCCTCGCGCGCGAGCTACTGCGGATTCGCGATCGCACGGGCCAGGAGAGTCCGCTGATCGCGAACGCGGTGCAGGCGGAGTTTGCGCGCCGCCGCGGGCTGCAGAACATCATTGTGAAGGCGCGGCAGATGGGCATGACGACGTGGATTGCGGGCCGCTTCTTTCTGAAGACGATTACCGGGCGCGGCGTACTGACGGTGCAGGTGGCGCATACGCGCGAGGCGGCGGAATCGATCTTTCGCATTGTGCAGCGCTTCTGGGAGTGCCTGCCCGAGGACCTGCGCAAGGGTCCGCTGAAGCGCAGCCGCGCCAACGTGCGGCAGATGGTGTTCCCGGAGCTGGACAGCGAGTTCCGCGTGCTGACTGCCTCCGACTGCAACGCCGGCCGCGGGCTGACAGTGCAGAACATGCACCTGAGCGAGGTGTCGCGCTGGACCGGCGACGCGGCGGCAACGCTGGCGGGCATGCGCGCCGCGCTGATTCCCGGCGGCGAGCTGGTGCTGGAGTCGACGCCCAACGGCGCCTACGGCTGCTTCTACGAGGAGTGGCAGCAGGCGGAGGAGAACGGAGTGGTGAAGCACTTCTTCCCGTGGTGGCTGGAGCGGGAATATGTTGCGGAAGCGGTTACAGACCTGCGCGAGGACGAGCTGGAGCTGGTGGTGAAGCACGAGTTGAGCTATGAGCAGCTGGGCTTTCGCCGCTGGCTGGAGACCAACTACCGCGGCCTGCGCGTACAGGAGTTCGCCGAGGAGCCGGAGCTGTGCTTCCGCTCCACGGGCGAGTGCTGCTTCGACATGGATGCGCTGGAGACGCGGTTGAAGGCAGTGGAAAGGCCTGTGTCCGCGCGCCGCGAGGGCAGGTTGCAGGTGTTTCTGCCGCCGCAGCCGGGCAAGGAATATATTGTCGCGCTCGATCCCGCGGGCGGCGGATCGGAGGGCGACTACGCGGCGGTGCAGGTGATCGAGCTGGAAAGCGGCGCGCAGTGCGCGGAGTTGCAGCACCGGCTTAGACCGCGCGAGCTGGCTCGGTGGGGAGCGGACCTGGCCCGCGAATACAGCACTCCGGGACAGCCCGCGCTGCTGGTGGTGGAACGCAATAACCACGGCCACGGCGTGATTGCGCATCTGGAAAAAGGCGAGGGGTACGAGAACGTGTACGAAAGCGCGAGCGGGCCGGGATGGCTGACCACCGGAGTGAACAAGCCGGCGATGATCAGCGACCTGGACGCGCTGCTGGCGGAGAAGCCGGAACTGTTCCGCAGCAAGCGGCTGCTGGAGGAGTGCCGCACGTTTGTGACTCACGCCAACGGACGCAGCGGCGCGACAAACGGTGCGCACGATGACTGCGTGATGGCGTTCGCAATTGCGCAGGCGGTGAGGAAGGAAAGACTGCAGCGGGGCCGGCGGCGGGCAGCATAGCCAGCAGAAATGCCTGGCACCGATTTCCACCGATTGGACCGATTGAGGACAGGGCTTGGATCGAGGGCGGGGCTGACTCGTACATCCTCCTCCTTCTGTACTGGATCGGTTCCATCGGTGACGATCGGTGTTAAGTAGTTCCGGGTGCAGTATTCTTTGGAGCGGAGAGATTTCTTGGCAGTCCTTGCGGTTCAGGCGATTCGGCGGATGCGGGGCGGCGCGCAGAGTCAGCTGATGCTGGGCGCGGACGGCAGGCTGTGGGTGGTGAAGTTCCAGAACAATCCGCAGCATCTGCGGGTGCTGCCCAACGAGCTGATTGCGACGCGCCTGGCCGAGGCAGTTGGACTGACCGTGCCGGTGACCGATGTGGTGGAGGTGAGCGCGTGGCTGATCGCGAACTCGCCCGGCATGCACGTGGAGACCGCGCACGGACGCAGCGACCGCTACACGGCGGGGTTGCAGTTCGGCAGCCGCTTCATCGGCGGATTGATGCCGGGGCAGGTGGTGGACTACCTGCCGGAGCCGCAGCTGGACGAGGTGCGCAACCTGCGCGAGTTCGCGGGCATGCTGGCGCTGGATAAGTGGACGGGCAACTGCAACGGAAGGCAGGCGGTGTTTGAGCGCAAGCCGCGCGAGCGCAAGTATCGCGCGACGTTCATCGACCAGGGCTTCTGCTTCAACGCCGGCGAGTGGAGCTTTCCGGACAGCCCGCTGCGCGGTGTCTATCCGCGCAACCGCGTGTACGCCGGTGTGACTGGATGGCCGAGCTTCGAGCCGTGGCTCAGCCGCATTGAGGAGATGGACGGCGACACCATCTGGAACATCGCGGATATGGTCCCGCCGGAGTGGTACGGCGGCGAGATGGCGACGATCGAGCGGCTGCTGGAGCAGTTGCTGCGGCGGCGCGGGCGAGTGCGCGAATTGATTGCGTCGTTTCGGGATTCGAATCGGGAGCCGTTCCCGATGTGGGAGAAGAATGCGAGTGTTGTGGTGCCGCGGCAGTTCGAAGCGAATGCGCCGGGAAAGTTTGTGATGTAGACAGAACGAGAGGCTTAACACTGATAAACACCGATCGGACCGATCCAAAGACGATCCGGATCTGAATCCACATTTTGGTTTTGAATCGGTGCCCGTCGGTGTAGATCGGTGTTAAGTAGTGTGTGGTGGTTGAATTGCATTGAGTTTAAGGAGAGGAGAGCATCGTGGCAGAACGCATCCCTTGCGAGTTCTACCTGATCCGCTATGTGCCGGACCCGGTGAAGGGAGAGTTCACCAACATCGGCGTGCTGCTGCGCGAGGCGGGCCGGGTGGAGAGCGCGCAGTTGCGCTTCACGCGCGACTGGAGCCGCGTGCGCTGCATGGATGCGGACGCGGACATTGGGCTGCTGGAGGCGCTGGAGAGTGAGATCGGCGCGCGGTTGAAGCTGGGCGACGCGGAACCCAAGCCGGTGCTGGCACTGATCGAGGACAGCTTTTCAAACTCGATCCAGATAACGGAGCCGCGCGCGTGCCTGGCCGAGAGCGTTGCCGCGGAACTCGACTTGCTGATGCAGCTGTACGTGGAGCCGCTGAAGGTGAAGCAGGAACGGCGCCGCACCGGGCGCGCCGCCATTGCCGCCGCCATGCGCACGCAGTTCGAGAGCGCGGGCGTGTGGGCGATGATGCGCAAGAAAATTGCCGCATCTATATATACGCGGGCGGGCGACCCGATGAAGATCGACTGCGGCTACCGGCCCACTCCCGGGGCCCCCGGCGAACTTGTTCGCTGGGGTGGTAACGGCGTGATCCGAATGTTCCACGCGGTGTCGCTGGAGGCCGATGTGGAGGCCGCGAAGGTGCTGGCGTGGTCTGCGCCGCGGCTGCATGAGGGAGTGCAGCGGGTGGAGGGCGCGAAGCTCGAACTGACGGCGGTGGTCGAGCCGCTGCGAGCGATGTCGAAGGACGATGCGGAAGCAGGTTCGGACGAAGACAGCGAGCGCTACCGCTTTGGCGTGGACACGATGGAGAGCCAGCAGATCCGGGTGATCACGGTGAGCGACCTGGCAAGGGCCGCGGAGACGGCAAGGCTCGACTTGCGGTTGTAACAGGAAGAAACCTGGCACCGATCTACACCGATTCAACCGATCAAGTGCGAATCGAGCTCTTTTGCTTCTAATCGGTTGAATCGGTGTCAATCGGTGTGAAGCTTTTTTTGTTGGATGGCACAGCGTAACGGCTGTGCCTTTTTCTATTTGTAACCGAGATTGGAAAGGGGATAACCCGTGAGCCTTCGAACACGAGTGACGGAAGCCTGGCAGAGACTGGCCGGCGTAGATGCAACCGCAGGAGATGCAACCAGGGGCGAGCGGAAGACGGCGATGCTGCCTTCGATTCTGAGCCCGTACTCGCCGGGCCGCGCGGGACAGCAGGCCACGCCGAAGCCCACGCCGGCGAACCTGCGCAAGTTTGCCGAGACGCCCGTGGCGCGGCGAGCCATTAACGTGGTGAAGGACAAGATCGCCAGCATGGACTGGACGGTGCGCGTGCGCCGCGGCCACAGCAGCGCCGACGTGCCGGATGCGGCCGCGCGCCTGCGCGTGTTGCGCCGCTGCCTGGAGGAACCGAACACGGGCGACAGCTTTCGCACGCTGATGGAGCAGGTGCTGGAGGACCTGCTGGTGGGCGGCTTTGGCGCGGTGGAGATGGAGGCGACCGGCGATGCGGAGCGGCCGTTCCACCTGTGGGCAGTGGACGGCGCGACGATTGAGATCGATCCGGCGTGGGACGGCGATCCGGCGAAGGCACGCTATGCGCAGGCGCGCGGCCAGCTCGCCACGCAACGCACGCCTCTGCTGGACGATGAGCTGATGTACCTGCGGCTGAATCCGCGCACGCACACGCCGTTCGGGCTGGGGCGGTTGGAGGTGGCGTTCGAGACGGTGAATCAATTTCTCTCCGCCAACCGCTATGCCGGGCGGCTCGCGTCGAACTCGGTGGTGCAGTACGCGCTGTGGCTGAACGAGACTACGCCGGAGCAGCACGACCGCCTGATTCGCTGGTGGCAGGACGAGATTGAAGGCACGGGGCGCGTGCCTTTGCTGAGCTGCGAGCAGAAGCCCGAGGTGCTGCGCTTCGCCGGCGGCACGGACGCGGACCTGCGCATCCAGTGGCAGGAGTTTCTGCTGCGCATGATTGCGAATGCGTTCGAGCTGCCGCCCATGCTGCTGGGATTGCAGGCCGACGTCAACCGCTCCACGGCGGGCGAGATGGCGGACGAAGCGTTCCAGAGCGCCGTGGTGCCGGTGGCGCGACTGCTGGCCGAACACATCACGCGGGATTTGTTTGCGAAGAAGCTGGGCTGGCGTGAGTTCGAGTTCTGCTTCAGCGACCTGGAGTCGCGCGACGAGATGCAGCAGCTGCAGATCCAGACGGAGCTGCTGAAGGCGGGCGTGCTGACGGTCGATGAGGTGCGCGAGATGCGGGGGCTTCCGAAATTGGAACAGCCGGCACAGGGCTGACGCGGAACATTTGGTGGCGCGGGCGGCAAGGACTCTTGGGAAGGGGAGACATGAAACTGACGATCGACAATCTGGATGGCAAGGGGGCGGTCGATTACTCCGCGGCGCTCTCGGCGGAGAAGCCGCTGGAGATTGAGCGCGTGCTGAATGCGCCTTCGCGCTGCACGGGGGCGCTGGAGCTGGGTGGGGGAGCTCTGCCTGTGCCCGGGCTGCAGGTGCCGGTGCGGCGGGCGCGGGTGGTGGTTTCAAACGACGCCGGTATGCCGCTCTTCACTGGATATCTTGCCACCGAACCGGTTGCAGACTATGTGGGCGCGGGGTTGGCTGGACCGGCGTATCGCTTCGCGTTCACGGCCATCAGCGATGAGTGGCTGCTGGACAAGCAGACTCCCACGCTGACTGGCGATGGCTTTGCGGTCGCGGGCGGGGCGTTGCTCTCGACGCTTGCCGAGCGCACGGCCGCGGGGGTGTTGAGCACTGCGGGAGTGGTGCACGACAAGCCAGTCGGGGTGTTTGCGTCCGAACCGGCGCAGCCATGGTCGGCCAATGCGGGGGCGATTGCAGGGGCGAGCTACGCAGGCTATCGCGCGCTGAATGGCGCGCTGGCCATGCAGACGGTGGGCTCGGTGACGCACACGCTGGACTTCGACTCGGGCGCTGGCGGCTCACTGCAGGTTGCGGCGCTTTCGACTGCGAAGGTGAAGGAGCTCGCCAACGACGTTACGGTGACGGGCGCGATTGAGCCGGGCGCATTTGTAACCGAATTGTTTTCGGGCGATGGAACGACCAGCGTGTTCCAGCTGTCACAGGCTCCGTTTCGCGTGAGCAGGCCGACGCTGCTGGCCGACAGCTTTAGCCAGGCAGCGTTCAACCCGCAGGTGTGGAAGGTTGTGGACCCGGGTTCGCATCTTTCCCTGGGCGGCGGCGGCTTGACCATGTCGGGTGGCACCGGGATGGATGGGCAGACGACGCTGACCGCGATTGACCAGGTGGAGATGGGCGGCACGCTGGTGGTGGAGGCCGCGCAGGTGCAGCTCGCGGCGCCTTCGGACGGCGTGGTGTGCGGACTTTACCAGGGGCCGGTTGCGCGCGCGAACTGCTTTGCCGGATGGAATGTGCGCACCAGCGCGGGCGCGGCGGTTGTAACTCCGTTCGTCAATGGGGCCGAGGCCGGGACGAGCTACACGCTGCTGAATGGCCATGCTTACACGCTGCGCATCCGGCTGCATTCTCCGGAGGTCCAGCGCGTGCTGCAGACCTACTACGCGCGAGTGGATGGCGTGATCGAGTCGTTTGGCGGGGGGCTGATCGAGTCGCCGATGTCGCTGGTGTTCGAGCTGGTGGACCTGGGCAACGCGTCCAACACGCCTGCGACCGTGCTCTACGATGGCGCAGTGGCCGGCTCGCCTGCGAGCTGTACCTTTGCGGCCGTGGACAGCGTGGCGCTGAGCGGTGCGATTGGGGCTTGCCGGATTGCGCAGGCTGGGGCCTGGATTGTGAGCACGCTGCCCGGCGGCGCAACCCAGACGCGGCTGATCGGCGTGGCTGGAACCGGCGTTGACTGCCAGGTGGATGCGACCGGAACGGTTACGTTTTTTGCGGGGCGCGTTCCGCAGCCTGGGGAACTGGTGGCCGTCCGCTATCGCACGCGCAATCGTGCGGTAGCGCGACTGGAGGATGCGGCCAGTGTTGCTGCAGAAGCCGCGGGCGGCGTGCCCGGGACCGCGCGCTGGCTGGGCAAAGTGGTCAAGCCGGCCGCTCGATCCACCCAGGATTGCGAGGCTGCGGCGCAGGCAGTGCTTGCGCTGGCGTGCAGCCGCGCGGCGGCGATTGCGGGCACCACGGTTCACGTGAATCCTGCGGACGTGTGGCCGGGGGATGTTCTCGCGATCAGCGCGAACGGCGAGACGTTCAGCGTGGTGGTCCGCAGAGTGACGATTGCGGATGGCCACGCTGTGCCGGAGTTGCTGACCTATCGCATCGCGTTCGCGAACGACTGGGCGGAGTCGCTGGGGATCACGTTGTCGGAGTCGGTTGCGGCGGATGCGTTTCTGCCGGCAACAGCGGCGACGGCTCCGGGTGCGGCGCTGGAGAACCTGCGGCAGCTTACGGTGACGAGCGCGAGCGGCAGCGCGTTGCTGATTGACGCTGGCATGGCTGCGCCGGCGGGTGGAGGCTTCGAGGTGCGAAGGCGCGACTGGGAGTTCGGCGCAGGCGCGGGAGTGGACCTGGTGCTGCGCTCGCCGGTGCGCAGCTTCTCGGTTCCGCGCTGCGCGCAGGCGGAGAAACTCTTCGTCCGGATGTATGACGCGTCTACGCCGCCGCTGTATTCGCGGCTTTCGAGCGCGGTGTTTGTCAATCTGCCGGTTGCTTAGGCGGCACAGAGGCTTAGCACCGATCTGCACCGATTGAACCGATCCAATGCGAGAGCAGATCGATACAAACGAGGTCTCTTGATCGGTTTGATCAGTGGCAATCGGGGTTAGGTATTGAGGAGTTGCACATGACGGAGTTTGAGGGGCAGGTGCTGGCGGACCTGTCGGTGTTGAAGAGCCAGATGAAAGAGATTGTGGGCAACGGACAGCCGGGGCGGCTGGCGCAGCTGGAAGGACGCATCTTCGACCATGAGCGAACGGTGCAGCGGATGAAGGGGATTGCCGCTGCGTTCGGAGGATTGATTACGTTCGCGCATGTGGCGATCGATTGGTTTGTGGCGCGGCGGTGAGCCGTGCTTCTACGCGGAACGATGGACGAAACTCGGAGGAATGACATGGATTTTCTGAAGCTGTTTTTGCGCGGTATCTCGGTGTTGCCCTCGCTGGTGCAGGGTGTTGAGTCGCTGTATGGCGCGAAGTCCGGCGCACAGAAGAAGGACGCAGCGCTGGCAATTGTCAGCTCCAGCATCAACATGGCGGATGCGGTGAGCTCGCAGCAGATTGCCGACGCGCCGAAGTTCACCGCGGGGCTGAACCTGATTGTGGATGGCGTGGTGCAGTGCCTGAACGCCAGCCTGTGGGCGAAGAGTGGGGAGTCAGCGGGATAAGTCGCGGCCCTCGTATAATCGACCCCATGCCTGCCAAATCGCAGAAGCCCCTGGTCGGGGTGATCATGGGGAGCAAGAATGACTATGCGGTGATGCGCGCCGCGGTGGAGATGCTGCGCGAGTTCGGCGTGGCGCACGAGGCGAAGGTCGTCTCCGCGCACCGCACGCCGGACCGGATGTTTGCCTATGCGGAGAGCGCCGCGGGCCGCGGGCTGCGCGTGATCATTGCGGGCGCGGGTGGCGCGGCGCATCTGCCGGGCATGGTGGCGGCAAAGACGGTGCTGCCGGTGCTGGGCGTGCCCATTGCGGCGACCGCGCTGCAAGGGTTCGATTCGCTGCTGTCGATTGTGCAGATGCCGAAGGGAATTCCGGTGGGGACACTGGCAATTGGAGCTGCCGGAGCGGCGAATGCAGGGTTGCTAGCGGTTGAGATTCTGGCGAGCACGGATAAGAAGCTGCAGGCGAAGCTGGTGAAGTGGCGCGCGGCACGGCGCGACGAGGTGCTGGCGCAATCACTTGAGGAAGAGGTTCCGGCGTGAGCGACGCTGCAGCACCTACGCTGCTGCCGGGCGCGACGATTGGCATCTTTGGGGGCGGGCAGCTGGGCCGCCTGACCGCGATGGCTGCGCGCAGCATGGGCTATCGCATCCACGTGCTCGATCCGGATCCGGGCTGCCCGGCGCGCTTTGTTGTGGATCAGTGCGTGGAGGCCGACTGGACCGATGCTCGCGAGGCGGCGCGGCTGGCGCGCGGATGCGACGTGGTGACGCTGGAGATTGAGCAGATCTCGCTGGCCAGCATGAACTCCGCGGCGAGCTATGTGCCGGTGCGGCCGAGCGAGAGCGTGCTGGAGGTGATCCAGGACCGCATTGTGCAGAAGGACTGGCTGCTGCGCAACGGATTTCCGGTGGGCAAGTATCGCGCTGTGCGCTCGCTGGACGAGCTGCGCGCGGCCGTGGCGGAGCTGGGCGGACGCTGCTTCTGCAAGAGCGCGACGGGCGGATACGACGGGCGCGGGCAGGGCAAGGTGGGCTTCAACGGACCCGCGACGGAGGAACAGATTCGCGGCGCGTGGGAGGCTCTGGGCGGGTCTGCAACGACTGGGGGCTCGGGCGTGGTGGAGCAGGCGATTGACCTGGACCGCGAGATCTCGATCCTGGTGGCGCGCTCGCCGAATGGCGAGGTGAAGGTGTATCCGGCGGCGTGGAATCACCATGAGAATCAGATTCTGGCGTGGAGCGTGCTGCCGGCGCCGCTGGCGGAGGCGATGGCGAACGAGGCGCGCGAGCTCGCGTCGGCGATCGCAGACACGTTCCTGCTGGAAGGGATTCTGGCGGTCGAGCTATTTGTAACTAAAGATGGGAAGATTCTGGTGAACGAGCTGGCGCCGCGTCCGCACAACAGCTACCACGCCAGCGAACGCGCGTGCGTGACCAGCCAGTTTGAGCAACTGGTGCGCGCGGTGTGCAACCTGCCGCTGGGTGCGGTGGATGTGGTGCAACCGTGCGCGATTGCGAACCTGCTGGGCGACCACTGGCTGACGCCGGCTGGGCCGGGCGAGAAGGCTGCGCCGAGGGTGCCGCACTTCGACCGCGCGCTGGGAGTGCCCGGGGTACGGCTGCATCTGTACGAGAAGCTGCGTCCGCGGAAGGGACGGAAGATGGGCCACCTGAGCGCCGTCGCCGCCACGCCGGAAGAGGCGGTGGAGCTGGTGCTGAAGGCGCAGTCGCTGCTGTAGCGTTGCGTCTCAGAAGTCATCGAACGGCCGACGGCTTTTTGCCCCCCGCGAGCAGACGATTTAGATAGTCGGCGGGTGAAATGACTGTCACTCCGCTCCGAGCCTTTTCAGGGAAGTGCTTGAGGTTTCCAGTGACCAGCCACGCGCCCGAGGAGTGGGCCAGCGCGAGGAACGTGGCGTCCTTGGGGTCGGGGATGGAATAAGGCCAGGGCTGGGGATCGGGAAGATGCAGGGTTGCGTCGATCAGAGCCTCAAGCCAGGCGGGAGGAAACCCGTATGCGGCGAACTTCCTGCGGCGGGCGACGGCTCGGTATTCGCCAGTGATCCATGGGCACGTCACCACTCCGATTTGAGCGCGCAACGCCCAATCGAGCACCAACCTCGCGGGAGCGCCACCAGGATTGATCCCTGCCGCAATGATGACATTGGTATCGAGGACAACCAGCCTCATCGTCGCGGGGACCGTTTCCGGGGCTGTCGTGCTTTGCGAACTGCGGCAATCTCCGCGTCGATTTCCTCATCGGTAATGGGAGGCAGACCCGATGCCTCGATTCGTTCCCATCCTGCTCGCAGGCTTGCGCGTGCCATGGCAAGCCGCAACTCGCGGTCCTCGGCAATCACGTCGCCTTGCACCGGCACCAGAAAATAAGCGGGGCCCTTCTGCCCGGCGAGCAGGATCGTCTCGCCCGCAGGCACACTCTTCAGGGCTGCAGAACCGCGGGTACGAAATTCGCGCAGTGAGACTTGGCGCATGGGCATCTCCTTGCGTTGAGTGTAGCCGTTTTGGCTACGCCGGGCAATCCGCCTGGAGTCGTGCGTGTTTCCGCCCCTAGTAGTCGACGCCTTTGAGGAACTGCGACGGCGGGACGACCTGGTAGCGGGTGGGGTCGGCCTTGATGAGCGCGTCGGCCAGGCCGTCGGAGACGGTGGCGCGGCCGTTGAGGTCGTTGTCCTGGATCTGCGAGCGGTCGAGGGTGTAGTTCTGCATGGCCTTGCTCTGGCTGTCGATGTTGTCCATGTGGGCGTCGAAGGCCTGGGAACTGGCGATGCGGTTCTGGTTGGCCTGCTGTGCCTCCGCCTGCGAGCGCGCGCTGGCGGCTGCGATGCCCTGCATCACGGCGCCCTGCTCGGCCTTGACGACGTTGGCGTCCTGACTGGCGCTTTGGATGACGGCGAGCAGCGTCGCGTTTTCCGCTGCGGCGATTGTCTTGGGCAGGCTGGAGTTGCTGAAGCTGAGCGCCCACGTTGGGCCGGGTCCGCCGAGCTCCTGCAGGCGGGCTGTGGCGGTGCGCGCCCCGAAGCCATCGTTCAGGTCGAGATCGAACGCGACCTGGATCGCTCCGCCGCCCAGCGGAGTGCTGTTGGTCAGGTGAAATGTTCCCGCGGGAAGATGCTGGTTCATGCGGCTCTGGTTGACGATGTTGCTGTACGCCGTGAACACATCGCCGCCAAACGGATACGCGAGACGGCCGGGAATGGGGCTGCGCGAATTGACGATGCCCTGCGCCATCAGGTTCAGGCCGACACGCTCGCCCTTCGGCCCTTCCGCGCTCACGGAGCCGCCCGCGACGGAATCGATCTTCCAGCCATCGGGGAGGCTGATGTAGACGCTGCGATCGCCGCCGGTAACGCGGTGCAGCGCAGCTGCGGCAGTTGGAGCTGGGGCGGCTGCGGGCGCTGTAGAGGACGCAGGGTTCGCCGCGTGCCACGCATTGTTCAGCGCGGTCAGCATCCCGGGCTGCGACTTGGTGAAGGTCGCGGCATTGTCATACAGCACGGCGGCAATGGGCTGTCCGCCGGCCGGCATGTTGACGATCACCTCTCCCGCGATGGGCGTGTTGCCTGCGTTCTTCGCAATGAGCGTAAAGAAGGCGGCGTAGGACGTGCTGCCCTTGATCTGGAAAATCTTGCTGACGTCAGGCTTGTCCGCGAAGTGCCCGTGCACCTGCTGCAACATAAACGCCATGGCAGACTGCGCTGTGTGCTGATTGTCGATGGTGCCGTAGACCACCTGCGCGCCGCCGGGCTGGTTGATGAACTGCAGGCCGCTTGACCCGGAAGTGGACTGCGCAAGCACCGTCTGAAGCTGCGGCCCGGCCTGCGATCCGGATCCGGGTTGCGACCCCGGCTGAGATGCCGACTGGGGCTGAGAATTGCACCCGGCCAGCGCCGCGCAGACGGCGAAGACGGTAAGCGAGGTGGTGCAGGCGATGGCAAAAACAGCAGTGCGGACAAGCCGCGGCGAGGAAATCGGTCGCATGGGAGAAGGCTCCTGACGGAGTTGAAGTAAATGCAGGGGGAGTATCTGTGACGTTACCCTGTGGGGTGAAATGTGTCAAAAAGGATGGCCGCGCCGATGGATGCCGCGCCAAAGGCCGCGGGTCTGGTGAACACCTGGTATCCTGGGCGACGCCCATGGCCTCGTTCTACCGAGCAACAGTCGAGGAGTTTCTAACGCAGGCGAACGAGCTGATTCTCGCTCGGTTGGCGACGGGCTACGCCACGCGCGGGTACACCTCGCAGTACAGCGAACAGACGCTAACCTGGGAGCGGGATATCCAATCGCTGCGGGAGGCATTGAAGCAATGCGTTGCAGCGTCGTCGACTGTCCCCGCCTGGGGAGTGCTGCTGGAATTTTCGATTCCAAGGAAAGAGCGCCGGATTGATGTCGTGCTGCTAGTTCGCGACCGAGTGGTTTTCCTGGAAGCAAAGAGTGGATATGCAGGTTCGCAGGCTCGCCAACAGGTAGAGGAATATGCCCATTTGCTCCACTACTTTCACAAGGCTTCCTGTGGATGCCATATCGTTCCGATTCTGGTTTCTCCGGATGCTCCAGAGCCAGACTTGACAGATATCCGGCAGCAATCGTTCTTTCCACAGCTGTCGTCGTACTGGATAATGCCGGTGATTGCCAGCGGTTGGAGCCATCTTGCGCGGGTGCTCCTCGAAGTGGATCGCACCGCTGACGGGCAGGCTTCCATCGAGGAGTGGGACGCCAGCCCGTACTTCCCGGTCCCGAGCATCATTGATGCCGCATTGGCTCTGCGGACCGGACTCTCCATCCGCGAGATCGCCCATTCGGAGGCCTCAGAACATGAGATCGAAGCAGTGTGCCAGACCGTGCAGCACTCTCTTCACCGCGCTCATGAAGAAAAGCATCATGCAATTTGCTTCCTGACCGGCGTCCCGGGTTCCGGGAAAACATTGGTTGGGCTGAGCCTCGCGCACTCAGCCGAAAACCGCGGCAGCGCAATTCACTTTATGAGCGGCAATGGCCCGCTGGTGAAGGTGCTCCAGCACTTGTTTACCCAGCAGGGTATGCGCGAAGGTGCGCCGGCGTCGCAGGCGCGAATCAACGCGCGAACGTTGATTGAGAACGTTCATATCTTCGCTCGAAACTATACGGACGATGATCCGGGACCGCCCTCGAACCACGCCATCATCTTTGATGAGGCGCAACGGGCATGGAACCAGGCGCAGAATTTGAAGAAGTTCAAGCGGGATTACTCCGAACCAGAGATGTTGCTGAAGATCATGGAGCGACATGAGGACTGGGCTGTGGTGATTGCGCTGGTTGGCGGCGGTCAGGAGATTAATGACGGCGAGGCCGGCCTGGAGGAATGGGGCAGGGCTTTGACGAGCAGCACCCGCGGGCGGACCTGGCACGTCTATGCCTCGCCCGAGGTGATCGAGGGCGGGCCGTCGACAGCCGGGCATCGCCTGTTCGACGCGGCCGCTCCGGAGACTGGGATCGAGACGGACGCAACGCTTCACCTGCGAACCTCGAATCGGAGTCTACGTGCCGAACAACTGGCCACATGGGTAAACTTCGTTCTTGAAGGCGATGCACAAGCCGCCGCTGCGCTAGAGATCAACAAGCGTTTTCCCATCTTCCTGTCGCGCGACCTGGACGAGACGCGCGCGACGCTGCAGCAACACAGCAAGGGACTGGACCGCCGCGGCCTGGTTGGGTCGTCCGGCGCGGCGCGGCTGCGAGCGGAAGGCCTGGAGCCCAACTCGACGTTCCACGCGGATTATCCCTGGGAGCACTGGTATCTCGCCGATGAAGCGGATGTCCGCTCGAGTTATCGCTGTGAGGTCTTTGCAACCGAGTTCGAGATCCAGGGGCTTGAGTTGGACTGGATTGGGCTTTGCTGGGGCGGTGATTTTATATGGGATGATCGCAAGGGTTGGCTGCTGCGCAAGCTCCAGTTGGGGTCGCCATCGAAGTGGAATGCGATCAAGAATCCGGAAAAGCGAATCTATCGCAGGAACGCCTATCGCGTGCTGCTCACTCGCGCGAGAAAAGGCATGGTGATCTTCGTTCCTCAGGGAGACCCTAACGATCCGACGATGGTGCCGGATGAGTTTGATGCGACGGCGAACTACCTGATCCAGTGTGGGATTGTCCCGCTTGAGCCTTTTGCGTCGGAAGTATTGGGGGATCCGGCGCTTTCGATTGTTGCAGGATCATTGAACCTTAGCGGCTAAAGCCGTGTTGCACATGTGAACTTACGGCACGGGATAAACCCGTGCCCTTAATCAAAGCAAGTATTCGCCACTGCCAATCCACCGCAAAGAAAAACGGTGACTCTTGGTTCGAGTCACCGCTGTGTTGTTGTCTTTGCGCCGAAGGCGCTTTTCGCCGACCGCGAAGGTCAGCCGATGTCTTCGGACCAGTTCTCGAGGTAGGCTTTGAAGTCGGACATGAATTTGCCGGCGTCGGCGCCGTCGACGATGCGGTGGTCGAAGCCCAGGGTGAAGTGCTGGATGGTGCGGATGGCGATGGAGTCGGCGCCATCCTTATCCGTGACGACGACCGGCTCCTTGTTCATTCCGCCGATGCCGAGGATGGCCGACTGCGGCTGGTTGATGATGGGCATGCCGAACTGCTCGCCGAAGATGCCGGAGTTGGTGAGCGTGAAGGTGCCGCCGGAGATTTCGTCCGCCGCGAGCTTCTTGCCGCGGGCGCGTTCGGCCACATCGACGATGGCGCGCGCGATGCCGAGGAAGTTCTTCTCCTCCGCCTGCTTGATGACGGGGACGATGAGGCCCCAGTCCAGCGCGACGGCGATGCCGACGTTGATGTTCTTGTTGTACTGGATGGCGTCGCCCACGACCGAGCCGTT
The DNA here is from genome assembly GCA_036498865.1 of Acidobacteriaceae bacterium. GTDB lineage: Bacteria > Acidobacteriota > Terriglobia > Terriglobales > Acidobacteriaceae > Edaphobacter. Next base: position 3,993 of record DASYEU010000105.1, on the reverse strand, counting down.
GACGATGGGGTGCTTGCGCAGCGCGGCGATGGCGGCGCGCGTGATGAACGGCATGTAGGTGAGTTTGACGCCGTTGCGCTGCTCGTACCTGGACTTCTCCTTTTCGCGCAGGCGCACGATGCGGGTCAAGTCCACCTTGAAGACGGTGTGGACGTGCGGGCTGGTGGCCTTGGACTCGACCATGCGCCTGGCGATGATGCTGCGCATCTTGGTCATGGGAACGAGTTCGCCGGAGAGCGGCGCGGGCGGGGCCGCAGGCCTGGGGGCTGAAGCCACTTCAGCCTTCGGCTGAGATGGGGCGCCCGCCGTGGTGGGTGCTACGGGCTTCGTCGGGTTCTCAAGGTGGCCGAGGATGTCGGACTTGGTGATGCGGCCGGCGGAACCGGTGCCCGCGATCTGCCTGAGGTCGACGTTGTTGTCCTTGGCGATCTTGCGGACCAGCGGCGAGGAGCGGAGCTTCTCATCGGAGGCAGCTGAGGCCGGAGCGGGTGCAGCGGCTGGTGCCGGTGCTGCTGGTGCTGGTGCGGCGGCAGCCGGTGCGGCGGGCTTGGCACCTCCGCCTCCGCCGCCGATGACTGCGACGACCGTGTTGATGCCGACGGTGGAGCCCTCGGGGAACTTGATTTCGGTGAGGATGCCGGCGGCGGGCGACGGGATTTCGGCGTCGACCTTGTCGGTGGAGATCTCGAACAGCGGTTCGTCGCGCTCCACCTTTTCACCCACCTGCTTCAGCCACTTGGTGATGGTGCCCTCGGTGATGGACTCGCCCATTTGCGGCATGGGGACGTCGGTGCCGGGGCCGGTGGCGGCTGGCGGTGCGGAAGGCGCGGCACTTTCGCTTAAGGGCGCGGCTTCAGCCGTGCCGTTACCTGCTGCCTTGGATTCGGGCTTTAGCGCCTGAGGTGCGGATGCTGTTGCCGCCGCTCCATCCCCGATGACTGCGACGACGGTGTTGATCTGCACGGTGGAGCCCTCGGGCGTCTTGATCTCCTGCAGCGTGCCGGCGGCGGGCGACGGGATTTCGGCGTCGACCTTGTCGGTGGAGATTTCGAACAGCGGCTCGTCACGCTGGACCGTATCTCCTACCTTTTTCAGCCACTTGGTCAGGGTTCCTTCGGTGATCGATTCGCCCATCTGGGGCATGACTACGTCGGTGGCCATCGCAATTCCTTCCGGGGGGTTCGTGGGCGCAAAAACGCGCCGTACCCCATGGATTATAAGGCTTTGATCGGCCCGGGATTTGACCTGCTCGAATACCGTTCAAGCGGCGGCGGGCTTTTGCGCAAGGTAAAGGGTCCGAAGCAGGCGGCGTTCCGCGGTGAGTTGCTGCACGCAGGCGAGGAAGCGCTGCAGGCCCTCGTAGCGCTCCGGGCCTTCGAGGGCTGTGAGCGGTTCGCGGCGGCGTGCGCGGGCCTGGTGCCAGCGTTCGGCGATTTCGGCGGCCTGCTGCGTCGTGTCCGTGACGCTGAGGAGCGTGAATCCGGCGGAGGCGAGCAGCCGCTCATTCTCGCCGGGCGGGCTGAAGAAGTAGGGGCCGATAGAGCTGCGCGTGGCCAGCTCCTCGTGCGAGATCATGCCGCCGATGACAAGCGCGTCACTGAACAGCAGGCGGGCCGAGGGTTTCAGGACGCGGTAGAACTCCTGGAGGGCGCCGGCGCGCTGCGGGACGTGGCAGAGGACGTCGTTGGAGAACGCAGCATCGAAGGCCTCGGCTGCGAAGGGGAGCCCCTGCGACACGTCGCACTGCTGGAAGTGGGCGAGTCCATCCAGCCGGGCGGTGGCGGCGGACTGGCTGGCGGTGGCGATGGCGTGCGGGTTGCTGTCGAGCGCGGTGACGCGGCATCCCACGATCTCAGCGAGGTGCAGAGCGTACAGGCCCGATCCGCAACCCACCTCCAGCACGCTGGAATTGCGCGCGATCTGTAGCAGCGCGGGGATCGACTCCGACTCGTCGCGGCTGACCCAGCTGGTTTGCCCGAGGTCCTGACCGTAGGTCTCCCAGCGGACCTGGCGGTAGAGCTCGTGCTCCAGCTTGGCGTAGGCGTTGTTGTACAGGTCCACCTGGTCGGGCACGGGGAATCCTTTGGGCGCTGGGGATCGGGGAGGTTCGGTGTGATTCTACTCTGCCGGGGGCGAGGCTTAGACCGCAGGCGCGGGCGGGGTGGCCAGCAGGTCGTCCAGCGTGGGGACGGCCAGCATCTGGCGGCCGAAGACGCGGCCGAAGTTGCGGGCGACGGAGAGGGTGGCGCGCTCCAGCGTGGGGTCGGCGCTGTCGGCGGCTTCGAGCTCGAGCGAGGTGACGCCGCGGTCGGTGATGCCGCAGGGGACGATCCACTCGAAGTCGCGCAGGTCGGTGGTGACGTTGAGGGCGAAGCCGTGCGAGGTGACGCCCTGCGAGACGTGCACGCCGATGGCGGCGAGCTTGCGTTCCGGAATCTGTCCATGACCGCGCGTGTCCTCGGCCTCTCTGCCGCCGAAGGTCCAGACGCCGGTGATTTTGGGGATGCGCTTGGCCATGACGCCGAAGTCGGAACAGGTGCGGATGAGGACTTCTTCGAGCATGCGGACGAAGTCGACGGGGCCGAGGTGCGGGCCCTTCTTGCCGGGCCATTCGCCGCGCAGGTCGACGATGGGGTAGCCGACGAGCTGGCCGGGGCCATGGTAGGTGACGTCGCCGCCGCGGTTGATCTCGTGGAGCTCGATGTTGCGGGCGGCGAGGAATTCATCGCTGGCGAGGACGTTGGCGCGGGAGGAGTTGCGGCCGAGGGTGATCACCGGCGGATGTTCGAGCAGGAGGAGCGTGTCGCCGATGAGGTTGGCCTTGCGCGCCGCGACCACGCGGGCTTGCAGGGCTAGGCCTTCCGCGTAGGAGATGCGGCCGAGTTGGAGGAGGTGAATGTGCAAGTGTCGCTACGATTCGGAATCCGATTTCGATCCGGCCTCGATTTCGTGAGGGGCAGAATGTTTGAGACGCTTCGCGACCTTTTCGATGTTCTCAGCCGGAGGCAGACTTTCGGGCATCGTTCCACCCAGTTCGCGGATTGTCTGCCGCACTCTCTTTCCCACGGCATAGTGAAGCTGACTTGCACGAATTTTTCCCTTGGTTTGCTCGCGCCTTAGCTTATCTTCTGCCTGGGTTGCCCGAAACAGGTTTGCGGCGAGTTCTGTGCTGCCCATGTGGTCGAGCGGATTATCTTTGCTCTTGAGCCCTTTTCGGCGCTGTATCCCGCTCTTATCGAGTCCACCATAAAGGCCCTTGTAGCCGAAGGTTTGAAATATCGCGAAATCTAGAGGAGTCGCCACCCCGGCACCTTTCGCCGCGCTCGCGAGATTCTTGTTATGGGTTTTTATCTCATCCCTCAGCAGAAGGCGTCGATGATCTTCTGTCAGGGGCTCGGAGTGGGCCTCCAGGTCGATTGACTCCTGTCTTCGTGTCTGAATGGCGAAATAGGTTTGAGCAAATGCGATTTGTTTCTTCCGTGAATCACCATTTTGGGCAATCAGGTAGGCTGCGTATCGGGTCAGCCGTATATCACTGATTTGCCGCTCCGCGTTCGAGCCGATTCCCACCATTTCGTTGACGTCAACGAAATGGTTTTCTACTGGCTGCCCGGAGTTCCGGCACGCTTCCATGGCTTTGGAAACGATTGACAGGAAGTTTCGATAATCCGTATACCCCAGCAGTCTTTGAAGTTCGCGTGCCTGCCAGAACTGCACACCATCATCATCAGTTTGTGAAGCATCCTCAAACTGAGCGATAAGACTTTCGATGCTCGGTGTTTCAGGGCCCTCGGAAGGGCCCTGACGGGTTGAACGGAAAGCCGATTTGAAAGCAATTTCGGCAATCTCACGAGACTTCTTGGAATCGTCTTGACTCATAACCTACACGTTGACGGCTTTGCCTTCTACGCTGCTGAACCCGTCGAGTAGCGCTTCGGCCACCGTGGGGTGGGCGTGGATGGTGAACATCATTTCTTCTATCGTGGCTTCGAG
>DASYEU010000104.1:0-14470 GCA_036498865.1 Acidobacteriaceae bacterium | reverse complement strand
TACTCGGTAACTGCGTGATGATGGGTGACGCAGCGCCGCCGGTTTGTTCGCGTGCAGCTCCGGATCGAGGGCTGTTCCATTTCAATGACAGTCACTTGAGGAGGAGTTGCAGGAATGTACGTGAATCTGGATCGCATCCTGAACGGCCCATCCACTTCGCGAGTGGTCGTGATCGGCGCCGGCGCTGTCGGTTTGTACGCGGCGAGTCAGCTGGCGGCGCGGGGGCGCGACGTCGTTGTGATCGAAGCAGGCGGAACCCACCTGGGGAATTTTTCCGAGAAGTCTTACACCTCGGTCGGGCGTCCGCATACAGGCATCAAGCTTGGCCGAAGCCGCAGCATGGGAGGGACGACCAACCTTTGGGGTGGGCAGCTGGTTGAATTCCAGCCGATCGATTTTGAAGGGCGCGCATGGATGCCAGGCTCAAAGTGGCCGGTCAGTTACGAGGAGATCGCGCCCTACTACAAGCCCACGTATCAGAATCTCGGAGCGCCGCTGAATCTCAGCGACGACGAGTCGGTCTGGCGCGCGGTTTCCTGCCCACAGCCGAACGTCGGCTCGGAGTTCGAGGTGTTCTTCACTCGATGGATGAGTACGCCGAATTTTGCGGAGCTGTTTTCCAGCCAGATTCAGAGCGATTCAAAACTGTCCGTGCTGAGCGGGTTCACGGCAGTCGGGTTTCGCGGCAGCGGCGCCCGCATCCAGGCTGTCCGAGTTTCAGACGGAAAAGAACAGTCGGGTTGGATTGAGGCGGAGACTATCATTCTTGCCGCCGGTGCGATTGAAAACGTTCGGCTGCTGCTGAATGCAGCCCACGATCCCTCCTTGCAGGCTCCCTGGAAAACGAATGAGAATCTGGGCCGCTACTTTCAGGATCACCTGGGTGGAACGATTGCGTCGTTCGAGCCGGCCAACAAGAAGGAGTTCTTCAGGACGTTTTCGAACGTCGCTTACTCGGGGCGCAAGTTCCAGCCTAAGATCCGCATGCGAAACGAAATCCAGAAGCAACGCCGGATGTATAACACCCAGGTGTTCTTCGCCTTCGAGAGCGAGATATCCGAGCACATGGTGTACCTGAAGCAATTCCTGCGAGCCGCGCTCTACAATCGCAAGGTTTCAGGGATCGGCGACCTTATTCGCAACGGCGCAGGTATGGCGCGGTATCTTGTGCCGCTGATGTGGAAGTACGTGTGGGACCACCGTGTGTTTGTTCCGACGACTGCGAAGATACTGATGCACGTGCAAGCGGAACATGGGCCGCTGCCAGAGAGCCGCATCACGATCGACACGAGTGAGGTCGACGAGTACGGGCTGGGACGGGTGGTGCTGGATTGGCGACTGGCAGGCGATGAGCTTGCATCGCTCCGAGAGTTTGCCGTGCAGATGCGAGAAGACCTGCGCTCCGCTGGTTTGGGGGAGATGAAGATCGACGAGGATCTGCTCGCATCGGATCCGCGCTTCCTGGCGAAACTGGGCGACACGTATCACCAGGCGGGCGGTACCAATATGGCCGCGTCAGAGAAAGACGGCGTCGTCGACAAAGACCTGTGCGTCTTCGGGACGGAGAATCTTTACGTCACCGGCGCGGGAGTCTTCCCGACTACCAGCAATGCCAACACGACTTTCACCGCGCTGGCCTTTACCACTCGCCTCGTGGATCATCTGACTGGCGGCGTGGCGGGTAGCTGACTAGCAATGCGCGTTATGTCTTTGCTGCAAGCAGCGCCCGCAACCCCGGTTCATCCAGCACAGGCACACCGAGGGACTGCGCCTTTTCGAGCTTCGAGCCAGCCTCTTCGCCCGCGACTACGTAGCTGGTCTTCTTGCTGACGCTTCCAGAGACGCGACCGCCGGCGGATTCGATCATCTCTTTGGCCGCCTCACGTGTCAGCGTCGGCAGAGTGCCGGTGAGCACGAACGTGAGGCCTTCGAGCGTCGTGGTGGTCACGCGCTTCTCGGCAGTCATCGTCAGGCCTAGCTTCTTCAACCGATCCACCAGCGCCCGGTTGCGATGGTTCTGGAAGAACTCGTGGATCGTCTCCGCAACCTTCGGGCCGATGTCGTTGATGGCGGTCAGCGTAGGGATGTCGGCTGCGATGATGTCGTCGATGTTGCCGAAGTGTTCGGCCAGCGCCTGCGCGGTGCGCTCGCCCACGTGCCGAATGCCGAGGCCAAGCAGAACGCGGTTGAGCGGCGCTGCTTTCGAATTGATGATCTGCTCCAGCAGGTTGTCGGCCGTCTTCTCGCCAATGCGTTCCAGTGTGAGCAGCTGGTCCTTGGTGAGCGTGTAGATGTCGGCGATGGAATGAATGAGCGCCTTGGAGGTGGGCGCTGCTGTGGATTCAGATTCGGTGCCTGTGTCTCCCGGAGCATTCAACTCGTCCAGGTTTTGCTCTGCGATGGTGTGCCCGAGGAGTTGCGCGACCATCACTTCGCCCAGGCCTTCGATGTTCATCACGGAGCGTGATGCGAAGTGGCGCACCTCCTCTTCCAGCCGTGCCGGACAACTTGCGTTAACGCAGCGGTAGTCGACTTCGCCTTCCTCGCGAACCAGCAGAGTCTTGCAGCGAGGGCAGTGGGCCGGAAAGACGATCTCTTGCCTGCCGCGCGGGTGTTTGGCGTCGTCCACCACGGAGATGATCTTGGGGATGACGTCGCCGCCGCGCTCCACCTGCACGAAGTCGCCTATGCGCACGCCGAGGCGGGTGATCTCATCCGCATTGTGCAAGGTCGCGCGCGTGACGGTTGTGCCGCCGATGAACACAGGCGCGAGCGCTGCAACCGGCGTGAGCTTGCCAGTGCGGCCCACCTGGAACAGCACATCTTCGAGCTTGGTGACACCGGCACGCGCAGCGAACTTGTACGCAATGGCCCAGCGTGGAGCCTTGCCGGTGAAGCCGAGCCGCCGCTGCTGCGCGGAGGCATCCACCTTGATGACGACGCCGTCGATTTCGTAGCCGAGGGTATCGCGGAGCGTGTCTGCTTGGGCGATGAACTTCAACGCCGCTTCGATGGAGTCGACGGTGGTCGCGTGAGTGTTCACGCGGAAGCCCGCGGTGCGAAGGGCCTCCAGCCCCTCTGACTGCGTGGGCAGCAGGAACTCGCCGGCCTTTTCGCCTTCGCCGTGCAGCAGAAAGTAGGCGTACAGGACTAACTGCCGCTGAGCAACGATGCTCGGCTCGAGGGTGCGGATGGTGCCGGCCGCCGCATTGCGAGGGTTCACGGCAGGGGCAAGGCCTTGCGCCACGCGCTGCTCGTTCATCTTGACGAACGCGGCCTGCGGCAGCACCACCTCGCCGCGGACTTCGAAGCTCGGCGGAATGCCCGCAGCCTTCAACTTCGCGGGCGCGATTCGCAACGGAACCGAACGGATCGTCCGGACGTTCGAGGTAACGTCCTCGCCGATCGTTCCGTCGCCGCGGGTCAGCCCGCGCTGGAGTTGTGCGGAGCCGTCGGGCGCGAGCGCATAGTGCAGCGCCAGGGAGAGGCCGTCCAGTTTGAGTTCGCAGACGTAGCGGAGCTTCTCCGTGCTGGGCAGTGCATCGCGGACGCGCTGATCCCAGGCGCGAAGTTCGGCCTCGTTGTAGGCATTGTCCAGCGAGAGCATAGGGCGCGAGTGCGGAGTCTTCACGAATCCCTCGCGCGGCTTTCCGCCCACGCGCTGCGTCGGCGAGTCCGGCGTGATGAGGTCGGGATGCTCAGCCTCGAGCGCCTTCAGGCGGTTCACCAGCACGTCGTACTCGGCGTCCGTCAGCTTCGGCTCGTCGAGGACGTAGTAGAGGTGTTCGTGGTGGCGAATTTCTTCGCGCAACGCTTCGATCTGCTGGACAGGCGTGAGACGGGACGGCATGGCGAAATTATAGAGATCGCAGCGCAGGATATTCTGGCGGGCAGCCGTGCCGTATGCTGGGAGCGATGGAACCGGTGACGCATTTGATGACCGGCGCGTGCCTGGCGCGGCTTGGATTCAATCGCAAGGCCGCGTATGCCACGTTGGCGATGACGCTTGCCGCGGAAGCTCCGGACCTGGACACGCTCTGGTCGATCCACGGACCGGTGGCGGCCTTTCAGCATCATCGCGGCTTTACGCACACGCTGCTGGGACTGCCCTTTGATGGGCTGGTGGTTCTCGGCATCGTCTGGGTGGTGCATCGCTGGCGCATGCGCCGGGCCGCAGGGTCGGCAGGTGCGCGGCCGCTGACGGCGGCGCCGCTGCGGTGGGGCCTGTTGTACGGCTTCGCGATGATTGGGACTTTGAGTCACCTCCTGCTGGACTGGACGAATAACTACGGCGTGCGACCGTTCTTCCCATTCAATCCGCGCTGGTATGCGGGGTCGTTCGTGTTCATCTTTGAGCCGGTCATGTTCGTTCTGCTGATGGTTGCGCTGCTGGCTCCGCTCCTGTTCGGGCTGATCGGCAGCGAGGTGGGAGCGCGCAGGGCAGTATTTCGCGGGCGTGGATGGGCGGCCTTCGCACTGGCGGCGATTGCTGTGCTGTGGAGCTGGCGATGGATCGAGCGCGACAGTGCGGTTCGGCTCGCGTCGACTGCGAGCTACGGACCTGCGGGCTCGACCGGAGCAGAGGTACTGCGGGTGACCGCGAGTCCGTATCCGGGAAATCCGTATCGCTGGCACACAGTGGCGGAGCTGCCGGGGTTTTACCAGATGGCGACTGTCGACACGCTGAGCGAGACGGTTGCGACGAATCCGGAGCAGGATTTGTTCTACATGCCCGCGGAAACGGCGGCGACGCAGGCGGCCAAGCAGAGCTGGCTGGGGCGAGCGTATCTCGATTGGTCGAGCTGGCCGCTGGTGACGGAAATGGGGCCGGAGGCTTCGGACGATTCGGCGCAGCCGCCCACAGCTGTGCGGTTTGTCGATCTGAGGTTTTTGTACGACTCGGCGTTGATCGAGGGGCGTAACCATCCGCCGCTGTCGGGGACAGTGGATGTGGACGCCGGCGGGCACGTAGTGGGGATGAAATTGGGCTCGCGCACGCAGTGGTAGAGCAGCCGGATCACGAGGTCGCCGGAGGCGGTTCGGGAAGCGGTGGAGTTGATGGCGGCTCCGACGGCGGTGGCGGAGCCTGCATGGGCGGCGGGTAACCCAGCGGATAAGCGTAAGCCGGCGGCGGTGTTGAGCGGTCGAGCAGGTCGCCGAGCAGCGGGTAGCGGCCGCCGAGGAAATAAAGCGCGTAGGCCTGATTGAAGATGAGCACGGCGCCGATCAGGTTGATGACCACGAAGGCGGCCCAGCATAGAAAAATAAGTACGCCCAGGATCCCGAGGCCGACGAGCGCCACGGTTCCGCCGGCGCCGGCCTTGTGGAGCAGAGCCCAGAGGATGGCTCCGATGACCCCTGGAGGGATGAGGGAGATCAGCAGAAGGATGACCACGGCCATCTCGGCGATCAGGCCGAAGACGACGCCGAGAAGCATGCGAAGAAGCACGTAGATCGCAACCTGGCCGGGCTCGGCGTTGACGAGCGCGCGGAGACGGCGGAGCGCCTCTGAAAGCGGGACGCCTTCAAGCGAGATAGAGGGCAGGGCGAGATCGCGCACCAGGGTGTAAATCACGGCGATGACGATGACCGCAACAATGGCCGCGGCAGCGAGGAGCAGGATTTCGGTGATGTGCAGACCCGAGAAAGGATTGCTGCTTCTGCCATGGTGGACGAAGAAGAGAATAAGCGGCACGACGAAGGGCACGGCGACCGCCAGGATGCAGACGAAGAAGAAGAGCTTGAAGCCGATCCAGCGCCAGGTGAGCATGCTGACCCTGCGCCACATGGGGCTGATGGTGGTCTGGCGGGTGGCGACGAGTTCGACGAGGACGAGCTGCAGGCGCGAGCCGATGTAGAGCAGGATCAGGCCGATGGCGAGTGAGATCAGGCCGATGATGACAGCGAACGCAACGATAAACGCCAGCATCGCGGGAGGAAGGTCGTGCGTGCCTCCGGAGCCGTTCGAAAAGCTGCTGGAGTTGAACCCGCCCATTTCTGCGAAGAAGGCTACGGCGGCGATCTTGAAGAAGGTCTGCCAGCGGAAGGGACGCAGAAGGACATCCTTGGTGCGTTCGAGCGCTGGTCCAATGGCTTCACTGGCGCTGAGTGGTCTCATAGTGCTCCCGATTCAAGTGGCATGGGCGGAGGCAGGTCTGGAAGCAGCGGGGCGGGTGCGGGCTGCCGTAGAGGCGGCGGCTCCAGCAAGCTGCCTAGCAACGGGTAGCGCCCGCCGAGGAAGTACATGCCGTAGCACTGGAAGAAGGTGATGAGGCAGCCCTGCAGCCCGATGATTAAGTAGAACAGGGCCGCGATGACGCCGAGGTAAAGTATGACCCCGCCGGCAGTCATCATGAGGGCTCCTGCTGCTCCGAGGTTGTGGAGACTCAGCCAACCTACGAAACCGACGATGCCAACTGGGATGCCGATGGCGATCTCGCCGATAAAAACCACGATCTCAAGCGCAATGAAACCGGCGATTGCGAGCACGACTTTGAGGCAGGAAAAATAGAAGACCTGCGCGGGCTCTGCTTTGAGCAAAGCCATGGAGCGGCTGATCGCGTCGCTGAGGGAGGTGCTTTCGAGGGCCAGGGAAGGTAGGACGAAGTCGCCGAGCAGCGAGGTAACGAGGAGGTAGAGGGAGAACCAGCCCATGACGATAAACGTCGTGAGTAAGAAGCCCGCGACAAATCCGGGCGGTGGTGGCTGGCCGGGTTGGACTGCGAGTCGGCTGAAAGCGTGGATTGACCAGGCGGCGAGCGGGATTCCTGCGATGAGTGTGATTGCGGTGCCGAAGGCGGCTTTGAGGCCGATCCAACGCCAGGCTTGCGGTTTGTACTTTCGCCAGACGGGGGCGACGAATTCCGCTTTGAACAGGACGATGTCGAAGAGAACGAACTGCAGACGCGCACCAAAGTAGAAGAACAGCCAGATGAAAGCAGTTTCGAAAAGAACGAAGAAGAGGAAGAGGAGGGTGAAAGCTCCGCGGCCCATCTTATCCGGGGTAGGTACCCAGGGAAGGGCGAGAATGGCGAGCGGAACGGGAAGGAAAAAACTGCCCATGACCGAGACGTACGCGGTTGCCGCGAGTTTCCAGGTGCGGCCTTTGCGGAACGGGGCGAAGAGGATTCGCTTGGTGCGCTCGATGGCAGGCGTAATGCATTCGGTTGCGCTAAGAGCTCTCATGGCAGGTGCGATGAGGGTACAGCAGCGTCGTCCTTTCGAACAGCAGAATCGTTGGGGAAATTGAGCCATTCGTTCCAGGCGGCGAGGGCCCGGTCGCACTGAATTTTGCGGCGCTCTTTTTTGTCGCGGATGCGGCGGCGGAGGTCTTCTTCGAGGGGCTGGAGGAGGTCGAAGGTGATGTTGGCGGGCTGGAAGCGTTTGGACTCGGCGTGGGTGATGTAGTGGGTGAGGCTGCCGTTGGCGGAGGCACGCGGGGCGGGCTCCGGCACGATGCCCCGCGCGAGCGCGGCTGCGTAACGCCCGGCGAGCAGGCCCGATGCGATGGACTCCGTGTAGCCTTCGACGCCCGAGAGTTGGCCGGCGATCAGGATCGACGGGTGCGCGCGTAGCTGCAGCGTCTCGGTGAGCAGCGTGGGGGCATTGATGTAGGTGTTGCGGTGGATCTGGCCGTAGCGCAGGAAGGTAGCCTTCTCAAGGCCCGGGATGAGGCGGAGGACGCGCGCCTGTTCGCCAAACTTGAGGTGGTTCTGGAAGCCGACGAGGTTGTAGCTGTCGGCGCGTAGATTCTCCTGGCGAAGCTGGACCACGGCGTAGGGCCATCGGCCAGTCTTCGGGTCGGTGAGGCCGACGGGCTTCATGGGTCCGAAGCGGAGAGTGTCGCGGCCGCGGCGCGCGGTCTCCTCGATGGGGAGGCAGCCTTCGAAGTAGTGGAGGGGCTCCGGAGCAGGTGCGGGGTCCGTCGATCGTACCGACGGCAACCCTTGGGTGGAGCCGGTGGGAAGAGCTTCCCAGGATTTGGCGGGGACGGCCTCGGCGGTGGTGAGGGCGTCGAGGAAGGTTTCGTATTCCTCTTTGGTGAAGGGGCAGTTGATGTAGTCGGCGGAGCCTTTGTCGTAGCGGGCGGCGAAGTAGACCTTGTCCATGTCGATGGTGGTTGCGTCGACGATGGGGGAGATGGAGTCGTAGAAGGCGAGGTGCTGCGAGCCGGTGAGCCGGGTGAGTTCGGCAGTGAGCGCTGGCGAGGTAAGCGGGCCGGTGGCGAGAATCGTGATGGTGTCGGGGGAGTTCTCGTCGAGGGTGAGGACCTCTTCGCGGTGGACGGTGATGCGAGGCTCGGCTGCAATGCGCGCGGCGACGCGGCGGGAGAACTCAACGCGGTCGACCGCGAGAGCGTGGCCGGCCGGCACGGCGGCGGCGTCGGCTTCGGCCAGGAGAACGGATCCGGCGCGGCGCATCTCCTGCTTGAGGAGCCAGGGAGCGGTGTTCTCAGACTCGGACTTGAGGGAGTTGGAGCAGACGAGTTCGGCGAAGTCGGCGGTCTGGTGCGCCTCGGTGGAACGGTGCGGGCGCATTTCGTAGAGGTCGACTTCGCAGCCTTGCGCGGCGGCCTGAAGGGCTGCTTCCGGGCCGGCTAATCCACCGCCGATGATTTTTATTTTCTTGTGTCCGGTCATGATTTTCGGGTGTGCTCTCCTGGTCGGCCCTCCTCCCCCAGGGAAACTGTAAAATCTTCAAAAGAAGGGGGTTAGGCTCTATAATCTTCCATCTAAACGACTTACCTGCAACGTTCACAATCCAAAGGGCTTCTGGTCGCGAGGGTTTGCGACGCGCTCCGTTGGCAACGCGAAAAATGAAGATTGCCCCCTAAGTTCTATTTTACTAGCCGTGTCAAGGAATTCGTGGCTTGTGAGGGGCATACGCCAGGGGCTAAAACCCGTTTTTCCGGCCCGGTAAAGTGACTGGGTTGAAGCCCAAGGCTTACCTGGAAGCGCCGCCCTTCTGAAGGGCTACCCCTTGGAAGGGGGTTCTCTAGGAACGGCTTTCCTCGAGGGTGCGCGAGAGGAGGTCCGGAGCGGGCTCCGCATCATGGAACTTTTGGAATGTGCGTTACGTAGAGTCAGATTGTGCGGACGCAGGCTTCTTGAAACCCGCACTGAGGCTCTCATGCTTTGTTTGATCCTGCTGGTTCTGCTGTTTTCACGGCGGTGCTGGGGCTGGTACGGCTATCACCGTCCGTACGGCTATGGGTACAACCCTTACCCTTACCCCTATTATCCGTATGGCGCCTACACGCCCTATGACCCTTACTGGCGGGCGAGGTACCACGCGTATTACGGGCACTGGCCCGGGTACTACGGGTATGGCTATCGCCGGTGCTTCTGGTAGGTAGCAGCTGGCAGACGAAAGCATATCGCCCGAGCTAAAGCCCTGGCTCTGTCGTGATGCCGGAAGATGTCGGGACTAAAGGCCCGACCTATCAAGTGCTGTGTCCGGATCACCCACGCGGGCCGCCAGTGACGGCATGTCACGTGCCGACCTATCAACGTTGATCGATCGAATCCGCGAGGTGGGCCGTTCCATGGTGGCTTTCCATGGGCGGCCCACCTGGCGTCGATCAGTGTTTCTTGGCTGGGGGAGCGGCGGGTGGGACTTCGGAGGTGGCGATGTCGGCGACCGCTTTCCAGGAGCCGTCGGCCTGCTTGCGGTAGGTGGTGACGTAGCTGCCATGGTCGTTGACGACCTTCTTGGACATGGGATCGGTGAGCGTGAGGGTGTAGGTGCCCTGGGTGTAGCCCATGTCTCCCGAGGCGGCGGTGTCGACCTTGGCGGCCTGGAACTTCAGGGCGAGCGCCGGGTCGGCGACCATGCCAGTGAGGGATTTCTGGATGGCGTCCTTGCCGCTGGTGGAGGGGCCGCCTGGGACCATGAGGACCGCGTCGTCGGCATAGTGGGAGGCGATCTTGGCGGCATCCTTGGAGGCCCAGTCGGCGTTCCACTGGGTTTCGTTGTCCTGGATGGCTTTGACGTCGGCGTCGTGGGTGTTCGGGGGTGTGGCTGGGGTGGTATTGCAGGCGGCGAGCATGAGCGCGACCGCAGTGGCGGCAGTGAACGTTGCGAGACGGTTCATAGGTCTTTCCTCGAAATGGAGATGGCGAAGCCTGGCCCGGGTTGCCGGAGAGGGAGCCTGCGGAGGCCGGCGGTTGCGCTGGAGGGCTCGATGGCGCGGGGCGTCGACGACGGATCGCGGGCCGGGGAGAACCCTTCTCCCTGAAATGAAGGAACCATACTGCCTGAAGTTGGTTCCGTTTTCCAGTGGATGTACGCGCGGGCCGGGAGGTGGATTCAGGTTTGCGGAACGAGAGAGGCGCCGCCGAGGGCGGGGAGCGCCTTACCGGAGACCCGCATGATGGTCCATTCGGACATAGCGGTGGCGCCAAGCGCGTTGTAGAAGTCGATGGCCGGCTGGTTCCAGTCCAGCACAGACCACTCGAGACGCGGGCAGCCTTCGGCCACGGCGATGGCGGCGACCGCAGAGAGGAGTCCCTTCCCAATGCCCTTGCCTCGGAATTGCGGGCGTACGAAGAGGTCTTCGAGGTAGATGCCGGCGTGGCCACGCCAGGTGGAGTAGTTGAAGAAGTAGAGCGCGAAGCCGGCGGGCTTGCCTTCCCATTCGGCGATGAGGCAGTGAAAGCGCTTCGGCTCGGTGAAGCCGTCGCGGAGGAGATCGTCGTGCGTGGCGACGGCGGAGGCGGGCTCGCGCTCGTAGTCGGCGAGTTCGCGGATGAAGGCAAGGATTTCGGGAATGTCGGCGGGAGTTGCGGGTCGAATAGTCGTCATGGGGCTTCGTTCATGATACCGGCGTGCGCTCCCGAGCGAGCGTGGACGTCTCACGTATCGCAGCGATGCTTCGAAGGTGGCCTGCCAACAACTCACGACCAACAACTGCTACGAGGCGCGGGCGAGGTGTTGTTCGGCGGGTTCGCTGCTGTAGCAGCGCATGGCCTGGGTCAGGTGGGAGTCGATCTCGTCGGCGATGGTCATGACTCCGGCGAGCAGGCAGGTGAAGTCCAGGCCGGTGAGATTCTCCTGAAGCGTCTGGAAGATGCTGCGCTGCAGTTCACGAGACTCATCGATGAGCATGGCGGGCGTGTAGCCCTGCTGGCGGCGGAGGGTGCCGTACTTGAGGGCGGTATCGGAGCTGGTTCGCCCTGCGCCGAGGTCCCCGGGAGTCTCCAGGCGCTGAATGATCTCGCGGAAGAATTGCGGCAGGTGGGCGCAGCGCTGCTCGCGAGTAAGAGAGATCGCCATGATCTCTTCTGTCTGAATGCGGCCGTACCAGTCGTCGATGACGGATTCTGTGGAGCGCTCGAGAAAGGAGGCGAGGCCTTCGATTGGCTTTGGGCGATGCGGGCCGGCGGCGAGCCGCTGCTGGATAGATTCGACCAGCGCACCCGCGTCGAGTGGTTTTACCAGGACCTCGTCGGCCTGCAGAACGATGGCGTGGGCCGCCGCATGCATAGCGGGGAATGCCGAGAGGAGCAGAGTGACGGCCTGAGGGTGGGCGTGACGCATGGCGCTCACGACGGTCAGTCCATCGCCGACAGCCGGCATGTGCAGGTCGGTGAGGAGCACGTCGAACTGGTTGGAGCTGATCTGGCGAAGGGCTTCCGCGACGGTCGAGGCCGTAGTGACGTGGAAGTCATGGAGATTAAGGATGGTGGTGAGGGTCAACAGGATGATCTCGTCGTCGTCGACGACGAGAATTCGAGCCATTTCCATTTCGTGCTCCTCGATAAAGCGGGAACATCCGGGAGAAGTAATGCAGTGGGACACTCGAAAAAAGTCAAACTCCAAATATCCGATGGACATGCGACGCGAACGGGATGGCCAGGGTTGTCCTGGCCGCAGATTCTTTGTTTAGTGGCGAGGGTGGTTCGAGGGGGTGTCGGGGTTGGCGTCCAGCCATTTGTCGAGGGGGATGGTGAAGGCGAAGAGTTCCTGGCTGCCGTCGAGGGTATGGACCATTTTGACGTAGAGCTCGGCGTGACGAAGGGCGGGTTCGTCGAGGTCCTTGATGTCGTAGAAGAGGTAGCCGTCGAGCGAGGAGTGGGGGTGGATGACGGTGGATTTGAAGCCAAAGTCGTTGTTGTCGTCGGTGACTTTCTTGTCGACGGGGGTGCGCTTGATGGGGAAGGGATCGAGCGGGATGTGGATGGGCTGGGTGCTGTGCAGGGTGAAGATGCGGCGGTTGATCTCGTCTGTGGTGGCGGCGGGAATTTTGTCGTTGTTGGCGGAGATGAACTGCATCCGGGCATCTTCGAGCGAGAGCGGCTGGTCGGAATCGTTGGTGAAGATGACGCGGATGGGAAGGAGGCCGTGCGCGAGGTAAGGCAGGCGGAAGAACGGGCAGAGTTTGGCATCGTCGCAGGGGTCGGCGGCGACGGTGACATGCTCATTGGGATGAGCGTCGTTAGCGGCATACTCTGCGGCGGGCTTGGCGGGCGGGGCTTTTTTGTCGGCGGCGTGGGAGAGGGTAGGGGCGAGGGAGAGGATGGCCGCGGCAAGGAGGGCCAGTTGTGCAAACCGTTTTCTTCCCGCCCATGACGAGGAAGCTGCAATGGAGGGGGCACCCGCAGGCAGAGGGCGGACGGCGAGCGGAGTGCGTGGGCGGAGCCGGTTGCGATGGGGGTTCATGCAGGCAAGATTATCCTCTTCGCTGATACGGTGGTAAAGCAGGAGCGTTCGGTGACGTGGTCGAGTTCGTGGTGATGGCGCTGTATAGCTTGCTGCTGGTGCTCGTGCTGGTGGTGGGCGCGCCGTACTGGCTGGCGCGGATGCTGTTCTTCGCGAAGGACAAGTATCGCGCCGGGTTGCGGCAGAGGCTGGGAGGCGTGCCGGCGGATCTGCGGGCCGCGGTGGCCGGGCGGCGGGTGGTGTGGGTGCACGCGGTCAGCGTGGGTGAGGTGCTGGCGGCGACTCGGCTGGTGGCCGAACTGGAAGCCAAGTTGGGAGAGGGCTGGCGCATCGTCGTATCTACGACGACGGCGACAGGGCAGGCGTTAGCACGGGAACGATTCGCGGCGGGGGCGTCGGGCGGGAGAGTGTTCTATTACCCGCTGGACTTTGCGTGGGCCGTGCGAGCGTATCTGCGGGCTCTGCAGCCGAAGATGCTGGTGTTGATGGAGAGCGAGTTGTGGCCGCGGATGCTGGTGGAATGCGGGCGGCGCGGGATTCCGGTGACAGTGGTGAATGCCCGGGTGAGCGACCGATCGTATGGCAGAGGATTGAAGGTGCGGGCGGTCTGGGGGCGGGTGCTGCGGCGAGTGGATCTGTTCCTGGCGCAAAGCGAGGAGGATGCCCGGCGGCTTGTGGCGATGGGGGCTCGGGCGGAGGCGGTACGGGCGATTGGGAATTTGAAGTACGACGTGCGGGCTCCGAAGGCTAGCCGGGTGGCGGAGTTGATCAAGGACGCGGCGGGCGGACGGCCGGTGGTGGTGGCGGGAAGTACGGTGGATCGGCAGGCGGACGATCGGCTGAGCGAAGACGAGATGGTGATTCGGGCGTGGGAGGGCAAGGCGCGGCGGGAACTTGGCGCGCTGCTGGTGCTGGCGCCGAGGCATCGCGAACGGTTTGGGGCAGTGGAGACAGTCGTTCGCGAGTTCTGTTACGTGAAGGCCAGCGACTGGACTGTGACGCCCTATCGGGTGGAGATTGTGCTGCTGGATACGATTGGAGACCTGGCGGCGGTGTACGGAGTGGCGGACGTGGCGTTTGTCGGCGGGAGCCTGGTGAAGCGCGGCGGGCACAATCCGTTGGAGCCGGCGCAGTTTGGAGTGCCGGTCGTGATGGGGCCGTCGTTTGAGAACTTCCGCGATATCGTTGCGAAGATGAATTCTGCGGACGCGATTCGCATTGTCCTGGATAAGGTGGGATTGGATGCGGCGCTGGTTGATTTGCTGACCGATCGCCAGGCGGCGAAGGCGATGGGCGAGCGCGGGCTGCGGGTATTCGAGACACAGAGCGGAGCTACAGGGCGGGCGGTTGAGGCTCTGGTTGGGCTGGTGAAGGCGTGAGTGCGCGGCGGGGGTGGGCCTGGCCGCTGGTGCCGCTGTATGCGGCGGGGCTGGCGCTGAAGGATGGTTTGCGGGCAGCGGGAGTGTTGCGAACACGTCGGCTTGAGTGGCCGGTGGTGAGCGTGGGGAGCCTGTCGGCGGGCGGGGCCGGGAAGACTCCGGTGGTGATTGCGCTGGCGGAGTTATTGCATGCACGCGGGTGGACGGTGGATGTGCTGTCGCGGGGCTATGGTCGCGAGGGGACGGGCGTGGAGCGCGTCGATCCTGAAGCAGAACGGGCGGCGGCGCGGTTTGGGGATGAGCCGGTGATGATGGCTCGACGGCTCGGTGTGCCGGTGTGGGTTGCGGCGGAGCGGTACGAGGCGGGAGTGGCGGGCGAAAAGCAAAATACGGGGGTTCTTCGCTCCGCTCAGAATGACAAGCAGAAAAGT
>DASYEU010000103.1:0-32373 GCA_036498865.1 Acidobacteriaceae bacterium | reverse complement strand
GGCGTGGCGGAGCTTGGGCTGCCAGCCGGCGTGCTCGGCTCGGCGCATGTGCTTGCGCTGGGATTGGCCGAGGGCGTAACGCTCGCGAATGGTGGCGGGAATGGTCATGGTCAAAGGCTCGGGTTCATGGTTGTAAAGGTTCGAGGGGGCGATAACTACCTTGACTAACCAACGGGATTTGGCGGGAAATCACGGGAATTGGCGGAAACATGACCTCAATCTAGTTAGGGTTCTCGCTGGGTGTAGACGGCTAGCGAGTCCCGATGCCACCCAACCCATTGGAGGTATTGCATCTGTGAGATTGGGGTCAGATTGATAAGAGTACCAGCGTCTGCCGGAGCCAGTTCTTGGCAGACGGCACATTCCAATGGGAATTTAGCTATGGCTTTTCCTGTCTGATCCGGACCAGAACTCTTCGTTTCAATGACCGAATCCATCCTGCTATGTTTGTGGCATGAAGGGCACGCAAAATCTACCGTGATTCTGTAGCAGCGCATCATACTCGCCATCCTCTCAGGCTCTCTAGCGGGGGTGCAAAGACTTTTTAGGAAGGGGGAAACAGCGGACCCTTAATGGATGCTGGAGTAGGAGCCGAGGGACAATTTTGAGATCTTTGATGCCAAGCTGCTTCGGCCTCCCCTGAAGCCTTTCATCTGTGGAATACATCACGCTGCACCCTATCGCCTGAGCAGTTAGCCGGATGGTTAAAGGAACCGTTGGTCCGTTGGCCTGGATTTCTTTGTTAGCCCCTATCTAAAAGTATAAGCTTTTGACGAAAACTCGAGCCTTGGTTAACTGATCGTAAAAAAATTGGTTACAAATCTAGTGTTGACACGGCCCGCGGTTCGGCGGTGGCTTCCCCTGTATAGGCTTCCCTGGAAACCACACCATGCGTATTTTGCTTGCGACGATCGGCTCACTGGGTGATCTTCATCCCTGCCTGGCTCTGGGCCTTGAGCTGAAGCGTCGTGGCCACGCTGTTGTCGTCGCGTCTACGGAGGCCTATCAATCGCGAGTCACGGAACAAGGCCTCGGCTTCCATAGCCTCCGGCCAAATTGGGATCCGGCAGATTCCGATCTGATTCGCCAGTGCGAAGATTTGAAGAGCGGTCCGGAGGTTCTCTTTCGAAAGCTGATCCTGCCGCACCTCGAAGATACGTACACGGATCTGCTGGCGGCCGCTAAGGAGTGCGACGTAATGCTTGCGGGCGAACTCGTCTATGCCGCTCCTCTGGTCGCCGAGAAGCTGAGAATTCGCTGGGCCTCTATTATTCTGTCGCCGTGTTCCTTTCTGTCGGCCCATGACCCTTCTGTGCTGGTGAACCTGCCGCAGCTGATTCGGTTTCGAACCGCCGGAGTACATATCAATCGAGCGTTTTTGAACATCGGCACTCGGCTGATCAGACACTGGTGGGAGCCCGTCAGACGCTTACGCGTGAAGGAAGGCCTTCGCCCCGAATGCGAGCCTCTTACGTGCGACAAGTTTTCTCCTGCACTTGTTCTCGCGCTGTTCCCCAGCGCGTTCGCTCAGCCTCAACCGGACTGGCCCGCGCATACAGTGCAAGCGGGTTTTACAACGTATGACGGTGGTGAGACCTGTTCTGTGCCTCCGGAGCTGGCGGGCTTCCTGGATGCCGGCGAACCGCCCATTGTTTTTACTCTCGGCTCCACGGCAGTATCTCGCCCAGGCAACTTCTATCAGGCGAGCGCCGAAGCGGTCCTGCGGCTCGGTAAGCGGGCAATTATGATCGGAACGAATGAATTCGGGGCGAGCTCACCGCAAATTTTCGGCATCCGGTACGCCCCCTACTCGATGGTGTTTCCGCGCGCATCGGTCATTGTGCATCAGGGCGGTTCAGGGACTACCGGGCAGGCCTTGAGAGCTGGCCGTCCCATGCTCTTTGTTCCATTTGGCTGGGATCAACCGGACAACGCAGCAAGAGTAGAACGCCTGGGAGCGGCTCTTTCAATTGCTCGCAAGGAGTATTCGACGCAGACAGCCTGCGAAAAGCTGGAGAGACTTCTGCAGGAAACCCACTTTGCAGAAAAGGCCGCAGCGCTGGGCCAGAAGTTGAAAACGCAGAATGGAACAAAGGAGGCGTGCGATGCGGTTGAGGCTCTGGCAGGCGCATAAAGAGGAACGCTGATCCAAAGTCAAACAATCCATCCCCTGTTGGCGTCCTGAATCCTTGACATTTCTTTTACGACATCGTGACAACTTCCGGACAGGTGGGGATGTATTCAATTCCTAAGGACTTAAAGATCAGAACTCCGATGGCCAGGTGGAGCGAACTGGCTGGTGTACGGCGGAGTGTTCGGCCTGCAACGCGTTCGAGCCGTTGACAGGTGGTCCGATTACAACCCTTTGGCTCAGCATCTTCGAAGGCGCGACGGAGGCTTCGGTTGGGATCACAGCGCGCCGATGGCTCCGTGTTTACGAATGTGCTGCAACGACTGTCGAGAGTTCCGGAGTTTCGAATGATGCGATTTTCATTTGTGAGTGCGGCAAGGGTCCGCCGGACACACATGGTTCTGGGTGCGCTTCCTTGCCTGGCGCTTACGCTGCTCGTTGGTTGCGGGAGCGAAAAGACTTTGCCGATCAACGTGCCGCCGACCAACGTCGTTAATCTTGCGGTGACGGGCAAGACGGTGACCAAGGCTCGTACGACGGGGAATGAAGTTGTGCTGTTGGAGGAGCGGCTTAACTCCATCTTTGAGGACGGCCCGCAGCGCACGCTGGCGATTCTGCAAGACGACGGCGTGACGACGCGGCCCTATACGCCGCCCGCGGGATGGTCGGTGGTCGACTTTGCGATGCATCCCTCCGGTGATATTTCCGTTGTTCTTACGACGTTTACGGACGTGCGCATTGTTCGGCTCGATCGGACTGGGGCGGTTCGGAGCGACCAGCCCTTTCTGGATACGGGCGTGGCGGCCGATCCGTTTTTGGACTTTGGCGGAGGCCTGAAGAATGACAATGCGCTGCAGCCTGCTCTGATGCACGACGCGGCGCGGCTGGCTCCGCTGGGCGAGAGCCTGGGCGTAGTGCTGCGCACGGGACGCAATGCGATTGTTGCGTATCGACTGAACCCGGACGCGAGCGGCGCATATCAGCGTGCGTGGCGAACGCTGGTGGAGCCGGGGAGCTCGATCTTCCTGGAGGGCATCTTCAGCGGCAGCTTCGATGTGTTTGGCCAGCTTCAGAATCACATCCGGATTTATGTCGATGTGGATCCGGATGCGCCCGATACGCTTGCGGTCGGGGTGGTGAATTCTCCGCAGCGCAACTTTACGTTCCAGGCGCACGCGCAGTACTTCAACGAGCCGATTGCGGCGTCGAGGGGAGCGTTGCTCACGCGGCTGGCAAGCGCTGACGGTCACCGCCTGGGAAGTACGGTGGTCGACACGCACGACCTGGCTGAACTGGACGGCGTGCGCGCAACGCATGGCGGCTTCGTACTGGTGGGCAGAGTTCTGACCGAGGTGCGTCCGGATGGGTCGGGCTGGAATGCGTACACTGCGCTGGTTGGGCACGAGGGAGTTCTGGGCTCGTACAACGTGGTCGATGTCAATCAGGGTGACGTGTTGTTTGATGTTGTGGCGCTGCCGAGCGGACGATATCTCGCGCTGGGGACTACCGGCTACACGCAGAATCCGACGGGGGCGAGTATCTCCGAAGGTGCACAGCCGCTGTTGGTGCTGCTGAACAATGACGGCTCGCTGGCGCAGAATCTTGCTTACGGCGGAGGCGCTCGCCATAATCAGCTGACAACGATCGCGCCCCGGAATGGACGGTGGCTTCTGGGTGGAATGGTGAATGGCCCGGGAACGCATTCGGGCGATGGCGACCGCGGACTCATCGTGGCCGATGGATTCCTGCGCGAGGATTCCAGTTTGCCGGCTCAGTAATGGATGCACACGATTGACGATGGAGAAGTATTTTGACGCGCTGCAAGAAGCGGTGTGTGCTTTCGAGAGGGATATGGAATGAGTGATGCACGGAGTTATTCAGCAGAGGATGCGGCCGTCCGCAGTGTGGTTGAGTCGTGGGCAGCCGCAGTGCGGCGCAAAGATTTAGAGGGGATACTGAAGCATCACGCAGCGGACCTGGTGATGTTCGACGTGCCGCCGCCGTTTGAGTCCAAGGGAATCGAAGCCTACACGAAGAGCTGGGATGTGTTCTTCTCGTGGTCGAGCGATCCGGTTGCTTTCGATTTCACCGAGATGAGCGTTTGTGCCGGCAGCGATGTCGCGTTTGTGGTGGCGACTATGCGTTGCTCCGGTCCCGGTGCGCAGGGTGCGCGCGAGGAACTGGATTTTCGATTGACGGTTGGCCTGCGAAAGATCGATGGCCAATGGACGATTGTGCATGAGCATCATTCTGTGCCGGCCTTGGACTAGCGGGGCTTAGGGCAAGCGGGGTGCTGCGGGAAGGCGGGAGTCTTACTGCGGCAGGACGACCTGCTGGCCTTCAGTGAGGCCGCTGAGGATCTCGGTGACGGAGCCGTTGGAGAGGCCCACTTTGACGTCGGCCTTGCGGGTGCCTTCCTTCTGGGTGCTGTCGGGGACCTGGACGGAGGCGTTCTTCTGGTTGTCGTAGCTGACGGCGTTTTCCGGAACGGTGAGGACGCCCTTGTGCTCGTCGAGCAGGATCTCGGCGTTGGCGGTCATGTTGGCTTTGAGCTCGCGGGTGGAGTTGTCGATGGAGACGCGGACTTCAAAGGTGGTGACGTTGTCCTTCTCGACGCCGAGGGGCGCGATCTTGGTGACCTTGCCGTTGAAGGTGCGGTCGCGGAAGCTTTCAACCTTGATGCGCGCAGGCTGGCCCATGTAGACGTGGGCGATGTCGGCTTCGTCGACTTTACCCTGCACGTAGACCTGGTTGATGTCGCCTTCGGTCATGACCAGCGTGGCGGTGGAACCGAGCACCAGGATGGAGCTGACTGCGTCGCCGATCTCGACGTCGCGGGAGAGGATGACGCCATCCATGGGCGCGACGATGGTGGTGTAGCTGAGCTGTTCTTCGAGCTGCTTGAGGCTGGCCTGGCTTTGCAGCACCTGGGCGCGCGCCTGCTTGAGCCTGGCGGTGTCCACGCCGATCTGGGCGCGGGACGAGTCGCGGCGGGTAAGCGCGGCGAGGTAGTCGCGGTTGGTGTCGTCGACTGCCTGCTGGCTGACGATGCCGGCCTTCTTCATCTCGAGGTTGCGATCGAGCGTGGCCTTGTACATGGGCAGGTCGGGCGCGGAGGCGTTGACCTTATCCTGCTCGATGTTGGCTTCGAAGGTAGTGACGTTGGCTTCGGCGGAGGCTAGCTGCGCGCGCTGCGCTTCCACCTGGGCGAGAATCTCCTGCTGGTCGAGCTGGGCGAGCTGCTGGCCTTTGGTGACCTGGGCGTTGATATCGACGTAGAGTTTTTCGACGATGCCGGAGGCTTTGCTCTTCACTTCGACTTCCGTGATGGGCTGAATTTTTCCGGTGGCGACGACGGAGCGGGCGACATCGCCGCGCACGACTTTTGCGATCCGGTTGGGATCGATCTTCGATCCGCTCACCAGTTTTGTGACGCCAAAGCCGGCCCCTGCCAGAATCGCAAGAACCATTCCAACGCTTACCCAGACCCATACCCGCTTGCTCTTTCTCGACGCAGCCACAACAGCCTCCCCTGCGTGACGGCGGTTTGGGAACCGTCCGGACGCAGATCCAACGATGCAATAAGGTATACAACGCGCGCGGGGCGAAATATATTCCTTTGTTGGCTGGTGCAAGATACGTAATCCGGCGGGGCCCGGTTCCGTGACGAGATGCAGATAATAGGGAACCTAAGCGGGGTTGGGCGCGTATGCTTTTGATGAGCGCCCTGGCGCCGGCGCACCGTCATGCAGTCATTCTGGGATATTCTCGGGCAGGTGTTTCGAGCCATTGCGGCGAATAAGCTGCGCAGCTTCCTGACCATGTTCGGGATTGCGTGGGGCGTGGGCTCGCTGCTGGTGCTGGTGGGCCTGGGCGAAGGCTTTCGCTCCGGGCAGCACAAGCAGATGTCGCAGCTGGGCAACGACATCATCATGATGTTCGACGGGACGATTCCTGCGCTGGCGAATCAGCATACGGGGATGCGTCCGTACAAGCTGACGAACGGGGATGAGGCGGCGCTGAAGCGGCTGCCAGAGCTGCGTGCGGTGACGGTGGAGATGGCGCGGTCGGACCTTTACGAAGTGAGCCAGTACAGCAACACGTCGAGCCGGGTGATTGGCGTGGAGCCGAACTACTCGGAGGTGAAGCTGGTGCCGGTGGAGCAGGGGCGCTTTCTGAGCGACGGCGATATGGCCGAGCGGCGACGGGTCGCGGTGCTGGGCGCGAAGGCGGCGACGCTGTTGTTTCAGGGGCGGCCGATGCTGGGCGAGACAGTGACGATCAATGGCTCTGCGTTCACGGTGATTGGCGTGGCGGGAAAGATCAGCCGCGGCGACAACGACGGCTCGGACCAGCGGCTGTACATCCCGGTGACGACGATGCAGCAGATGTTCGCGATGAAGGGCGAGAACGTTCCCGAGGATGCGCTGACGTCGATCCAGTTTCAGCCAACGAAGCGGGGCGAGTCGACGGCGGCACTGGCTGCGGCGGACAGGGTGATCGCGGAGAGGCACGGCTTCGATCCCTCGCTGAGGGACGCGTTCGACCAGTTCGACTCGATTGAGGAAGAGCGGATGATTGGCGCGATCTTCAACGCGATGGATTGGTTTCTGGGCGGCGTGGGAATTGTGACGCTGGGGCTGGGCGCGGTGGGCATTATCAACATCATGCTGGTGAGCGTGACGGAGCGGACGCGCGAGATTGGCGTGCTGAAGGCGATTGGAGCGACGAAACGCAGCATCGTGGCGCAGTTCTTCTGGGAGGGATTGTTACTGACGGGACTGAGCGGCGTGATCGGGATTGGAGTTTCGGCGGGGTTGATGTGGGTGCTGCAAATGGCGCTGACGAACAAGATGCCGGGGTTCGATCCGCCGCGGCTGGTGCCGTGGTCGGCGGCGCTGGCGCTGGGATCGCTGGTGGTGTGCGGCGTGGCGGCGGGACTGTATCCGGCGAACAAGGCTGCGCAGCTGGATCCGATTGAGGCGTTAAGGCGGGAATGAGGATGAAGCTGTACCCCAGAGGCTAAAGCCCCTGGTGCAAGAACGTACCCAGGCCAAGCCTGAAGGCTTGGCTTACTAGAAGCAGAAGGATTTTGAACCAGCAGGAAACAGAGGGATCTTGGCCTACCTAGAAGCAGAAGGATGTTGGAGAGCCAGGAGTTGCTCTTCGAGTGGGGCGCGATGATCAAGGACATTCTCGGCCAGGCGTGGGAGGCGATGCTGTTCAACCGCCGGCGCACCATGATCACGATGGTAGGCATGGCGTGGGGCATTGCTACGGTGGTGCTGCTGCTGGCGTATGGCGCGGGTTTCGCGCGCGCGTTTGAGGCGATCTTCGAGCAGTGGGGCACGCACACCATTGGCGCGTTCCCGGGGCGGACCAGCCAGCAGGCGGGCGGCGACAAGGCGGGCGTGAAGGTGCGGCTGACGCTGGACGATGTCGATCGCGTGGAGGCGAGCGTTCCCGGAATCAGCCACATTTCTCCGGTGGCTTCGAAGGACGTGACGGTGCAGAACGATCTGCACACGTACACGTGGAGCGTGAACGGCGTGCGTCCGCCGTACCAGGACATTATGAAGCTGGACCTGGAGGAGGGGCGGGCGCTGAGTGGCGCCGACGATTCGCAGCGAGCGCGAGTGTGCCTGATCGGCTCGGAGGCGAAGACCAAGCTCTTCTCCGGAGGGTGGGCGCTGGGCGAGACGATTCGGTTGAACGGGGAGATCTTCACCATCGTCGGCGTGCTGGAGCCCAAGATGCAGGAGGGCGACAACGATCGCAACCGCCAGATCTATATCCCGTTCAGCACCATGAGCGACCTGAAGGATACGCAGTATCTCGACGGCATCTGGCTGAGCTACACGGGCGACAACCAGCTGGCGGAGAAAGGCCTGCGCGAAACGCTGGCGGCGGCACACCACTTCCGGCCCACCGACCACAACGCGGTGTACGTTGCGAACCTGATGACGGAGCTGAAACAGTTCAAAATTCTGTCGCTCGCGCTGCAGGTGCTGCTGTCGCTGGTGGGTGCGTTGACGCTGGGCATTGCGGGCATCGGACTGATGAACATCATGCTGGTGGCGGTGCAGCAGAGGACGCGCGAGATCGGCATTGAGAAGGCGCTGGGCGCGCGCAAGAGGCATATTCTGCTGCAATTTCTGGCAGAGGCGATGGCGATTACAGCGGTGGGCGGCGCGGCGGGGATTGGGCTGGCGTATCTGATTTCGACGCTGGTGGGGCGGATCACGTTCTACAGCGCACTGGCGCAACACGCGGACGCGGCGGATATTTATCTGCTGATTTCGCCGATGTCGGTGGTGGTGGCGACTTCGATTCTGGCGGTGACGGGGCTGGTGAGCGGGATGATTCCGGCGATTCGCGCGGCGAACCTGGATCCGATCGAGGCACTGCGGTATGAGTAGGGCGGACGGCTGGGAACGGAGACTCGGTTAGACAATGCGGAAGCGCTCGGAAGGTATCGCGGGTCTTCGGGCGTCTGCGGAAACTGAATCAGACTCTCCTGCGTCCATGCAGAAGCGATTGCCTGGAGTGGTCTGACTGCGGGTCGCGCGTGGTGCCGGCTTAGGCGAGGTAGTTCCATGCAGAGGTTCCGAAGGCCGTTGCGCTTGGCGATCGCGCTGGTGGTGTTCTCCGCTTCGCTGTGGGGACAAGGGAGCGGCGGGCCGGCCACGCCAGCCGGCTCTGAACTCTCTGAAAGCGGCGAGGCTGTTCCGACGCTGCATGCCGGTACCCACATGGTGGTTCTGGATGTGGTGGTGACGGACAAGAAGGGGCATACGGTTCCGGGGCTGACGCAGGACGCGTTCCGGATCTATGAAGGCGGCAAGCCGCAGACGGTGAAGTTCTTCGAGGAGCATGCGCCGTTGAATGCGGCGGCTTTGGCCAGGGAAAAGTCAGAACTGGCCGCGAAGCTGCCGGTGAATACCTTCACGAACTATGAACCGTTCACGGGCAATCCTCCCATCGTGCTGCTGGTGAACGAAGTTGGATCGCTGCCGCAGTACGACTACGCTCCCCTCTACATGAGGTTGAGGGCGTTGATCCATAACGCTCCGGCCGAGACGCCGTTTGTTGTCTATGAACTCGACTCGCAGCTTCGCCTGGTGCTGCCGCTGACGACAAACCGCGAAGCGGTGGAGAAGACGGTGGATACTCTTTGGCGCAAGGCCCATTTCTCGCCTGCCGACAATGCCAGCGACAGCGTGATTCTGAATCGCCGCAAGGTATTTACCTCGGCGATGCAGCAGTTGAGCGCGGTGTTCGCATCGGCTCGGGAGCGCAAAACGATCTTTGCCCTTACGGGAGGGCTTCAGTGCGCGCTGGGTCTGCCAAAGGTGAACTGCACGGACCCGTTGCCGACTCGCGCCGCGACCGATCTAAAGACATATCTGTGCAGCGTGATGGACATTCTGGAGCAGGGACGATTTTCGCTGTACCGCTACTATCCGAACGGCCAGATTGTGTATGGGTTCGGCTGCGAGGATTCACGCGCCAGCCTGCAGCAGGTATTCGAGACGAATTCGCACTACTATACGTTTTACTACTCGCCAACTGACGTGGATTGGAATGGAAAGTATCGTAGCTTCAAAGTGGACCTCGCCGACAGGAACCTGCGTCCGAGCTATCGCGCAGGTTACTACGCCAGGCCGGAGAACACTGCTGCGGGCCATTACCTGGAGGCCGCGGATAAGCCAGGCCGGGAGGGTTTCGCTGGGCGAGATGTGAAGGTGACTGCCACGTCGGACGGCCCGGCCGCGCCAGACGCAGAGGGGGACCGAACTCCGGCAGTCACTCCGAATCCTGTGCCGGTCGTCTTTACCGTGCAGGTGATTCCCGCGGCGACGACGGGCACGGCTCCACAAGCTACTCCACCGACTGCCGGCAATGCCGAGAGTGAGGCAGACAGGGTGCAGGGGTATCGCGACTATACGCTGCGATTCACGGTGCCTGTCGCTGGATTAAGGGTTGCGCGGGAACTCAAGGCCGGCCAGACTCCTGCGTATACCGCGCACATTCAGATCGCGGCCGTGAGTTACGTGCACGGCAGTTCGGCGGATGCGAAGACGAGCCAGTTCACAGCGAGCTTCGACGGCCCAAGCGATCCGCGCATCGCAAAGGGTGAAATTACGGCGAGCTTGACGTTGCAGGTTCCGGAGAAGGGCAAGCGCCTGCTCCGCGTGACTGTTCGCGATGTCAGCTCCCGACAGGAAGGAACGCTGGATATTCCGGTGGAGAAGATTGTGTTGCCTGCGAAGTGAGCGCGAGCGGTTACATGATGCGGAAGCGTTCGCGCATGAGGCGCTGGAAGCGCGGGCGCCAGATGATGTCGTAGGCGAGTTCCTTGCCGGGGAACATGGCGAGCGCGGCCTTGCGCGAGTCGGCGATCATCTGCGAGGCTTCGTCGACGGTGAGGGAGCCGTCCTGGGCGATGGTCTGCATGACGAGGTTCATCATGAATTGCAGGCGGCGGATGAGCTTCTGTTCCTCGGCGCGCTCTTCGGCGGACATGGGGATGGCGGGTTCGACGTTCGAGGACATCTCTTGCAAGGCGTACCTCCGTGGGTTCGTGCGGTTGGTGGAGCGATGAAATACCCGGGGTAAAGAGGGTGCTGAAAAAAGCAAGAAGCGTGTCGCAGCGGCTAAAGCCGCATTGGTTTTGTGCGCCTTGACTGCCGGCGCTGAAGTGCCGGCCTGTCAAGTACGAGTTTTTCAGCGCGTCTTCTAAAGCCCGCTGCTACTCCGAAGGAAAAAAGAGGAGCAGCGGCGCGACAACTGCTTCTATGGATTAGACGCGGCGGGGACGGCTTGGATGCTTCCGTCGCGGGAGAGGAGGAAGGTGGTCAGGCCGAACTGGTCGGTGCGGAAGACGTTGGTGTGGGCGGCGGCGAGGCGGGCGATGATCTCGGGGCGCGGGTGGCCGAAGGTGTTTTGCGCGCCGACGGAGACGATGGCCTGGCTGGGCGCGACGAGCGAGAGGAACTCCGGCGTGGTGGAGGTGCGGCTGCCGTGGTGGCCCACTTTGAGCAATGTGTCGGGACCAAGCTGCGGACCGGCGCTGCTGTGCGCGGCCGCGATCATGGCGGCTTCGCTGGGCGCTTCGGCGTCGCCCTCGAGCAGCGCGGAGGCGTTGCCGTATTGCAGGCGCAGGACGAGGGAGTCGTTGTTGATGGGCGGGCCAGAGTTGGCGTAGGCGGGTGTGGGCGCGAGGACGGAGATGTCGACGCCCTCCCAGGGGATGCGGTCTCCGGCGCGCAGGTGGCGAATGCGGATGCCGAGCGAGGCAGCTTCGTCGAGCAACGCGCGGTAGGGTGCGGAGTCGGGATCGACGGCGACCCAGAGTTCGCGCGGGCGGAAGTTGCGCAGGATGGCGGGCATGCCGCCCATGTGGTCGGAGTGCGCGTGGGTGAGTGCGACGATGTCGAGGCGGCGGATCTGGCGCGACCAGAGGTAGGGCGAGACGACCTCTTCGCCCATGTCGAAGGAGGAACTGCCGGAGCCGTTCTCGGCGTTGGCGGCGGCGCCGGTCGGGCCTCCTGCGTCGATGAGCATGGCGTGTGCGGTGGGGCCGGCGATGAGCAGCGAGTCGCCCTGGCCGACGTCGATCGCGGTGACTTCGAGTTGGCCGGCGCGAGTGCGCGGCGAGGAAGGGCTGAGGACGATCGCCACGGCGAGCGCGAGGGTGACGAGTGCGGCGAAGACGTGTGCGCGCGAACGTCGCACCGCCCAGCAGCAGAAGGCGAGACACACTGCGGCGAGCAGGGCGTGCGCTAGTGTGGGACCGGGCACGCGGAGGTCGGCGGCGTGCGTGTTGCTGATGCGATGGATCAAGCCGGTGATGGCGTGCAGAAGCAGGGCCAGCGCGGAGCCGGGCAGGGCGGCAAGCCAGGGGCTGAGCAGCGATGCGAGGAAGGTGATGAGGCCGAGCGGAGCGAGTACGGCGACCAGCGGAATGCTGAACATATTCGCGGGCAGGGCGAAGACGGTGGCGCGATGGAAGTAGAGCGCCATCGGCAGCACCATGACGGCTTCGACGATGAGGCCGATCAGGATGAGCTCGAGCATCCAGAGGACGAGGCGGACGAACGTTGCGGGGAGGTAGCGAGAGTGTGAACCGAAGTGGTCGGCGAACTCGTCGCCCCAGTGGCGAAGCAGGACTCGGAGGTGGGCGACGCGTGGCGGCAGCAGGCGATCCTGCCGAATTTCGCGCAGGCTCCGCGCGGCTCGTGCGTAGGGCAGGAAGCTGCGTTCGGCAAGCGGCATGGCAATGCCTGCGATAGCAACGATGGCGAGGAACGTCATCTGGAAGCTGGCTTCGAAGAGCGCGCGCGGCGACCAGACAAGGACGGCGAGCGCGGCGGCTCCCAGTGCGTTGAGGGCGTTGCGCTGGCGGGTGAGGAGACCGGCGACGAGGAAGACAGCAGTCATCAGGAGCGCACGCTGTACCGGCACGCCGAATCCGGTGAGCAAGGCGTAGGCGGAGATGAGGGCGAGCGTGATGAGGGTGGCGAGCCACCGGCTGAGGCGCATGCGGCGTGCGATCCAGAAGACCAGGCCTGCGAGCAGCGCGACGTGCATGCCGGAGACGACGAAGAGGTGGAAGGATCCGGTGCGCTCGAAGCCGACGCGGAGTGTCTGGTTGAGGCTGGTGCGATCGCCGAAGAGCATGGCGTTGAGCATGCCCGCGTCTTCCGGTGAAAGGCGGAGGAGCGAGGGCAAACGGCGGTTCGGCGTGGAGAGGGTGTAGGCAAGCAGGCGCGCGGAGGCCCAGCTCTGCGCGGCGAAGAGGCGGCAGCGCAGCGATGCGGCGCGCGGTTCGCGGCCGGAGGTGGCGTGGAGCTTTGCTCCGGAGACGCTGGCGGTCGCCGCGATGCCTTGGTCAAGGAGATAGTCGGCGTACTGCCACGCGCCGGGGTCGCGATAGCGCTCGGGGGTGCGTAGGCGCAGCGGGAGTTCGACGAGGTCGCCGCAGCGGAGTGGAGCGTGCGTTTCGGAGGCTGCATCGGCCAGGAGTGTGGCGCGGACTCCGCCGGCGATGGGGACCATGCGCGAGGTGTCGGGCGTGACCTCTTCGATGGAAGTGAGGTCGAGATCGAGCGAGGTGGCGGGGGTTCCGGCCTCGTCCCACTCGTCAGGATCGGCGTCGATCTGCGGGCTCTGGTTGCGCGGCGGCAGCGGGTGGATGCGGACGATGCGGCCGGTGACGGTGCGGCTGAGGCCATCAGCGTAGGCGAGCAGCGTGGTCTGCGGTGCGGACGCAGGCTGCAACTGCGCGGACCACAGGCCGGCGGCGATCCACAGTGCGGCGATGGGCAGGGTGGCGAGGCGAGGGGTTCTGCGCAGCGCGAGCAGGGTGAGTGCAGCGAGCATGAGGCTTCCGGCGGCGAGCAGAAAGGTGGGGCGGGGAGCAGGCGGAGGAAGTTGGGTGAGAGCCTCGCCGAGCGCGAAGCAGAGAGCTGCGGCAAGCAGGGGAGCTCGGGCGAAACGAAGGGCTTCGACGTGCGGATGGTCTGGCGCGCGAGCGGATTGACGTACGGATTCGGGTCTGGGGATACCAGAAATCGGCCGCAACAGGCACCCCGTCTTTCGTCACCATTGGAACATAGTGGCGGGAATTTTCGCGGGAAAACGCAGCGGCAAACGTATCAGGCGGTGCCGGCAGGCTGGAACGCAAGAAAACCCGAGGGTGGTTTGAGCAAAATACGGAGATTCTGAGCTTCACTCAGAAGGACGCCTCATAGGAATGACTGACTCCAGGCGATGTGCCGATACGGGCTAGCCGGTGAGGGTTGCGGTGTAGACCCGGAAGCGCTCGTAGCTGGGGCGGGATTCGTCGACGGCGGCGTCCTCTGCGGAGAGCTCGTGCGGCAGGTTCGCGATTTCGCGCAGGAACCGGAAGCGTTCCAGCGCGCGGGTAAGGCGCGGATGGTTGGCGCAGATGAGGTAGGTTTCGCGGGGCAGGCGGTGGAACTGGCGCTCGAGGTTGGCGAGCGTGCGGCGCAGGGCTGGCGCGAGCAGCGGGTTGAAGAGGAAGAGGACGAGCGGCGTGTCGGGATAGGTGACGGTGGCCGGATCCTGGTTAAGGATGGCGGCGCGGCTGGCCCAGTCGGGGTTGCCGGCGATGTTGGCGCGCGCGGCTTCGGCGAGTTCGGGGACAACCTCCACGCCGAGCAGATTGCGGAATGGGAATCCGGCGGCGACGAAGAGGCCGCGCGCCTTTCCGCAGGCGAGGTTCACAAAGGTGAAGTTCTCGGGGAACAGAGGCAGATCGGCCAACGCACGCGAGAGTGCCGAGGGAGGAATGCTGTGATACAGCGCTCGCGAGCAGGCGGAGCGATATCGCTTGCGCGGGTCGGCTCTGGAGATGTAGCCGCCGGTGTCGATGCCGTGGGCGAGATCGAAGGGATGAGGCGGCTCCGGTGCCAGCGTCGAGGGCAGTGTGGCTGCGCTGTGAAAGGCGCGCCGCCACAAGGCCTGGCTGCTGACTGGCCGGAGCAGATGGTAATAGGTGTGGGCGATTACGCCGCTGAGACCGTTGGCCTGGATGGTTCGTGTGAGGCGGTCGCGAAAAAGAAGAGGGGCAGGGGAAGAGATCGACGTATTCGTCGGAGACAACGTGCGCTCCATGGCGGAAACCTCGTGCCGATTACGACGAGCTTCTGTCGCAACGGCAACTTCGATTCGGGGAGGCCTCTATTCAACCACAGCTGCGCAAGAGATTGCAGGAAAAATGCTGGTCACTTGCACAAGGTTACGATCGTTTCGATATGGGTCGTCTGGGGGAAGAGATCGAGCAGGTGGAGCTCAGCGACGCGGTACCCGGAGGCGGCCAGGGTGGTGAGATCCGCGGGCAACGTTTCGGGCGAACAGGAGACGTAGAGGAGCGTGGGAGCGGCGACGCGGCCGAGCAGCTCGCAGACCTCTGGACCGGCGCCGGTGCGGGGCGGGTCGAGCACGATAAAGTCTGGGCGCTCGCGCTGGAGGACGGCGGAGCGGAGGAAGTCGAGGGTGGTGGCTTTGACGGCGTGGCGGTGGGGAAGCTTGCCGGAGTTGAGGGCGGTGAAAGCGGGCTCGGCGATTTCGACGGCGGTGATGCGGTTGAAGTGGGGCGCGAGCGCGTTGGTGAATAGGCCGACGCCGGCGTAGAGGTCCCAGGCGAGCCCCCCGCGGCGATTCGCGGTAACGAGCGCGAGCAGCTGAGGCAGGAGATAGCGGTTGACCTGAAAGAATGCTCCGCGGGGAACCCAGTAGGTTGGGCCAGGTTCGGGGCTCGGGGTTCGCGGTTCAACGGGCGAGACGGTGTAGTTCAAGCCCGGTGAGCCCCAGCTGGGGCCGAGGCGAGGCTGCTCTACGCGGCGGCTGCGAACGGAGCGCGGGGGAATGAGATAGAGGCCCGCTCCGGTAAGGACGGGGATCGAGGCGCGCAGAGATTCGCAGAGCGAGGCCAGTTCGGCGTCGAACCGTGCGGGCAGGGATTTGGCGGAGGTGCGAACAACAAGGCTGATCTGGAGGCGCGCTTCGGCGGGGGCATCTTCCGGCGTGGCGAAGAGCTCGACCTGGTCGAGGGTGAAGGGGGCGCGCTCGCGCCAGACGGTGGAACGCAGGTTGAGTTCGGCGAGCAGGGCTTCCGTCGCTCGCCAGAGAATGGGTGCGGCGATGGGGCACTGCGTGATGGGGAGGAATGTGGGCTGCTGGTTGTTGGCGGGCGAGGTGAGATAGCCGGCACGGAGCTGGCCGGGGCCTTCAGCGAGGGTGAGCCGGATGCGGTTGCGGTAGGCCAGCGGCGGAGACGCGTGCAACTGCAGCTCGGGCAGCGGGAGGCCGGTGGCTTCGAGGAGCGCGCGGAGTTGCGTGGCTTTGTGGGTGAGCTGCGCGGAGTAGGTGAGGTCCTGGAGCTGGCAGCCGCCGCATGGGCCGAAGTGTGGGCAGGGTGGCGCGGCTACATCCTGCGCGTGGAGGGTTTCGAGATGGGCTGACTGGCTCATACGTGCGGAGGTCATTTGCTGGTGAGGGTCCCGATTCTTTTGATTATCAGCTAAGCGCTGTTATTGTCAGGCCGGAGTCAGGGGGTGTCCGGCTCGGAGTCGTCGTGGGGCATGTAGAAGAGGCTCAGGCGGGGGAGGGCGTGGGCTTCGAGCAGGCGCTTCTGCAGGAACTGCTGCTGCACCTGGCGGATCTGCACGGCCTGCATTTTGCCGCGGTAGGGCGCGAGTTCGCGGTCGGCCTGGGCGCGCAAGGCGGTGAGCTGGTCCTCGGGAGTGGCGGTCAGCAGCGCGGCGAAGAGCTTCTCTTCGAGGACGGTGAGGGTGCGGTCGAGGTCTTCGAGGTTCAGGGCGCCAGGTGATCCGTTCAAGGCGGCGGACAGCTCGCGAAGGCGCGCGGCCGTTTCGGCAACGGCGGGATGGGCGAGTTGTGCGGCGGCGGTGTCCAGCAGCGCGGCGTTGTGATTGAGGTAGCGGGCGATGCGGGCGGACTCGAAGCCGGATTCGCGATTTGGATGTTCGGCGGCGGGAGCGGCGCCGATGGCGGCTTCGCGCGCCTGCTCGACGGCTTCGAGCACGGCCTGCGCGCACCAGGCGAGCCCGTTGACCTGGCGTTGGCGGCGAGTGCCGCGGCGAGCCTGGGCCTCGTGCTTGTCGAACGCGCTGTCGATGCCGCGGAGAACGGCTTCGAGCGGGACACCGGCTTCCCGCCAGGTCTCGATGAGCGCCCAGTCGAGCGTTGAGAGCAGGAGGAGCGAGCCTCGGCGCTGCTGGAAGCGGTCTTCGATCTCGGTGAAGTAGTTGAAGTAATTCATGGACAGGTTCGAGATGCGCGTTTCGACGTTCGAGTGAGTAACTCGAAGAGATGAATCTATTGACCGAGTGTTTTTATTGTACGAGGTTCATCGACCTGCGCCTGCCGCGGGATGGTGTGCACTCCGGAGCGCTGTTCTCGCCGGTGCGTGTAATGGTGAGGGGACGATTGCGGCTCCGGTTGCGATTGCCTATGATCGCCGAATGAGCAATCCGTGGCTCACGATTCCGTTGGCGGACTATGAAGGGCACATGCGCTCGCCCGTGGTGGCGCAGTTGGATGTGCTGGCGGATTTGTTCGCGGCGGCGCTGAAGCTGCGCAGGCCAGCGTCGGTTGCGGTGCTGGGAATTGCGGGCGGCAATGGTTTGGATCGTGTGGACGGCGCGGTGGTGCGGCGTGTGGTGGGGCTGGATTTGAATGCGGAATATCTGGAGGCGGCGCGGCAGCGGTATGGAGAGCGGCTGAATCTGGAGTTGATGCGCGTCGATCTTGCTGAGGCAGTGGTGGATGCGGAGCCGGTCGACCTGGTGCATGCGGCGCTGGTGTTCGAGCATGCTGGAACAGGCCGATGCCTCGATAACGCGGTGTCGCTGGTGGCGAAGGGCGGCGCGTTGTCGATGGTGCTGCAGCGGCCCGGCACGGGGCACGATGTGGGTGCGAGCGGAGTGGCCTCAGTGCAAGCGGCACGTGAGCATTTTGCGCTGGTGGATCCGGCGTGGATGACGGACACGCTCAAAGAGCGCGGCTTCCGGTTGGTGCATACGAACGAGCTGGCAGTACCGGGAGGCAAGGGGATGTGGCTCGCGGTGTACGCACGCTGACTTCTCGTTGACTGGAGTTGGATTTCTGCTCTAACGAGGCTGGACGGGGATGGGGCGGGGGAGGGTCTGGACCTTCTCTGCGGTGTCGGGGATGTGGACCGGGGTGGCGGCGGGCAGGTAGTGGGCGAGTGCGGAGTCGTTATGCCAGTCGATGTCCCAGCCGTTCTCAATGGCGACGAGGGTGTAGTCGCCGGGAGCGAGAGAGCGCAGATCGAAGGAGCCATCGAGATCGCTCTGCTGGCGCGCGACGGCGCGGGCGTTGTGGAGATCGCTCAGGTCGGCGGTGTTGAGTAGCAGGATGAAAGCGCCGGGGCAGGGCTTGCCGTCTTTGCGGACGACTGCGCGGAAAGTGTGCGTGCTGGCACTGACGGTGAGAGTGAAGAAGGCGGACTGATCCGCAGTGAGGTGGACGCGGTTGCCGGGGAGCGGGCGCTCGCCGGCGAGAACCTGGGTGACGACCGGGCTGCGGCCACCGCCGTTGATGCCGAAGGAATAATCGCCGGGGCTGACGTCGAAGGTGGCCTGGTTCTGCGCGTCGAGGTCCTTGCTGAAAGTGGTTGCGACGCCGGGGCCGCCGAGCGCGACGCGGCTATGCGCCGGGAGCTTGGTATCGCGCGAGGGCTGGACGGTGACGTGAACATGGGCCGGAGTGGGGGAGACGGGCAGCTCGGCGGTGGTGGAGCGGTCAGCGAGATGGATAGGGGTGCCCTCCGTCCCGTTGGTGAAGGAAGGCGCTCCGGTGGAGAGGAAGTAGTCGCCCGGAGCGAGGCCGGAGATGAACGTGTGGCTTTGCGTCTGAATCGTCTGCGACGAGACGCCGAGCGGGAGCCCGAGGAACGACGAGTGCAGCTGGGGAGGGCTTTCGGGGCGATTGTTTTGGCCCGCGCCGCGGGGCAGAGTGACGGTGATTGCAGGCTGTGGATTGAGTTGGAGACTGATGTCCCTGGTGTCGCCAGCGCGGAGGACGATGGGTGCGGCGGCGGTGGGGTCGGTGGTGCCGGGGTAGAAGGTGGCGGAGTAGGCGACGTCGAGCGCGGGGTCGATGGAGTCGACGATGGCGACGGAGGCCCGCGGAGGGGAAAAGCGGCGATATCCCGGCGGCGGGTCTCCATTGTCATTCGCTGTGGGCGGGTGGACCGCATACCAGGGGCTGGCTGTGACGGCGGCGTAGTAGGTGCCGGGTTTGAGGCGGGCGATCTCGAAACGGCCGGCGTCGTCGGTGCTTGCGTTGCCGGCGCTGACGTAGCGGTTGTCGCCGAAGTTGTTACTCTCGCGAAAGAGATGGACGATGGCGTTCTGGACGGGCTCGGCCGACTCGTCGCGAATGATGCCGCCGATAACGCTCGCCGGCAGAAGCTGGAGGACGAGCGATTCGGTGTCTACGCCGGCGCCGGTAATGATGCCGGTGTTGAAGCCGTCATGCTCGTCGTAGAACGTGGCGAGGTAGTTGGGCGCGCTGCCCTGGAGTTCCGTGTTGCCCGCGGGCACGCCGGTGAAGGCGAAGCGGCCGTACTCGTCGGAGGTGGTGGATTGGACGGTGTTCTGATTCTCGGGATTGAGAAGTTGAACGGCGGCGCGCTGCAACGGGTGATGGTCGATGGCGGACACGATCGTGCCGGCGATGCGATAGGTGGTCGAGGTTTGCGCGGGTGCGGGCCGGAGCGCGACAGCGAAGAGGAGGAGTGCGAGGCAGGGCCGCATCAGTTCGCATCCTCATCCGGCATCACCGGAATTTCAATGTCGGCTTTCTGATTCGGCGAGAGAGTGATGGTGGCGCCTTTGGGAATGAGGTCGCGAACGACCTCCGGGTTGCGGTACTCGATGGCGTTGGTCTGGGGCGTGCCCACCAGCAACTGCCGGTGCGCCGCGAGCAGGAGGTAGCGGCCGGGTGGGAGCGGGAGGCTGGCCATTGGGAACTGGTCGCTCTGCGTAGCGAAGTTGATGGGCTCGGCCTCGGGCCGGTCGAGAGGCAGGCACAGGACATAGACGGGGTGGTCCATGGTGGCTTGCGGAAGTTGGTCGGAACGAGGAGCCACGCGGGCATTGAGCAGAGCAGCATCGTCGCGCAGCGTGATCTCGATGGGGCGCGGCGCGACGCCTGCAACGACGCGAAGCGGCTCGCGGAGCAGGTCGGTGGTGCCGGAGGTGACGGAGGCGACGTAGCCACCGACGGAGGAGTTCACGTCGATGTGAAACAGGCCTTCGGAGAGATTGCGGATGGTGGTGGTGGCTTGCGAGTTCTGCGCGATCGGTTGCAGGCCGCCGCGAGTGTCCGACAGGATGCCGACCCAGACCTCGGGCGTGGGGCGCTGGCCGTCTCTCGGAGGAGGCAGGTCCTTCTTGTCGGAGGTGAACTCGCGGCGCACTTCGACAGGGATCTCAAGGCTCGGATGAAACGCGGCCGGCTCGGTGCGGAGTGCCCGGTTGGCCACCTGAAGATGCACGGACGCAGTGGAGGTGGCGGGAAACTGATTCTGCTGGCTGATGATCTCCGCAGAGCGCATGGCGACGGTGTAGTCGCCGCTGGGCAGGTAGCCGCTTGCAGTGAGGTCTTTCTGGTTGGGGTTCAGGTAGAGGCCCTGCACCTCCGGCAGCAGGTTGACGTAGAAACCTCTGTCGCCGGGAAGACCGGCGACGGGGATGGTGACTTTGTAGAACGTAGCGCTGTGGTAGGTCAGGTTGGCGGTGGCGGTTTCTCCGGGGCCGAGATGGATGAGTCCGGCGGAGTCGATGCTGTCGGCGTTGGGGTAGAAGGACGCGCGAAATCCGTGGACGGAGTCGGGCGAGGGGTCGCCGCGAGAGCTTTGTGGGATGTAGGCGGGGGCTGCGAGCTTGTAGTCACCCGGCGCGAGATTGGAGAAGCGGAACTCGCCGCGGCTGTTCACCTGCGTGTCTGAGTAACCCCAGTTCGCGACACCGTTGAACACAACCTTGCGTTCGAACTGGACAACGGTGCCGGGGGGCAGGTCGCCCGCGTCGGGATCGAGATGGCCGGTGAGGACAGCGGCGGGGACGATCTTGAGCTGCAGGGTGGGCTCGGAATCGCCCGGCTGGACTGCGGGGAGCCGGACGCTGACCTGGTTGGTGACGTAGCCCGGCTTGCGGAGGCTGAATTCGAGGGTGGCGATTGTGGGCACGGCGACAGGATCGGGCGGCCACGAGGAGAAGACGTGCGGCGCGGTCTGCGGGCCGGGGCGGCGAATGTCGAAGGAGAAGCGGCCCTCGGAGTCCGTGAGCGCAGCCATGTGGGTGTCGGAGGAGGTGACGAGAGCACGCGGAACGGGCCTGCCGTCCAGCGAGCTGACGACGACGGCGTTGAGGTGCTCGGTGACGCCGGAGATGTCGGGCGTGTCCGGTTGGTTTGGGGCCTGAGCGGTGAGCGGGAGCGAGCACAGGCAAAACGCGGCGAGCCGGACGAGAGAGGAGCAGCGGAAGACCGGCGGGTTGGTTTGCATCCGTAAGAGTTCCTGCGGGGCGCTGTGGGGAAACTATAGCACTGGTGTTTGGACGGATTGAACGGGCGTCCGGTGAAGCTGTGGTGCGAGATTTTCTTGGGCACGGACGGGCTGCAAAGGGCAGAATGGATGCTTACTTTGAGGAACCTGTCCCGTGCGTCCATCCTCCTGCCTCGCCCCTGCTGCCCTTTTTCTTTCGCTAATTCTCCAGGTGTCGCAGGTTGCGGCGCAGAAGTCCGCTGTCCAGCCTGCGGCGAAGGCTCCTGCGGATGCTGCGGCGGTTACGCAGCTTCCGGTGACGCGCGTGTCTCTGTACAAGAACGGCGTTGGCTTCTTTGAACATGCGGGGCGCGTGTCGGGGTCGCAGTCGGTTTCCATCGACTTCACTACGGCGCAGTTGAACGACGTGCTGCAGTCGCTGACGGCGATCGACCTGGACGGCGGACGGATCGTTGGCGCGGGGTACAACTCCACCACGCCGCTGGACCAGCAGTTGAAGGCGCTGCCGCTGGCGCTGGGCGAGGATCCCACGGCGATCGACTTCTACAACGCGATTCGCGGGGCGCGAGTGGAAGTGCACGCGGGCGCAGTGACAGCGACGGGACGCTTGCTGAAGCTGGAGGTGGTCCAGCAGGACAAGCAGGAAGTCCGCCTGGTGACTGTGGTCAGCGACGGCGGCGAGGTGCATACCATGCCGCTGACGGCAACGACCTCCGTGCTGTTGTTGGACACGGATCTGCACAAGGATGTGACGCGCTACCTGCAACTGCTGGCGAGTTCGCGCAACGAGGGGCTTCGGCACCTGACGCTGCTGGATAACGCGCCAGCCGGCGGCGGCGCGGCAAGCCGCGATCTGCGCGTGTCATACATCTCCGAGGTGCCGATGTGGAAGTCGACGTACCGGATTCTGTTTACCGACAGCAAGAGCGCGGGGGCGCAGCCGGTGACGCTGCAGGGCTGGTCGGTGGTGGACAACACGACGGGCGAGGACTGGAACAACGTCCAGCTCTCGCTGATTGCGGGCGCGCCGCAGAGCTTTATCCAGCCGCTGTCGCAGCCGATCTACAGCCGGCGGCCGGAGATTGCGATTGCGGAGGAGGCGCAGACGACGCCGCAGACGCATGAGAGCGGAGAGATGGCGTATGGAGCGTCGCGGCGGGTGACGGGCAGTGGGATTCATGGGACGGTGCTGGATGCGAGTGGCGCGTCCGTTGCGAATGCGACTGTGGTTGCCACCAATGTGGTTACGAATGTGCAAGTGACGCGGACCACCGATATGCAGGGCAACTTCATGATCAGTTCGCTGCCTGTAGGGCAATACCGCGTGGAGATCAGCTCGCCGGGATTCCAGAGGCTGGTGGAGCAAGGCGTGACGGTCAATGGCGTGCAGATGGCCGCGCTGAATGCGAAGCTGCAAGTGGGCGCGGCGAGCCAGACGATTACGGTGACGGCGTCCCCGGCGATGCTGAACACCGAAAGCGCATCGATGGCTGCGCTGTCGGATTCCTTCTCCGTGAGGCGCAACCTGACGAATGTGGCTCCCGGCGTGGTGAACTATGCATCTGCCGCAGCGGCTTCGATTACGCCGAACTCAACGGGCACGGCGTTCGACGACTTCTTCGCGTACAAACTGACCGAGCCGATTACGATTCGCAAGAACGAGTCGGCACTGGTGCCGATCCTGCAGACGAAGATCGATTCGGAGCGCGTGACGCTATGGTCGCCGTCGCAGCCGGCTCCGCTGCGTGCGCTGTGGATCACGAACACCTCGGACCTGACGCTGGACCGTGGCTCGTTCTCGATTGTGGAGAATGGCGAGTTCGGCGGCGAGGGATTGCTGGATCCGATCCATCCGAAGGAGAAGCGGCTGCTCTCGTATGCGGTCGATCAGGCCGTGCGGGTGTCGACGGAAGGGCTCGGGAATGCGAGCCGCCTGGTTTCGGTGACTGCTGCCAAGGGTGTGGTGGTGCTGCATAGCAGCCAACGCGCCGAGGTGACCTACGTGGTGCACAACGCCGCGCCGGATGCGCGCACAGTAGTGATTGAGCATCCGGTGCGCGCGGGATTCGCGCTGGATGCGGAGGCCAAGCCGGCGGAGACGACACCCGAGGCGTATCGCTTTCGCGTGGCTGCGGCTGCGGGCGAGACCGTGCGGCTGCACGTGAGCGAGACATCGCCGGGCGAGGCCAGCTTCGATCTAGGCGACGCGGACGACGAGATGTTCGTCACGATCCTGCATGAGACGAACGCGGACGCGAAGGTGAAGGCGATACTGGATCCGGTGATGGCGGCGAAGCGCAAGGAGTCCGACGCCGAAGACGCGGTGAAGAAGATCCAGTCGCGGCTGGCGTCGTTGAATGGTGACGAGGCGCGGCAGCGGGCGAATGTGACTGCGCTGGGTTCGGCGGACAAGGCGTCGCGCGATCGGTTCGTGCATGACCTGAATGCGACCGAGGACAAAATCGCCGCAACGCAAAAAGAGCTGGAGACCGCCGAGGGAGCTGCGCAAAGCGCGCAGGACGATCTGGATAAGAAGATCGAAGCGATCCAGTTGGACGAAGAACTCTAGGCCTGGCGCAAGGTGGTGTTGCCCGATGTGATGAAGGGAAGAAAGGTGCCGCGCCGGTCGAGTGCGACACCTTTCTCCTGCTGTCCGCTAGCGGTCGAGTGTCAGGTGATCTCGCCGGTTCTGCTGCCAGCACTGCTCGTTGGACTCGCTACAGAAGGGCTTCTCCTTTCCATAACTGACAACTTTGAGACGGGTTACGGGGACGCCTTTATCCTGCAGCGCCTTCTGGAGCGACAAGGCACGGTTCTGGCCGAGCGCGATGTTGTACTCTGCCGACCCGCGTTCGTCGCAGTACCCTCCGATCACGATCTTCATGTTGGGATACTTGAGCAGGAACGCGGCATCGTGGTCGACAGTCGTCAGATCCTCGCTGCGGAGGCTGGCCTTGTCATAGTCGAAGTAGACGTCGTGCATATTCTGCTCGAACAGCTGCTCTTCGGTCATGGACGGGGGTGGTGGCGCCGGTCTGGGCGGCGGAGGGTTGACGGTTACGCGAGCGTTGGCCTCCGTACTGCCTCCGGGCCCTTTTGCTGTGAGCGTGTATGTTGTGGGCATGGTTGGCGACACGGATTGCGAGCCATTGGCTGGAACCGTGCCGATGCCCTCGATGGTGGCCGAGGTGGCGTTGGTCGTCGTCCACGCGAGCCTCGCGGTCTGGCCCTGGTCGATCGCCGCCGGGCTGACCGTGATGCTAGCGGTTGGCGTGGGCGGAGGCGGAGGCGGGGGTGTGGGTGGCGGCGGCGCCACGGTTTTCTTATGACAGCCCCCGAGAACGAGGATCGCAGCAAGGCAGACTGCGACTGGAAGCTTCCTACGTGTGGAGTGGTTCACCGTGAATCTCCTTTTCGTTATGCAACGTTGAGGCAGCGATGATCTGCAGTCATTTCTGACTGCCATTCAACGTGGTCGATTGGAGGAGAGTCAGGGTGCGCGTTGCCGATTGGAGACGGAGACGGAGTTGTTGCGGAGTGCGGGAGAAGCGGGATGCTGCGGCGCATACGGCCGCATCGCGACGAGCACCCGGGCGGCCTTTAAGGGCTCGCTCGAAGGCGGGGTGGTGTCTTCAAGAAAGATTCTTCGCGCCGATAGGGGCGCGAGAGACTTGGCCGGTGCGGTGAATACAGGGAAGCAGGTACTCGCTGAGCGATCGGGTCGGGAACCAGGTCTTGGCACCGGCGTGGTTGCGCCGTACGCGCGCACTGCAGGTGACCCGACGGTACCAATCTGCGCAGACTGGCTCCGTACCGATGCAGAGATCGGGAGGGACGCAGCAATGGCGAGAAAGCCGATGCTTGCGCTGCGGAGTCTCAGGCGGACGCCAGCGACCATATAAAAAAAGTACTACAGATTCATGGAATTGGTCTGCTGAGGCTCACTATACGAGGGCAGGTTCGCCAACAAGATCGCGTGCGTTAGAGCGCGGGCTGGCTTTCGGCCGCGGGCGGGCTGGGCGCAACGACGACCGGTTCCACCGCGAAGGGGATGAAGCAGGACACGGTGGTGCCGTGGTGGTCCGCAGCGGTGCTGCTGTGGATGGAGAGCGAGCCGTTCTGTTTCTTGATGAGCTCGCGCACGACCCACATGCCGAGGCCGGTGCCGGTTCCTTCCTTGGTGGTGAAGAAGGGTTCGGCGATGCGCTGCAGGACTTCCGGCGGCATTCCCGGGCCGCTGTCGGCGATGCTGATGCGGACTCCGTGCTGTTTGCGGTGGCTCCAGTCAACGGAGTTGGCGATGCGAATGCGGATTGTGCCGGGGCCCTGCATGGCTTCGATTGCGTTGTTGACGATGTTGGTGAGGATCTGCTGAGCCTCGCGGCGCTCGCACAGAAACTCCGAATCGCCGCGGACCTCGGTGGCGACCTCAATCTGCGCCAGGCGAAGTTTGGGCGCGAGCAGGCGCACCGTTTCGTCGACCAGTGCGGAGGGTTTGGACAAGGTGGCGCGAACCGAGACGCGCGAGAAGTTCAGGGTCTGGCGCGAGATCTGGGAGATGCGTTCGAGTTGC
This sequence comes from Acidobacteriaceae bacterium, assembly GCA_036498865.1. Classification (GTDB taxonomy): domain Bacteria; phylum Acidobacteriota; class Terriglobia; order Terriglobales; family Acidobacteriaceae; genus Edaphobacter. The sequence continues at coordinate 6,582 of DASYEU010000103.1, read as the reverse complement.
AGCGTGGCTTCGTCGAGCAACTCGGCCTGCTCCACACCGGGAACTCCGCTGCGCAGCAGGTAGACGATGTTCATGGCTGCATCCAGCGGGTTGTTGATCTCGTGCGCGATGGTGGCGATCAGGCGGCCTGCGATGGCCATCTTCTCGTTCTGCAGCAGGGCCTGGTCGGCGAGCTTGCGACGAGTAACGTCGCCGCCGTAGCCGGAGATTTTGACCACCTTGCCGTTGGAGTCGCCGATGGCAGCGCCCTGGCAGGCGACCCAGCGGACTCCGCCGTCGGGCAGCGGAACGCGATACTCCTCGTGAAAGGTGCCGCACTCCTCGATGGCGCGATCGATCGCTGCCTCGACGCGGTCGAAGTCGTCGGGATGAACCAGCTTGCGCCGCACCTCGTAGTTCACCGGCGATCCGGGATCGAGACAATGCAGCCGATAGAATCCGTGCGACCACTTCGACTTCTGCGTGGGAACGTCCCACTCCCAGAGGCCGACGTTGGCTCCATCGAGCGCCAGTTGAGAGCGGACCTCGTTCTCCAGGGCGAGTTCCGTGGCGAAGGCCTTCTCGCTGGCCACGGCGGCTTCGGCTTCGGCGAGGCGGAGACGCTGGTTGAGGCTCGCGGTTGCAGCGTCCTGACGCTGGCGTGCTGCGGAACGCGTGAGCGCTCCGACCATGACGGAACCGGCGAGGAAGACGAACTCGCGGAAGATCCAACCGCCGGGAACCGGAGCGAGCGCGATCTGGTGCGTCTGGAAGATGAAGTACTCGATGAGCAGGCCGGCGACTGCGCCACACGCAACGGAAGCGGACAGGCCCCAAATCCAGGCGGCCAGAATGACCACGGGATACGCGAGCAGATAGGGCGAGCGATGCGTTGGCCGCATCGCAAGGCTGGCGAGCAGCGGAACCGTGCCGAGCAAGGCTCCGTAGAGCGCGTGCCAGACCGATTGCGCGATGCGGGGAGGTTCCGGCGGATGTTCTTCTACGGGACCAGGCGGAAGTGGAGCAGTTCCCACGGTAAATTCACCTCAAGAGTTGGAGCTGCACGTTCTCAGGGCGACGTTCCACGATCCGGGAGATAGACATCAGGACAGCATCAATAGACTCATCTTAACCGAAGGACGGGCCTTTGGAATGCGGTTTTCGATGTCTTCGCCGCTCTAGTGGGACTTGGGATGGCGGGAGTGGTGTTCGGCAGCCTTCTCGAGGTTGCGCTCGTAAATGATGCGGAGGCCGGTGAGCGTGAGCAGCTCGTCGACCTGGGCGATATATTTCGAACCGCCTGCGATCAGGCGCGCGAGGCCGCCGGTGGCGATGGTGCGAGTATCGGGGCCGAGTTCGGCGATCATGCGGGCCAGGATTCCGTCGACCAGGCCGATGTAGCCGTAGTAGAGGCCGATCTGCAGGTTATCGACAGTGCCGGTGCCGATGACTTTGGCGGGCTTGCGAATATCGACGCGCGGCAGGCGGGCGGCGCGAGAGAAGAGCGCCTCGGCGGAGATGCCGAGGCCGGGCGCGATGGCTCCGCCGAGGAACTCACCGCGCGGGCTGACGACGTCGAAGGTGGTGGCGGTGCCGAAGTCGACGACGATGACGGGCGGATGCGGCCGCTCTTTGGTGGATGGAGTTTTGGGGTCGGAGGAGCTCTTGAGCAGCTCGATGGCGGCGACGCAGTTAACGATGCGGTCGGCTCCAACATCGGAGGGATTGTCGGCGAGGATGGGCAGGCCGGTGCGAATGCCGGGCTCGACGAAGAGCGGCTTGACGTGGAAGTAGAGTTCGATGGCGCGCCGCAAGGTGGAGTCGATCGGCGGCACGACGGAGGAGACCGCGACTCCGGTGACCTTGGCGATGTCGATAGAGCGCAGCGCGAAGATCTCGCGGAAGAGGATGCCGATCTCATCGACGGTGGGATTGCGATGCGTGGCGATGCGCCAGTCCGCGACGAGGGACGCGGGAGTTGGATCTTCCTGCGTGGCGAGGCGATAGAGACCGAGAACCGTGTTGGTGTTGCCGACGTCGATGGCTAAGAGCATGGCTAGATTCGAGGTACCCGTTCGCGGTTCGAGAAAAGAGCAAATGCAAAATCGGTAGTCGTCCTGAGCTGCACTCAGGACGGTGGAGAAGACTCAGGGTTCGCGGAGGCCCCCGGAGAGGACGGTGTGAATCTGGCCGTCGTCGCCGGCTACAAGCAGAAAGCCACCGGGGTTGAGGCCGGCGGTGGTGCCAGTATAGCCGGGGGCGCCGTCGCGGGCTTCGACGCGGACGCGCTTGCCTTGGATCCAGGTGGAGTAGTCAGCGAGGCTGGGGGGTCCAGGCTCGGGGTCCGAGGCGGTGAGTGCGCGGATTTCGGCGTCGAGCGCGAGGAGGATGGCGGCGGCGAGCGGTTCCCGGCGAAGCGGGTGGGACGGGTCCGGAAGTTCGCGGCGGAGCGAGGTGGCGATGGCGTCGAGTTCGGGGGGGAAGGCGGTGTGGTTGACGTTGATGCCGATGCCGATGACCGCGTAGCGAAGTGTGGAGGGCTCGGTGGAGGTTGCGGGGTTGGAGGCGGTGTCGATGAGGATGCCGCCGACTTTGCGGCCGTTGAGGAGGAGGTCGTTGGGCCAGCGGATGTCGATCTCGGCGGGACGCTTGAAGCCGGCGACGGTGGCGATGCCGGACTGGGCGGCGATGGCGACGCGGAGGGCGAGCGCGAGCGCATTCTGCATGGGGATGCGAGGCGCGACCAGCGCGGTCATGTAGAGGCCGTCGCCTGCGGCGGAGTGCCAGCTGTGGGTTCCGCGGCCGCGGCCGGCGAGCTGCTTGTCGGCGATCCAGATGCCGTTGCGCGCGCCTTTCTGGGCGGCTTTGAGGGCGAGGTCGTTGGTGGAGGTCGTCGCGGCGAGATGGGTAATATGCCGCGCAAATTCGGTGCCGGCGATGGCGTCGTGCAGCTCGGTTACATTGAAGTCGTGCTGTTCCGGCATGCTCCTTCCACTCCCCCCGACTTTTGTCCTAAAGTATCCCGGAATAAGGACTTAAGTCCATCTTTGGTCCGGTTCTCTGCTGCCAGGTACCTATTTCAAAGGACTTACGGCTAAAGTCCTGGAAAAATTAGGGTTAGCAGCGGTTTCCGGAGAGTTGCAGGGCCAGGCGACGCCGCGCTCCTGTTTTCTCCCCTTAAGTTCATTATATCGTGCGTGTCAAGCAGTTAGAGGCTACCAGCGGTACGGGGGACCGGGTCGCGCTACGGATGCTAAGGGCGGCAGCAGTCCCGCATAATGGTTTTTGAGGTCGAGTTTGAATCCGACAATTGATGCAACGGGCGATCTGGCCAATCTTGATTTGCTGCGTGCGGTGGCAGTAGGGCTAGTTTTTGCGCAGCACCTGTTGCAGAGCATGGGAATCCCCGTGGTTGGCGATTTTGGCCATCTGGGGGTCCTGTTCTTCTTTGTACATACGTCCCTTGTCCTTATGTTCTCCATGGACCGCCTGGGCTTATCGGGCACCAGTCTCTACCGGGTGTTCTCTATCCGAAGGATCTTTCGGATCTACCCATTGAGCATCGTGTGCGTTCTGCTGGTGGTTGGTTTTCACATTCCTTCTGACTTCTGGTCCAGCGGATATGTCTGGCTGGGTTGGCCGGCGTTTCTCTCCAACTGTTTTCTTATCCAGAACATCACCCACACCGATTCGGTCAGTATTGTCCTGTGGTCACTCCCCTTCGAAGTACAGATGTATGCAATCCTGCCCGTGCTGTTCTGGTTGACGCACCGCTTCCCGTCCTTGCGGACGGTCTGGATCGTGTGGTTCGCGGCGGTGGCGATCGCAACCGCCGAGTACATTCTGCGGGGTAGAGGGTGTGATCCCGGCTGGATGGTGACGAGCTACATCCCATGCTTTCTCGCAGGCGTCGTCGCGTGGCGTTTGATGAGGGGCAGGGCGCCCCGGCTTCACGGCGCGCTTTGGATTCTGACGCTCGCGGCTCTGGTGGCAGCCTACATAGGAGTACAGGCCTACGGCCCGCGGTTGCTTGGAATGCTGGATCGCGCTCTCAGGCATCGTTCTGGAAACTGGTGGCCGATCTACGCAAGCATGCTGGATGACTGTTTTTTTTGCGGGATCACGGGGTCGCTGCTTCCGCTGTTTGCGAACGTTGCCAGCATGTGGCTGGCGGCACTGACCAGGCAGATCGCGAAGTATTCCTACGGTGTCTACCTCAGCCACGTTCCGATTCTGTGGCTGTGCTTCGGTGTTCTACGCATTGGCTCTCCGGCGGGGAGCGCAATCCTCGCCCTCCTTTTGACGGCGGCTGTGTCCGTTGTCCTCTACTACGCGATCGAATATCCCGCGATTCGATTTGGAAAGCATCTGGCGATGCGGACTATAGATAAGACAATGATCGAAACACGCTGATCGGCGAAAGTGCAGGGCTGTGATGCAGAAACGCTACAATTGAGACTCGTGATGAGAAAATTCATGTCTCAGTCAGGGGTGGTGGACTGCGTCTTCCTCTTTGTTGTCGTGTTGCTTTCCGCTGTGCCTTACGCGGCGAACCTTGGCTTCCATGGCGATGACTGGTCGAATCAGGCTGAGTTGACTCACTATGCCGGCCTGGGAACGGCGCGGCTCTTTGTACATGAGTGGACCGGAGACTCGGACGCGCTGGTTCGCCCAGTCATGGTCGCTTACGACGTGCTGTGCTTCGCGGCCTTCGGCCGGCATGCCGCACCGGTTCATGTGGTGAATACGGCTGTTCTCGGGCTGGCAACCGTGCTTCTGTTCCTCGTCCTCATGGAACTCCAGATCGATCGGTGGCTGGCCTTTACCATCGCCCTGGTCTACGGGCTGTTGCCTCACTATGCGACCGACCGGTTCTGGGCGGCCTCTCATCAGGCGGCCGTGTGCATGGCGTTCGCTTTGCTTGGGATCTACGCGCTGCTGCGTTCGTCTCGACCGGAGGAGCCGCACCCGAAGCGCTGGCTGGCGATTGCCGTAGTTGCGAATATTCTCAGCGTGCTCGCCTATGAAGTAGCGCTCGGCTTGATCGGCGGCGCGATCGCATGGGTTGGCTGGCGTAAGGTCATTGCCACCCGTGGCCGGCCGGAGCGTCGCCTCGCGAACCTGGGCGGCGTGGTCGCGGCTGCCGGTGCGTTGCTGCTCATCGGCGTCCTAAAGGTCCGGCTGCAGCATCGCCTGATCTATCACCATCACCTGCATGCGGTCCTTTCTCGTCTCGGGCACCTCAGTTGGCACGCAATCACTCAGGCGGTCCAGTTCAACGTGTGGACCTATGGCATCAAGCTGCCTCACGTGCTGTACCGCCTGGAGCAGCATTCGGCCTTGAGCGGCGCGGCGTTTGCGACCGCGATCGCGATCACCGTGTGTGTGGCAGCCTACCTGTGGCGCAACATGGAGACTTCCGCCGCGCCGGGTCCGCGGATGTCTCTTGGACTCATCGCGCGCGGATTCATCGTGTTTGGCCTGGGCTTCGCGCTCTTTTTTAGCGGGCTGAACTTCAACTTCTCCAGCCCGGGAATCAACAACCGCGTCACCATCGCATCCGCGGCAGGAGCCGCTTGCGTACTGGTCGGCGTCATCGGGCTCGCGTGTTGGCTGCTGAAGCGCGACGCACTGCGGGGCCGGGCTTTCAGCCTTGCCATCGCGCTTGTGTGCGGGTGCAACAGTCTGGCGGTCAGCGGGCTCGCGTTCTTCTGGACCGATGCTGCATCGCAACAGGCGGCAGTGCTGAGGTCGGTCACAGCCAACGTTCACTCACTGCCGCAGGGGAGCGTGCTGCTGCTCGACGGGTTCTGCCGGTACTCTGGCCCGGGCGTCGTCTTCGAGACGGACTGGGATACCACTGGGGCCATCCAGCTCGCGCTTGGAGACTACTCGCTGAACGCCGACGTCGTCTCGCCCAACCTGCACTTCAACGCCGCAGCGGTGGATACGACGATGTACGGACAGCCCGAACTGCACTATTCCTACGGGGACCGCCTGTTCGTCTACAACATCCGCTACCGGAACCTCACGCCGCTGCCTTCGCAGGCTGCCGCGGATGCTTATCTTCGCGCAATGAATCCTACCGGCGACGGCGGATGTCCCGCGGCCCATGAGGGAGACGGAGAAAGCGTCCTCTGACTGTGCTTCGGCCTGTGCGTTGAGTACGAGCGAGGGTATCCGTGTCAGGGAAACCGGCGTCAGAAGGTGGCGGCGGTGATGCGCATGCTGAGGTCGGCGGCGGTGGCGGAGTGGGTGAGGGCTCCGACGGAGATGAAGTCGACGCCGGTTTTGGCGTAGTCGGCGACGGTCTTGAGGTTCATGTTGCCGGAGGCTTCAATGGTGGCCTTGGGTAGCCCTTTGCGGATGAGTTTGACGGCCGCGGCGACCTCTTTGGGGGTCATGTTGTCGAGCAGGATGGCGTCGGCGCCGCCGGCGATGGCTTGCTGCAGCTCGGTGGGCGTGCGGGTTTCGACCTGGACGAGCTGGCCGGGGCGGCGGCCGGCGAGGGCGCGCTCGAGGACGGCAGGCAGGCCTCCGCCGAGGGAGATGTGGTTGTTCTTGATCAGGATTCCGTCCTGCAGGTCGAGGCGGTGGTTGATG
>DASYEU010000102.1:0-15216 GCA_036498865.1 Acidobacteriaceae bacterium | reverse complement strand
CGCCGAGCAACACCCGCGTTGGCACGCGGCCTGGCCTGGAGCCGTTTCCCTATAGGTGTAGAGGGGGTATGAAAAGCAACTACTGAGATTCTGGACTTCGTCCAGAATGACGCCGCTCAGGAAGAGCTACACAGCTTTGGGGAATCTGCGCTAGCGCTTGAAGGAGAATTTCTTGTGGGCGAAGTAGCTGTAGCAGGCGATGACGCAGGAGTTGGCGATGAGGGCCAACAGTGAGGACAGGCGGGGGGTGAAATGGAGAAAGAGGAAGAGGCCAGTGGCGATAGGGATGACGACGGCAGGAAATGGGAGGCTGACGCCGTACACGGCGAAGACCTTCAACCACTCTTTGAAGTAGTTTCCGTGGGTGCGAAAGACGAACCACTTGTACGCGAGGAAGGCCACGGTGATGGCAATGGGGAGCGCGGCGTAGTTGGCAATGGTGGTGATGGCCGCACGGTGAAGCCTGGGAAAGAAGTATTCCACGGGGAAGATGAAGACGTAAGCGAGCGCGATGGAGAAGGCGGTGTTGAAGCCGCCGACCATGAGGAAACGGATGACCTCCGCGCCGGGCAGGACGCGGCGCAACGCAGCGAATGCTCCCTGGGCCTGGGGATCGGGTGGATCGTCGGGCGAGAGGTGGAAGCTATGGATGGGCGGGGCCTCAGTTTCGACCACGGTCTTGGGCTCGTTCATCAGGAAGCCTCTCGAAGAGATGATGGTGGGGCGAAACTCAGGACACGCACGAGGGAGAGAAGAATAAACCTCATGCAATCCTAATTGTACCGGTTGCCGCAGGCCGCAGGGAGGTGCCTGCGGCTCCCCGGAGTTAGATGGGGACAGGCATGGGCCGGGATGTGCGAGGGGGGGCGTGGGGCTCTTGTGGCACGACTGAAGCCGTGCCCTTAGCCAGGCGGGCGGGACTTGAGGCAATCCGACCCACTGCGGCGTCAGGCGGTGGCCATCGCTTTGCGGGTGACGGCGGCGAAGCTCTGGTCGAGCAGGCGGAGGGCTTCGTCTACGTCGGACTTGGCGATGTTCATGGCGGGGGACATGCGCAGGACGTTGTTGTACATGCCTCCCTTACCGATGAGGAGGCCAAGTTCACGGGCGGTTTCCAGCATTTCGCCGGCGAGCGCGGGGGCGGGCTCCTTGGTGGTGGGGTCGGTGACGAGTTCGAGGGCCTGCATGAGGCCGAGGCCACGGACGTCGCCGATGACGGGATACTTCTTCTGCAGATCGAGCAGGCCGTCGTGGAGGTAAGTGCCGACGACGTCGCAGTTGCGGATGAGGTCGTCCTGTTCGATGAGGTCGATGACGGCGGAGGCGGTGACGCAGGCGATGGGGTTGCCGCCGAAGGTGGCGATGGTGGGGCCCTGGTAGGCGTTGGCGATCTCGGGCGTGGCAACGGTGAGGCCGATGGGGAATCCGTTGCCGAGGGACTTGGCGGCGGTGAGGATGTCGGGCTCGACCTCCCAGTGCTCGATGCCGAACCAGCCCTTGCCGGTGCGGCCCCAGCCGGCCTGGACCTCGTCGGCGATGAAGTCTCCACCATACTTCTTGACGATGGAGAAGGCGATCTTGAAGTACTCCTTGGGCGGCGTGATGAATCCGCCGACGCCCTGGATGGGTTCGGCGATCATGCCGGCGATGGCTCCGGAGGTGGAGGACTCGATGACGGCTTCGATGTCCTTGGCGCAGGCAACCTCGCAGGAGGGGTAGGTTTTGCCAAGCGGGCAGCGATAGCAGTACGGGTTCATCGCGTGGACGATGCCGACCTGGTAGGAGGCCTTGCGCCAGGCGGCGATGCCGGTGAGCGAGCGCGTGACCGAGGTGCGGCCACTGTAGGAGTGGCGGAGAGCGATGATTTCGAGGTTGCCAGTGTGCTGGCGGGCGGAGTCTATGGCGGTTTCGTTGGCTTCGGAGCCGGAGGAGGTGAAGAAGGACTTCTCCAGGCGGCCGGGAGTGATGTGCGCGATCTTTTCCGCGAGAACGGCCATGGTCTCGTGCGGGTAGAGAGTGGATGTGTGGCCGAGCTTGTCGATCTGGGCCTTCTGCGGGCCGGTGACACGCGGGTTGGCATGGCCGACGCCGACGGTGACAATGCCTCCGAAGAAATCGAGGTAGCGCTTCCCATCCACGTCCCAGACGTGCTGCATCTCGCCGCGTTCGAGCGGGAGGGGATCTTTGAAGTAGTTGGCGACGGCGGGATAGACGTACTGCTGCTTCTTCGCGACGATTTCCTTGCGGTCCATGCGGGCGACTCCCCTCTAAAAAGGCGCGGCGACTGCCGGGTAAAGAACTACTATACCCCGGGCCCCGGACGGGAACGAACGTCGGCTGAATCTGTAAGGTGACCCCAGCGACTAATGCCGCATTCTTTCCGCGGGCTTCGCGGCACGGCTAAAGAAGTGCCCTTAAGCAAAACGGAGAAACTACGGCTGAAGATTTGTCTTTTAGGAGGACGGAGGCTTCCGATGATTCGTTAGGGGGAGCGGGAAGGAACGGCAACCCACCCTTTCCGATAGAGCCGGAAAGGATGGGTCATCCGAGTGGTTTGGGGTCAGGGCTGGATTGTGGTTTCGGCCGGCGTGAGCTTGACGGAGACCTGCGCGGGCGTGGGGAGCTGGGTGCTGTCCCATCCGCCGCCAAGTGCCTCGATCAACTGCACGGAGGCGGTCATGACCTGTGTGTGCAGCGACGATAGGGTTTGCTGATCGCTGAGCAGCGTGGCCTGCGCGGTGACGACGTCGATGTAGGGATCGATGCCGAGTTGGTAGCGCGAGAGCTCGATGTCGACGAAGCGCTGGGCTGATTGCGTGGCCAATTGCTGCTGCTGGATCTGCTGCGAGAGGATGCGGACGTTGGACAGATTGTCCTCGACCTGCTGGAAGGCGGTGAGGACGGTCTGGCGATAGCTGGCGACGTCTGCGTTGTAGATGGAGGTGAACTGGTTGACTGTGGCGCGGCGCAGGCCGCCATCGTAGATGGTTTCGGAGATGGAATCGCCGACCGACCAGAAGCGGCTGGACCATTTGAAGAGCTGCTGGATGGCGGAGCTTTGCAGGCCGCCGGTTGCGCTGAGGGTGAGGTTGGGATAGAAGGCTGCGGTGACGACTCCGATGGACGCGTTGGCAGAGGCCATGACGCGTTCGGAGGCGGCGATGTCCGGACGGCGCTCCAGCAGTTGCGAGGGCAGACCGATGGGCACGGCAGGCGGGACCGCGCTGAGGGCCTTGACGGGGATGGAGAACGAGGATGGATCCGTCCCGATGAGAACGGCGATGGCGTGCTCGTACTGCGCGCGGGCGACGCCCAGGTTCAGCAAGAGGGACTGCGCGTTCTGCAGCGTGTTTTCGGCTTCGACGACGGAGATCTCGGCGCCTACTCCGGTTTCATATTGTGCGCGGGTGTAGTCGAGGGACTTCTGGTCGTCGGATACGGTCTGGCTGAGCACGGCGTCCAATGCGTCCTGCCCGCGGATCTGGAAGAAGAAGATGGCGAGGCTGGCTTGCTCGATGAGGCGCTGGTTCTCAAGGTCGGCGGCGCTGATCTGCGCGTTGTACTGCTGTTCATTGATCTGATTGCGGACCTTGCCCCAGATGTCCGGTGCCCAGGAGGCGTCGAATGGAAGGGAGAGGATGTCGGACTGCTTGTTGCCGCTGGTAGTGGTGGAGCCGGTGTTGGCGGAGTTTCCGGAGCGCTGGCCGGAAGGCGTGAAGCCGACCGTGGGATAGAGCTGCGACCGCGCCTGTGCGATGAGGGCGCGCGAGGCCATGAAGTTCTGAAAGGCGATCTTGATGGTCTGGTTGTCGATGTTGAGCTTGTCTTCGAGGGCGTTGAGCTCGGCGTCGTTGTAGATCTCCCACCACTTGCCGCGGAGCATGGCGTCCTGTGGCTGGGCGACCTTCCAGGCGTCGGAGCCGGTGGCGGCGGGAAACTGGGTTGGGGATTCCTTGTAGGCGGCCGGGGGCGCCTGCGCCATCGCGGGGGGCCGTTGATACTTGGGGCCGACCCGGCAGCCGGACAGGAACAGCGCCGCGCAAGCGGAGATCGTAGCGGCGGAACGTCGGAATCTGGTCATGGTTTTATGCATTGGCTCAAGTGGAAGTTAGTCCGAAGTGACCGGGAAGGCGTCGCTGTCAGGATTGAATGTATCGCGTTGACGGCCCATGACGCGAAGGCGCAGGCGGTCGAGTGCGAGGTAGACAACCGGAGTGGTGTAGAGCGTCAGCATCTGGCTGACGACGAGGCCGCCGACGATGGTGATGCCCAGGGGCCGGCGAAGCTCTGAACCTGTGCCGGTTCCGAAGGCCAGGGGCAGCGCGCCGAAGAGCGCAGCCATGGTGGTCATAAGGATGGGCCGGAAGCGCAGCATGCAGGCTTCGAAGATGGCGTCCTCGGTGGTCATGCCGCCTTCGCGCTCGGCCTGGAGCGCGAAGTCGATCATCATGATGGCATTCTTTTTTACGATACCGATGAGCAGGACGATGCCGATGATGGAGATGACGTTGAGGTCCTGCTTGAACATCATGAGGGCGAGCATGGCGCCGACGCTGGCGGAGGGCAGCGTGGAGATGATGGTGAGAGGGTGCACCAGACTCTCGTAGAGGACGCCGAGAACGATATAGACCGCGAGCAGGGCCGTTACGATAAGCATCGGTTCGCTTCCGAGCGATTGCTGATAGGCCTGAAGGGTTCCGGCGAAGAAGCCGCGCACCGTTTCTGGAGTGCCGAGCTTTTGCTGCATCTCGCTGATGGCTAGAGTTGCGTCGCTGAGCGAGACTCCGGACGCGAGGTTAAAACTGACGGTGACCGATGGGAAGAGTCCGGTGTGGTTAATGGAGAGCGGAATCGTCTTGGTGTGGACCGAAGCAGCACTGAGAAGAGGTGTGTTGCCGGTCAGCGTCGGGTTGGACGGGGAGGGATGGAGGTAGACGTTCTTGAGGTCAGTTGGCGATGTCGAGAATTGCGGAGCGACTTCCAACACGACGTAATACTGGTTCAACTGGGTGTAGATGAGCGAGACTTCCGATTGGCCGAAGTCGGCGTAGAGGGCTGAGTCCAGCGAACTGGCGGTCTGCCCGAGGCGAGCAGCGGTGATGCGGTCGAAGCTGACCATCTGGTCCAGCCCGCCATTCTGCTGATCGGAGCTGACGTCCTGAAGCTGGGGAAGATGCATCATTGCGTTCAGGAGCTTGGGACCCCAGGTATAGAGATCGGTGGTGTTGTCCGCCTGGATGGTGTATTGGTACTGCGCGTTGCCGCCGCGGCCGCCGATGCGAAGATCCTGCGACGCCTGCAGAAATGCGGAGGCTCCGGTGACGCGGCTCAGTTTCGGGCGCAGGCGATTGATGACCTCGGTGGCGCCGATCTTTCGTTCGGCGAGAGGCTTGAGCATGACGAAGAAGCCCCCGCCATTGGTTGCGCCACCGCCGCCGGTAAAGCCGATGACGTTCTTGACCGCCGGATCGGCTTTGATGACGCTTTGAATTTTGAGCAGGGCCGCGTTCATCGGCGGGTAGGAGGCATCCTGTGGCCCGCGCATGTTGCCGTTCAACTGCCCCGTATCCTGCTGGGGAAAGAAGCCCTTGGGAATCTTGATGGCGATGGCAACGTTCATCGCGATGGTGAGGAAGAGGCCGGTAAGCACGAGGCCGGGGTTCTCCAGCGTCCACCGCAGGCTGCGCCGGTAGAGGCTCAAGACCCAGTCAAAGAACCGTTCGGAGGCCATGTAGACACGGCCATGATTGATCTCGTGTTCGCTCTTGAGGATGTAGGCGCACATCATCGGCGTCGTGGACAAGGAGACGACCATGGACACGATGATGGCGGTGGAGAGCGTGACGGCAAACTCGCGGAACAAGCGGCCGACGATTCCGCCCATTAGCAGCAAGGGAATAAAGACCGCGATGAGCGAGATGCTGATGGACATGACGGTGAAGCCAATTTCTTTGGCTCCCCGCAGCGTGGCCGACAGCGGATCCATACCGTCTTCTATGTGGCGGGTGATGTTCTCCATGACCACGATGGCGTCGTCCACGACGAAGCCGGTGGAGATGGTGAGCGCCATGAGCGACAGATTGTCCAGCGAGTAGCCGAACAGGTACATGACGGTGAAGGTGCCGACGAGGGAGGTCGGGACTGCAACCGCGGGGATGAGCGTCGCCCGGGGGTTGCGCAGGAACACGAACACGACCAGGATGACGAGCACGATCGAGACCATCAAGGTGCGCTCGACATCGTGAACGGACGCACGGATGGTCGTGGTGCGGTCCATAACGACGGTGGTGTTGATGCCCTCGGGGATGGAGGCGTCGAGCGCAGGCAACTGGGCGTAGATGCGATCGACGGTGTCGATGATGTTCGCGCCTGGCTGACGGAAGATGGTCAGCATGACGGCGCGCTTGCCGTTGAGATAGCCTCCGGCGCGCGTGTTCTGCACGGAGTCGATGACGTCTGCTACGTCCTGCAGGCGCACCGCTGCCCCGTTTTTATAGCCGAGAACAATGGGCTTGTAGTCGACGGCGTGGGAGATCTGGCCGTTGACGACGATGTCGGCGCTGACGTTCCCGTCGGTGATCTGGCCGCGGGCCAGGTTGGAGTTCTGCAGGCTCAGCACGGACCGGACATTGGCCATGGTGAGGCCGTAGCTTGCGAGCTTCGCGGGATCGACTTCCACGCGAACGGAGGGCAGAGCGCCGCCGCCGGCTCCGACCTGGCCTACGCCTTCAATCTGCGACAGCTTCTGCTCCATGATGGTGGAGGCTTCGTCGTAGACCTTTTCCGGACCGTAGATGTCGGAGGTGAGCCCGATGATCATGATGGGCGCGTCGGCCGGGTTCACCTTGCGGTAGGTGGGATTGCCCGGCAGATTGGCGGGCAGGTAGGTGCGGGCCGCGTTGATGGCGGCCTGGACGTCGCGGGCTGCGCCGTCGATGTTGCGGCTCAGGTCGAACTGAATGGTGATGTTGGTGGAGCCGAGACCGCTCGACGAAGTCATTTCGCTGACTCCGGCGATGTGTCCGAGTTGCCGCTCCAGCGGAGTGGCTACGGAGGAGGCCATGATCTCGGCGCTGGCTCCGGGGAGGCCGGCACCCACGTTGATGGTGGGAAAGTCGACCTGCGGCAATGGCGCGACCGGAAGGACCTGGAACGCGATGGCTCCCGCAATCGCAATCGCCACCGTCAGTAGCGTCGTGGCTACCGGGCGGTGAATGAATGGCGCGGACGCGTTCACGGATGCCCCGCCGCTTGCGGTTCAGGACCGTGACCCGATGGGGCCGCTTTCCGCGAGAACCGGTTGCCGATGGTGTCGAAGAAGATGTAGATGACGGGCGTAGTGTAGAGCGTCAGCACCTGGCTGAGCATGAGGCCGCCGACCATGACGATGCCCAGCGGGCGGCGAAGCTCTGAACCCATGCCGGTGCCGAGGGCAAGCGGGATGCCGCCGAGCAGGGCTGCCATGGTCGTCATGACAATGGGCCGGAAGCGGAGCAGGCAGGCCTCGTAGATGGCCTCGGTGGTGGGCTTGCCTTGCTGGCGCTGGAGCTCCAGGGCGAAGTCCACCATCATAATGCCGTTCTTCTCCACAATGCCTATGAGCAGCACGAGCCCAATAATCGCGACGATGCTGAGGTCCTGGTGGAAGAGGATGAGAGCGAGAAACGCGCCGACTCCGGCAGAGGGGAGCGTGGACAGAATGGTGATGGGATGGATGAAGCTCTCGTAGAGAACTCCGAGAACGATGTAGACGGTGACGAGCGCCGCAAGGATCAGCAGAGGTTCGTTGGAGAGCGAATTTCTGAAGGAAGCTGCGGTGCCCTGGAAGTCCGATTGGAGGCTCTCGGGCATTCCCATGTCCCGCATGTCCTTCTGCACTTTGTCGATGGCTTCAATCGCGGTGCCGAGCGAAGCTTTCGGGGCGAGGTTGAAGGAGACGGTGATGGACGGGAATTGTCCCTGGTGGGTGATGGACAACGGTTCGGTAATCGTCTCGAAGTGAGAGAAGGCGCTGAGCGGGATGGCGTGGCTGGGGCCAACCGACGTGGCTCCGGCTGCGTTGACGCCGGGGATGGTTCCGGCTGTGAGGACGCGGGTGGCCGGCGCGAGCGAACTGGCCGATGGAGTGTAGAGCGCAGAGGCGGTCTGCGCGTTCGATCCAGCCGAGGTGGAACCTCTGCCAGAGGATGTGGAGGCTCCCGCACCCGAGGTGCCGGAAGCGGCGTTGGCCTGGATGAAGATGTGGTTCAGCTTGTTAGGGTCGAGTTGGAACTGCGGCTGCGCTTCCAGAATCACGTGATACTGATTCAGTTGTGTGTACATCGTGTTGATCTGCCGCTGGCCAAAGGCGTCATAGAGCGTGTTGTCGAGCGTGGTGGGCGCGATGCCCAGACGCGACGCAGTGACGCGATCGATGACGAGCGACACGGCAAGTCCGCCGGTCTGCTGATCGGTGGCGACATCTTCCAGCTGGGGCAGCTGCTTTAATTTGTCGACAAACTTGGTGGTCCACTCGTTGAGCTCGTTCTGGTCCGGATCCTCGAGCGTGTACTGATACTGGGTGCGGCTGACGCGGTCATCCACGGTGATATTCTGCACCGGCTGCATGTAGAGGTGGATGCCTTCGACCTTCTCAATCTTCGGTCCCAGCCGGCGGATGATGTCGGCGGCGCTGATATCGCGCTGCTCGAGGGGCTTGAGGTTGATCGACATTCTGCCGCTGTTGGTGGTGGTGTTGGTGCCGTCGGCTCCAACGAAGGAAGAGATGCTCTGGACGGCAGGATCGCCCAGGATGACGTTGGCGAGTTCCTGCTGCTTCTGCTGCATGCCTTTGGAGCCGATGATCTGCGGCGCCTGCGAGATGCCCTGGATGACTCCTGTGTCCTGTACGGGGAAGAAGCCCTTGGGCACGATGATGTAGAGGAAGACGGTCAGGGCGAGCGTTCCGACGGCTACCAGGAGCGTTACTTTCTGGTAGCGAAGTACGAAGCGCAGCGTTCTGCCGTAGAACGAGATCATCGAATTGAAGGCATGCTCGGACGCGCGGTAGAAGCGCCCCTGCTCGGCTTCCGGATTGTGCTTGAGGATGCGCGAGGCCATCATGGGCGTCAGAGTGAGCGAGACGACGGCCGAGATGACGATGGTGACTGCGAGCGTGACCGCAAACTCGCGGAACAGGCGGCCGACTACGTCTCCCATGAAGAGCAGCGGGATAAGCACCGCGATGAGGGAGACGGTCAGCGACATGATGGTGAAGCCGATCTGCTCCGCGCCTTTGAGGGCGGCCTGCATCGGCGTGTCCCCTGCTTCAAGGAAGCGGGAGATGTTTTCGACCATGACGATGGCGTCGTCGACGACGAAGCCGGTGGAGATGGTCAGCGCCATGAGCGACAGATTGTCCAGGCTGTAGCCCAGCATGTACATCGCGCCGAAGGTGCCGACCAGCGACAGCGGCACCGCTACGCTGGGAATGATGGTGGCGTAGAGATTCCGCAGGAAGAGGAAGATGACCAGGACCACCAGGCCAACGGTCAGCAGCAGTTCGTATTCCACATCGTTGACCGATGTTTGAATTGCTGTCGTCAGGTCGGTCATTGTGGTGACCTGAATGCCGGCGGGGAGGTTCGCTTCCAATTGCGGGAGCAGGCGCTTGATGCTCTTGACGACTGTGATGGTGTTGCCGCCGGGCTGGCGCTGCACGTTCACAATGATCGCGGGGGTCTGGTTCATCCAGGCGGCCTGCGAACTGTTCTCGACGCCGTCGACGATATTGGCCACGTCGGTCAACATGACGGGGGCGCCGTTGCGATAGGCGACCACAACCTTCTTGTAGTCCTGACTCGTCACGAGCTGATCGTTCGAGTCAATCTGATAGTCCTGATGCGGGCCGTCGAAGTTGCCCTTGGCTGCGTTGACGCTGGCGCTGCTGACGGCGGAGCGCAGGTTCTCAAGATCGATTCCGTAGGAGGAAAGCGCAGTGGGGTTGGCCTGAATGCGCACGGCAGGCTTCTGTCCGCCGCTGATGCTGACGAGGCCGACGCCGCTGAGCTGCGAGATCTTGGGCGCGAGACGGGTGTCGACGAGATCCTCGACCTGGGAGAGCGGCACAGTGTTCGAGGTAATGGCCAGCGTGAGGACGGGCGCGTCGGCTGGATTCGTCTTGCTGTAGATGGGCGGCGCGGGGAGGTTGGCGGGCAGGAAGCTTTGAGCGGCGTTGATGGCCGACTGCACTTCTTCTTCCGCGATGTCGATGTTGAGGTTCAGGTTGAACTGCAGGACGATGACCGAGTTGCCCCCTGAACTGGTGGAGGTCATCTGGCTCAAGCCCTGAAGCTCGCCGCACTGGCGCTCCAGTGGAGCGGTCACGGTGGTGGCCATGACCTCCGGGCTGGCGCCGGGGTAGAAGGTGAGGATTTGAATGGTCGGGTAGTCAACTTCCGGCAATGCAGAGACCGGGAGTTGCGTGTACGCGACAATACCCACCAACATGATCGCCGCCATCAGCAGCGACGTCGCAACTGGACGGAGAATAAAAGGACGCGACGGACTCAAGGGGTGTTACTCCCGGCAGAAGGCGCGCTCCCGCCCCTGCCTTTCCCGTGCCCATGACCACCCGAGCCGCCGGGTGCACCAGGTGTGCCGGGGCCGGCATTTCCTGAAGCGTCCGCGATCGCGACTGGGGTGTTCTCCTGCAGCTTGTCGAAGCTGCTGGTCGCCAGGACATCTCCTGGATTCACGCCTGTAACTTGAGCTGTCTGCCCTTCGATGACGCCGACTGTGATTGGGCGCACATGAGCCCTGTCGTTCTCGATGGAGTAGACGAAGGCCGCCTGGCCGTTGTGCTGGACTGCCGCAGACGGGATCAAGGTCGCGTTCTCCAGCGTTTTTACCAACAGATGGGCGTTGACAAACTGATTCGGAAAGAGAGACGAGTCGCGATTTGTGAATAATGCGCGAGCCTTCAACGTGCCCGTGGTCGTATCGATCTGGTTATCGAGCGTGAGCAGCGTACCGGATGCGAGTTGATTGACGTCTGTGTGGTCGAACGCATCCACCTTCAAGTGGGCGCCCTTTTTCGTTTCCGCCTGAATCTCGGGCAAGCTGTCTTCCGCCACGGTGAAGACGACGGTGATTGGTTGAATCTGGGTAACGACCGCGAGGACGGTGCCGCCGTTGGCCTGGACTACGTTGCCCGGATCGACGAGGCGCAAACCGACTCTGCCGGTGATGGGCGAGACGATGTGGCAGAAATCGACCTGGATCTGGTCGAACTGCACGGTGCCTTCATCGTTGTGGACGGTGCCCTGAACTTGCTGGACGAGCTTATCCTGGTCGTCGAGGGTCTGCTTGGGAATGGCGTTGCGAGCCCAGGCTGCCTCGTAGCGCTGGAGATCCATCTTGGCCTGTGCCAGCAAGCCCTGGTCGCGCTCCAGAATTCCCTGGGACTGGAGCAGCGTCGCGCGATAGGGGCGCGGATCAATCTCGATCAGAGGATCACCCTTACGGACCATCTGGCCCTCGGTGTAGTGCACCACGGTGACGATGCCATTTACCTGGCTGGTGATCGACGACGTATAAACCGGAGTGACAGTGCCGATGGCATTGACATACACACCGATGCTGCCCTTCTTTGCGGGCGCCGTGGTGAGCGAGACGGTGCCGCCACCTCCGCCACCGCGCCGACCGCCACCACCTCCACCGCCCGGGGCGGCGGCTGCGGTGTTGTGCTGGTGCATGACAACGTAGAAGCCGACGCCGAAGAACAGAAACAGCGCGGCCCATACAAGGACACGAACTCCCTTGTTGCGGGGTTTCTCAGGGTCGGACGAGGGGGAAAGGGATCGATCTGGGGCATTATTCGATGGCTGATTTGAATCGGGCTGCAATGAGTTCTCCTGTCCAAGCTCGGCGAGCGCGACATCCCCGGCGCAGCTTGCGGCTACTGGAGATTGACGAATCAACCCCACCATTTAGTTGCAAGTAATTTCAATGGGTTTTGGGTTACACCGGCACGTCATAAAAATCCGCGTGTTCATTCCATATTATCGCAGGTTTTTGACGCTCAAATCTTCATGCAATTTTGAGGTGAGCGAACTGTATTTGTGCGCTCGGAAGAACGCACAGTTTTCACCCGGTGGGGGTCGAATGTAGCTACTGCGTGTGCTTGCGCAGCTCGTCGAGCGGATAGAATGTGCCGCGCCAGACGACTCCGCCGCGCAGCACCGTAAGCAGCATGGAGCGCAGCATGGAGTAGACAACGAGGCTCGCGCCGATGGGAAAGAGCACGAAGTAGGCGGGCGATATCCGGCTGGTACGGCTCGAGAGGAAATACAGTCCGGCGATAGAGCCCAGCATGATCAGCGCAGGGATCCGCGTTGCGTGGACAAATACTAAACCGACAGTTCCCGCCGTGACGGCTGCGACACTGACTGCCGCGGCGAGGAGCATCGCGGGGCGGAAGCGGAAGACCGCGAACAGATTCTTGGTCATGCCGTGCACGATGCCGAAGGCGCCCGCGGCCCAGTGGACACACACCAGTCCTGGAGCATAGGCGACGCGCTGGCGGAGCCCGGCCCGCTTGACGCGGCGGCCCAGGGTGAGGTCCTCGAGAACTTCCATCGGCGTCGCGTCGAATCCGCCAAGCTGCTGGTAGGCCTGGGTGCGGATGAGGTTGAATGCGCCGACACCGATGGCGTCGCGTTTGGCGCTGGGATCCGGCACGCGCCAGGGGCGGACCGCCCAGAGACTCATGGTCTGGATGTAGGACATCAACATGCCCTCGCCGTGGGTCTTCACGAGAGTGGTGGGCAGCACGACAAAGTGATCGGCCTGCGTGGCTGCGGCGCCGGCGAGTGCGCGGCGGATAGCATCGCGCCGGAAGAGGATGTCGCCGTCGGTGAAGAGGAGGTACTCGGGGTTGTGAGTCGCGATGGCATGGCGGGCCGCTAGGGCCATGGCATGCGTTTTGCCCAGCCAGCCGGCCGGCAGGTTAGTGACATGCAGAACTTCGAGACGGTCCGGATGCGCGCGGGCGAGCGTGTCCATGATGACGCCCGTCTGGTCGCTGGAGCGATCGTCGACGGCGAGGATGTGGAGGTTGGTAACATCCTGTGCGAGTAATGACTCGAGGCAGGCGGCGATGTTGGCCTGTTCATCGCGGGCGGGCACGATGACGGTGAGCGAGGGAGGACTGGCTGGGGTGACGTCGTACTCGGGGGCGAGGAGATTGGGGACGGTGGAGAGGCCCCACGCTGCTTCGAGCAACTTATAGACCCAGGCTGCGGCCATGAGCCACGCAAGCACGAGAACGATGACGTGCGCCGAATCCATGAATCCTTAGAATCTCACCTCTGGTCAGGCGGCGTCGACCAGCGCTGGGAGCGTACGTTCGTAGCGCGCGCCCACGAAGAGCAATCCGGAGGCGATGAGCATGGTGACCAACGTCAGCGCAAGACCTGTGGCCAGAGTGGAGTGATCGCTGACCATACCGATGAGCTTGGGTGAGGGAGTGTCGCCGAGGGCGTGAATGAGAAGCAGTTCGATGGCGACCGCGGTGGAGCGCACTGCGGCGGGAACCGCGTTGATGATGGCGGCGTTGAGGGGGCCGGTGCCGAGCATGATGAGGAACATGGCTACGGTGAGCGACGGGAGCATGGTGACGCGCGGGCCGAAGAAGCAGAGCAGCGCGGGGGGCACGGTGAGCGCAGCCGACCAGGCGGAGACGAGGTAGAGCGCGCGGTGGTTGGTGCGGAGCCAGCGCTGGGCGAGCCATCCTCCGACGGCCGTGCCGCCGAGGCCGCCGCCCGCGATGATGGCTCCGAAGATGGTGCCGACGGAGTCCGGCGAGAAGCCGGAGCGCTCGAGGAAGCTGGGCATCCACGCGGAGATTCCGCCGAGCGAGAAGGTGACCATGGCCATGCCGAGCGTGGCGTACATGTAGCGCGGATTGACGGCGAGATGGCCGACCATGCGGATGTTGTCTTCGATGATCTGGCCAAGGCTGGCGCGGGCTGGAGGTGCGGCCGGCCTGGCCTTCGCGTCGAAGTCGCTGGCGCCCCGGGCAGGTTCCTTGAGGAAGAAGAGGAGGAGGATGGCGATGAGCAGGCCGGGGACGGCGGAGACGTAAAAGGGCATGCGCCAGCCGTAGCGCGCGCCAACGGTCTCGCCCATGAGGACGCCAATGGCGGCGCCTACGGGGATGGCGATGTAGAAGATGGTGAGGATGCGGTTGCGCTGCTCCTCGGGGTAAAAGTCGGCGAGCAGTGCGGGGGCGTAGATGCCCAGCGAGGCCTCGCCGATGCCAAGGATGGCGTGACGGAAGAGGAGCGAATCGAAGACGTGGACCGTGCCGGTGAGGATGTTGACGATGCTGATGGCGACCGCGCAGAGGATGATGAGCGGCTTGCGCGGGAGATGGTCACCGAGCCATCCGGTGACTGGCGCAGAGAACATGTAGGTGAAGAAGAAGAAGAAGGTGATGGAGCCGATCTGGGAGTCGGAGACGCGGAACTCCTTCTTGACCAGCTCCTGGACGCCGGGAAGGATGTAGCGATCGATGTAGTTGACGAAGTTAAGCGCGGTAAGGAGGACGAGCGCAGTGGTGGCTCCGGCGACGGAGCGGACGGGGAAAGTGGGCTTGGTTGGGGCGGCCATCCTTGTGGAGGATAGCAGGGGATGGCCGCCTTCGACATCAACCGGGGTCAACCAACGTCGGGACGCGGGTAGGTGGCTTCGACGATGGTGGAGATGCCGCCACGGGGGCGGAAGTCGCCGATGACCTTGGCCCAGACGGGATTGCAGGACTTCACGACGTCGTCGAGGACCTGATTGACGATGTTCTCCTGGAAGATGCCGAGGTTGCGATAGGTGAAGAGGTATTCCTTGAGGCTCTTGAGCTCCATGCAGAGGTCGCGGGGCATGTAGCGAATGGTGAGACGGCCGAAGTCGGGCAGGCCGGTCTTGGGGCAGACGGAGGTGAACTCGGGGTCGTCGACGAGGATCTCGTAGGCGCGGAACTGATTGGCCCAGGTGTCGATGGACGGAAATTTGGTGTCCAGGCCGGCGGCGGCGTGGGTGTCGGTGTAACCGGTGTTCTGTGTTGGCATGGTTCTATTTTAGTTCCAGAGGTTGCTGAAACCGGCTGGCGGCGGAACGAAAAGGAGCCGGGGCTAAAGCCCCATCGATTGCCTGACGGTTACCGCGGGCTAAAGCCCGCTG
>DASYEU010000101.1:0-8462 GCA_036498865.1 Acidobacteriaceae bacterium | reverse complement strand
GCCCTTTGGCTCCGACGCCACGAACTGCTTCTTGTAGATCGCAGGTCCCGCAAACCCCGTCGTACCCATCGCCTCCCACGACTTCAGCGCAGTCGTGGTTGCCTGCCCGTTCATGGTCACCGACCAGTCGCCGTCCAACGCGGCCAGAGTTTGGCCGGCAGCAGCAAATGAGGGTTCCGCCGTTGCAGCTTCCTTCGGAAGTGGCCCAACCACCACCACCTTCGTCTCATACGGCCCCAGCGTCAGGGGAATCTTCACTGCATCCGGTCCATCCGCGGCGGCTGCTGCCATCGGATGAATAACGCCCGTCCCCAGATCCCAATCCTGCGCCGTCCCATGCCCGGCAATCGTCGCCACCCGCGATTCCGCCTTGTTGCTCTCATTGAAGAAGAAGTACATGTCGCCATCGCTCCACTTACGATGCGCGTAGGTCAGCCGCGGGAACTCCGCATCCATCTTCACATCCGGCTTCGGCAGCGCCGCCAGCACTGCAGGCGTCACCTCCCCTGACGATTCGACCAGTGTCGCGAAACTCAGATCCGGTTTCTCTTTCGCATCCATGAAGGTCTTGTCCAGGATCAGGCTCGGCGTTTTGCCCACAAAGATCACCTTGCCGCCCTGCTTCGCGAACTCCCTCAGGCGTTCCAGGCCCGTCCGCGTAATCACCGTCATCGAAGGCAGCACCACCGCCTTGTACGTCTGCCCACTCAGATTGGTGAAGCCGCCGTTTTCCAGCTTCGCCACCCCGCTCAGCGACTGCTCATCGAAGTAATCCCAATCCACCTGGTGCTCGAACAGCTGCCACCCCAGCTTCGTCGTGCTGTGGTCAGCCTCTGTCGCCGCATCGCCGCCCATCCATATGCTGTTGCCCGGATGGTAGAGCGCAACCTGCGCCGCCGGCCGCCCAATCGCCATCAGATACCCGCCGCGATTCGTGTACCACGCGATCATCGCTGCCTCGGGTGCCACCGTAGGAGGCGGCGTGCTCGGATCGTTTGACGACGCCGTGAAATTCCCGCGCAGTACAGGCAGACGAATCTCCAGTGCATTCACCCCGCGCACCAGTTGGAAGTCCAGCTGATACTTGCCGTCGATCCCGGTGCCGCCGCCCTCTTCCGCCCACACCTTCGGCTTGCCGAACAAGTGCGCTGCCGACGAAGCCAGCTTCGGAAAGTTGTTGTTGACGTTCCAGGTCCCATCCGGCGTATGCACCGCGCTCGGCACCAGCTGGCTCAGATTGTCGATCCCCGGAACCTCCACATACCGGTTGTCGCGGAAATAGTCGCCCTCACTCCGCTCCAGAGACAGCATCGTCTCCTCGTGGTTCAGGTGGACCAGGTACTCCACGTTGTGCGCCTTCGCCCAACTTGCCTGCTCGCCGAAGAACGAGTCCTTGAATATCCCGCTCCACACGTCGTAGTAATCCGCCCGCGCCCGGTCTGCGCCCTCAATCGGCTTGCGATCGAACCACGACGGCAGATACGGCGTCAGGTCATATCCCTTCTCCGCCTTGAACGTTTCCAGCAGCTTCGGCGTCCACGGAATCCCGCTCGAGTAATCCGGCTCGTCGCCAAAGAATCCCAACACCGTCTTGCCGAACTGGTCGCCCACCGCGCCGTAGTAGGTCTGGTGCACCGTATGCAGGAACGCATCGGTCGCCTTCGGATCCAAATAGTCAATGATGGAGTAGGTCGCATCCTTCGCCCGCGTCCCATCCGCACGGTTGAAGTTCCGTGTCGGAGAGCTCAGGTAGATGTGCCGCAGAAACTGCACCTGCCAGCTATGCCGCGGCTCGTTCGGAGTCGACCCTTCATTCGGAGCCTGGTACTTCAGCTGCCGGTCAGCCGGCACCGGGATCGGAACCACCTTCTCAATCTGCCCCTGAGCATCCGATTCCGTCGCCCAGATTGCCAGCGTGTCCGCGGACACGGGCATCTGCAGCGTCTGGCCCGGCGCAACGTGCACCGTAATATCCGACACAATGTCCTGCATCCCCAGTTCGGGATAGCGCTCCGTAATATAGCCGCCGGCAAATCCGCTCGGATAGTCGCTCTCGTCCTGAATCCACATCCGCATATTGCGCTTCGCCAGTTCCTGCACGGTGAACTTCACCTGGTCCATGTGCTCCGGCGAAAGATACTTCCCTTCGCCTGGCGCCCTGCGACCCGGCGACAGGTTGATGATGAACACCCCATTCGCCGACAGCCGGTCCAGATCGCGTGTGATCCGCGACCGCACCTCGGCCGGGTCCGCGCCGTTCCAGCTCTGGAACGGTTGAATTGCTCCATACTCCCGCGGCGGAGCCTTGAAATTCGAGGCCACTTCGCGCGTCGAGGGCACTGTCACCTCCTGCCATGGCCGCTGCTGCGCCAGCAAAACCGGGCCAACCAACCAGCAGGCAATACCAACCCTCAGGGCACACTTCATCGTCACGACTCCGCAAAAACAGTGATTTTTGTTCGCTGCGAAGTATACTCTCCCAATATTGCCGAGCGGTCCCGAAGCAGGCGCCGCCGTCCACGCCGCGGAGCGTTTGTGGAGAAAGAGCACAGATGAAACGGCTAAGACATGGTCGGGCCGCTCTTATTGCAGCGTTGCTCAGCGTCACCGCGCTCCAGGCTGGCGTCCTCGCGCAAGATCAGGGCAAGTGTTCGGACTCTTACAGCCGCCGCACCATCAACGGCGAGGTCGTCGAAGACCTCGGCATCATCGGCCTCCCCTTGCGCGGCTGGGTCGGCAACCTCAGCACCGGCCGCCCGGCCGCAGGCATGACCATCGACAGCTACAGCGAGGACGGAAAGAAGCGCCTGGCCACCACCACCACTGATGACTCCGGTGCCTTCTCCTTCCCCGATCTCAAGCCTGGCACCTACTACCTCAAAGGCAGCGCCAAAGGCCTCGTCCCACTGCGCATTCTCGTCCAGCTTAGCGACCGCACCACCACCATCGCCTGCATCCTCGAATAACCGCAGCGACTAGCGTCTCGCCGATTCGCCGCCCGCAGGCTCTGCCAGCAGCTTCTCCACCAGAGCCGTCGTGTCGCGCACCAGCGCCTCGTGTCCGGCCGTGTTCCCCGGCCGGCGAACCCGGCGTGAACCTCCTTCACCAGCCCGTCTCGCCCAATGAAGAACTCCCCCCCGCCTAGTTCTCCGAGAGCCGCTCCAGGTGGTCGATCACCAGCGTTTCCACCGATCCCTTCGCGCCCTCCAGCTTCAACCCAAGGTCTTCCAGAGCAGAGAACACGGTGGGCCCCGGGTCGGGTGCCTGCGCTCCCTGCGGGCTGGTGGATGGGCTCACATTCACCGGCTTCAGCATCGCGAGGTCGAACTTGCCCACCAAGTGAGTGTTGTCCTGCACAGGGCGCTTCATCAGGTCCGACAGCAGAAAGGCAAAGCCTGGCATCGAGACTGCATAAAAGTGGATCATGTGATTCGCGTCGTCCGGTATCATGACTCCGCCGTCTCCCGGTAACGTCCTGCCCGCTGGATGAGGCTCGTCGGGAGTTGTCTCCTTGAACTTCGGGCCGCCCTTTTTCAACAGCAGCGAATAGATCGCAACCTCTTTCATGTCCCGATGAACCTCTATCTTGAAGCGGTCTTTCAGCATCGCCTGCAACATGGCCTGCAACATTGCCGGCTGCAGCTTCGGATTCTGCCAGTCCGCAAGGTCCGCCTCGCCGATCTTGGCTTCGATGTCGAAGTGGGCGTCCCGTACCCAGTCCGGAACGCCGGTTACGCTTCCCGGAGCATAGAGCGCAGCGCCCGCAGTCGGTACAAATGCCGTGATGATCGGAACCAGCAACGACGAGTTTGTCATGCGATATCCGTTCGGTGTTGGCCCAAACTGCCGATCACCTCCGCTTATGTTCAGCCGCACCGATACGACATCAAATGTCAGCGAATGTCCGGAGGCGGCCTCGGGAGCCGCCGTTTGTGCCAGGCTGGCGCCAGTGCCCACCAGCATCACCGTGAGTAATCTGCAAAGCATCGTGATAGCCATGTACCGTTAACGTCCAGCACCGGAATCCGTTAACGCGCATCGCATTTTTCTCTCCACCAACTCACCTGCAGCAACATCCAATCGTTGAATCTCGAACATGGAGTCCCTATGAATCTCACCGGCAACACCATTCTCATCACCGGCGGAGGCTCCGGCATTGGCCTTGGCATCGCTCGCGAGTTCCATCAGCGCGGCAATACCGTCATCATCGCCGGTCGCCGCAAGTCTGCGCTCGACGCCGCCACCGCCGCCAACCCCGGAATGCATTCCATCGTGCTCGACACCGCCGACCCCGCATCCATCTCGGCCGCCGCCGCTACCCTCACGCGCGACTACCCTGCGCTCAATGCCGTGCTCAACAACGCCGGCATCATGCGCCCCGAGGATGTGAAGAAGGCTGACACCGCCGACGCGGAAGTCACCGTCGCCACCAATCTGCTCGGCCCCATCCGCCTCACTGCCGCGCTGCTGCCGCACTTCCTCAAACAACCTTCGGCCACCATCCTCAACGTGACGTCGGGACTCGCCTTCGTGCCTCTCGCCATGACGCCCACGTACTCTGCCACCAAGGCCGCCATCCACTCCTACACGCAGTCGCTCCGCTATCAGCTTCGCAATACCGCCATCAAGGTTCTCGAGATCATCCCACCCTGGGTTGCAACGGAGCTGATGGGCGAGGTTCCGGACGACCCGCGCGCCATGCCGCTCGACGCCTTCATCGCCGAAACCATGCAGGTGCTCGCCACCGACGCCAACGAGATCTGCGTGCAGAACGTCCTGCGCCTGCGTAACGCTCCATCCAGCGGCCCCGAAGCAGCCGCCTTCGTTACCACCTTCAACGACATGCGCCTGCAAAGCTCCCACTAGGCCAGCACGCGCGCCACGTCAGACGGCTGACGTGGCGCGGTTCTTAGCTAAGCCTCGCGCGCACAATCTCCACCGAGCACTTCGCCTGCCGTGCCACAAACTCCGACACGCTTCCCATCAGGAAGCGCTGGATGCCGCTCGTCCCATGGGAGCCTACTACGATCAGGTCAGCGCCCCAGTCTTCCGCGCAGTCCACAATTCCGGTCCGCGCATCCCCCACCTCGACCCGGGTCTGCGCCTTCAGGCCCTCGTCTCGCAACTTCCCGGCAATATTTTCCACCAGCACCTGCGCTGTCTTCTTCTCGCTGGCCAACTCCGGAGCGTAGCCCGCATCCATCTGCGGAGGAGGAGGCCCCGGCGGCTGCAGCATATGGAGCACCATCACCTCCATCTCGGTGGACCGGCCACGCGCAATCACTGCCTGCAACCGTGCCTCGGAAAGTTTGGAGTCATCCACTGCCATCAGTATTTTCATCGCTGCTCTCTCTCCTGCAGAAACCACTACTCTTCCCAATCGATTCTGGTGCGACGGAACACCTCCGGCAGCGGTCCCACTCCGAAAACATACCGGGAAGCCCGCTCTCCCGAGGGGACCGCATTCGGGCGGGCCGGCCTCACCGCCCGCGAAATCAAACGAAGATTGCCGTCAGGATGCGGCGGCAGCACGCGATCGCCCCGCGGCCGCAGCGTAACGCGACCCAGCGGGTCCAAACGCAAATCGAACCTCGATGTGCAGGAAGAGCAAAGCCAGAAAAACTCCGTGTTGGCGTACCGCTTCTCGTGGGCGTACAGATCTCCCGCATTCAGAAGCTTGAACTCTTCACGGCATGCTGGATTGACACAGCGATTGACCATTAGAGTGCACCCCGGAACACGAATCTATACATACCGCCGCCCCATGCGCAGTGACGCAAATCACGCCATTTCGCCGAACCTCCCTCCAACAAGATCCGGCTTACGCTGAATCTTCGCCAATATATGAGCATCCAATACTCACATAATCTGTGAATTCAGGTGTAGATTGGTATTGTTATGGCATTCAAATGGGATAAATTGACCGTCAAATCGCAGGAGGCCGTCCAGGCCGCAGCTTCCGCCGCAGCCGAAAACGGCAACCCGGAAGTCCTGCCGATGCATTTACTTGCAGCCCTGCTCGAAGACCGTGAGGGCGTCGTCCTCCCTGTCCTCGAAGGCGCCGGCGTCCGCGTCCAGGAGCTCCTCTCCGGCGCCAACGCCGCCATTTCCAAACTCCCCAAAGTCTCCGGCGGAACCCAGCCCGGCATGTCGAACGCCCTCACCAAGGTCTTCGACCGCGCCAGCAAGGAAGCCGAGAACTTCAAGGACGACTACGTCTCCACCGAGCACCTCCTGCTCGCTCTCACCGAGGCCAAAGGGGACCCGGTCCGCGACGCCCTCGCAGCCATGGGTGCGACCCACGACGCGGTGCTCAAGGCGCTCACCGGCGTCCGCGGCAACCAGCGCGTCACCGACCAGAACCCCGAGGCCAAGTTCCAGTCCCTCGAAAAGTACGGCAAAGACCTCACCGACCTCGCCCGCAAGGGCAAGCTCGACCCCGTCATCGGCCGCGACGAAGAGATTCGCCGCGTCGTCCAGGTCCTCTCCCGCCGCACGAAGAACAACCCCGTCCTCATCGGCGAGCCAGGCGTCGGCAAAACAGCCATCGTCGAAGGCCTCGCCCGCCGCATCATCCATGGCGACGTCCCCGAAATCCTCAAGGACAAGCGCGTCGTCGCGCTCGATCTCGCCAGTATGATCGCCGGCGCCAAGTATCGCGGCGAGTTCGAAGACCGCCTCAAAGCTCTGCTCAAGGAGATCGAAGACTCCAACGGCGAAATCATTCTCTTCATCGATGAGCTGCACACCCTCGTAGGCGCAGGCGCGGCCGAAGGCGCCATGGATGCGAGCAACATGCTCAAGCCCGCGCTCGCCCGCGGCGGCCTCCGTGCCATCGGAGCAACCACGCTGAACGAGTACCGCAAGTACATCGAGAAGGACGCTGCGCTCGAACGCCGCTTCCAGATCGTCTACGTCGGCGAACCCAACGTCGAGGACACCATCAACATCCTCCGCGGCCTGCGCGAGCGCTACGAGTCGCACCACAAAGTGCGCATCAAGGACTCCGCAATTGTCGCCGCGGCCACGCTCTCGCATCGCTACATCTCCGACCGCTTCCTGCCCGACAAGGCCATCGACCTGGTTGACGAAGCCGCCGCTGCGCTCGCCAACCAGATCGGCAGCGTGCCCACCGAGATCGACGACCTCGAACGCCAGGCCACCAATCTCGAGATCGAGCAAGCCGCCCTGAAGCGCGAAAAGGACGCAGCTTCGAAGGAGCGTCTCGAAGCCGTTCAGAAAGAGCTTGCCGAAGTCCGCGAGAAAGCCGCGTCACTCCGCGCCCGCTGGCAGCAGGAGCGCGGCGCCATCGGCCGCATCGCCGAACTCAAGACCAAGCTCGAAGACCTGCGCTTCCAGGGCGAGGAGAACACCCGCAAGGGCAACCTCCAGCGCGCCGCGGAACTCCAGTACGGCGAGATCCCCAACGCGGAGGCTGAGCTCGCGAAGCTCACCGCGACGGCCGACGGCACCGACACCTCCAACCGCATGTTGAAGGAAGAGGTCGACGAAGAGGACATTGCCAAGGTCGTCTCCCGTTGGACCGGCATTCCCGTCTCCAAGATGCTCGAAGGCGAGATGCAGAAGCTCGTCCAGATGGAGGACCGCCTGCGCCAGCGCGTCGTCGGTCAGGACCAGGCACTCACGGTCGTCGCGAGCGCCATTCGCCGCAGTCGCGCCGGCCTCAGCGACCCGAAGAAGCCCATCGGCAGCTTCATCTTCCTCGGCCCCACCGGCGTGGGCAAAACCGAAACCGCGCGCGCCCTCGCCGAGTTCCTCTTCGACGACGAGCAGGCCATGGTCCGCATCGACATGTCCGAGTACATGGAGAAGCACGCCGTAGCGCGTCTCATCGGCGCGCCTCCAGGCTACGTCGGCTACGACGAAGGCGGCCAGCTGACCGAAGCCGTTCGTCGCCGCCCCTACTCCGTCGTCCTCTTCGACGAGATTGAAAAGGCGCACTCGGATGTGTTCAACGTCCTGCTGCAGGTCCTCGACGACGGTCGCCTGACCGACTCCAAGGGCCGCACCGTCGACTTCAAGAACGCGGTCCTCATTATGACGTCGAACCTCGGCGCCTCGCAGCTCGCAACCGCGTGGACTGAGAGCGAAGAGGGCTTCCAGGAAGCCTCCGAGCGCGTCATGGGCGTATTGCGCGAGCACTTCCGCCCTGAGTTCCTCAACCGGATCGACGACGTCGTGGTCTTCCATCCGCTCAACGAAGATCAGCTCACGCACATCATCGACCTGCGCCTTGCGGATCTCGCGAAGCTCCTCGCCGATCGCAAGATTTCCATCGAGCTCACGCCCGCCGCGCGCAAGGCCATCTTCAAGTCCGGCTACGACCGCGCCTACGGAGCGCGTCCGCTCAAGCGCGCCATCCAGCGCCTCGTGCAGGACCCGCTCGCCACAAAGATCCTGGACGGCACGGTCCGCCACGGCGACCACGTCGTCGTCGACGC
>DASYEU010000100.1:0-25350 GCA_036498865.1 Acidobacteriaceae bacterium | reverse complement strand
GCGGATCTGTTTAACACGCCGCCATCGACGTTTGCGCCGGTCGACAATATTCCCGTTACCCCGGACTATGTCATTGGGCCTGGAGATGAACTCCGCCTCCAGATCTGGGGGCAGGTCAACCAGCGCGGCACCTTTGTGGTGGACAGAACCGGTTCCATCTCCTTGCCGCAGGTAGGCACAATTCATGTGGCCGGCTTGCCATTCTCGCAGCTGACTGACTTCCTCAAATCCCAGCTGGGTCGTGTCTATCGCAACTTCGACCTCAACGTAAATCTTGGACAGTTACGTTCCATTCAGGTCTTTGTGGTTGGACAAGCCAGAAAACCAGGCAGCTACACCATCGGATCGCTCAGCACGCTGCTGAATGCACTCTTCGCTTCCGGCGGCCCTCTGCCCCAGGGCAGTCTGCGCGACATTCAGGTCAAACGCGGCGGCCAAATTTTAACGCACTTCGATCTCTATAACCTGCTTCTCCGTGGAGACAAGACCCAGGACATCCGCTTGCAATCCGGCGATGTCATCTTTATCCCGAATGTCGGACCGCGCGTCGCAATTCTCGGGAGCGTGACCACCCCGGCCATCTACGAATTGCTCGGAGAGAAGACGTTCAACCAGGTTATCGGCCTGGCGGGCGGACTCACCAATACGGCTTCCAACTCCCGCCTCCGCGTCGAAAGAATCTACAACCATAGCCAACGCAGTGCAGTGGAAGTAGATCTCGCGGCAAATGACACCACACCGGTGCAGGATGGCGACATTGTCAACGTCACCTCGATCATCGATCGATTCAGAAACGCGGTCACCCTGCGTGGCAACGTTGCCAACCCGGGACGGTATCTCTGGCGCGAAGGCATGCGCATTTCCGACTTGATCCCGGACCGTCAGATGCTGATCACGAGAAACTACTATCAGAAACAGGATCTGCTCGGTCAGGATCGGAAGCCCGCTCAGGTTGGCCAAGTCAATTCCGATATCACCGGTCCCCGGCGCGAAGGTTCACTCGGCATTCAATCTGGTCCAGTGGCCGACGCCGCAGCCACACGCGGAACCGTAGGCACCAGCGGAGGAGGAAGCTCTGTAGGCGCCGCGTTGACCGCGGGCAACAATAACTTCACTGCAAGAACGGACGTGATTCTAAGTGCGCCCGACATCGACTGGGAATACGCGGTCATTGAGCGGCAGAGTGTGACCGATCTGACCACGTCGCTCGTTTCGTTCAATCTGAGAAAAGCCGTCATTGACAAGGATCCTGCTCAAAACCTTGAGTTGTTGCCCGGTGATGTGGTGACCATCTTCTCCAAGGCCGATCTCCGCGTGCCCAGCGCACAGCAGACAAAGTTTGTCAGGCTAGAGGGCGAGTTTGTTGCGTCAGGCCCGTATAGCGTTTTGCCCGGAGAGACGCTACGGCAGTTGATTATTCGCGCCGGAGGGCTTACCGCGGACGCAGATCTCTTTGCCTCCGAGTTCTCAAGGGACAATGTCCGCAGGCTTCAGCGGCAGCGCCTGTTGGAATATGCCGATGAATTGGAGTCCCAAATTACCGCGACGACCTCGGCTGCCTCTTCATCGGCAGTGACGGATCGCGACGCCGCAGCGGCCGCCTCTTCAGCCGCGACCGCGCGGTCTGTTGTTGCTCGGCTTCGGCAGGCTCAACCCTCCGGCAGGATCGTGCTGCCGCTCAAGCCCGACAGCGCTGGGATCGCCGAGGTTCCCGATATCGAACTGCAGGACGGGGATCGGTTCGTCGTCCCCAAGGTGCCCTCCACCGTCAGCGTGGAAGGGCAGGTTTACAACGCAAACGCCTTCCTGTACGTGAAGGGAAAACGGGTGCGGGACTACTTGCATCTGGCAGGCGGTCCAGACCGAGTGGGCGACCGAAAGCGTGAGTTTATCCTTCGCGCAGATGGCTCCGTGGTCAGCCAACAGTACGGCAACCTGGCTCAGAGAGCTCTCTTCGCTGGCCGTAACTTCGACGACGAAGTGCTCTATCCAGGGGACACAATCATCGTGCCGCCCATCATTGAGAAGACGGCCATCCTGCGAAACCTATCCGATATCGGTACGATCCTCGAAGGTTTCGGCCTCGGAGCCGCAGCAATCAGCGTCCTGAAGTAGCCTCGCGCCCCCGCAGGGCGAACGGCGGGTCGGTTGAGATCGCAAAACTCAGGGCACGATATTCCGCTCCGGATAGAGCGTGAATTGAAACGTCGCCACCGTGTCGCTCTGCTGCCCCGGCTGATAGATCGGGGCCTTCCACCATTCATGCTGAACCTCGGCGGACAGCTCGATGGATTCGTGAAAGCGTTTAACGACATGGACATCGAAGCTGTTCTGCGTGGTTCCGGACGGGATAAAATACCGGTCCACCTTGGTATTGCGATAGGAGGCCTGCACCATTTCCCGCGGGGAGAGATGGTAGGTCAGCCACGCCTGGCCTCCCTTCCCCTGTCGGCCTGTGGCATCGCCCAGGATCACACCCTTGTTGGTGTAGCCCTGAACCTGAACATTCTCCCAGTAGAGATAGCCGCCAGGGGCCACCGTATGCGAACTGTATGGATCGGTGCTGACGCCCTCGACGCGGACGTCGAACCGGGGAATGCCGGGAACTTGCGAAAGGTAGAGACCTGGTCGCACAGCGGCGTGTCGCGGAGCGTCTACAGGGCTCACATCATCATGCACCAGCGAATCCGAGTACAGGGTGAGCCGGCGCGACAGGAACGGAAGGCGCCAACTGAAGTCGAAAGTTCCGAATCTGGCTCCTGGATCTTCGCGCGAGTTTTTTTCCGCGACCGGAACATTCTGAAAGCTGAAGAAGCTCTTTAGGAAGCTGTGGACGGTTATGGGCACGTGGCCCTTGCCTCCCCAAATCGTTGAACGCGAGAATCCCATCTCGACATTTGGAGTTGGCTTGAAGCTGATCTTTTCGGTGTGGAGCCACGGGTCGTTGGGATCGGAGTGGCCCTTGAGACTGCCAACGAAGAAGTCGTACCGGAATGGTCCCGTCAGGCGGGAGAGCAGCGGAATGTACAGCGGCTCGGTGCGGTCAATCTGGAATGCATAGGTGTTCTCAGCGTTATTGCTATACAAGAAAGCGCCCCCAACCGTGGGGGCCATCCAGTGATCGCTCTTACCGAACGATATTTCGTGGTCGAGGATCCGATACGAAAGGTTTGCTTCCAGGATACGGAAATCATTGGTGGTAGCAATGGGGCCAGCCGGCAGAGTCGTCAACAGAATCGGATGGCTGGTCGAATACGGCGTGTCGATATTTGAAAGGGTCGCCACCAGTGCTGGAGAGTATCCCACCGCACTCGGCGCTCGCTGGTATTCGCCGCGGGCATACAGACTGAAGCGGCCAAACTCCACACTTCCAGCAGCGCCGGCCAAAGTGTTGAAGCCGGTTTGATAAGGACGGCCATAGTCGTTCGCGAGCGTTTGCCCAAGGTGAAAGCTGTCCCGAAGCGGCAGGCCGGAAATGCCTTGAAATCGCGTGTAAAGCCCTTCGCAAGCATAGGAGAGTTCGTCCGAGTTGTCGTCTTCAACGCCGAACTCGCGTTGCAGTGCAGCCAGGATCTCAACCGCTTGTGGATTATTCTGAATATCCTCATGCCGCGACGTCGCGTCCAGCATCCGCTGGATACTTCGGCGCGTCCAAGGCCGAAGGCCAAGAAACCCTCGATCGAGATACCCCAAACCATGCAGCCGATCCAGCGCCGGATAAACCCAACTGTCCACCGGCAGATACACATCGGCGGGTAGGTTAGCGCCCGGTCCCAACTTGCAGCTAGGAAATCTCCCAGCACCCCATGCCGCGGGAACGATGGATCCGGACATCAAGACTGTTGCGAGTGTTACTGCCATTCGTGCCGCGGTGCGCCATCGGTATGAACGAGCGGCAAACCAACCGCGTGAAGAGGGATCAGCAAGCATATGCTGTTATGCTAAATTGAGTCCCTCTGAAGATCATAGCCCGAAGAAAAAGATCGTATACCCTAGGCTGCGCTAGGTTTCTGCGCATTGCGCGCGTTTTGCAATGGTGATATAAACGCCGCATGTCCTACGAAGAACGGCTTCTCGCTCTCTACGCTGAGCAAGCCGCGCTTAAAGATGATCGATATCTTCACGCCCATTCACGCAACCGGGCGGTTATCAGACGGCAAATAAGCATTTTTGAACGTTGCAGTACCTTTATACCCAGATCGGGAACTTTCTTGGACTGGGGCTGTCGTCACGCTGTGGACGCCTGCATGGTAAAGATGCTGCGGGGAGACGCGGTAGACGTCTACGGCTGTGATGTGGACGCACCGGATTATAAGGCGTTTTACGATTTCTCCAAGTTGACATACTCACAGATCAATCACCCTTATTTGATCCCGTACAAGGACAATTTTTTCGACGCCGTGATGGGAAGTGGCGTACTCGAGCATGTCGCTTTTGATTCGGAATCTCTCAAGGAGCTCTATCGAATCATTAAGCCAGGCGGCGTATTCATCATGACTATGCTTCCAAACGAACGTTCCTATACAGAATGGCTTAACAGAAGATTAGGTAACCCTCATCATCTTCGGCTCTATAGCCTCACCGAGGGAAAGCGGATGTTTATGCACCACGGCTTTCTGCCCGTCGCATCCGGTTACCATCAGGTCTTTCCGTCCTTATCGAGCCCTTCGGCCGGCATCTTCGATACGAAAATCTCAACGAAGATTGTGGAGAGTCTTGTATCCCTGAATGATGCTGCCGAGAAACTCTGGCCCGCTCGTTGCTTCGCGACTAACATCTTCATCGTCGGCAAGAAAGTCGCCGCCTTTCACGGGTAGATCGTTGCGAGAACTAGTCGCTTCGCAGAGTTTTGTCCTATGTTCCTAGACCTTCCGAAGTCGGCCGTTCACAATTTGACGAAGGATAATGTCGCCTCGCTCGCGGCAAGCGAACGATTGCTTCTACTAGCGGTCATCTCTTCGGTGGGGCTTGATACTCTAGCTAATCTAGCGAATCCTAATCCCTATGTTGCGCCGCTTAAGGGGCTGATACTGATTATCGTAATCTGCAGCTTTCGGTCCCTGTACAGCTACTTGATGACGTTTGCTTTCCTCGGAATATTTTTTCTTCGGGAATTGAACATCACCTTCGGTCAGTACGATCTGTTTCTTGTGGCGGACGCAACTTTTTTTTTACGCATCCTCTTTTTTGTTGCGTGGCTTCTGTTGTTCTATGAGAGACGGGAGAGCGCCGCGTTCTTGCGTTACGTCCTATATATTTCAATCGCGACAACAATCTTATGTGTCCTCTGCCAGTTTGCGGGCATGATATTTCATATAGGATTCTTCGCCGCCTACGAAGGACGCGGACGGAGCGGTTACAAAGGTCTGTTCTTCGCGGAGAACGATACTGGAGTGTTTTACCTGGCAAGCCTTATTTACTCAATGGCTCTCTGGAGGAGAGAGGGTAGGTGGCTATACTCGGGAGTCGTCCTCGTAGGCTTAATTCTG
The DNA here is from genome assembly GCA_036498865.1 of Acidobacteriaceae bacterium. Taxonomy (GTDB): domain Bacteria; phylum Acidobacteriota; class Terriglobia; order Terriglobales; family Acidobacteriaceae; genus Edaphobacter. The sequence goes on along the minus strand of DASYEU010000100.1, from coordinate 19,861 downwards.
TTGGGACTAGGATCGAAGACGGCTCTCTTCGGAACGTTCCTCGTTCCGGTAGTGTACTTCGGTTGCGTCCATCATTTCCGCAGCCCCCTGAACCTCTCAAAACTGGAGGTTCGACCTCGATTAGCTACCGCTTGGGCGACTGGCATCGTCGTTACGGGCGTCATAGGCTATTTCGGTGTCAAATATGTGACCGAAATATTGGGGTCTATTAATTACGATCAATTGATTCGGGTATACCAGGAGAGCGGCCTACTAAGCAGCCTGCTCTCTTTCAGAGATCAGAAAGTGTTGGCCTACTTCCAGTCGATTCGAACAATACCTGACTTACTTTTTGGTTTGCAACTCCGTTTTAATCCTCAAGGTTTTCTCTACGACGATCCTGGATACTTCATGTACGAGATTGACCTTTTTGACTACCTTGCCCGCGTGGGATTGATTGGATCGGTCCTGACACTATTGTTGATTTCGCGCAGCGCGCTTGCACGGAATTGGCGTTCGTGCAGCCCCGAATGGCGGGCCTTGATTGTCACAATCGCACTTCTGGGCTGTACCGTTGGGCATACGCTAATCTCGTCCATAAATGGCATGTGGATCGCCTTCTGGATCATTGCCCTCGGGAAGCTCCCGCTGGGACAGAACTCTCGAGGTCCAAGCCTCGACACTTCACCCCCCATTCTTTCGAAAATGCTCTCCTGAGAACGCCGCTCTCAAGGCTCTGCACATACGGGTCACTAATGAATTACAATCAGGCCGTGCATGGATACCGTTGAAGAGAAGGACGTCAAGAGTAGCCCGACCAGCCAGGCCGCCGATCCGGAGACCATCGACCTGTACGACATCCTTATCTTGCTTGTACGCAGGCGAAGGATGATCGGCGTCGCTACCTCGGTGGCGCTGCTTGTAGGACTCGCCCTCTGTCTCTTGCTTAAGCCATATTTCACCGCAACAGCCGTCATTCTTCCGCCGCAGCAGGCCACATCGTCTGCAGCTTTATTGGGACAACAACTAGGCTCCCTCGCCAACCTTGGTGCAACAGGTTCCGTTCTCGCCCTCAAATCCCCGGGGGACTTATATGTCGGAATCCTGGGCAGCCGCACCATCGCCGATGCCATTATTTCTCAGTTTCATCTTGAAAACGTTTACAAGCAAAAAAAAGAAGAAGATACTCGCAGCGCTCTCAAGAACCACACCGTTTTGGAGTCCGGCAAGGATGGCTTGATTTACATCTCCGTTACCGACAATGACCCTCGCCGGGCTAGCGATATTGCCAATGGTTATGTTGATCAGCTTTATGCCAGAAATTCCGAACTCGCCATCAGTGATGCCGCGCAGCGTCGCGTCTTCTTCGAGGGGCAGCTCGATGCAGAAAAGAAATCCCTTGCTGCCGCGGAAGATGACTTGCGCGCCACCGAACAGAAAACCGGCATGATTCAGGTTACCGGTCAGGCGCAGGCGATCATCCAATCTATCGCACAACTTCGCGCGCAGATCGCAAGCAGGGAAGTCGAACTGCAAGCACTGAAGGTCTCATCTACTGAGCAAAACTCAGACGTCATTCGCCTGCAAGAGGAAATAATGACCATGAGAGCTCAATTGGCCAAGCTCGAAAACAGCCAAAAACAGGTTGAGCCCAGCGGTGAACTTGCCGAGTCCGCGGGTAGCGTTCCCCAAGGCAGCCTGGAGTTCGCACGCAAGTATCGTGAAGTGCAGTATCACGAGACTCTCTATGGCTTGCTCACACGCCAGTATGAAGCGGCGCGCATCGACGAGGCGAAATCCGCTCCGGTCATTCAGATCGTCGATCATGCGGTCCCCCCTGACAGAAAGGCCGGCCCAAAACGCGCGCTGATCCTGGCCATGTGCTTGCTGGTTGGTCTAGTCGGCGCGTGCCTATGGGCATTCTTGGCCCACAGCTTCGTATCCACGCGGGAAGCCCCTGAAACGGCCAGGAAACTCGCCTCCATTCGAAGCCTACTTCGTGAAAAAGCCTGACTTGGATCCCATGGCCCCATTTGCTGATGAGCTCATCGACGTTAAGAACACACTTCACCAGCACGGGTGAAATCTGGCGTCGAAGATAGTCTGAGTCCTCCTCCAAGCTCCCGCGACGGAGTCCATCTCAGCTTGGAGTCCGAATCATTCGACCGCTCTTCTGGAATCTCAGTTATGTTCGCCAATCATAGAAAGGAAGACAACAATTCTGAAGTGAAGGACAACCAGGTTGGATTCACCATTAACGCGACTCGTATCGGCATTCGAGGAGGTCTTCGCGTGCATGCTGAGTCTGTTTGCGAGTGCCTGGCAACTCGATTCGATGATGTCGACGCCGTCGTACCAGACGGAATCGCGCTATCTAAAGGCATCAAAATCCGCACTCTTCCTGGTTGGCTGAGTAGCTCTGCGCGAGTGTCAAAACTGCGGCCCTTGCTTTGGCTGGCGTACTCGGCGTTGCGGTTTCCGCGCGGACGCTCGCGCCGCATCCTGTCAACGACGCACCATGCGTTGCCTTTCCACAAACATCAAATCTTGACCGTGCATGATCTCAGACCCTATTTCGAGCCCGATAGCTGGTTCCAGAAGTTCTATTTCCATGTCATGCTGGCTCGGTCTTTGCGCCGCTGCGACGGTATCCTCACCGTCTCGGAGACAAGCAAACGTGAAATTGCGCGCGTCTATGATATCGATCAGGACAAGATCCTCGTTGTCCCCAATGCCGTAGAGACGCCTCCACAAGCCGAGGCAAGTGATGCCCGCTTCCCTGATCATCGTCCGCCGTACCTTCTTATGGTCGGAGCTTCTTGGAAACATAAGAATGCGCTGGAAGTATTAGAAGAGAACGGCAATTGGCAATCCAATTTTCGGCTCAAAATTGTGGCCGGAGCAGGGCAGTATAGCGAGCAATTGAAGCAGCGCGCCCAGCTTCTCGGAATAACTGACAAGGTGGAGTTCTTGCACGATGTAAGCGAGGAAGAATTGGCGGCACTCTATCGAGGCTGCAGTGCCCTGGTCTATCCATCGAGGATGGAGGGGTTCGGCTTACCCCCATTGGAGGCGATGACCTATGGCAAACCTGCGATCGTATCGGACATCCCGGTTTTTCGCGAATTGCTGGAGGATGCGCCCTTCTACGTCGAATTGGGCAATTCGGCCTCCTGGAGTCGCGCTTTCGGAGAACTGTCCGAACCTGGATCTGGATCGGAGAAACACCGCCGCCGACGTGGCTATAGCGTGGCATCGAAATATACGAGAGAGAGAATGTGTGGGCGATTGACGGAGGCTTTGGAGAAAATATGGGGATTGCGGCCAAGCGACATGACTTGCTCAAACTCCGGCCGATGAGTCTCTAGCCAACGCGCAGCATGCCCGAGGTCCTTATTCCTTCGCGCCAGAATCGAACCCGATCCCTCGCCTCGGACAGAGAGATTCTGCCCATCAAAGACAAAAGCAGATATCCCAGGCAATATCCAAAAGAGATCAGATAAGCGAAGGGCGCAGGCAGATTCTTGTGCCCGTATAAGGCATGATTTCTATGCACGAAGCGTGTGCGAAATGGGGAGCTGGTTCCAATGAGACTGCTTACCTTGTGCCACAGCTTCGCATCCGGCAAGAGATAAAGTTGTTCTCCCAGCCGATACGCACGCAACATGAAATCGGTGTCGTCCCAATAAACGAAGTACCGTTCGTCCATCATCCCGACGGACTGGAAAACCTCCCGTCGAACGATGGCACAACAAGTCGGCGTATAGGCTACCCGCCTCGCCGGCCGGTACTGGCCCTGATCCAAGTCACCGTCTCCAAAATGAAGGCAGCGGTATCCGAACCACGGCTGAAAGTAGCCGCCAGCCGCCCAGATCACGTCAGGCCGATCAAAGTAGTACATCATCGGCGTGGCCATCGAACAGCTATGCTGCTTCAATCCGTCCACCAATTGGGCGAAGAGGTCGGGTCCAAAGACCACGTCGTTGTTGAGAAACAACACAAACTCACAGCCGCTCCCCACCGCTGCGCGGGTTCCTATGTTGTTGCCCGCCGCGACCCCCAGGTTCTCTCCATTCTCAATCACAACGTAATTTTCGCCGCGGGCGCGGCACTGCTCGGCCGAGTCATCCTGCGACCCATTGTCCACGCAATAGACAACAAATTCCTTGTAGGTCTGCTTCTCGATCGAGTCGAAAAAGTCAGCTAGCACTGCACCACTGCCGTACAGGACTGTCACTACACCAATCTTCCCCGCTATGTACTGCGCAGGAAGTTCCATGTGCTCGTCTGCATATCTACTGCCCATGCAGCAAGCCTCGCTCCCGCATCTCTTCAAGCGAACGCCGATAACCGAGGAGTTCCGGTTCACTTTCCCCAGCCCAGGCGAGGAACTTGCGCAAACCATCTTCAAACTTGACCTGCGGCACGTACCCGAGCAGTATTCGTGCGCGCTCCAAATCTGCCATCCCGTGTCGAATGTCACCTTCGCGAAAAGCACCTGTGATCTGAACCTTAGACCGCCCGCCGAAGTAGCCGTTCACCGCCTCAGCTACGTGCAATACACTCGTGCGTTCGTTTGAGCCAACATTTACAGCGTGCGAACCCTTTTCAGTGCTTTCGATGCACGCTACAGTCGCACGCACAACATCATCTATAAAAACGAAGTCACGACTCTCCTCGCCGTCCTCAAACACATTGATGTCGGCGCCCACCCTTGCCAGATTGGAGAATATTGCGAGAATCCCAGTATAGGGATTCTTCAAGGATTGCCCTGGTCCATACACGTTCTGATACCGCAACGCGAAAGATGGTATCCCCAAAATCTGTCCAAAGAGTAAAGTCATCTGCTCCTGAACCTGCTTCGTTAGCCCATAGAACGACGACGGCCGCAGCGGCGCGCTCTCTGGTGTGGCTGCCGACCTGCATTCGCGCTCGCAAACTGGACATACAGGATCGAACAGGCCCTGCTTCTTGTCCTCCGTTGAGCGTTGCAGCGGATATACTCTGCCATGTTCTCCGCACTCATATGCGCCTTCGCCATAGATGGCACGCGAAGACGCCACCACAATCCGCTCCACATCGTAGCAGGAGTTCTTCGCGAGCAAATCGTAAAGCAAAGACGTCCCGGATAGGTTCACCTGCTCATATTTCGCCACTTCGTACATCGACTGCCCGGTGCCGGTTTCAGCGGCCAGATGAACCACCGCCTGGTGTCCTGGCAGCACAGCAGCCCAGCACGCTGCGTCGCGCACATCTCCCCGCACCAGACGCACGCGGTCTCGCAGATCGTCCCGCAATTCGGCGTTATCGCCATGGATTTGCCGACTGAAATTGTCCAGTAGAGTAACGGAATGTCCTCGACGTAGCAGAACTCCGGCAAGGTGGCTTCCAATGAAACCGGCGCCTCCACTGATTAAAATACTGCTCTTCAAGATTCGCTTTCTCCAGAGTAGAATTATCAAAAACCAAACTGAACTGTACAAAGTGCATCGAAAACCCGTATCAAAGAAACCTCGGCGCAAAACGTCACGGCTCTATCCCGCTCTCCTTCGATCGCGCTTTCACAAGCACCCACGGAGGCGTATCCAATCCATAGATCAAGGGTCGGTACGGTGCCTCTTCCGGAATATAGCGGTTCCAGACGATTCCGAACTCCATTGCCGCTTCTCCGTGAATTCGTACCGGATCAAAACCGGAATTCCGGGATTCTTGTTCAATAGAAGTCTTGCCGAAAAGACGAAATTCAAGAACTGTCCCAGGGCCGCCATGAAACGTAAGGTCAGTGAACCTCTGGGGTCCCCCATCCGCAGTTATCCCGTGCAATGTCCAGGTGCTGCCTTCTTGTGCGACTGTGAACTTACGAACCTCCGGAAAATGTTCCCGCGTCTCGCCCTCGACATAAGGAATAGTAAGAATCATCACGCCACCAGGCTTCAGAAGTTTATAAGCATTCTGAAATGCGTCTGAGATCGGCGGACAGATATGCTCAAAGACATCACTGGAGATAAGGAAGTCATATTGACCGTGCTGCATTGAATCGATGCATGTGATGTCCAGAAGAGGCTCTTGATGGTAAAAAGTGTTGGTGTAACCAATCTTCTTGACCAATCGGTTAGCATAGCCTTCCCAGTCGCTCAACCCAACTCCCACCAGGTCCGGACGATAAGGAAATTCTGCGATGGCGAGACTCTTTCCAAAGAGTTCGACAGACAACGCATGAATGACGCTTCGCCAACGGACGGTCGATGCGCAGGAGCGACAGCTCCACTGCTCCCGCCCCATATCCTTCCGAGGGAAACGTGTTCGAACTCCACATACGTTGCAGCGAAAATGAACGAGTTCGTCCCCAGGAGTCGTCAGGTATTTCACCACCCACAGTAATTGCCGTTTGCAGAAAGAGTAATTCTTTCGTGCGGCACGCCATAAAGCTGTATTTCGAATCGTCATTCACCTCAGTAAAACGGCGCATTCTCATAGGCCACTCATCCTGCGCCAAATTCCATTGTAGACGAACCCCTCTTGTATCCAATTGGATCGGCTGCTAGCATCGAACGGGCGAAGCTTGCTGAGCCCATACGCAGCTGGTGATGAAAATAACTTCCACGATGATTGGCTGTTCGGATGCATGTCTGTCCGTGAGCGCAAAAGCGCAGGAGATGGCTAGTGGTGAAAGCGAGCAGTCGATCCACCGGAGTGAGGATCCGTAGCAAAAACCTCCACGAGTGGGTATCTCTGCTGGGTTCGGTTTGGGCTAGGCTAAAATCGCGTTGCTACTATCCAATCGTCTTTGCGAGATTCGGCAGAAAAAGCCTCCTGTTTCGTCCTCTCATGATTGTAAAGCCCCAATTTATCCATATTGGCGAAGGTGTGATCATCCAGTCGGGAGCTCGCCTCGAAGCGGTTCCGCTGAACCCATTGAATCCTCCACAACTGCGAATTGGAAAAAACGTAGGGATCGAACAGAACGCGCATATTGTCTGCCATCACCGCGTCACCATCGGAGATAACGTATCCATCACAGCCAACTGCGCCATCGTCGACACCACCCACCCGTTCGACGATGTGCCAGTGGATGCAAAAGTTGGAGATATGATTCAAGACGACGAAGCGTTCGTCGAAATCGGTGAGGGCACGTTCCTGGGGTTTGGATCAGTCATCCTGCCGAATGTAAAGGTGGGAAAGGGTTGTGTTATCGGGGCTAATTCTGTTGTTAGCCGTAGCATACCCGACTACTCTGTGGCTGCCGGAGCACCTGCTGTGGTGCTTCGCTCCATTCGCAAACTCCACTAGCTAACTCGAAGGCGCCGAGAGCACCGTTCAAACGCATCAAGCCCGAATACCGACAGCTATAATCAGTCATGAATGAACTGTCGACAACGGTTGCCAACAGTTCGCTAGTCCCCATGAACGGGCTTCAGCAACCGATTTGCCCCCATCTCCCTCGACCTCGAAGATAGGAACTTGCCACCATTGGAAACAGCACGCATCGTTCGCAAAGCGGCCAGCGGCGCTGCAGCTTTATTTCTTCGTCAGGGATTGGTTTATGGCGGCAACATCGCTGGCGGGATCATCCTCGCCAGGCTCCTCACACCTGAGGAATTTGGATTTTATGGGATCGTTTTGTTTTTTGCTGCATTTCTCAACGTCTTCGGTGGAACCGGCTTTGCGGCAAACTTGATACGTACCGAAGAGCATCCAGCGCTGGAAGACTTTCGCGCAGTCTTTACTGGCCAACAGCTATTGGTGGCGTTCGCCTTTCTATGCATATGGTCTGGGGCGCCTTGGCTGGCGTCTCACTACCATATGCAGCACCATGGGATCTCCTTCTTTCGTCTCATCGGACTGTCGGTGGTGCTCACCTCGCTAATGGTAGTTTCACAAGTGCTGATGGAGCGCGAGCTTGCTTTTGGCAAATTGGCCATAGTCGAGGTAGCGCAAGCATTGGTGTTCAATCTCCTTGCGGTCGTCTTGGCCTGGCGCGGGGTGGGAGTCCTCAGCTTCGCGATTGCTCTGGCCGCTCGAGCAGGCTCTGGCGCTCTGCTTTCAAACATGATCGAACCATGGGCAATCGGGTTGCTTTGGGACGCCAGCGCGCTCAAGAGACATCTACGTTTCGGCCTCGCACTTCAGGCGGGTCAATTCATTTCTCTGGCAAAAGACAGCATCACCCCGGTATTCGTCGGACTCTACCTGGGCTCAACCAAGATGGGATACGTCACCTGGGCCAGTGCGCTTGCCGGTTACCCGACGATGATCCTGCTGCCGCTGCAACGCCTTTATCTGCCATTCTTCGCCCGCTTGCAATCCGACCGTAACCAGTTGCGACACTACACAGCCCACGCAATGTGGATGGCGAATGCAATCGTCGCACCCCTAGTCGTGATTACGGTTGCATTGGCAAACCCAATCACAGTATTGATCTTCGGCAGCAAGTGGCTTGTGGCGCTCCCACTCTTCTATTGCTTGGCCATCGGAAATGTGGTGGCTTCAGGATCTTTTCCGTTGCTTGGCTTGCTCAACGCAATTGGTAAGTCGCAGGTCACCTTGATGCTTACCCTCACCTGGATGGTTGCTACCTGGGTACTTGGTGTGCCCCTGATGATCAAGTTCGGCGTAATCGGCTTCGGCTTCACCGTAATCGGGGTCCAGATCACAAATCTTGCCCTCTACAGGGCCGTTTGGCGCGAGATCTCTCTTTCAGTCTTGCCCACGTATTGGCCATGTTGGCCGATCGCGTTCGTGACCGGCGCCTTAATATTTATCCTTCAGTGGATGAAACCTATCCACGGCATCCTTGGATTGGGGGCCATTGGGTTGGCTGGCCTTCTCTTTTACACGGGAGTCCTTTGGTGGGGATTTCCGAGCAGCACCCGCGGCTTCACCAAGTTGCTTGGGTTGACTCGCGATTGAAGCCAAAGCCATGCCGCAGTACTGGTTTGATCCAGGTCCAAACGGAAACTAAGCTGACGGTTTCGCCCATGCGGTTGGACTTTTTAGCAACCGCCACGCGATGTCGCCATAGATTGTTAGTCGCGTGACGCCTGATGCATGGAACTCGTGTTGGTCCGCTGCGGACGAAGTCCGGCCCAAATCCACCCGAGGTTGATAAACTACCAACGTCCTGAGGAGAAAAGGATTGCCCAAGATCTCAGCAGTTATTGTGACTTTAAACGAGGAAAGCAACATCAAGCAGGCGATCCTCTCGGTGAAACCATGGGTAGACGAGATCGTCGTCGTAGATATGATGAGCGACGACCGGACAGTGGAACTTGCGCGCTCTCTGGGTGCGGCAACATTCGATCATCCTCGCGTTGGCTTTGTAGAGCCTGCGCGCTTGATAGCCGTAGACTATGCAAGGGGAGAATGGATTCTGATCCTCGATGCAGACGAGATGATCTCCTATTCTCTGAGCATGGAACTGCTACGAATCGTTGAGCACGACAGCGCGGATGTATGCCTGTTACCTCGGCTCAATTATGTTCTCGGGAAACCCATGATGCATGGCCAACCGAACCCCGACCGGGACGCCCAAATGCGTTTTTTTAAGAGGGGCACTCTTCAGTTTTCGGACAAGATCCACTCGGTTCCAACTCCCGAGGCAGGGGCACGAGTCATCAAAGTAAAGTTCGCCGGCAATTGCGCTATTCACCACTTCAATTCATATAATGCCGCCCAACTGATCGACAAGATGAACCGATATACCACAATAGAGGCGGAGCAGCTCTTCGGCCAGAGAAAGCCGACACCAACCACGCGCCTGCTGTTGTGGCCAGTCTATTCCTTTATGCGCGAATACTTCATCGATCATGGATGGAGGGACGGATGGCGCGGTTTATATCGAGCGCATCTAGCAGGATTTTATCGACTCAGTCGAGAGGTTAAGTATCTCCAGTTTGTCGAGTGCGGCCAGACGACACAATGCAACGTTCAATACGCGCACGAGGTCGCCGAACTGCTACACGAATACAGCCCCGATGCCGGTAAATGACTCGTCTGTTCAGCGGTGATCTCCCGCTCAACAGCTTTGAGATTCGCCGACGAGTCACTCCAATTCCCCCGACGAGTCATCTCGCGCCCCATCAACACTCTTGGCGACGCCCGATGCCTATCGGTTGTACGCCTGGGTCAGCACAGACAATTGGGCTCCACCTAGAAACCTTCGTAAATCGTCCGTCAATTGCGCACGGGCAACTGGTCCAGAAAGCGAAGTGTCAGTCGTCTCCACTCGCATCAGGATGGGAATCGGCTGTGGCGGGTCATCACTGAACATAGACCTTGGACTCGGATGCGAATAGATTAGCCCAAAGTGGGTCCGCGCCGTCGCAAACTCTCCACAAGACGCATCACTGCACTGCGTCGACGCTTCGAGATGTTGCGTCACACCATCATCGTAAAAGGCCGAACTAAAGTTCACCGGTCCGTCACCCACCGTCGCGAACGTCTGTGGACCTTGCCACACGGGGTTTTCACCTCGAATCGTGTGGCACATCAGTGGATCGTGCAAACCCAATCGCGGAGAGATGCCGATGGCAACTGGCGTTCCACCGCCAGAAGGAACGTACTGCCCCCAAACATACACGATCGGCCCAGTGACCAGAGTCTCGTTCCAACTGCGCACCAGAGTATAGCCGCCAAGGTGCTCAGGAAATCGCGCTACAACCTGTGCGGTCGAGCTGCGGAATGGTAGAACCGCCGCATTGCCGCGAGCCAACGCGATGCAACCAAGCGCTCCTATCATACCCATCGCGGCCAGCCGGACGTAGTTGACGCGCGTCACGCCGCCATGGGAGGAACCTGCTCCCGCCACCGCAACGTCAGCCCCGTGAGTCCGGCTATTCCGTTCCCGAAGCCTTTGAATCGCTGTAAACAGCAGTAGGGTGGCGACTAGAAACAACGACGCGCCGATAACATAGTCCGCATTTTCCGCCTTGTCCTGCAGCGACGGAAAGTGCAGCGCCACTGCGTAATAAAGAACCAGCATGCACAGCCGCGCCAGATTAAATACGTAACCTAAAAGGGTCGCTCCCAAGGTCACCAAGGCATTCGAGTACCAACGGAATTGGTAGACGTAGCCCGCGATCAGCCCGATATACCCCATCGTGATCGAGCCGCGGATACCGTCGCACCCCGGTGCGATGAACATGCCAAAGTCGGGCGTGAACATCAATCGCAGATTATCAGGGGTCAGCGAATGGCCTAGATGCATCGCAAATGCACGGGCGACGTAGGCAGAGGCATGTTGCAGCGGTAGATCCACCAGCAGGCTGAACACATGGGGAATCGGATTCGCAAATATCAGCAGAACGATTGGAAACAAGGCTGCACGATACAGCCGTGTTCCACCCAACAGCAGCACCGTCCCTGAGCCGTATACAAACAACACCAGAGAAGGCGGAGGTAGCGTCGTCGTCCAATGCGGTGAGATCACCAGGATCAGGATGGCCCGAGCGCGGATCCAAACCACCATCGCCGTCAGTACCACCAACGCGAGGCCCCACCACGTTCCTTCCGCCTCCCAGCCAAGTCTCCTCCACGCCCGAACAACGAGAGCCAGGCTGACCACCGGAATCACCATGCCGATCGACTTCAGCGCGTCCGTTGTCCACATCAGCCACAGCGTCAACATCGTTGGCCAGATCGTGCTCAGCCCGAGCACGGCCAGCCCCACCGACATGGCCGCATACTGCACCCGCGACACTCCCAAACGGCGCACAGTCTCGAGCTGGATTTCAGAGTCCGGATACGCCGACATGGTTCAACTCCAGAAATACTGAGAACCGATACGACAAGATTTCACACATGAAGCGAAGTTTCCGTATCTTTATTGAATCGTCCTCGGATTGTCCCAGTAGCCCTTATGATAAGAAAATCTTCTGGACCATCGGGCCCCGAGAAAAGACTCGCGGAAACCTAGTTGATAGCCAATCGCCTTGGACACAGTTCGCAGCATCGCATAAGGAACAAGATAGGAATGCCCGGGTGTCAGATACGCAAGTTCAGACAGTACAAAGCGCCTGCCTTCGCCTCCGGGATTGCCAAACTTTTCCCTTAGCCAGCTTTCCTGTCGGTGGGATACCCCGATGTCGAAGTAACGTTGAAATTCCTGTGAAACTGTAAACGGATGTGAATGATAGGCTTGCGCCTCGGCGACATACGCCGTTTTCCAGCCGGCAAGCAACAATTTTCCAGCTACAACTGCATCTTCCGCGATAATCACGTGTGTTGGAAAACCGCCAACTTCTTGCAACGCGCGAACGCGGTACGCCGCGAAGCTGTTGGACAGAAATGCTGCCTTGATCCCCAGCGTATGGCGGCTCTCAAAATCTCGAACTGCGCTAACCGGTGGGTAGTTGAACAGCCTCGCATGCGCTTCGATGGGGCCGGCGCCGTGTCTCGGCAATTGCCTTCCGTAAGCTGCGGCTACGCTCGGATCCTCAAACGCCGACAGCAGACGATCCAGCGAATCCGGTGTCGCCAGAACTGCGTCCTGAGTCAGATACACGACAATGTTCGCCCATGGAACTGAATTCAGCGCTAACTGTCGCGTTCCACCGTGATTAAAGTCTTGACGTTCGATGCGAAGAACCGAATACCCCTCCGCCTGAGCCAATTCTCGCGTCCCGTCATCGGAACTCGAATCCACAATCAAAACTTGGTTCGCCGGGAGCCCCTGGAGGCGCAGCCCGTCACTAAATGCCTTCCAATACTTCCGCGCATTACAAGTCGGAACGACCACAGCAACCTGCGACCGAACAACGGCTTGGTCGACGGTCTGGCACATTCCTACAATCGTCGCCATGGGAACTCCGTTTATATCCTCATCAGACTCACGCTCTCGTCCTGTTTATCGAGACTTAGGCTACCTGGAGAGATCGGTCGAATCGCGGTTTGTCCGTCCCGAAAACTACAGCCGACTTTCTCCCGGGTAATGAATGTCAATGCTGTCATTATAGAGCACTCACCGGATGGAAAGCCGCAGGCCTCCCTCCCCAACAATGGACCGATTAGGCCTTTACTTCCTTACTTTTGGCGCCATACGGAATCAGCCTCGTCACCGGCAGACGCTTGCGTCTCCCGTCATTTCCCTCCACGCAGCGACTTCTTCCGCGCAGCCTCAAACTCATCCCCCGCCTTCCACTGGATCGTCGCCGGCGCGCTCAAAGCCTCCCACCCCAACTCAAGTCCGAACCGCGCCAGCTTCGCATCCGCCGTAAAGTCCATATCCTCCGTGTAGTTATCGGAAAAATTGTGGTATCGGTGCGCAACGTAGTCATCCTCCTTTGCCAGCCCCCACGCCTCATCGTGCCCCTTGTACAGGGTCCCCGACCCAATCGAGAACGCCGGCACACCCGCGCGCGCCAGGCTGAAGTGGTCGGAACGGTAGTAGTGTCCCGCCTCAGGATGTGCATCCGGCACAATCGCCATTCCAAATCGCTCCGCCGTCGCCTCCACCACCGGATAGAAGTTCGTCCGCTCGGCGCCGTCCACTTGCGTCTGCATCGGCTCGCCAAACGGCTCAATGTCGTCGTAGTTCAGGTCCAGCGCAATCTGCCCCGCGGGAATCGGCGGATGCTGTCCCAGGTACTCTGACCCCAGCAGCCCCTGCTCTTCCGCCGTCACCGCCGCAAACACCACGCTGTGCGGTGGCCTCACCCCCATTGACGTCCACACGCGCGCCATCTCCATCAAGATCCCGCAGCCCGTCGCATTGTCCGCGGCCCCGTTGTAGATGTTGTCCCCCGCCATCCCCGGCACGAATCCCAAATGATCGTAATGCGCCGTGTAGATGACCGCCTGATCCTTCGCCGCGCGCGCCTTGAACTCTTCTCCTGCCAGCCGCCGATCGGCATCCGTTACTCCATTCACCGCCGGGTCTCCCGCCAGAATCCCCACCACATTCGGAGACTGGTACTTCCGCACCGCCGATTCAATATGCGCCTTCAGCCGTACCGGCAGCTCCACTGCCTTGAACCCGCGCTTCCCTGCCGCCTCAATCTCCGCATCGGTCGAGCCCAGCCCCGCCGCCGCAAATAGCTTGTCCGAAACATCGTGATGAATCCAAGCGGCCGCGGCCACCTGCGGATTCGCATCGTTCGCCAGAACCGTCTTCTCGCCCGACCAGGAGTTCTCCACCACCGACCACGGATAGCTCGCCAAATCCATTCGATGGATGATCAGCGCGCCAATCGCCCCTCTCCGAGCTGCCTCCTCGTACTTGTACGTCCATCGCCCGTAGTACGTCAGTGCCTTCCCCGCAAAAAACTTCGGATCGTCCGAGGGCGGATCGCCCACCACAATCATCACCACCTTACCCTTCACATCCACGCCCGCATAGTCATCCCAGTTGTACTCGGGAGCCGTCACACCGAACCCCACATACACCACTGGCGCGTCAATATCCGCCACCGCCACGTGCCGCGGATTGTTCACCACGTAATCCGTGCCGAACCGCAGCGCCATCGCTCCGCCGCTCGCTGGCGCCAGCGAAAAGGTCGTCGCTTCTCGCTTCACCGTCACGCCAAAGAAATCGATCTGCTGGAAGTAGGTTCCGTTGTCGCCGCCCGGCTTCAGCCCGTCCAGCGCAAACTGAGTCGCAATATACTTCGCCGCCAGTTCTCCGCCGCGTACTCCCGGTCCACGCCCTTCCAGCAGGTCGTCCGCCAGAAACTTCACATGGGCGCGAATCTTCTCCGCATCAATCGAAGCTTCCGCCGCCTTCACCGCCGGCGGGATCGCCTGCCCCTGCGCCTTCACCATCAGCATCAACGTCGCCATCGCAATCGCAGCCAAGCCAAACCGAACGTTCACGGGCCAACTCCTTCGCGCCCCAGGCGCCCCTCCAGTGTAGTCACAAGGCAGCCCTGCCTGTACCTAATCCCGCACCACACCGACGCTACGCTGCCTTCTCTGATAAGCCGCTACTTTCAACCTGTTGCCGCAGATGTTCATGCTGCACCACCTCCGCGATCCCTTCCTGCTTGTGTCGAGAAAATGAACGACGCAGGATTCGCACTGGCGGACGCGTGACATCTCGGCTTCTGAAAGAAGATCCGCCGCAGCATCGACGATCGGAGCCCACAGGTCTTCTGGTTTGCGAAGGTCGAACGTTGTGTCCCGAACCAGCTTCGAATTTTGTTCGCGCAGCAGAGTATGCATCGGATATTGTTCTGCGAGCGCATTCACCTCAGCGACCAGACTGGAAGCCGGCAATAAACCCTTCTCGATCCGCAGAATAGCCGCGCGCAGTCGCTCTCGAAACTCGATCAGCTGCCTGAGGAAGGTCGTCGTCCCGGCTGCATTGCGCCAACTACGCAGAAGCGCCTTATGCCGCGGCAAAGTGACTACGCCTGCGGCAATCAACCATCGTTCCAGCGCGTGCGCATCCGCCAGAAACTCGGTCGGCCCATGGGCCAGGACCGGCTTCGTATTGAGAAAGTCCAGAATCAGCCGGTTGCCGACAAACAAAAAGCCATCGACCCACTCCTCGTTGCCTCGCAATTGTTCCGTCATCCGCCTCCTCGGCACATCCGTCCGCAATAAATATAACACCTTTCTTGCAACTTTTACCGGTGTTACGCAATCTCACGTTGTGTAGCCGGCAAGCCGAAGGCTGAGAACGCACCCAAGAGGACATCTCCCATGACTACGTTTCAATACGCTACCGTCCAAGGCCTGAAGGTCTTCTATCGCGAGGCAGGCTCCAAGGATTCTCCAACCATCGTTTTGTTCCATGGCTTTCCTAGTTCGTCGCATATGTTTCGCGAACTGATCCCGCAGCTGGCAAGCAAGTTTCACGTCATCGCTCCGGATTACATCGGCTTCGGCTACAGCGATGCACCGGACGCCACGAAATTCAAGTACACCTTCGACAACCTCGCAGCGAACGTGGAGGAACTGCTCTTCAGCGTCCTTGGTCTGAAGAAGTTCATCATCTATGTGCAGGATTACGGCGCCCCAGTGGGCTATCGCATCGCGTCCGCCCATCCCCACGCGATTGAAGGTGTCGTTGTGCAGAATGGAAACGCATATGTAGAGGGCATTGGCGCGGCCTTTGATCCGATGAAGCCCTTCTGGACAAATCGCAACGAGGAGACAGAGAAGCCAGTGCGAGGATTGCTCACGAAAGAGACCACCATCTTTCAATACACCCATGGCGTCAACGACATCTCCCGCATCAGTCCCGACTCATACACAGTCGACCAGTTCTTCCTCGATCGCCCAGGCAACGATGCAATCCAGCTCAATCTCCTCCACGACTACCAATCGAATGTCGCTCTGTATGACGGCTGGCATGAGTACTTTCGCACCACTCAGCCGAAGATGCTGATCGTGTGGGGCAGGAATGATCCATTTTTCACCGTGGAAGGCGCACAGGCTTACCTGCGGGATATTCCCAAGGCTGAAATTCATTTCCTCGATACCGGCCATTTCGCGTTGGAGGACTCGAGCGAGTTCATCGCGGCGCAAATCATTCGGTTCTTCGCTTGATCTCCGGTTTAAAGTCCACGTACGTCACCACCTCCCGAGCGGAGAAGGATGCATGCCATGAGTTTTGAAAATACCACCGTAGTCCTGGTTCACGGAGCGTGGGCCGACGGCTCAAGTTGGAGCGCAGTGATTGGCCCGCTACTGAAGCGGGGTTTCAATGTCATTGCTGCGCCAATCCCGCTCACTTCCTTGGGCGAGGATGCGGCAGCGCTCCAACGCGTCATTGCGCGGACTGAAGGCCCCGTGATCGTTGCGGGCCATGCCTACGCAGGTTCAGTCATCGCCACAGCGAACGACGAACGCGTGAAGGCCTTGGTCTACATCGCGGCGCTCGCCCCCGACGAAGGAGAGACGGTCGCCCAGGTGTTTTACAAAGACGAAGCGCATCCGCAAGCACCCAAACTCGCTCCCGATGCAGACGGATTCATCTGGATGCCGGACGACGGATTCCCGAATGCCTTCTCCCATAACGCCACCGCCGAACAGATTGCCTTGGCCCGCGCAGTCCAACGCCCCATCGCGCTCAAGAGCATCCAGGAACCGGTTCCCGCACCGGCCTGGAAGTCGAAGCCCACTTGGTACCTGCTGGCGGAAGAGGACCGCATGATCAATCCGAAGACTCAGCGCTTCATGGCAGACCGCATGAAAGCAACAGTGCGAAGTCTCAAGGTGGACCACACGCCCCTGCTCACCGCGCCCGTCAAAGTAGTGGACATCATCGTGGAAGCCGCCCAGGCAACAGGAGGTGCCCGATGAACCAGTCTGTCGCAATCGTCACCGGAGCCAGCCAGGGGATCGGCCGCGCAACCGCCATTCGTCTGGCCCAGGATTTCTCCGCAATCGTTCTCGCGGCGCGAAACGCCGAAGCCCTCGAAGAAGTAGCGAGCGCGGTCAAAACCGCCGGGGCCGAGCCGCTGCCGATGGCGCTCGACCTGAGCCAGGCCGCGGCCTCACAGACGCTGATTAACGCCACGCTCGAGCGTTTCGGGCGAATCGACGCGCTGCTGAATATCGCCGGTGCGGTTCCGCAGATCGACCTGTTCGAGATGACCGATGAACAATGGCAAGCCGGCATGGAATTAAAGCTGCACGGCGCGCGCCGCCTCACCATCCGCGCGTGGGAAGCCCTCAGGGCGTCCAGCGGCTCGGTGGTCTTCATGTCCGGCAGCGCAGCCCTCGATCCGAAGCCCGCGTTTGCGGCAGTCGCGGCAACCAACGCTGCGATCACGGCTTTAGCCAAAGCGTTCTCGGAACAAGGCATCCGCGATGGCGTGCAGGTGAACAGCGTCGTTCCCGGTGCGGTAATGACCGGACGGCGGCGGTCGTTCATGCAGAAATGGGCGCCCGCGCACAACATGACCGCCGACGAAGCCATGAAGAAATTCCCCGAGGAAGCCGGCATCAGCCGCTATGGCCAGCCCGAAGAGATCGCTGCGCTGCTGGCGTTCATGGTCTCCCCTTCGGCAAAGTGGATGACCGGCACATCCGTACGGATGGATGGTGGCGAGGTCAAGGGAATCTAGCCTCCAAATCGCAACCTCACTTGGAGCACAATAGAGGCATGAACCTCTCAGCCATCCAAGCTGCGCTCCGCGACGCCAACCTCGACGCCTGGCTCTTTTACGACCATCACCACCGCGACCCGCTCGCATACAGCATCCTCTCGCTCGACCCCGCCATGCACGTCACCCGCCGCTGGTTCTATCTCGTCCCTGCCCAGGGTGAACCAAAGAAGCTCGTGCATCGCATCGAATCCGGCCGCCTCGACACTCTCCCCGGAACCCGCGCCGAATACTCCTCCTGGCAGGAACTCGACGCCGCGCTCGAATCCATGCTCGCCGGCCATTCCCGCATCGCCATGCAATACTCCCCACGCAACGCCATCATGTACGTCTCCATGGTCGATGCTGGCACCATCGAGCGGCTCCGTGAGATGGGCAAGGAGATCGTCAGCTCCGCCGACCTCGTCAGCCAGTTCGAAGCCGTCCTCACCGCAGACCAGATCGCCTCGCACTACGTCGCGCAGGAAAAGGTCGACTGCATCCTCGCCGAAGCCTGGAAGCGCATGGGCGCGCTCGTCCGCACCTCCGGCGCCCACGAGTTCGCCATCGTCGAGTGGATCAGCGAAGCTTTCCGCCGCGAAGGCCTCATCTGGGAGCACGGCCCCAACGTCTCCTGCGGCCCCAACTCCGCCGACTCCCACTACGAGCCCACTCCGGAAAATTCTCGCCCCATCCGCCGCGGAGATTTCGCCCTCATCGACCTCTGGGCCAAGCTTCCGCAGCCCGGTGCGGTCTACTACGACATCACCTGGACCGGCGTCGTCGACCGCGAGCCCACCCAGCGCGAGCAAACCATCTTCGACGCCGTGCGCGACGCTCGCGACGCCGCCATCGCCGCCATCCAGGCTGCCTACGTCGCACACACGCCCATAGCCGGCTTTCAGGCCGACGACGCCGCGCGCAACGTCATCCGCGCCGCCGGATACGGCGACTGGTTCACCCACCGCACCGGCCACAACATCGGCCCCGACATCCATGGTGCCGGGGCCCACCTCGACAACATGGAGACCCACGACACCCGGATCCTCCTTCCCAACACCTGCTTCTCCGTCGAGCCTGGCATCTACTTCCCCGGCGAGTTCGGCCTCCGCAGCGAGGTCAACATGCTCACCACCCCCACCCAGGCCGCCGTAACCGGCCGCATCCAAGCCGAGCTGGTCCGGATCTAGTCCGCCGTGTAGGGCAACAGTCATACCCCCCCCGATGCGTCATCTCGACCAAACCTTGAGCGAGTCGATCGAGGAGTGGAGAGCCCCTCACATATCCGCTCTGCCAACTTCGCCTTATCCCATCCTGGCTCGACTGGTATCATGAACACTGAATGGCAACGAAGGTAAATTACCCACTGGTAGCCGGCGACAAAGGCCTCACGGAAGAGTCGCCCGCCCGCGTCTCCCCCACGCTCGCCCTCCTCGCCGGATGGCTGATCCCTGGAGCCGGACATCTTCTCCTCGGCAAGTGGATTCGTGCCTCGCTCCTGATGGTTTCCATCCTCGGCATGTTCGCCATCGGCATCGCCCTGCAGGGCAAAATTTACAACCCCAACATCGGCGAGCCTCTCGACATGCTCGGCTTCGCCGGTGACCTCGGTTCCGGCATCCTCTACGGCATCGCCCGCCTCCTCGGCTGGGGACAGGCTCCCGTCCTGGTCGCCATTGCCGACTACGGCACCAAGTTCATCGTCGTCGCCGGCCTGCTCAACGTCGTGGCCGCCGTCGATGCTCACTCCCTCGCCAGCGGGAGAAAGCGCTCATGACCATCTCCCACTTCTCGGCCGTCTTGCTCTTCGCCCTCTGCGTCTCCGTCGTCTTCGGCATCACCCAGCGCGCCGA
>DASYEU010000099.1:0-32731 GCA_036498865.1 Acidobacteriaceae bacterium | reverse complement strand
TCCTGCTCGCCCTGATCCTCGCGCCCCTCGCCGCCAGCGCCCAGAAGCCGAACCCCGCCCCACCCAAGCCTCTCTTCTCCGAGAACTTCGAGTCCGGCGCCATCGACAAGAATCTCTGGACCCAGGACGTTACCGGCGACGCCATCCTCACCGTGCAATCCGACAAGGTCGCTCACGGCAAGTACGCGCTGCTGGCGCGTTGTCCCGCGCCCGCCATGCGAACGCACGCTTTTCTCATCGCGCATAACCTGCCCGAGCCGCTCCGCCACCACCTCTTCGGCCGAGCCTACGTCTACATCGCGCCCGTCGTGCCCGACCGCCACACCGTCCTCATCCAGATCGGGACCGCCGGCTGGCCCCACTCGAAGTTCATGGAGGTCGCCACCTCCCACTCCAACTTCCAGACCACCTTCACCGACAACGTCCAAAATGGCGAAGACTGGCACCCCGGTCCCGCCATCCCGCTGGGCCGCTGGGTCTTGCTCGAGTGGGAGTTCAACGACCAGCCTGCCTCGGAGACCATCTGGGTCGACGGCGAAAAAGTTATGGACACGCCCTTCACCTACAAAGGCGCTACCTCCGACCTCGTGGGCGGAT
Organism: Acidobacteriaceae bacterium; assembly: GCA_036498865.1. Lineage (GTDB taxonomy): Bacteria > Acidobacteriota > Terriglobia > Terriglobales > Acidobacteriaceae > Edaphobacter. The sequence continues at coordinate 32,134 of DASYEU010000099.1, read as the reverse complement.
TCACCGACGCGGCCTTCGGCTTCTTCCTCCGCGGCGCCGCGCCCGCCCCCTTCGACATCTATTTCGACTCAATCGCCCTCGACACCCACCGCATCGGCCCCATCCAGTAATCGCGCAAAAGCAAAAAGCTCAGCCTAGCGGCCGAGCCATTCGCATTCTGGATCCAAAGTATGGGGGAGAGCGGAACGGCGGTTTAAACCGCCAGAGACTTCTGCTTCCGATTTTTCTGGTGCGTTTTGAAGACGTGGTCCCAGAACGACGTCATCACCCCGAAGTTCCGGTTATCCAGCCGGTGATGCACGCTGTGGGCAGCCCAGCGTCCTTGCAGCCAGCGGAACGGGATCTGGTTGATCCGCGTGGTGTGTTCGAAATGGTGCAGCGCGCCGTAGTAAAAATAGGCAGCCGAAAATCCGCAGAGGAAGAACGAGGCGCCTGGAACTCGCAACCCATCCACCAGCAGCGCCCAGATCGGCATCAGCACCAGGAAGCTGGCAGGGAACAGAAACGCGGAGGGCTTGTCCGGATTCAGGTGGTGCGCTTCGTGCGCCTGGAACAGAATGCTTCGCGGATCGTGCAGGAGCCATCGATGGATCGAGTACTCGACCAGCGTGAACACAAACGCGCCGAACACAAAGCCGACGATCAGCGACTCCCAGGTCGGCCGGTGACGCATCCCGAGCGACGCAAACAGCACCGGGCAGGTGAAGTCCACCACATAGGACGCCCAGTAGTTGGCTCGGCTCTTCGAGATGCTTCGCAGCAGCGACCGCGAACTGTCGGCGATCTGGCTGCCGTTGTTTGCGATGTTCAGTTCATCACCAAGTTCGGTCAAATTTCATTCCTCGAAGTTGTTCGGATGATGGCCGGGTCGCAAATCGTGCTAAACCCCTCTTCGACCATACTAGCCTATGGAATCAATTGAAAGGACACATCCCCACGTCCTTTGTTGCGGCAGGACACCCATTGGTCACACACTCATTGGACGGGCCAAACTCGGAAAATGATCCAGGCGTTTGGCCCAACCGGGAAACGAAACAGCACGATGCGGAAAAAGTGGGTTGCAGCCTGGTGGGTTAAGACGAAAACGCCAGAGATCGTGGGATCTCTGGCGCTTCATTCTTGAGGAGCTTGCAATTCGAGCTTTCCGCTGCGCCTTCCGGCTACTGTCCAGCTAACCTCCGATTTGCACCGGCGATCAACCCTTCAGCTTCGCCTTCCAATCGACCTCCGACTTGCGTCGTCTGCCTCTCTCCGGCTCTGCCTTCCAGCCTCAACTTCCAACCCTTCATCGACTGTCAGATCCTTCAGCAAACCTTCCGGTCCATCTCCAGCTTGCGCCTTCGAGCTTCCTTCCAGTCCAACCTTCGTGCCGGCCTTCGACTTGCGTCTCCTGCCAACCTTCCGGTTCCGCCTTCGTCCCGGCCTGCGACCGTCGCCGCTTGCCGATTCTCCAGCCATGCCTTCCAACCGTCTTCCAGCTTGCGCCTTCCGTCGATCTTCCAGCTCAGCCTTTCAGCCGACCGATTTGACTTGCGTCTCCTGGTCAACCTTCCAGCTCTGCTTCCAAACCTAACCCCCGACTCTCGTCGGCGATCCAGCCTGCTTGCGCTGCCCTCCAGTTGACTTGCGACCGTCGCCGCTAATCAACCTTCCGGCCCTGCCTGCAGACCAACCCCCGACGCGTATCGTCGGTTGTATCCCTACGGCGCTGCCCTCCGGTTTTCCTCTTCGACTCGCGTCTCCAAGTTCCCCTCTTGGCCTGCCTGCGGAGCAACTTCTAACTCACCGGCTGCTGAATCCCTTCGGCGCTGCCCTCCAGCCAACCGTCGACTTGCGTCTCCGATCAACCTTCCGGCCCTGCCTGACGGACCCAACTTCCGACTCGCCAGTCGCTGCGTTTTCCGGTTGTGCCTTCCGTCCGACCGTCGACTTGCGTCTCCGACCGTCCTTCCAGTTCGCCTTCGAATCTTCTCGTCGGCTTGCGCCTCCGATCGATCTTCCGGCTACCTTCCCGTCATTCCGTTGGCTTTCGCCTCTGGCTTAACCGTCCGGCTTCACCTTCAAACTTCAACCTACGACGAATTGCTCGTCATCAGTTGGAAAGGACATTAGGAGTGGCCCACCTGTGCATGCAAGTGCAAATCCAGGGTTTTCTGTGGATTTTCTCTGGGCTCCGCCATTCATGCGGTGTTCATGCGCGCCAGATCTTTTTGGCTGCACCAGCGCCGATGCAACGCCCCTTCGCGTCTAGTGCGAATCCACAGGCATCCAGCCGTGCAACTGCATCCAGTTGGCGACCAGCGTTGGATTCACCTTCAGCTCCGGTGGCGATTTGGCGTCGTCGCCCATGTGAGTCCCGTGCTGTCCCAACTCGAACACGTGCAACTCAACCGGCACTCCCGCAGCTTTCAGCGCAATGTAGAACTCCGCAGCATTCCGCGAATCCACCGTCTTGTCTCCCGTAGTCGAGTAGATAAAGCACGGGCTCGTGTCTGCGCTGACGTGCTTCACAGGGTCGACCGCATCGATCTGTGCCTGGGTCGGGTGATCGCCGATCAGCGTCTTTAGCGGCGCAATCCCCATCCGCGCATATAGATCCATCGACGCCGGGGCGTAGGACAGAATCGCAAAGTCAGGCCGGTCGGACACGCGGTCGATGGGATCCTTCGCAGCCGGATCGCCTGCCTTGTGGATCGTCGCCATATAGGCCGAGAGATGGCCGCCCGCCGAGAATCCCCAGATTCCAATTGCGTCCGCCTTCACTCCAAGATCCGCTGCATGCGAGCGCACATAGCGGATCGCCCGCGACGCATCCTGCATCTGCGCCGGATACATGTACGCCGGCGACAGCCGATACTCCAGCACAAACGCCGCGACGCCATGCGCAGCCAGCCAGCGCGCTTCGTACGCACCCTCCTGCTCCATCACCTCGTGGGTGTATCCACCGCCCGGCATGACGATGACCGCGTTGTGCGGTCCGGCTCCAGCCGTCGGATAGGTGAACAGCTTCGGAACGTCGCCCTCGGTCGTGCCCTGGGCTCCAGGAGCGCCTTCCGGCCAGAGCACAATCGACTGCGCGAACCCGGCTGGCGGTGCGGTAATCGTCGCCGCAGGCCGCGACGGTGCAGCCGCGGGCGTCTGCGCAACAAGAGGAGCGGCGAATAGAAGGAGAGCAGCAAGACTGGATCGATTCATAGGTCGAAAGGATATCTCACCCTCATTGCACTGGGGAAATGCCTCGCGCGAGCAGTCTTCAAAAACTGGCGCAGGCACAACGAAAAAAAGGGAATAACGGACTACGTGTGACATTCGTCACTGCGCTGTCGCCGCCGAGACATGAATATTCCATAAATAGGAGGAATGCTGTCGACGCTAACGGGAAAGAATAATCTCGGCCGGAAGCCGAAGGAAGAAGTGTGGAAAACCACTGGTTTGGTCCCTGGAAACCTACCATTCGTCACCATTCTCCCCAATTGAATTGGGATGGTACCGCAATTGCACCCTAACCGGCATACGAGTCAATAAGGGAACTGCGGCACAGCAGTCCTGAGAGCAGTGCAACTGCGCAATTAGCCGAGAAATCTGAGGAGATTCATATGAAAGTGCAAGAATCGCTTCACCCGAAGCAAAGTAGAGCCCGTGGATTGCGATCAGCGTTATGGATTGCGATCGTGTGCCTGTTGTCCCTCGCGACACAGCAGGGCACAGCCCAAACCAGTAAAGGCATTCTGTCCGGCGTGGTGCGCGACACCACAGGCGCTGTGGTGGCCAATGCCAACGTCACCATCACCAACGAGGCGACCAGCGAAACACGCGCAGTCACGACCAATTCGACCGGGTCGTATCGCGTTGATGCCATCAACCCAGGCCCCTATCAGATTCAGGTCTCTTCGCCAGGGTTCACCGTATCTGAGGTCAAGCATATTAATGTGCAGCCCTCGATGGTGACGAACTACGACGCGATCCTACTGGTGGGCAAGTCGCAGGACACGGTAACCGTCGAAGCCAACGGCAACACCATTAACACGGACAGTGCGCAGTTGTCGGGCGCGATCGATACGCACGAGTTGCAGACCGTCCCCATCTTTACCTTGAATCCTGCGGAACTGACCAGCACGCTCCCCGGCGTCACGCGTGAGTTGTCGACCGTGCAGAACCTTGGCGGAACCGGCGGCAATGGCCTGATCAAGCTGACGGTGAACGGCGCTCGTCCACGCACCAATAACTTCATGATCGATTCGCAGGACGCGAACGACGTCTCCATCGGCGGCGAGGGGATTGCTCCCATTCAGACCGACATGTTCCAGAGCGTGACCGTTCTGTTGAACGATGCCAGCGCTGAATACGGGCGTGGCGGCGGTGCGGTCATCAACCAGATCACGAAGAGCGGAACGAACCAGATCCACGGATCGGTTCACGAGATCTACACCGGTTCGGGGCTGGATGCGCTCGACGGTCAGACTCGGCGGGCAAAGCCCACCACCAACCGCGGAATCAAATCTCGCTACGATCAGCACCAGTATGGCTTCACCCTGGGCGGACCTGCTCTCAGGAACAAGCTGTTCGGCTTTGGTGCCGCGACGTTCGTTCGCTACTATGGCAACTTCCAGTTTCCGGCGGCAGAGCTTCCGGATGCCAGCGGCTTTGCGCAGTTGAAGGCCATGTCCACCGCCGGCAACACCCAGGCAACCGCGTTGCTCGGCTACCTGAACAATGGCTCCTATCTCACCTCCGGTTACTCCCTGCTGCAGAGCGGCACGGAAACCCTCGCGGTCGCCGCACGGCCTGGTTGCGCGGCTGGTTGCAGCGTCAGTACATCGACGTTCAGCCGTCTGCCCACGCCTGCCCAGCAGCCGGAAACCCAGTGGACCTACAAGATCGACTACACCCCAAGGTCCGCTGACACGTTCAGCGTTCACTACCTGCATGACCGCAGCAACACGGCTCCCTACTATCCTCTGAACCCATCCACTCTGCCCGGTTTCGACGCCTTCGCCGGCGGTCCAACCGAGCTGGGCGGTGGCAACTGGGTCCACATCTTCTCTCCCAATCTGCTGAATGAGTTTCGCGCCTCGGAAGTCCGGTTGAACTTCCAGTTCGCTCCGGATTCGAAGGCCATTGCGAATCCCGCCGCGCAGGTCTATCAGATCCGGCTCAGCGGTACGGGCATCGGAGACGGCCTCGGCACGCTTGGCATTTCGCAGAACATGCCGCAGGGCCGTATCGAACGCCTCTATCAATTCCAGGACACCGTTGGCTGGACCAAGGGAAGGCAGTCCTTGCGTATCGGCACGGATATCGGTCGTCTGCTCGAGACCGATCTTGTGGCCCAGACATTTCTCGGGCTCGAGACCTTCACCGCAGGCGGAGGCCTGTCCTCACTGGACAACTACCTCAGCAACTCGCTCGGCACGTCCGGCACGGCCACCAAGTCCTTCGGCCCGACGCGAGTCGATCCACACATCTGGAAGATCGCCGCGTTTGCTCAGGACGACATCCGCCTCACTCCAGACTTGACGATCAATCTGGGCGTTCGCTACGACTACCTGTCCAACCCGCTCAACGCGCTCGCCTATCCCGCGCTTGACCTTAACAACATCTTCGCCCCCATCAACACCGTCGTGCACGCAAACGACGACAAGAACAACATCGCACCCCGGCTTGGCTTCGCGTTCGTGCCGCATTCGGGATTCTTCTCCGATGGCAAGACCGTGTTCCATGGTGGCGTAGGTGTGTTCTACGATTCGTTCTTCACCAACATCCTGGTCAACGCAGCCCAGTCCTCACCGGTTGCGCCGACCAGCACTCTTACACAGGGAGTCAGCGGTTGCTGCGCCGCTGCATCCACCCTCATCGGCACCATCACCCCCGCTTTCTCCGCCAATTCCTCGGTGCAGAGCGACATCAGCACCCTGGTCAACCCGCTCACGTATCAGTACAACTTCGGCATCGAACGGCAGCTGCCGTTCCGCCTGAAGGGAACACTGAACTATGTGGGCACCCGGGCAGAGAAGCTGTACTCCAACCGCCAGCTCAACTACCTGGTAAATGGTGTGCGCATCAACTCGGCGCGCGGCGTGATCAACGTCCGCGACAACCGGGCCGATTCGCAGTACCACTCGCTGCAGGCTGAGTTGGATCGTCAGTTCAGCCAGGGATTGTTCCTGCGCGCGTCGTATACCTACGGCAAGCTGCTCGACGATTCCTCGGAAGTCTTCACCACGTTCGCGTCCCCAACGTCCTATTCGGCGAACCTCGCCGGCAATGGACTGCGTCAGGACTGGGGGCCTTCGGCCTTCGACCGTCGCCACATCTTCGTTGTGACGTACGTCTACACGCCGAAGGGCTTCCGTTCCGACAACTTTATGGCGGACAAAGTCCTGAGCGCCTTCACCCGCAACTGGACCATCTCCGGACAAACCGAGCTGTACTCCGGACTGTATACGTCCTTCAACGTCAGCGGCCGCGACATCAACAACGACGGCAGCACCACCAACGATCGTCCAGTGCTGTCCAACGTCTCCGCGCCAATTACGGCGGTAGGCGTCGATGGCAGCTACATCGCGGGTACCGCCGGCACCTACTACGACTTCGCCGCATACAACGCTTCTCCACCGACGGCACGTGTGCGGACGCCCGTCTCTGCGGGAAGCGTTCACTTCCTCGTGCCAAGTGCAGCCAACGGAGCGTCGATGGTGCAGCAGGAGGCCGGCCGCAACTCCTTCCTCAACCCGGGCCAGCAGTATTGGAACCTGGCGCTCGAGAAAGCCATCCCAACGCCGTTCGCGCATGTCGAGCACGGGCAGTTTATCTTCCGTATCGAAGCGCAGCAGATTGGCAACCACAACAACCTGACCTACTACACCAACAACGTCACGCAGGTTGGCCTCGCGACATTCCAGAATCCCTCGAATGCGCGCGAAGCCATCAACCAGCATGTGCGGCTGTGGGCGAAGTATCAGTTCTAACCCGCCTCACCGCATGCAGGAAAATGTTGAAGCCAGGCCCCTGGGGCCTGGCTTCAACGTTTCTGCGCTGCCGTCTTGAATTGGCGGCCACGATAAGATAAAAGTCAGCGGAACAAGAGAAGGGGAGGGTACGACCATCAAGCGTTTCTTCACCCTCGTCCTCGGCGCCCTCGCGATGGTCGCCGTGGCCCTCATCTCCGCCTTCATCACCATGCGTCTCGCGATCCATGGCCGCGAGGCGGTGGTTCCCACTCTGACCGGCCTCACCGTCGCCGAGGCGAGCAAGACCGCCGGCAACACTGGCTTGCGTCTCGACCTGGAGAACCGCTTCTACTCCAGCGACGTGGCTGCGGGCCGTATCCTCGCCCAGGATCCCGCCCCTGGCTCCCGTGTGCGCCGCGAGTGGCCCATTCGCATCACGGAGTCGCTGGGCGCTCAGCGAGTCAACATTCCCGACCTTACGGGCGAGTCCGAGCGCGCCGCCACCATCAACATCCGCCGCCTCTCCCTCGACCTGGGCATCGTTGCCCACCTCACCGTTCCCGGCGACCCCGATGTCATCCTCACCCAGACGCCGCCGGTGAATTCTGCGGGCGTAGACGGCCCCCGCGTCAGCCTGCTGGTCAGCGACCCCGAGGACGAATCGCAGCCGCCCGCCTACGTCATGCCCTCGCTTGTGGGCCTTAGCTACGCGGCAGCGGTCGAACGCGCCACTGCTGCCGGCCTGCACCTCATCGCCGCTGCCGAAGCGCCGCAGCCCCCGGTCACTCCACCCGCCGCCCCTGCGTCTCCCGCCGCGCCACCCACAGAGGCGCTCCCGCTGCCCCCGCCGCCAACCAGCGGAACCGTGCTCGCTCAGTTCCCCCAGACGGGCCGCAGGGTTGTCCAGGGCGACGTTGTCCACATCACCGTGGGACACCCCGCAGCTCTCGCCGCACCCGTCCAGTGACGGACAGCACGAGGCCAAAACTTGCGCGGCTGCAATAATAAAGAAGTGAAGACCGTTCCCAGCCCCGCAATTCCGTCGTTGCAAGACGAACTCGATCGCATCACACAGAACACCCGCGCCCTCGTCCAACCGGAGCGCCTCGCGATCTCCGAGCAGCAGACGGCCGAACTCTTCGCGACCGGCATCGAAGGCCACATCCTTCTACCGGGCACGAAGGCTCCCGAGTTCACGCTGCAGGATGCGCTCACCGGCAAGCAGGTTCGCTCCGCCGATCTGCTCGCGCTCGGGCCGCTCGTCATCAAGTTCTTTCGTGGCCGCTGGTGCCCGTACTGTGTCACCGAACTCGAAGTCTGGCGCGATCTTCACGCCCAGGTCCGCGCGGCCGGAGCACTCTTCGTCGCCATCTCGCCGCAGACGCAGCGCCACAACGACTTCACCCTGCAACAGCACAGCCTGCAATTCCCTATTCTGTCCGATCCCGACGCTGCCATCGCCGAACAGTTCGGCATCGCCTACAGCGTGCCCGACGCGCATCGCGAGTACTACAAGCGCATCCTGGTCAACATTCCATTCGTGAACTCCGGCAACATGTACAAAGCTGCCTCCGAGTCCGCATGGCGCCTGCCTCTGCCTGCAACGTTCGTCGTCAACCAGGATGGAACGATCGCCTTCAGCGAAGCTCATGCCGACTTCCGCGTCCGTCCCGAACCGGCCGAAGTGATGCAGGCCGTCCTCGCTGCCGTCGCCGCAAAGTGACGCCTAAACGCTGAAGTCGCCCGCCAGCATCTTCTTCCGTTCCCCCGCGGAGAAGTGTTCAATCGCGTAGCGCAGCGCCGTCCGCGGCAGCCGCGCGTAGTGCGTCTTGAGGAACGCGACCAACGCAGCCCGATCCTGATCCCCCACGACGCGCAGCACCCACCCGATCGCCTTGTGAATCAGATCGTGCCTGTCGTCGAGCAGCATCTCCGCAATGCGCAGCGCGTCTTCCAGGTCGCCATCGCGCACCAGCGCCATCGTCGACACCATCGCGATCCGCCGCTCCCAAAGGCTCTTCGACTTCGCGAGCTTCGTCAGCAGCTTTCGCGATCCCGCACGCAGATGCGCGCCAACGATCTCCCTGCACGACGCATCCACCAGGTCCCAGTTGTTGATGAACTCCGTGTTGCGCAAGTAGAGCTCGAAGATCTCGCGCCGCAGCGCCTCATCCCCACGCTCATACTGCGCTACCAGGATCAGCAGCGCAGCCAGGCGACACTCATGCTCCTTCGCCTTGAGCAGTCGCTCCACGTCTTCCAGGCTCAACCCGCGATATCGCCGCACAATCCTTCGCAGATCGGGAACGGTGATGCCAAGGAAGAGGTCCCCCTCGCCATACTCGCCCTTGCCCGTCTTGAAGAATCGCGCCGCGCCCGCTGCACGCTCCGGCGTACCCGCAGCCTTCAACTCGCGCTTCAGCGCCGCTCCGGTCATCCCTTGTTCTTCCGGTATCTCCGGATCAGGCTTGTTGTCGACGAGTCGTGCTTCATCTCCGGCTCGGTCGCACTCTCCAACTCGCCCAGAATCTTCGTCGCCAGCACCTTGCCCAACTCCACGCCCCACTGGTCGAACGAGTCGACATTCCAGATCGCGCCCTGCGTGAACACCGCGTGCTCATACAGCGCCACCAGCTTGCCCAGAACCTCCGGCGTCAGCACCTCGGACAGAATCACATTCGACGGACGGTTGCCCTCGAAGACGCGATGCGGCACCAGCCAGTCCGGCGTACCCTCGGCCTTCACCTGCTCCGCTGTCTTGCCGAAGGCCAGCGCCTCCGCCTGCGCAAACACATTCGCCATCAGCATGTCGTGGTGGCGGCCCAGCGGGTTCAGCGTCTTGGCAAAGCCGATAAAATCGCACGGAATCAGCCGCGTTCCCTGGTGGATCAGCTGGTAGAACGAGTGCTGCCCATTCGTCCCCGGCTCTCCCCAGTACACCGGGCCGGTTTCAGTGGCCACATGTGTACCGTCCAGAGTTACATGTTTCCCGTTGGACTCCATCGTCAACTGCTGCAGGTAAGCGGGGAAGCGCTTCAGGTATTGCTCGTACGGCAGTACCGCCACTGTCTGCGCATCGAAGAAGTCCGTGTACCACAGCGTCAGCAATCCCAGCAGCGCCGGCAGATTCTTCTCAAACGGCATCGTCCGGAAGTGCACGTCCATCTGGTGGAAGCCGGCCAGCATCTCCATAAAATATTCCGGCCCGATCGCGATCATCGTGGAGAGGCCAATCGCCGAGTCCATCGAGTAGCGCCCGCCGACCCAGTCCCAGAACCCGAACATGTTCGCGGTGTCGATGCCGAACTGCGACACCAGTTTCGCGTTCGTCGAGATGGCGACGAAATGCTTCGCCACAGCCTTTTCGTCGCCGCCCAATCCCGCCAGCGACCAGTCCCTCGCAGAGTGCGCGTTGGTCATAGTCTCCAGCGTGGTGAACGTCTTCGAAGCCACCAGGAACAGCGTCTCCTCCGCCTTCAGATCCGCGACCGCCTCGGCAAAGTCCGTCCCATCCACGTTCGAGACGAAGCGGAACGTCAGGTCGCGCTGGCTGTAGTGTTTCAACGCCTCATACGCCATCACCGGCCCGAGGTCCGAGCCGCCGATCCCGATGTTGACCACATTGCGAATCCGCTTGCCCGTGTGCCCCTTCCACTCGCCCGAGCGCACCTTGTCCGCAAACGCCGACATCTTCTCCAGCACTTCGTGGACGCCCGGCACCACGTCCTCGCCGTCCACCAGAATCTTCTCGCTCTTCGGCGCGCGCAGGGCCACGTGCAGCACGGCGCGGTTCTCCGTAATGTTGATCTTGTCCCCGCGGAACATGGCTTCGATCTTGCCGCGCAGGCCGCACTCGTCCGCCAGTTGCACCAGCAACTGCAACGTCTGGCCGGTAATGCGGTTCTTCGAGAAGTCGAGGAAGAGCCCGTCTGCCTCGGCCGTAAAGCGCTCTCCGCGCCCCGGATCCTGAGCGAACAGATCGCGCAGGTGTTGGCCCTGGATCTCCTGGGCGTGCGCCTGCAGCGCCTTCCAGGCTGTGCGTTCGTTGAGCGGCATTGTGGGCGATTGTCCTGGTGTCATAGGGGTCAATTTTCTCACAGCACTGTGCACCTCCGGCACTCGCCGGACTCACGAGTCTGCGCTCGCCCGGGGTGGGAAGAATCGACTTGCGTCGAACCCGTTTGTGCGTTTATCGTAGTAATAGTTCGGCTATCGCTCATCTCATTACGAACCCAGACTCGTTGCGGGATGCGCAGACACCCGTATTTCGATGCGGGGTCTCCCAGCCTCGAATTGAGGATTTCCTTGTCGATGAATCTTGCAACACGCCGTCCCGTCGTTCGAACTTCCCCCGTTGCCGCAAAACAAGTCGCAGTTGCTTCTGTCCCGGCGCCCCCCGCGCCACTGGAGTTTCACCCTGCCGTGCCGGCTGCGCCGCCTCCCAACGTCAGTCCGTCCGCTTCTCTGGATGAGTTTGCCGGCGACCCTAACTTCATGACCTCGCTCGCCCGCGGGCTGCTGGTCATTCAATCGTTCACGCCGCAGACGCCGCAGATGACCATCTCGCAACTCTCGGTCAAGACGGGCCTCTCCCGCGCTGCCGTGCGCCGCTGCCTGTACACGCTCAGCAAGCTGGGCTTTGCCGGCGTGGAGGACGGTTCGCGCTACGCCCTGCGCCCGCGCATGCTCACGCTCTCCAACACCTACTCTGCGTCGAATTCGCTCTCGACCGCGGCGCAGCCCATTCTCGAGCGCATGTCCGCCGCGCTGCACGAGAGCTTCTCTGTAGCCACGCTCGACGGCGACGACATCGTCTACATTGCCCGCTCCAACGTCTCGCGCGTCATGTCGGACGACCTCCATATCGGCAGCCGCCTGCCGGCCTACTGCACCAGCATGGGCCGCGTGCTGCTGGCGCATCTGCCCCCGGAGCGGCAGGAGGAGTACCTGGCCCGGGTTGCGCTCATCGCGCACACGCCGCGCACGGTCAGTAGCGTGGAGAAGCTCCGGCTCGCCCTGCGCAACGTGCGCCGTCACGGCTATGCGCTGGTCGACCAGGAGTACGAGATCGGCCTGCGCTCGCTGGCTGTTCCTGTCTACTCGCCCTCCGGCCGCGTCGTCGCGACGATCAATCTCAGCGGCAGCGCGCCGCGCATCTCCGTGTACGAGATGCAGACCCGCTTCCTGCCCCACCTGCGCAACGCAGCCACAGAACTGGGAGTCTTCCTCCGGTAAGTTTGCCCCGCAAGTCCTACCGAACTAGAGAGTCGGTCGAGCTTCGCTCGACCGACTCGCGTTTGGGACGAGAGCAAAGGATGGGTCAGCTGACTCGTTAGTTTTTGTTTTTTCGTCCATAAAATCTCTGGAATCAGTGGTGGGTTCGTAAAATCCCTTGTTTGTGTGGGTTGCGGGTAAAATATGGGCTTTGTTGGGGTTATGGGTAGGTGCGGTTGAAGGCTGCGGGTGTGGTGGCGGGCCGGAGGGAAATGCGGGGGTCTCTCCACTCCGCTGCGCTCCGGTCGAGATGACGCTTTCTTGAGAGAGGGGGCATGGGGGCGCCCCGGTCGAGATGACGCCTTCTTGAGAGGTTGAGTTGGCAGCGGTGGGCGAGATGACGCCTTCTTGCGGTGTGGGACCCGGGTCGTCGGGTGGGGCGAGGGCGAGGCCGTCGGCGGTGCGGAGGACGTAGGTGGGCGTGACGATGGTGGCTTGCGATTCTTCGGCGCGGGCGCGGGCCAGGGCGCGCTGGTTGATGCAGGCGATTTTGAGCGTGGCGATGAGCAGGTTGGCGCGCTTGAAGTAGATCTGGCCGGTAGCGACAGCCTGGAAGAGCATGGATGTGGCGAGCTGGATGGACTCGGGGTCTTCGAGCGGCGGGAACTGGATCTCGTCCTGGCGCGGGTAGACGCGGGCGACGGTGAAGAGATCGCCCTCGGGGTCGCCTTCGCCGGCGATGGCGGACTCCTGCCAGCCGGAGGACAGGGCTTCGGTGCGGAGCGGGCGGCGGTGAGCGTGGTGGAGATTGTTGTGAAAGTAGCACAGCTGTTCGCCATGCAGGGCGGGCGACTGGCAGCGGTGGCCGTTGGCTTTGAGGTGGCGGCAGAGCGGGACGATAGCTTCGGACATAGACGTTCCTTTGGGTTAAATGGAAAAGGCCGCACCGATTTCGGCGCAGCCTTTTTCTTTTTCAATCTATATATCTAGTATACAGCTTGGACCATAACTCGTCTGCCACTTTTCTTTTTGGCGTAAGTGATTGATGGGGTTGGAGAAGAAAAATATTTTCTGGAACCGAGCTATTGACACAATTCGGAGTGTGGGGCGGAAAAAGGCAAAATGCGGGGGTCTCTCCACTGCGCGCTATGCGCTCCGGTCGAGATGACGCGGTTTGGGGGGGAGGAAGAGGCAACAGCGCGGGCAAGGGCAAAAGCAAAGGCAAATGCGGGGGTCTCTCCACTCCGCTGCGCTCCGGTCGAGATGACGCGGTTTGGGGAGGGACGGGCTTCGGTCGAGATGACGCGCCTTTTTGGGGGGGCACGGATCTGGACCAGCCAGTTTGAGGGCTCAGGACGGCTGCTGTGGGGCGGCCACGCGGGCCTTTGCCCCAGCGCTGCTTCCGAGCGCCGGGTCCAGCGCTTTGCCGGCAATCCGCTGTGCCAGCGGAGTTGCACCGCCGACTCGCGGGCTGCTTCCCATCATCGCGATGTAGAGCACCGCGGCCACTCCGAATCCCACGAACCATGCGTATTCGTAGAGGAAGTGGAGTTCAGGCACCGGACGCCCAATGAGCGCGACAAACATTCCGGCAACGAGGGCAATCATCGCCTTCGGATTGACGCCCTTCAGGTACTCGTAGGCGCCGTTTCTGCGGTACAAGGACTCGGTGTCCAGGCGCGTATTGCGGATGAAGAAGTAGTCCGCGATCATGATGCCCGCCACCGGCCCCAGCAGTCCGGAGTAGCTGACCAGCCACTGAATGTAGTCCACGTGGCTCGCCATCATCTTCCACGGCATCATCAGGAGCCCGATGCAGCCGGTGATCAGGCCGCCGGTGCGGAAGCTGATGTGCTTCGGTGCGAGGTGCGAGAAGTCGTTCGACGGGCTCACCACGTTGGCGCCGATGTTGACGTTCAGCGTCGCGATGAGAATGCTGATCAGCGCAAGGAACGCAATGAACGGCTGGTGGAACTGGCCGAGCAGCGTGATGGGGCTCCAGATGGGATGGCCGAAGACGACGGTGGAGGCCGAGGTGCAGGCGATCCCGATGAAGGTGTAGAGCGTCATCGCGACCGGCAGCCCGAAGGACTGGCCGACGATCTGCGACTCCTGCGACTTGGCGTAGCGCGTGAAGTCGGGAATGTTCAGCGAGAGCGTCGCCCAGTAGCCGACCATGCCGGTCAACGAAAGGAAGAAGAAATGGAAGAAGCTCGAGTTGCTGTGGAACTGGCTGGGCGCGTCCAGCATGGGGCCGAACCCGCCTGCCTTGTGCGTCATGAATCCGAGCAGCACCAGCGACATGACCAACAGGAAAGGCGCGGAAAAACTTTGCAGGAAGCGAATCGACTCCACTCCGCGCCACACCACGTACATGTTGAGCAGCCAGAAGCCGAGGAAGCAGGTCCACAGCACCCAGGGCATCGCGGCAGTCGCTGGCCACAGCACGTTCACCATCGCGCAGATCGACTGGCCGCCGATCCACGACTGAATGCCGAACCAGCCGCACGCTACAAAGGCGCGAAACAGCGCGGGGACGTTGGCGCCGCGCACGCCAAACGATGCGCGCACGAAGACAGGGAAGGGAATGCCGTACTTGGTGCCCGCGTGTGCGTTCAGCACCATGGGGACGAGGACGATCAGGTTGCCCAGCAGGATCGTCGCGATGGCCTGCTTCCAATTCATGCCGCCGGCGATGAGGCTCGACGCCAGCATGTACGTCGTCACCTCCATCGACATGGAGAACCACAGCGCGATGAAGTTGTAGGTTCCCCAGGTGCGTTGCTCGGGGGTCGTCGGAGCCAGGTCGGCGTTGTAGAGTTGCGGGTCTGCCCGCAGGCCAAACGCATCGGTCAGACTCGTCGGCCCCTCAACGTAAAGACTCATCTGCCGGAAACCTCTCGGTGCACGTACTGGCCGCGCCCCACCTTGCCGAGAAACTTGCCGCCTTCCACCACCAGCTCGCCGCGCGAGTACACCTGCCGCGCGTTGCCCTTCACCTGAAAGCCTTCGAAGATGGAGTAGTCGGTGTGCATATTCTGGGTCGCTGCCGTAATCGTATACTTCGCCTCGGGGTCCCAGATCACAATATCCGCGTCGGAACCAGCGGCCAATACACCTTTTCTGGGGTACATCCCGAAGATCTTCGCCGGGGCCTCCGCGGTAACCTCAACAAAACGCTCCAGCGACATTCGGCCGCCATTCACGCCGTGGTGATAGGTGAGCTGCATGCGGTTTTCGACTCCCGGGCCGCCGTTGGGGATCTTCGTAAAGCTCTCCCGCCCCAGCGTCTTCTGATCGGCGAAGCGGAACGGGCAGTGGTCGGTGGACACCACCTGCAGCACGTCGTCCTTCACCGCCTGCCACAGCGGCGCCTGGTTCTTCTTCTCGCGCAGCGGCGGCGTGAAGACGTACTTCGCGTCCTCGAACCCGGGCTTGCCCATGTCGTCCTCGATCGACAGCACGAGGTACTGCGTGCAGGTCTCGCCCATCACTGGAAGGCCGCGCTCGCGGGCAGCTTTGACCTCCTGCATCGCGTCCTCGCAGGAGACATGCACGATGTAGACCTTGGCCCCGCCTGCCAATTCACTGATCGCGACCACGCGGTGTACCGCTTCAGCCTCCGCTTTGGTTGGCCGAGTCAGAGCGTGGTAGAGCGGCCCCGTGTTCCCTGCAGCGAGAGCTTCCTGCACAATTGCGTCGATCACGGTGCCGTTCTCGGCATGCACGCAGACCAGGGCGCCAAGCTGTTTGGTGCGCTCCATCAGCTTGTAGATCGTGCGGTCGTCGACCATGAGCACGTTGGGGTAGGCCATGAAGATCTTGAAGCTTGAGATGCCCGCCGCGACCATCGCGTCCACGTCGTCCAGCCAGGCGTCGTTCGGGCCCAGGTCGGTCACGGCCATGTGCAGCCCATAGTCGATGCATGCCTTGCCCTCGGACTTCGCGCGCCACGTCTTGAAGGCTTCCGTCATCGGGTGGCCCATCGACTGCAGGGCGAAGTCGATGACCATCGTGGTCCCGCCAATTGCGGCCGCGCGCGTGCCCCACTCGTAGTCGTCCGCGCTGACTGTGCCGCCGAAGGGCATGTCCAGATGCGTATGCACGTCGATGCCACCGGGCATCACCAGCATTCCTGTGGCGTCCTTTACCGTGTGCCCGGTTGGGTCGATTCCGGGCGCGACCTTCGCGATCGTCTCGCCCTCGATCAGCACATCGGCCAGCTTCGTGCCGGCAGCGCTGACGACCTTGCCGCCTTTGATCAACGTTCCCATCGTTTCGACTCCTTTGCAACGCGCGTTGCTTAAGGGCACGGCTTCAGCCGTGCCATCCTGTCATACTCGCGGTCGCGGCTTTAGCCGCTGAGGTTCGTTCCGCATTTACTTACCCAGCCACCTGCGGCGGCACACACTCCACCGCTGCGGTTCGTTCCGCCCACGTCTCCGCTGCCAGCCCCGTTGGGCGTTCGACCATGGTGATGCACTGGTCGACCGGGCAGACCAGCGAGCAGAGATTGCATCCGACGCACTCCGTCTCATCGACGCGCGGAATGCGATCGAGGGAGGTTGCATACGGCCCCACGTCGCTCTTCGGTGGATCGAGTTTCGGGATCGGCGTCGTGACAATCCGCTCGCGGCCTCCTTCGCGGGGCTTCGCGTGAACCTCCACGTGGCCATCGACAGGGCCGGTGACGCGGTCCAGGTGAATGCACTGGTGCGCGCCGTCCCAGCAGGCGATGTGGCACAACTGGCA
This sequence comes from Acidobacteriaceae bacterium, assembly GCA_036498865.1. Taxonomy (GTDB): domain Bacteria; phylum Acidobacteriota; class Terriglobia; order Terriglobales; family Acidobacteriaceae; genus Edaphobacter. The sequence continues at coordinate 15,218 of DASYEU010000099.1, read as the reverse complement.
ACCGATGCAGAGCGCCTCATCGATCTGCGCAACGATCCGGTAGTTCAGGTTGAGGTGCTTCCACTCGGTTATTCTCGGCAGGCTCTTGCCGCGGAAGTCCTCGATGGTCGCGAATCCTTTTTCGTCCATCCAGTTCGACAGGCCGTCGATCATGTCCTCGACGATGCGATAGCCGTAGTGCATTGCCGCGGTGCACACCTGCACCGTGCCGCAGCCCATCAGGATGAACTCCGCCGCGTCGCGCCACGTGCCGACGCCGCCGATGCCGGACATAGGAATGGGCGGTCCGTCGACGTAGTCCGAATTGACCTGCTGGACCATGTTCAGCGCGATCGGCTTCACGGCTGGTCCGCAGTATCCGCCGTGCGAACTTTTGCCGTCGACCTTGGGCCGCGGCTCAAATGTGTCGAGATCGACGCCGGTGATGGAGTTGATGGTGTTGATGGCGCTGAGCCCGTCCGCGCCTGCGCGCTTCGCCGCTCGGGCGACGATGCGGATGTCGGTGATGTTGGGCGTGAGCTTCACGAGTACAGGCGTGCGGGCGGCTTCCTTCACCCACTCTGTGATCATCTGGGCGTACTCGGGGACTTGGCCTACGGCGGAGCCCATGCCGCGCTCGCTCATGCCGTGGGGGCAGCCGAAGTTCAGCTCCAGCCCGTCCGCGCCTGCGCCCTCCGCGCGCTTGACGATGTCGTGCCAGGTTTCGCGTTTCGACTCGACCATGAGGCTCGCGATTACGGCGTGCTTCGGGTAGCGCTTCTTCACTTCCTCAATCTCGCGCAGGTTCACTTCGATGGGCCGGTCGCTGATGAGTTCGATGTTGTTGAACCCCATCATGCGCTGGCCTGCCCAGTCGACGGAGGAGTAGCGCGAACTGACGTTGGTGATCGGCTCGCCGATGGTCTTCCACACCGCGCCGCCCCAGCCTGCATCGAAGGCGCGCATGATCTGCTCGCCGCAGTTGGTGGGCGGAGCGCTGGCCAGCCAGAAGGGGTTGGGGCACTTGATGCCGCCTGCAAAGTTTGTCGTCAGATCAGCCAACGTGTACCTCCGTCCGCGTGCCCAGCCAGCTCGCGATTCCCAGCGCGGCGCGCTTGCCGTCGGCTACCGCGTCGACCACTTCGCGGCCGCCGTTGACGCAGTCTCCGCCGGCGAAGTATTTCGGGTTCGTCGTTTGGCCCGTCGCGCGGTCGACAGCAACCCGCCCGCGCTCCATGGTGACCCCTTCCACCCGTGTCAGTAGCTCGGCCAGTGGCGACTGACCGATTGCCGGGATCACAACATCGCATTCCAGGGTAAACTCCGACCCTTCAACCTTGGTCAGAAGTCCAGCCTGATCCTGGGTCACGGTCAGGCACGTCAGCGCGATTCCATTCTCGCCCTCCTGCAATTTCACCGGGACCGCTTCCCAGAGGAACTCGACGCCCTCCTTCAGCGCGTGCTCATACTCGAAGTCGAAGGCCGAGATGTTTCCGCGCTGCCGCCGGTAGAGAATCGTCACCTTCTCCGCCCCCAGCCGTTTGGCCGCGCAGGCGGCATCCACCGCGGTGTTCCCGGCGCCGACGACCACCACTCTGGGCGCGACCTGAATCCGTGCCTTTGTCTTGTAGCCCTCGATGAATTCAAGCGCGTCCAGCACGGCGGCGGAGGTCTCCCCATCCGCCGACAGCCGATGCATCGCACCCAGGCCAACTCCCAGGAACACCGCGTCGAACTCGCGCTCCAGAAGCGCCATGCCCGATGCGTCGACGTTCCGCGTCTCGAACTTCACGCCCAGGCCGCGGATCATCTCCGCCTCGCGCAGGCTGTCCGCGGCGCGCAGTTTGTATTCGGCTACGCCGTAGGTGTTCAGTCCACCAGGCAGCGGACGCTTGTCGATCACCGTAACCTGCAGGCCAAGCTGGCGCAGCTCCGCGGCGCAGGCCAGGCTGGCGGGCCCGGCCCCGATGCAGACTACTTTCTCGTCCCGCTCCTCGCGCTGCCGGAGCGTCAGCTTCCCACCGGCCGCATAGAAGGTCTCGGTCGCCAGCCGTTGCAGCCTGCCGATCTCGATGGGTTTCTCCCCGCGCCCGTGCATGACGCAGGAACCCTCGCACAACACTTCCACAGGGCAGACCCGGGAGCAGCTTGCTCCCAGCACATTTGCTTCGAGGATGGTCCTGGCCGACCCTGTCACATTGCCAGAGGCTATCTTCTTAATGAAGCGGGGCACGTCGATATGGGTGGGGCAGGCGCTCATGCAGGGCGCATCAAAGCAGTTCAGGCACCGATTTGCCTCCACCACGGCCGCTCTTGCATCCAACGCCGGATGCAGGTCTGGAAACCTCGCCGCCACCTCAGGATGTCCAACGAACACTGCGTCCACTTCGCGTATCCCTTCTCAACCTATGCGCGTGACGATGGGGGTCATTTGCGTCGCGCAAAGCGATTGATTTTCCACACTTGCCGTCCGGCAGCCCTCGCTTACGCCAATCCTGTCGAACCGTCTAAAATAGAACAGAAGGCTAGACGATCCTTCTATAGATGGGGGCGAGCGTTGCAAGTAAAGAGTGAACCTTAGCCCAGCATCTCGCCCAAGTCAATGATCCTCCCTCCCAGAGCGTTCCGGAGGCCGAGGGGTCATCGAAAACATTTACGGCACGTAGACCACAATTTGTAATCTAGTAGACTTTGATACCGTCAAAAGGTTTATCATCAAGGTATACGGCGATCTTTGACTACATGAATGCTGCTACAGACCTGGCTCTCGATTCAACCCTCATAGTCGAGGAAGAGCACGCTCCCCGCGCGTCCCATGCTCCGCCGATCACGCCGGCTAAGGCTGCCCGGCGTTACTGCCTGCTTTTGCTGTTTTTGCCGCTGGTGGCGATCCCCGCGTGTATTCGGCTGGGTTGCACGGATTTCTTTATGCGCCACGGCGCGAGCGTGTGGGTGCAGTCCAACGACGCGGTTTTCAGCATGCGCGACCGGGACTGCGATGTCCTGATCTTTGGCGATTCGACCGCGATGACCGGGATCGACCCCGACGTGGTGGAGCGAAACACCGGCTTCAAGACGTGCAATATCGCCGTCACCAACTCCGTTCTCGCGGTTACTCATAACCTGACTCTGAACCGCTACCTGGACAATAACGCCAAGCCGCGGGTTCTGCTGGTGCAGCTTTCGCCGGATGGCTTCCAGCCCGAGAGCACAGGGTGGAGGCAGACGGTCTATCCCGAAGGGATGCTGGAGCTGCTGCGCCATGGCAATCGCGCCGAGAGCCGCCGTGTACTGCTTACCCATCCGCAGGAGGCGATCGCCTTTGCCGGATACGCAGCCGGCTTCTCGCTGTACTCGGTTGGGAAGGATATCTGGTTCCATGTGACCAACATGCGCCCTGAAGAAGACACGGTCACCATTCACAATGGCTTCTTCACGCCGCCTTCGCCAGCCAGCACGTCGTGCGAACCGGGAGCCACGTTTTCCAATCCACAGGCCGGCAGTGGTTACCCGCGCACTGTGGTGGGAGAGTACGAGAGCGGATATGCCAATCGTTCCGGCATCGTGCTGGTCAATGTGGCGCCGATTCCTTCCTGCGACAAGAACCTGGCCGCCTTCAGCTCGGAGCTGAACGGAGTGACCAGCAACTCGCTGCTGCCGCTGCCGGTGACTCTCTTCAACGATCCTCGCCACTACACCGCCGTGGGCTCCGCCGTGGTGTCGCGGCTGGTAGCCCAGGAACTCAACACCGTTGCCCAGCGCAATCCTCAAATCGACGACCGGCTTCCGGCGCCGCCGCCACGGATTGTTGCCTCGCTGCAACGGGCTCGCCTTGACCGCTAGCTTCCCTTAGCCCTTCGCTTCGCCGCGGCGCTCCTGTGGGCTCGCGGCTCCCCGACACGCATCGCGGCCTTCGTCTATCCTCGATTAGCCCCATAGCGCCTCCATGAGCCGCACCAGACCTAACGAGCAACCGCACCTATGCTTTTCAATTCGCTAAGGTTCCTCTTCCTCTTTCTGCCGATCACCATGCTTGGCTTCCACTTTCTGGGACGCTATGGGCGGCGTCCGGTCATTGCCTGGCTGGCGCTGATGTCGGTGGTCTTCTATGCGGCGTGGAATGAGGTCTATGTCTTCTTCCTGCTGGGCTCGATCGTGGTCAACTACATGGTGGCCCAGGCTATTGGCCTCGCTGCGGAGGGCTCGTCTCGCCGCAAGCGCCTTTTGACCTTAGGGATCGCGTTGAACCTGCTCGCGCTCTTCTACTTCAAGTATCTCTACAAGGTCCTCCTCACTGTCCACGCTCTGCATCTGGCCAACGTCAACCCTCACCCCATCCTGCTTCCGCTGGGTATCTCCTTCTTCACTTTTACGCAGATCTCCTACCTGGTCGACCTGGCGCAGGGGCAGGCAGAAATCCAGGACTTCCTCTCCTATCTGCTGTTCGTAACATTCTTTCCGCACCTCATTGCGGGCCCTATCCTGCACCACAAGGAGATGATGCCGCAGTTCGGCCGGATCCGCCCGGAGGATGAGGCCAAGAGTCTGGACGAGGCACTTACCCCCGTCCCGCCTGCCCGCCGGTTCATTCTCAGGCCGGAGGACGTTGCCCTGGGCACCACCTGGTTCCTTCTGGGCCTCGCGAAGAAGGTGTTGATCGCCGACCGTCTGGCCGGTACCGCCGACATTGCTTTCCGCAATGCCGGCTCTCTCTCGGCCGCGAATGCCTGGACCGGCCTGGTCGTGTATTCGATGCAACTCTATTTCGACTTCTCCGGCTACTCCGACATGGCTCTCGGACTCGCCCGCATCTTCTCCATCCGCTTCCCACTGAACTTCGACTCTCCCTACAAAGCCACTAGCGTGACGGAGTACTGGCAGCGCTGGCACATGACGCTTACCCGGTACATCACCCTCTACCTCTATAACCCGCTGCTGCTGGCGGTACAGCGTCGCCGTCTCGCGGCTGGCCGCAAGATTTCGCGCAAATCCCTGACGACCGTCGGCGGATTCACGGCCATGGTGGCTTACCCCACGATGCTGACCATGCTGCTTACCGGCATCTGGCATGGGGCCGGCCTGCACTTCATTCTGTTCGGCCTCATCCACGGCATCTATCTCACCGTGAACCAGGCGTGGCGCCATTTCCGCCAGCGCACCCACAACGCGCCGCCTGCACCCAAGCCAGCGGGCTTGACGCGCTTCCTGATGATGTTCGGCGTCTACCTCCAGGTGACGTTTGCCGTCATCTTCTTCCGGTCTGACTCGACCACCTCCGCCTTCGCCTTCATCGCGGATATGTTCGGCCGGAACAGCCCCGGCCACCTGGAGGAACTGATGGCCGGAGCGCTCGCCTTCGCCCTGTTTCCGGTGGTGTGGTTCTTCCCCAACACCCAGCAAATTCTAGGGCAGGAGACAGGCCCGGGAGGAATTGCGCCCTCGCCCGGGACACCCAACGTCAATCCCGCGGCTGCACCCAGCCTGTTTCCCGGCTTGCGCTGGCGCCCAAATATAGGGTGGGCGGTTGTGATGGCTGCTCTCTTCTTCGCGGTCCTGGTGAACCTGGACAGCACCACGTCCTTCCTCTACTTCCAGTTCTGAGGCCGAGGTAGGGTGCCGATTCCGCAATCGGCGTGGCTAGGTGGAATTGATTCCGTTCAGCGAGCCGGCAGCGGCGTATTCAGCAGAGTCTGGATCGCCTGCGTGTAGCTCATCGGTTGAACGGGCTGGAGGTCTGAAGTGTCATAGACCATCCGCTGCTTCACGTTCTTCACCATCAGAGCCCGCACGGTCAGTTGCTCGACGATGTGAGTGACGATCCAGCGCTGTCCGCCCGCGTGGGTTTGCTCCACCGTAACGGTGCCGCCGGGGTAGATGTGAGCGATCATGCCCCAGCCGATGTTCACCGCGTGGAATACATTCCCTTCCAATCGCACCACCCGGCGGGTTGCCGAGTCGATCCACACGCGTCCCTGCAATCCTGTCAGAGCTTCGGCTTCCATGTTCGGCGGCGACCATGCAGGGTTTGGTTTGAAGTCGAGCACCACCAGGGGCGCCTCGCCTGTAGCAGGATGCGGTAGTTGCGGCTGCCCTGGCGTGTAACTCCATAGCATCGCGTCCGGCATCATCCTGAGCAGCCCGATTCCGATTTTCTTGTTCTCCTGCTCATGGCGGATGTGTTGCGCAAAACTGCGGGGCGACGCGACCAGATCGTTCAGGCGCTCGCGTTCCGCACGGTCCTCATCCTGAGTGAGTGCACGCCCGTCGATCTGAATGAGTCGCGCGACGGAGCCCTCCGGAGTTTCTATCTGATCGCGGACACGATCGCCTTTCTCATCCACCGTATGGAAGCGATAACGCAGATATGAGTCCGGGTGCTGGATCACCAGTACCTCGTTGTTCGCGCCGTCTACCGCCCATGCACGCGCGGGCTGCGAGAGCAGGGAAGCGGGGGTGGCATCGGGCGAGGGCTGGGCCACACTTACGGGCAGCGCTGCTGCGAGAATCCATCCCAGCCGCCAACTACCGCGACGGCTGACCATCCGCCGTGGTGGCTGTGCGCCAGGCAGGCCGCCTGTCCGTGTTCCGATTCCGGGCCCGTAGCCCGATGCCGTCGCGCTCATGACTTGAATTGGATGTACCGCGTCCTTGTTGGATTGAACGCCACCATTGGCCCAAAGTTCCGGGGCCTGCTGTCCCCGCAAGGTACCAGAATTTGCCTGTGGGCGCTGGGCTGATATAGTTCGGGCAAGCACCATCATTGCAGACAGGGAGAGCGACATCACCATGAAACCAGCCGAAGGGTCAACCGTAATCGGTAAGTCAGTCACCATCCGAGGAGAAGTGTCGGGCGGGGAGGACCTATACATGGATGGCACAGTGGAAGGCACAATCTCGCTGCCGGACAGCCGCCTGACCGTGGGGCCTAATGCCCGAATTACGGCAGATGTCGCTGCGCACGACGTGGTGGTCTACGGACGGCTGCAAGGCAATATTCGCGCCGCGGGTCGGATTGAATTGCGCGAGTCAGCCGAGGTGAAAGGGGATATCGTCGCTGAGCGGTTGTCGATTGAGGAAAACGCATCCATCAAAGGTAAGGTCGAACTTAAGGATGTTCGTGCCGGCGCTGCAGCGGCGAAGCCTGTTGCGGAACCCACTGAAGCGGGTACACTCGCGCTGCCTTTGTCCTAGTCGTGGAAGGAGTCCCGGGCGATGCCCAGTTTTTTTGGCGGTAAGGATAAGGCCGGCGGCGGTGCGGCGGCGAGTGAACGCATCTCGCGGCACTCCAGCGGATGGGGTCAGTTGCTTGAGCGAATGCGCAACGAGGAGTCGCTGCGTGTGTTGGATATAGGTCCTACGTCCTCGACCAACATCAACTTCATCACGGCGCTGGGGCACAGCATTTACCTTGCTAATCTGGCGGAGGACGCAGCCAAGCGCGACTGGATCATTCCCGACGCCGACGGAGGTCCCGGGCGTTTTGACGTCGAGCGGTTTCTTGCAGCGCAGTTGAATTTTTCCGGCCGCGGCTTCGACATCGTTCTCTTCTGGGACACGGCAGATTTTGTTCCCGAGGAACTGCTTGCGCCTGTGCTGGACCGGCTCCACGAGGTGATGGCACCCGGAGGCCAGATGCTGGCGATGTTTCACTCGCCGCCGAACGCGGCTTCGCTGGGCAGCGCGCCGAAAACAGATTTCTGCCGGTACCACCTGACCGATGCGAACAAGGTCGATGTGCAGCGCGCGGGGGACTATCCGCTGCTGAATACTTATACCAACCGCCAAATTGAGAAGCTGCTGGCTCCGTTTAAGAGCTATCACTTCTTTCTTGGCAAGGACAATGTGCGCGAAGTCGTCGTAGTACGGTAGCCAGCGTCGCTCGCACAGGGAAACGCGAGGCGCCTGCGCAAACGGCAGACTGCCCCACGCGTGAGAATGACCTGTAACTTCAGAAACGAGTTACTTTGAAGCTGCCTTCGCAGCTAGCTTTCTGCGCTCTGCCCAGCGGCGCTTCATCGCGTCTGCGATGCGCTTGCGGCCTTCCGGGCTTAGCCTGCGCTTACGCGAGGTTCCAGAGGAAGTTGAGGCTTTGGCGTTCTTGCTCCCTTTAGGGCGTCCAGGGCCTTTGCCAGCCTTGGCGGTTGTGCCGGAGAGTAGTTCGCGGGCTTGTTGGAGTTTCGATATCTGCGCGTCAATCTCGGCAATAATCCGGCTTACTTCCACGTGTTGCCTCCTTGTAGCGGCCGAGATTGCTCTCTCGTTCGCGAGCCGTTCCGACCTATTTGGCGAAACTTAAGAAAATACCAGGAGCGACTTAGCAGAAGCTCTGCAAGGAACTAAGAGCACCAGTCGCAAGAATACCGAAGCGAGAATAAACTTGCAATCTAGGTTTGATGCATGGAGTAAGTCAGGAGTTATATGCTGCTTCTATCTGAGGAGGGTGAATCGAGAGTCTTGCGAAAAATAGCCAACGCACTCACCGTGGTTTCCCGTTTTGCTGAGTCGTTAACCATGAGAATCTTCGCTGGATGGTAGACTTCCTCTCAATGCGACGCGTTCCGGTTCGATTGTGGGCCATGGCTCTTCTTTCGGGTGTGCTGCAAGTGCTCCCATTTCCCATCGCGGGGCCAGTTCCACTGTGGCGAACCGCGATCGCCTGGTTCGCGCTAGCCCCCTTGCTCAAGGCTCTTCTCGGCGAAGAGACCAGTGGAAAGCCGCTTGGCGCGTTGCAGGGAGCAGTGCTCGGTTATAGCTGCGGATTTGTCTGGTATCTCGGGAATTGTTACTGGATCTATGCCACCATGCACAAGTACGGTGGTATTCCAAAGCCGGTTTCGGCAGGAATTCTGGTCCTCTTCTGTCTTTACCTTGGCCTCTATCATGCTCTTTTTGGCGCACTGATTGCTGCTTTCCGTCGAAGTAGCCTGGGAGTGCGGGGAGCTCTCCTGCTAAGTCCGTTTGCCTGGGTAGCGGTTGAGCTGGGACGCGCCCGAATAACCGGCTTCCCGTGGGACCTACTGGGCATCACCCAGGTGGATAACCTCCTGCTGACGCGACTAGCTCCGTTTACGGGAGCTTACGGAATTTCTTTTCTAGTCGTGGCTGTCAATGCAGTGTGGATCACTCGCATTACCGTGCAGCAGCGCCGCTTTACCAGGAGTATTGTCACTGCCGGCGCCCTGGTCATTATTTTTGCGTATATCGTCTCGCTCAGACATTTTCAGAGGCCGTTGGCGCAGGGCACTTCCGCGATAGCTACGCTCGTGCAGGAGAATATCGAGGTAGGTGCCGCCGCGGAGTCAGTCCCCGCACTTACCAAGCCCCAGATGCTGCAGAAGTATTCGGAGGCCACTCTGTTTCCGCCGCCGGCGGCTTGTTATGGGATCCCGGAGATGCCCGCAACTCGATGTGTCGGCCTTTCCGCGCAGCCGGAGGTGGGCAACGACCAAGCCACCCGCTTCGTCCAGCCTACGAATCTGATTGTGTGGCCGGAGGCCCCGAACCAGTTCTTTGATATCGACCGAGACTTTCGCGCTGCGATGTCCAGGTTGGCCCGCGCGGCGAACGCGCCGATCATCGTCGGCAACATTGGCCTGGATGGGGACGCGGACGGAAGAAGGACCTACTATAACTCGGCTGACTTTATCGGGCCGGACGGCACGTTTGCAGGCCGCTACGACAAGATGCACCTTGTCCCGTTTGGCGAGTACACCCCGTATAAGCGGCTGTTTTTCTTTGCTGGAAGTTTGCTCCAGGATGTCGGTCTATTCGAGCCTGGAACGCAAAGAGTTACGTTCAAGACCGGCGGCCATAACTATGGAGCCTTCATCTGTTACGAGTCTGTGTTCGCCGACGAAGTGCGGCAGTTCGAGAACCTTGGCGCGGACGTGCTGGTGAATATCTCGGACGATGGGTGGTACGGTGACACGAGCGCTGCGTGGGAACATCTGAACATGGCCCGCATGCGTGCGATTGAGAATCATCGCTGGGTACTTCGCGCCACCAACACCGGAGTTACAGCCTCGATTGACCCCTACGGCCGCGTTGTTGCAGCAGCGCCGCGACATGTCATGACCAGCCTGCGCGTCGGTTTCGACTACGAGCACGACGTCACGTTCTACGCAGCCCACGGAGACCTGTTCGCTTATCTCTGCGCGGTGCTGACGGCACTTGGACTGGCGGCGTGTTTCTTCTTCAAGGTCTGAAGCCGCTACTGGGGAGGCGGAGCGGGCTGCGGCTTATCGCCACCGCCAAAGATCTTCTGGAAGAAGTTCTTCTTCTTCGGCTGATCGGCAGCATCGCCGGACGAGTTCGGGTTTGCTCCATTTGAGAACATCCGCTGCACTAACGACTGCGGCGACGAGCCCATGCGGCTGCACGTATCGCCCGGAATGGTGCCATCCAGAAATGCCAGACTGACATCCTGGGGGCAACTTCCGTCCGCGGGCAGCCACGTGTTCTTGTCGATGGGAATCACCTGCACGCCGTCCACGGAGCCGAACTGTTTCATGTCCGAATACTGGGGCAACTTGATGGCACGATTCATGAACTCCGCCCAGATGGGGGCTGCGGTGTCAGCGCCCTGCAGCGAGTGGGTGAGGCCGTGCGAAATGTCGGTGTAGTCGTCGTTGCCGACCCAGATGATGCAGAGCAGGTTGGACGTGTACCCGGCAAACCATGCGTCGTGCGATGTGCCCGTCTTGCCGGCGGCGGGGGCGGAAAATCCATGCATGCGCACAGCGGATGCCGTCCCGTAGGTCGCAGTGTACTGAAGCAAACTCTGCGTCAGGTAGGCCGTGCGTGGATCCAGCACCTGCTTCGCTTCAGGGGCGAAGTCGGCGACGATATCCCCATTCGCATTGCGCACGCTTGCCAGCATCCAGGGCTTCAGATGAACGCCGTTGTTCGCGAAGACGGTGTACGCGCCGGCCATGTCGATTGGCGTCGCGTTATACGTTCCGATTGCGACCGATGGAGTACCACGCGCGTTGGTTACGCCGGCTGAGCGAGCCAGCGCAGCGACGTTCTCGTATCCAACTTGCTGAGCCAGCCCAATGGTGGCGATGTTCAGCGAATAGGCGATAGCGGTCGCAGCGGTGACCATGCCCGGAAACTCGCCGCGCTCGAAGTTGCCTGGGTCATACGGCTTGCCATCGAACATAAATGTTCTGGGATCGTCGTCGAGCTTGGTGACTGCGGTGAACACACCCTCATCGCCGAGAGGCGTGCCGTTCAGGCTGGTGTTATAGGCGGTCGCGTATACAAACGGCTTGAAGATGGAGCCCGTGGGCCGCTCGGCGGTAGCGTGGTTCAACTGCGAGACGCCATAGTTTCGCCCGCCCACCAACGCGAGAATCTGCCCCGTGTGCGGGTTGATCGCGACCAGAGCTACCTGGGGATAGGTGATGTTGGTGTCGCCCTTCCTATGCCGCTTGCGAACCAGCTCATCCACGTTCTTCATGCCGGCTTCTACCGCGTCGGAGGCGGCGCGCTGCAAGTCGGGATCAAGCGAGGTGTAGATCCTCAGCGAGTCGTGGCCTAACTCCTGGTCGCCAATGCGCTTCTCGAGCTGGTCATGGACCAGGTCAACAAAGTACGGCGCTTCGGATGCGTCGATGTTTGGCGCGGCCAGACGCAGGGGCTCAGCCTTCGCACGGTCGGCCTGCGCTGCGCTGACGGCTCCTGTTTCGACCATGGCGTCCAGCACCACGTTGCGGCGCGCAATTGCGCGGTCGGGGTGAATGTACGGATTGCGCCAGCTCGGGATCTGGATCAATCCTGCGATGGTGGCGCACTGGGCAAGGTCCAGCTGGCTCAAGTCCTTGCCGAAAAAGGCTTGTGCGGCCTCGCCAAATCCATTGATCTCGAAGGAGCCGCGTCGCCCGATGTTGACCTGGTTCGCGTAGTCCTCGAAGATTTGCTGCTTGCTAAATCGCGCTTCCAGTTGAAACGTGATCATCAACTCGGCGACCTTGCGCGAGATGGTCTTGTCCGGCGTCAGGAAAAAGCCACGCGCGAGCTGCTGCGTCAGCGTGGACGCGCCGCAATTCATATGGTGCGCGAGAATATCCTGCACAGCGCACTTGACGGTGCGGACATAATTGACGCCGCCATGCTCGAAGAACCGGCGGTCCTCAATGGCGAGCACTGCCTGCACCATGTTCTGCGGAATCTCGTTGTACGACACCAGCCGCCGCTTGGTCCGGTTCTTGTCTTCGGACAGGGCCGTAATCAATTGGGGTTCCAACTGGTACGCCGCGAGCGAGGCTCCATTTTCCGCGACGATCGACTGCACGGTTGTCTCGCCGCCTGAGCTTGCCCCGGTGTCTCCGGTGGAGCCCGCAGCGGTTGTAATGGTGGCGCCGTCCGTCGAGTGGTAGCTCTGCGGTCCCGGCTTGATCTGGAGGCTGTTCCCAGTGACCGTAAATGTGCCCAGCTGCGGGTTAGCGTTATATCCGGCACGGCGCAAGTCCTGCGCGATGAAGGTGATCGAGAGGTGCTGGCCCACGCGAACCTCCCGCGGAGCAGCGTACACCTGCGAGACACTGGCGAAGATGGGGCCGGACGCGAGGCGCTCGTCCACGATCTTCTCGTACTTGAAGTACATGTATCCGAAGACCACCGCGACAAGCAGCAGGCACGCGAGCGCTACGATCAGCACGCCGCGCAACAAGGAATGTCCTACTCCGCGATTTGATGACTTACCGTTCTTGCCGAGTTTTAATTTGATGGCCATAGGAGAAAAAATGCACAGCAGCGAGCACGGGTATTAGACAGTGCGGAGCGCATCCCGCAAATATTGGACGGTCTCGCCCACAGGTACGTCGTCCGTCTTGCTGGTCAGCCGATTCAGCAATTCCACTTTGCCTTCCGCCAGCTTCTTGCCAATGGCAATACGGAAGGGGATACCGATTAGTTCAGCATCTTTGAATTTGACGCCGGCTCGCTCGTCGCGGTCATCCAGCAGCACATCGATCCCCGCGTCCGACAGTTCCCGAGCGATCTTTTCGCCGGCCTCCAGCAGGGGTGTCTCGCGCACGTTCGTGATGGTGACTACCACCTGAAAGGGCGCGATCGACGGCGGAAGAGCGTAGGTGTCTGCCTGCCCGATTGCTGCAAATCGCCCAGCCGACTGCTCGATTGCCGCGGTCAGAATTCGCTCGACCCCAATGCCGTAGCAGCCCATGATCGGCGTCGTTTCCTTGCCATCGCGGTTCAGCACAGAGGAGCCCATCGACTTGGTGTACTTGGTGCCTAACTTGAAGATGTGGCCAACCTCGACCGCCTTGCCGATACGCAGCGGTGCGCCTGCAATCGGATCCGGCTCGCCCTCGTTCACGGTGCGGATATCGGCGATCACAGTCGCGGTAAAGTCGCGGCCCGGAGTCACGTTGCGATAGTGATAGTCGAGCTTATTCGCGCCCGCGACAAGATTCTGCCGCCCTTCGAGTCCCAAATCCTGAACCACGATGGTGCGCAGGCCCTCGGTAGGAATATCGCGGGACACGCCTTTGAGCTTATCGAGAGCTTTGCCGGACTTCAGCCCGTTGAGCGATCCACCGGTCATCGTCTGGGCGATGCCAACCGGCCCGAGATACCCTGCGGGTCCGCCGATGAACAGATCCAACTCCTCGGTGGTCATCGGACGCAGCTCTGTGGTCCCGGCGATGACATTCAGCTTCGTCTCGTTGACTTGATGATCGCCACGCAGGAAGGCAACAACCGGCCGCAGAGGCGGGGCGGCGGCGGTACCCATGAAGGCCACGCACTTGATGTCCTGGGAGGCCTCGATGCCAAAGAACTCGGTGACATCGGCGATGGATGCTTTCCCCGGAGTGTGCACCAGCTCCGGCATTCCATCCCCGGTTGGGGGTAGGTCCACGATCGCCGCAAGCTTCGAAGTCGCCTTCTCCACATTCGCTGCGTATCCCGACGCCGAACTCGCAATCAGGTCTTCGCCCGCGTCCGTGTACACCATGAATTCCTGGGATCCGGAACCGCCCATTGCTCCCGAGTCGGCGTCCACGGCGAGAAATTCGAGGCCGCAGCGGGTAAAGATGCGGCTGTAGACCTCGTAGTGCTTCTGGTAGCTGACGTCCAGGCCTGCGTCGTCGATGTCGAATGAGTAGGCATCCTTCATCAGGAACTGCCGCACACGCAGCAATCCGGCCTTTGGCCGCGGCTCATCGCGAAACTTGGTCTGGATCTGATACCAGATCTGCGGCAACTGCTTGTAGCTACGCAGCTCGGAGCGCGCGATCGAAGTGATCACCTCTTCGTGTGTCATGGCCAGGCACAGTTCGGCGCCCTTGCGGTCCTCCAGCCGGAACATGTTCTGCCCCATGGCGTCCCAGCGTCCCGACTCCTCCCACACCTCGCGGGGGTTCAGCGCCGGCAGATAAAGTTCCTGCCCAATCGTGTCCATCTCCTCCCGGACGATGGCCACGATTTTGTTCAACGCCCGGTTTCCCAGGAAGAGGTGCGAATACAGCCCGGCGCCCAGCTGGCGAATGTAGCCGGCGCGCAACAGGAGTTTGTGGCTTGCGACCTCCGCGTCGGCCGGGGCCTCACGCAGAGTAGGAATAAAGAGCTGGGACCAGCGATGCATGCGCTTGGGGGACACTTTCCGGCCTGAGATTTCCCTTTGGAACTGCCTGCCGACTGCCTGTTGTTGGACGGAAGTACGGACGCGAAGGGGCCAGAGGTCATTCTAAACCGCACAGGCCGATTCGTAGATTTCCAGGGAAGCTACCTGGTAAGCCAAGGGACGGTGGAACCGGTACGGCAAATGGGATGTTTCTTGGAAATTTCAGATTTCAAACGCCTTATGTGCGGTACTACACAGACATATGTCGCCCATCCATCGTAAGGTGAATGGTAATCGCAGCTAATCGTGTCCCATCATGGTGGGGTAAACGCTTCTTGCGGCCAGAGGAATCAACCTCGCCCAAAAGGAGCCGCTGTGCCCTCCGGCAACATTTCGACGCCAGTGAATTCGACGAGACTGCGCAACAGCATCCTATCGCAACTACCCGCACACGAGTTCGCTGTGCTTGCGAAGCACCTGGTGCCGGTGGAGCTGCCACTCGAAAAGCGTTTGTCGGAGCCCAACCAGCCGATCGAATACCTGTATTTTCTGAACCATGGACTCATCTCCACCGATGCCGTGACGATGAAGGGCGAGCAGGTGGAGGTTGGTCTCATTGGCAGGGAAGGGTTTGCGGGCCTGCCGGCGCTTC
>DASYEU010000098.1:0-40998 GCA_036498865.1 Acidobacteriaceae bacterium | reverse complement strand
GTGCTGCTCGTCGACGATGCGGGCGCTGGCGCGCTCGATGGGCATGTCGGCGGGGAGCGAGAAGATCTTGCCGCGCGGGGTCATGATCTCGCGAACGGTGACGTGGTTGAGCTCGATGGCGCGATGGATGATGTCTTCCTGGAAGGCAGGAAGCAGTCCCATGCGGCGTGTGGCGGTGGCGATGAGCTTGAGTTCTTCGGGGGAATGGACGGAGGCGCCTTCGCCGGTGAGCGGCGCACGGAAGAGACGGAGAACGAGACCTGCGGAGCGGCTCATGAGGCGCACCGCGGGACGCGTCATGCGGATGAAGACATCCATGGGGCCAGCGACTGCGAGGGCGATGCGCTCGGCGCGCTGGAGGGCGAGCGACTTGGGAACGAGTTCGCCGAGGAGGACTTCGAAGTACGTGATGGCCGCGAACGCGATGACGATGGCAGTCGTGTGCGCGTAGAGGACAGCGTGCGGCGGAAGAACGGTGAGCCAGTACGCGGCGAGATCGAGGAGCATCTGGGCGACGGCAGGCTCGCCCAGCCAGCCGAGAGCGAGCGACGCGAGCGTGACGCCGAACTGCACGGCGGGAAGGAAGTCGTCAATATTGCGCTTGAGATGGAGCGCAGTGCGCGCGCCGGGGCGGCCAAGGACGAGGAGCTGCTCCATGCGCGTTTCACGCACGCTGATCAGAGCGAATTCTGCGGCGACGAAGAAGCTGTTGGCCAGGATGAAGAAGGCCACCATGATCGCGCGGAAGAGCATCATTTCCAGCATTCCGTGCTGAGGATAGCATCCTGGAGGAAGTTGTCAGGCGCCAGGTACGAATTGCCAGGGAGTCACTGTGCGAAGAAATGCCCGGCGGGTTGACGCCGGGCACTCAAGCAGCTACGCAAACACTTATGCGAGGACTTTGGCTACGGACTTGTCGATGGTGTCCTTGGGGACGTAGCCGACGATCTGTTCGGCGACCTTGCCACCCTTGAACAGCAGAAGCGCGGGGATGCCGCGAATGCCGTAGCGCATGGGCGTCGCGGTGTTCGCGTCGACGTCCATCTTCATCACCTTGAGCTTACCGCTGTAGTGCGATGCAACTTCGTCGACCACCGGCGCGAGCGCGCGGCACGGGCCGCACCATGCGGCCCAGAAATCGACCAATACGGGCGTCTCCGATTGCAGCACTTCCTTCTCAAACTCAGCGTCGTTGACGGCCGTTACAAACTGTCCTGCCATGATTTTGCTCCTCCCGCTACTGTGCCAGGAGGCAAGTAGGCGTTCCATTTCTCTAACCATAATAGATGCGCAAAGGGTGTGGGAGTTTCAAATCGGCGGGAACGAGCCCATATCGAAACGATTAACGCCCGCTGCCCGCGTTTTAGACGGGACAGCGGGCGGCGTAGCAGCCCTCCCCAGAACTGCACACGCGGCAATCTTATGAAATGGAAATGATGTTGTAAAGATTATTTAAGGGTGACTAAAGTAACCTGTCGAGGTCCGCATCCCATTCAGTCTGACCGCTTTAGGGCGGCGGAAACCGAATCAGGCGGGGGTGGCGAGAGACTCACGGGCGCCCGAGCCAATCGTGGTTTCAACGACTTCGAGCTCCGGGTCGCTGGTGGCCTGGCGGATGCGGGCGGCAATTTCCGGGGTGGAAGCGGCTGGGTCGGCGATGAGGAGGACCCCGGGGCCGGCTCCGCTGAGGGCGACGCCGAGGATGCCGGAGGAGCCGGCCAGCGGCAGAAGCAGCGGGAGCATGGGGCAGGCTTCCATGCGGTAGGGCTGGTGGATGCGGTCCTCCATCGCGATGCGAAGGAGATCGCCGCGGCCGAGGGCGAAGGCGGCAACCAGCAGTCCGGTACGTTGGACGTTGGCGACGGCGTCGGCGCGGCTGTAGGCGGAGGGCAGAAGGGCGCGGGCGCGCTCCGTGGCGAGACTGGCCGTGGGCAGCGCGAGGAGCAGCTTCCAGGGGAGACCCTCGCCGCAGGTGGCAGCGACCACGGAGTCCTCGCTGACGGCGGAGATGGTCATATAGCCGAGGGCGCAGGCGGCGACGTTGTCGGGGTGGCCCTCGCGGCGCGAGGCTTCGTCGATGCAGGCCTGGCGGTCCCAGTTGAGGCCGCCGAAGTGGTTCGCGAGCATGACTCCGGCAAGGAGCGCGGCGGCGGAAGAGCCACAGCCCATGCCGAGAGGAATCTCGTTGTGGACACGCAGGTGGAGTGGAGCAACGGGGCGGCCGGCGTGCTCGAGAACGCTGCGGTAGGTTTCGAAGATCATGTTGTTGCCGGTGCGAGAGACGCGGTCGGCGTTGCGGCCGGTGGCTTCGATGACGAGCGGCGCGCCGGCGGATTCGGAGGCGAGTTCCGCTTCGATGGTGAGGGTAAGACCGAGCGCGAGGCCGACAGAGTCGAAGCCCGGGCCGAGGTTGGCGGAAGTGGCGGGCAGGACGAGGCGAACGCCGGTGGGCGTTGCGTCGGCGTTCCGGTTGGAGTTGTGGCTGGCTGCGCCGACCGCGTTCTCGCTCATACGGAGATTCCGGAGGCGGCAGGAACCTGTGAGGCATCGGCCAGGGCCATACGCTCTTCGAGCGCGCGCAATACGACGGACTCGTTGGCTTCGAGGACCATGGGCGGCTTGCGCAGGAGTTCGTGGCTGGCGCGCTCTGCCGGTGTCGCGGTGGCCATTTCGGCGGGCGTAAGAAGTTCGCCGCGGTGGAAGTCGATGGTGTACTGCGAATCTTTGAGCGTGTGGCCGGTGAGGATGAGAACGACACGTTCGCCCGCGCTGACTCTTCCCTGCTTGACCAGCTTCTTGAGTCCGGCGAGCGTAACGGCGGAGGCGGGTTCACAGCCGACGCCTTCCGCACCGATCTCGGCCTTCGCGAGGGCGATCTCCTGCTCGGTGGCCTGCTCGCACCAGCCGCCCATCTCTTCGACCACACGAGCGGCCTTGCGCCAGCTTGCGGGATTGCCGATGCGAATAGCGGTGGCGCGGGTCTCCGCCTGCACCGGCTTCATCTCTTTGTTGGTGTCGTTGAACCAGCGGTAGAGCGGGTTGGCGCCTTCGGCCTGGATGACGCTGATCTTGGGGACGCGCGGGATGAGCCCGAGGTGCTTCAGTTCCTGAAAGCCCTTGCCGAGTGCGGAGGAGTTGGCAAGGTTTCCTCCGGGAACGACGACGTGCTCCGGCACCTGCCACTCCAACTGCTCAAGGATCTCCATCGCGGGGGTCTTCTGGCCCTCGAGACGATACGGGTTCACCGAGTTGAGCAGGTAGATCGGAAAGCGGCGGACGAGTTCCAGCATGAGGCGCACGCAGCCGTCGAAGTCGGTCTTGAGCTGCACGGTGATGGCGCCGTAGTCCATGGACTGCGAGAGCTTGCCCCAGGCAATTTTGCCTTCGGGGATGAAAACGATGGAACGCAGGCCGGCGCGCGCGGCGTAGGCGGCCATGGCAGCGGAGGTGTTGCCGGTGGAGGCGCAGGCGACCCACTTGAAGCCGCGCTCCACGGCGACGGACATGGCCGCGGTCATGCCGGTGTCCTTGAAGGACGCCGTGGGGTTCATCCCCTGGTGCTTGGCGAAGAGCCAGTCGACGCCGGCGATCTCGGCGCAGCGCGGCATCTCATACAACGGCGTGTTGCCTTCGCGCAGGGTAACGACGTTGTCGAGGTTCTTAAGGATGGGGAGCAGGTCGCGGAAACGCCACACACCGCTCTGGTCGATGGAGAGAGTGGAGGTGCGGAGCTCCTGCCAGCGATAGCGGAGCGCGCCGGGATTGGGCAGGCGAACGTCGCCGGAAGCGGCTCCTGCGCCGGGGCTCCACGGGTAGACGACTTCGTAGAGGCCATAGCAGTCGGGGCAACGGAAGTCGCTGCTGCTGGCGTCGGCGGCGATTCTCGCACCGCAGTTTGTGCATCGAAGATCGTGTGTGGCACTCATCGGCTTCCCTTTAGGCTATTGTAAGCGGTGAATATGAAGACGACGAAGTTGCGAAAGCTGAGTGGGTCGATTGCGATGGTTGTCGGCCTGTTGGCAGCTGTTCCCTGCTGCCTGGCGCAGGCGGTGCGCGAGGTGCATGTGCTGGCCGCGGCGGACCTGCAACCGGTGCTTCCGGCGCTGGCGGACACCTTTGAGCGGGCGCATGGGATCAAGCTGGTGGTGAGCTACGGATCCTCTTCGACGCTGGCGACGCAGATTCTGAACGGCGATCCGGCGGACCTGTTTCTGGCGGCGGACTACAGCTTTCCCGAGAGCATCGTGAGTGCGAACCTGGCGGACACCACGGCACCCATTCCGTATGCACGCGGCACGCTGGTGTTATGGGCGCGCAAAGACTCTCCCCTGCAGCCGCTGACGCAGAACACGCTGCGCGATGGAAAGTTCGTGTCGCTCGCGATTGCGAATCCGGAGCATGCTCCGTATGGGCGCGCGGCCGTGGCTGCGCTGACTTGGATGAAGCTGTACGACACGCTGAAACCGCAGATCCGGCAGGCGGAGAATATTGCGCAGACCGCGCAGTTTGTGGAGTCGGGCAACGCGCAGCTGGGGCTCATCTCGATGACAACGGCTTCGACGGATCACATGAGGGAGATCGGCTCCTTCATTCGCGTTCCGACGGTGGCCTATCCGCCGATTCGCCAGTGCGCAGTGGTGATGAAGAAGTCCGCACACCGGGACGACGCTCATGCGTTCCTGGACTGGCTGCGATCGCGAGATGTGCAGCAGGGCCTGCCGAAATATGGGCTGGACGGGCTGCAGTAGCCGGACGGGCACCCTGCGCAGGACTCGGTGTCAGTGCGACTACACTTGTTTCGATGGATACTGAGGCCCTCTGGCTGACGCTGCGCCTGGCGCTGACGACGACCGCGCTGCTGCTGGTGATCGCACTGCCGCTGGCGTGGTGGATTGCGGCGGGCAACGGCGCTGTGCGGGCTCTGGTGCAGGCGGTGGTAGCGCTGCCGCTGGTGCTGCCGCCGACGGTGCTGGGGTTCTACCTGCTGGTGGCGCTGGGGCCGCTGACGGCGCCCGGGCGATTGATCATTGCGCTGCTGGGACATCCGCTGGCGTTCTCCTTTGCGGGGCTTGTGGTGGGATCGGTGCTGTATAGCCTGCCGTTTGCGGTGCAGCCGCTGGTGGCGGGATTTCGCGCGGTGGATCGGTCGTACCTGGAGAGTGCGGCAGGACTGGGTCTGCGGCCGGCAGGGGTCTTTACTTCTATCGTGCTTCCGCTGGCGAAGAACTCCGTGCTGGCCTCCGCAATTCTGACTTTCACCCACACCGTGGGCGAATTTGGCGTGGTACTGATGCTGGGCGGAAACATCCCGGGAGCTACGCGGACACTTTCGATTGCGCTGTATGACCAGGTGCAGGACTTCAACTACGCAGCGGCCAATCGGACGGCGCTTGTCCTGCTAGCCGTGTCGATTGCTGCGCTGCTGATGATCTATGGCCGATCCGGCGACCGCGACAGCCTGGGGGTTCAATGACCTCTGCCGACAGCGCGAAGTTGGCTGTGCAATTCAGTCTTTGCCAGGGAAGCCTGGATCTTGATGTGCGCTTCGCTTTGGCGCAACCGTGGACTGTCTTGTTCGGGCCGTCCGGAAGCGGCAAGACAACAGTCTTGCGTGCGGTTGCCGGATTCCTGAGGCCACCGGCTGGAAGGATCGTTGCCTTCGATGAGAAGGTGCTGCTGGATGGCGCGACTAAGGTGTTCGTCCCGCCCTATCTGCGGCCGGTACGGAGTGCGGCGCAAGGAGCTCGCCTCTTTCCTCATATGACCGTGCGCCGGAACGTTCTTCTGGGGACACATTTGCACTCGAAACCTGCGGACACAGCGGAACTGGTCGATGAGGTCCTTGGACTCTTCGAACTGAGGGCGATGCGCGACCGGATGCCCGCGGAGCTAAGCGGCGGAGAAGCGCAGAAGGCCGCGGTCGCCCGGGCGGTCGCTTCGGCCGCCATCGGTCTTGAGAGAAACGTTCTGCTTCTGGATGAGCCTTTCAACGGCCTCGATCTGCGTGTACGCGACGAATTGCTAATTCGACTGCGGGATTGGCTTGCCGTGTGGAAGATTCCGGTGCTGTCGGTCACGCACGATGTGGCGGAGGCGTTTCAACTGGGGGCGGAAGTGATCAAGCTGGCCGAGGGACGCGTGGTGGCGCAGGGGCCGGTGGAGGTGGTGCTGGCAGAGGAGCGGGCGCGGCTGCTGGCGCAACTCAACGGGGCTGGTCTGAAGGAGATGAGGGGAAACCCAGCATGACGGGTTCCTGTTCGAGGCGGATGGTGGTGCGCGCGTAGACGGCGTCGACGATGGTGTCGCGTAGGGCGAGGATCTCGGAGGCGGTGGCTCCGCCGCGATTGATGATGGCGAGGACGTGTTTGGTGGAGAGGCCGACGCGGCCCAGCGTGTGGCCTTTGCGGAAGCCGGCGAGTTCGATGAGCCAGGCTGCGGAAAGCTTGACCTTGCCTTCGACGCCTGCGGGAAATTGCGGGACCTCATCGGCGCGACAGCTAGCCAGCGCGGCAATGTGCGAGACGGTGGCGGCAGGGACGACGGGATTCTTGAAGAAGGAACCGGCACTACGCGAGTCGGGGTCGTGCTCATCGAGGAGCATGCCTTTGCGGGCGCGAATTTCGCGGACGGCGGCGGCGGTTTCGGCGAGGGTCGGATGAGTGATGGCGCGCTCGGCGAAGTATTGTTTTACATCGCGGTAGGCGAGGTGGGGTGCGCCGTTGAGGGTAAACCCGTATGTGACCCGCGTGATAGCGTAGCGCCCCTGATGTGTCGTGTTGAAGATACTGCGGCGATAGGCGAACCCGCATTGATCGGAAGACAACTCCACTACGGTGTCGCTCTGTAGGTCGACCGCTCGCACGCGGTCGATCGTGCTGGACACCTCCTGCCCGTAGGCGCCGACGTTTTGCACTGGTGTTCCACCCACGCTGCCGGGAATTCCGGCGAGGCACTCCATTCCATCACAGTTGTTTTCGACAGCGAGGCGCACGACGGAATCCCATTCGATGCCGGCGTCCGCTCGGATCGTGGCACTATCCCCTCTCTGGAATTCGACGTTCCCGCCCGCGATGTGGATGACCACACCGTGGAACCCTTCATCGCCGACCAGCAGATTGCTTCCGCCTCCGAGGATGAAGTACGGGACCGCACGGAAGCGCGCAAAGCGCACTGCGGCCAGCACTTCCTGCTCGTCGCTTGTTTCCACCAACCAACGGGCTGGGCCGCCTACGCCCAGGGTGGTGTAGGGGGCCAGCGGGATATTTTCGAGCAGGTTCACGACTTCTAGAGTAGTGCAAGCGGATTCCGGCGGAGCGGCCGGGCGCGGGTGGCGTACCGTGCTGGACACCCGTACAATCGAGATTGAGGCTGCTTTTACGACCGCGGCTTTCCAGGAGGGATTTGAATGTACCCAGAGATCATGCTGATTCCGATGCGCGAGGAACTGACGCGCGCCGGCCTGAAGGAAGCCCGTACCGCTGCTGAGGTCGATGCGGCGCTGGCTGAGCCGGGAACGACGATGCTGGTGGTCAACTCGGTGTGCGGATGCGCAGCCGGGAAGATGCGTCCGGGCGTGCGCCTGGCGATGCAGCACACCACGACGCCGAACCATGCGGTTACCGTATTTGCCGGGCAGGACCGCGACGCGACCGAGAAGGCGCGCAGCTACTTTGGCGGGCATCCGCCGACCTCGCCTGCAATTGCGATTCTGCGCGACGGGCAGTTGGTGTACCTGATGCAGCGCTCGGCCATCGAGACTTCGACGGCGCCGGCGATTGCGCAGGAACTGACCCGGGCGTTCGACGCGTACTGTGCAACGACGACGGCTTAAGTCCAGGCCGAACTGCAAGGATTGAGAGCCTCACCGCTGCAGCGGAAGATTGCTGCGGAGGTGAGGCCTTTTTCGTTGCGCTAGCGGGCTTCCCTGCCCTCCCGGCGACGGCCTCCTCATCTAAACGCGACTTTGCGCCGATGAAGGCAGCAGGCCATGTCGACCACATACATTCCCTCCGAAGGGCGTTTCCAGCTGCTGCATATGGAAGCGCAGACACGATCTCGCGGCGGCACCGCAATCGACGACGATGGTGCGTTTGCTGCAGCGGACTCGATTCTGCTTGGGGAGAGCGCCGCGGTGCAGCGGCTGCGCTCCCAGATTCAGCGCATTGCTCCGTATTTCAGAGTTGCGTTGATTCACGGCGAGACTGGCTCCGGCAAACAGATGGTGGCGAGGGCGCTGCATGCTCACTCGCCCGGAGCGGAGAGGCCATTTGTAATGGCGCAGGCGAGCGATCTGGGCGAGCCGGCCTGCGCAGCGGTGGGTGAGTCCTTGCTGGAGCTGGCCCGCGGCGGGACGCTCTACCTTGCTGGCGTGGGCGAACTAAGCTCCGGTCAGCAGGAGTTCCTGCTGCGCCTGCTGCTGGCATATTCCGATGGGCGAGGAACAGGAGTTCGGATCGTGGCGTCATCGGGCCGCGATCTGCGCATGCTTGCCGCCATGGGGGAGTTTCGGCCGGACTTATATGCGCGGCTCTCGGCGGTGGAGATTGTGGTTCCGCCGCTGCGGCAGAGAGTGGACGACATTCCCGCGCTGGCAGCAAGGTTGCTGCGGCGGCTCGCAGAGGAAACGAGAGAAGCGCCAAAGGTGCTGGCGAAAGCGGCCGTCGCGGAGTTGAAGGAGCGAACGTGGCCCGGCAATCTGCGCGAGTTGGAGCGCGTGGTGGCGCGGGCAGCGGCATTTGCGGACGCTGGATGGATTGAGCCCCGCCATCTGCTGGCTGCGCTCGAGCCCGCGGAAGTGAAACCGGTCGCGGAAAAGATGGAGGGGCTCCAGGAGGTGATGATGCGGCACGTGCTGGACGTGCTGACCCGGTGCAGGGGGAACAAGGTGCGTGCGGCGCAGGTGCTGGGGATCAGCCGTTCGACGCTGTACCGCATGCTGGGAGCGAGAGCCGCCGCGCAGGGATCGTCTTAGTTCTCGGATGGAGCGCGGTCGATGCTGTCGACCACGATGACCGGTACAGGAACTTTCTGGCGCTGGAGGGTCAGGCCGAGCGCGTCCTGGAGCGCCGTGAAGAGCGATGGGGCAGGATTCGCGCCGCCGGCGGCGCTCATATCGTCGCTTGCCCACCGGAGCTGGAAGTCGTAGACACCGTCGAGGCTGGTGCGGTCGACGACGACGTCGCCGAGGCTGTCGGCTATCTCGTAAGCGAGGGTGGACATCGGAATCCTGTGCGCGCTGAAGGTCCAGACATGCCCCTGATTGCCGCCTGAAGTGCTGGCTTCGCCGGGTTCGGAGCGCTTGAGTTTGAAGCCCGTTTTGGCGACGACGAGTGCGTAGCCCGTCATATCTTTCGTATCGCGGTGCACGGCCAGGTGGAAGCGATCTTCGAGCAGGGTGCGCATCATGCGCCAGCGGTCGTCGGACTTCGTGCCCGGAGGATATTTACCCGTGATGTCGAAGCAGGCGGACTCCATCCACGCCGGGCCGGTGACCTGGTACGGCTGAACGCTGTAGGCCAGCACGACCAGTTGCTTCAGCGTCTGATCCGTCGAGATCAACTGATCGGCGCTTTGGCGATTCGAGCGTTGACCGCCGCAGGGATCGACTTTAACAGTTGCGACGTCGAACGCAGGTCGCGACGTTGCAGTTTGGGCCCAAGCCGCGATTGGCGTGAGGAGCAGTATTTCGCAAAGGATTGCGCGCATGATTCGTTCTAACCTGCCTTTGTCCTCCCAATACGTGCCGCATCCCGCTGCAGGTGCAGGAAAATGCGCGGGTTCGGAAGGAGCCCGGGAGCATCGCAGTCGCATAAGATAAGACACGGGCTTCCCGGCCCACAGAGGTTGCATGAAAAAGTCCTTTTCTATTCGTCCCGTTTGCTCCGTTCTTCTTGTCCTTGCTGCATCCGTTGCGGCTCCCATTCATTTGCGCGCTCAGGCGATGCCAGGCCCGGCCGCCGCTGCGCCGGCACAGGATGCGGCTTCGCGTTCGCGTGACCTCGCCAGGCTGCTGAATGATATCTGGCAGGACAAGCTGAAGCATCAGCCGGAGTATGCGACGTTTCTTGGCGACAAGCGCTACGACGCGGAGCTGACCGACAACTCGCCGCGAGCGGTGAACGATTCCCTGGCGCGAGCCCGCGGCTACATCGAGCAGCTGGGCGCGATCGATACAACGGGTCTGTCACAGCAGGAGCAGCTCTCCGCACAGTTGATGATGCGATCGCTGATCGAAGATCAGGAGGCCGCGCCGTTCAAGGAGTGGGAGATGCCGGTGAATCAGTACGACGGCATCCAGCTTGACCTGCCACAGCTCGCCGACCACACCTCTTTCGACAGTGCCGACGACTACGACAACTACATCTCCAGGCTGGGCAAGATGCCGCAAGCCATTTCGCAGACGATGACGAACATGCAGACCGGCATCGACGATCACCGGACGCCGCCGCAGTATCTGATGGAGAAGGTGCTGGCGCAGGTCCAGGGGATTGCGGCGCAGAAGCCGGCCGACAGCCCGTTCGCAGGACCGCTGAAGAAGTTTCCCAAGAGTGTGAGTCCCGAAGAGCAGAAGCGCATCTCGGACTCTGTGCTGAATGCAATTGCCACCAAGGTGCTGCCCGCATACCAGCGCTTTGCGAAGTTCCTCTCCGCCACCTACATTCCGAGTTGCCGCAAGGATCCGGGCGTGTGGGCACTGAAGGACGGCGATGCCTACTACGCTTTCGCGATCCGCCGGAGCACGACGCTGAATAAGTCAGCCGCTGAGATTCACCAGATCGGGCTGGACGAAGTGAAGCGCGACGAAGCGGAGATGCTGGCGATCGTACACAAGCTTGGCTTCGCCGACCTGAAGAGCTTTGCCGCGGCGCTGAAGGCGAATCCGAAAGAACATCCGGCGTCTGCTGACGCTCTGCTGAATGCGTACAAGGGGTACATCACGCAGATGCAGGCGCGCCTGCCCGAACTGTTCGGGACGCTGCCGAAGGCGAAGCTCGAAGTGGTGCCGATGCCGGCTTACATGGCCCCGGACCAGCCGCAGGCCTTTTACGACCAGGGCACGCCGGACGGCAAGCGGCCAGGGAACGTCGACGTGAACACCTACAAGTGGGCGGATCGGTCGCTGTCGGATGTGGAGGCGGTTGCGTATCACGAAGGAATTCCGGGGCACCACCTGCAGATCTCAATTACGCAGGAACTCACCGGGGTGCCGGCGTTTCGCCAGCAGAGTTATTACACGGCGTACACCGAGGGTTGGGCGCTCTACAGCGAGCGCCTCGGGAAAGAGATTGGGTTCTATCAGGATCCCTACTCGGACTACGGGCGGCTTGAGGCGGATATGTGGCGAGCGATCCGGCTGGTGGTCGACACCGGCGTTCACTCTCAACACTGGACGCGTCAGCAGATGGTCGACTACTTCCATGAGCACTCCACGCTGGACGAGACGAATATCCAGTCGGAGGTGGACCGCTACATTGCATGGCCGGCGCAGGCGCTGGGCTACAAGATGGGCCAGCTGAAGATTCTGGAGCTGCGCGATCGAGCGAAGACGGCGCTGGGGCCGAAGTTCGAATTGAAGGCGTTCCACGATGTGGTGCTCGACTCCGGCGCGTTGCCGATGGATGTGCTGGAGAAGCAGGTAGACGCGTGGATCGCGTCACAGAAGGCGCACTAAGCGCAGCAGAATTTCTGCATGCATAAGTGGCGCTCATTCAGTACTTGATCCAGAGAGTTCAGTTTCTGGTTGACACGCTGGTTCCGAAAGTGAAATATTCCGGTTCCCAGGTCTTCATGGCTTGTTCGGATTGCAGCTTGCCTCTTCCGAAGGCAGGCGTTCTCTCAAATTCAGACATTTGAATGCGGAGGAAGCGATGCCTTTAGCCCTGGAGTTCTCGATCTCTTCACGTCATTTTGCGTCCCGGCTTGTGTGCCGCGGCCTGGTTTTTCTTCTCTCCAACGCCTTCACGCTGGGTGTGGCCGCGCAAGGCACAGCCGTTGTGACGAACGGCAGGTTCACCAACCTGTACGTATATCCGAACTCAGACACGCAGACATGGGAGCAGCACATCGCGTCGCTGCGTCCGGGCGATGCGGCCAAGTTTTCGCGCGCGTCGATCGACGCCTTCACACAGCAATTGATGAGTCATCCCTGGCCAACGTACTTCGACCCCCTGTTCCAGTACTCGGAGATTAATCCTCCGCAGTTTTCGGCAACGCACAGGTCAGCGCCGCGTGCTTTCAGGCGGCCATCCGCGACGCGCACACGGGCGTGATGCAGTCGGACACGGTGCGTTCACTCGCAAACTGCCACGTGGCCGGTCAACTTGCACACCGGATTTGGCGGCGGATTAGGCGGAGATAACTGGAATGTGAATCGTGTGCAACTGATCGCAACACTGAACTGAGGGAAGGGTCTAAGATGATCATCAGGCTGCCATCGCAAGTTTGCTTGCATCCTAATCGACAGACACAACGAACCGGTCCTTTCGCGCAACGAAGCCCGACATTCCAGAGCAACGAGGTGTGACCTTGCGAACTTCGATTCCTATTGCTGCCCGTAAACCTTTGCATATCATTACGACGACTTTTCTGGACGGGAACGAAGTACTGGTCAAGTTCTCGGATGGCACAGCTGCCGTCTTTGAGGCTGAGGAGTTGGAGAAGCTTCGACCCGCGCCCAAGCGGGTGCTGGAGCACTGGACGGACGAGGCTCGCGGAGCCGCATAACCCCAGAGCTATACGGTGTCGGGTGACACCCCATGTGGAAAATTCTTAGCGGAGAACCGCGAAACATTTTCGCGGAGTAGACGCCTGCCGATCGTCGACGATCGAGTAACTCGCTGGCCTGCGTGAGCTTAGGAAATTGGCGCGACTCGTGCATCACTGTGCCTCGGAAGTCCGGCTTCCGAGCCAGAGGTACACCATGGGAAAACACAATCGAACCCTTGCAGCCGAGGGACTCGCCGCCCTGCTAGTGCTGGCCGTCGCGCCAGCCGCTTCAGCCGTGGCGTTACACCCCCAACCCTACAGCCTCATCCAGGAGACGACGCAGCCCAACACGGAAGTACCGAATCAACCGGATTCGCAGCAGGAGCAGCAAAAAGCAGTGGTGGTAATGGGGACGATCATCAAGCAGGGGCAGAACCTTGTGCTCAAGGACGAGAAGGGCGTCGTCTATCGACTCGACTTGCAGGAGAAAGCTGAGCCATATCTGAACCAGTCGGTGAAGGTGACCGGAAAGCTGGAGCCGGCGGACGCGAGCCAGGTCGCGCTGCTCCATGTCCAGCAGATTGAGCCGGTAACAGCCTGACCGGCAGACGCGCCGGAGATTCTTCGACGCAGACACCGGATCGCGGTTCGGCGTTCGTCGAATGCTGTTCGGTGCCGGGTAGGGTTATTTCTTCGCCAGGGAACGCACGTAAACCACGAGGTTCCAGATTGCCTCGTCCTTAGCGCGCGGACCTTCGGCGGGCATCTTCAGCTTGTCGTCGCCGTTCTTAATCATGGTGAAGATTTCCGTGTCGGTTTTGTCCTTCAACACCGACGGATCGGTGAAATCTTTCATCTTCAGCTGCATATCGGCAACAAGTTCGCCTTTTCCATCGCCTTTTATGCCGTGGCAAATGGCGCAGTCCATCGCGTAGGTCGACTTGGCGTGAGCCTGCGACTCAGGTGTTGCCTGAACCGGATTGGACACGGCCGCAGTGTCGGCAGCCCCTGTCGGTTCGGGAATGGCAGCCGGCTCCTGGGGCAGGAACGCGAAGAGCAGCACGGGGAAAACGAAGAGGAGTTTGAGCATACAAGCCTCCGTCGGCTCGCGCGGTCCAATGCGCCCGCGAACCGGGGAAGCATGACCGCCCAAACCTGACTTAAGTCTCCTCTTGATTAGGCTTGCGGGCAGTGTCCTGCGTCACATGGATAGCGTGTCGACCCTACTCCCGGGCGGACCCTGCGGCGATCGCTGGGGCCCGCCCGGTCAGGCCTAGTGGGTCGACTTTCCCGGGTAGGAGATCTGCATCTCGCTATACACGTTGCTGTTTCCGACCGGAACCGAGCCGGACCAGTACACTCCGGCGCTTCCATAGGGGTTGGGCGCCACCGTCCCTTCGAGCGAGAGCGTTTCGCCGTCCGTGGTGTTCGAGCCCTTGACGGTGAACTTGGAGCCGACGATCGAGAGCAGGATCGTGGTGTTGGGCTTGAACACGCCGGTCAACTGCTGCTGACTGTTCACCGGGTGACCGACGCCGTTCTCAATCTTGTAAAGCTGGAACATGCACTTGTCGGCGGCCTGGATCGTGCGCCAGAAGCGCAGCGAATAGCCATTCTTGGTGCGCGGGTCGTACTTGATAAAGATGTCCGAGCGCTCCACGCGCGGGATGTCGTCCGGGGAGCCGGCGATGCCGAAGCCCTGCCCCGCAGTCTTCTCCGGCGACATGACGACTTTCATCTGCATGTCCGCGGTCGGCTCGTCGTGGTTGTAGATGAGTGCCGCATACGGGTTGGGCACACGAGGCGCGTTCGGGTCTGGTGGAGGCGGAGCTGCACCGCCGCCGAATCCGCGGTTCGGCGCCGCACCCATCAATCCGCTGACGCGAAGCCCGTAGCCGTTCACCAGGCTGTCCCCCGTAACAGACGTCCATGTGCCGACGAGAGTCCACTCGCCGTTGACGAATGCGGGGCTCTCGGTCTCGACGAAGTTGCGGAAGTTAGGATCAACGACCGCCAGCTTGACCTCTGCCGCAGTAATCGGCTTGGCTGCGGTGGCCGTGACATCGGGACCCGGGTCGCTGATATTGTGCTTGGGCCGAATGCTGACATGCAGGTACTTGCCGATGTCGCCTGCGGTGAGCGTGTAGCTGCGTAGCGGCTGATTGCCGCGGCTGACCGCCACCTTGCGCGGATTGGCACAGGCGGCATCATCGCATTCCGACCAGGTGATGAGCGACTGATCCTCGTGGCCACCAAGAGCGAGCGCGTAGTGGACTGCGGCCTTGCCGTCTGCAGGAGTGGCGATAGCAGGCTGCGACGTGAACTTCGGTGGGTCGACGAACGCCGGCTCTACGTACGCATGCACGGTAACGTAGAATCCGTTGGCTGCTTTGGCATTGATTGCAACGTACTCTGCGCGGCCCGTTTTATTGTTGCCGCTGATCGTCACCTTGTTTCCGGTGGTTGAACTGAGCGTCGCCATGTCGGACGTCGTTGACCAGGTGATGGGCGTGTCCTTCGCGCGGGCCGGCAGTATGTTCGCTGTCACCGTGGCCGTAGCGCCTCCGGTGCGGACGGTCGGAGATACAGCGCGGCTGACGAATGGCCCGCCGCCGGGGACGTCTCCTGCGGGCGGAGGCCCAGAGATGGACATGCGGAAGACGTCGCTGCTGTTGCTCTCATACTGCGCGCGGACGTTGGCCGGATCCCAGTCGTCGACGGGGCCGTTTGGCAGTGCGGCACGCAGAAGGTTCCACGGATTGAACGCTTTCACTTCCTGGTCGCTGAGCTCGCGCGAGAGCGTATAGGTTGGTGCACCCTTGATCTTGTCCTTGATGCGCATCGGCTTTCCGCTCGCGTCCTTCACGTGATAGGTCAGCGAGTAGAGA
The DNA here is from genome assembly GCA_036498865.1 of Acidobacteriaceae bacterium. Classification (GTDB taxonomy): domain Bacteria; phylum Acidobacteriota; class Terriglobia; order Terriglobales; family Acidobacteriaceae; genus Edaphobacter. Next base: position 25,405 of record DASYEU010000098.1, on the reverse strand, counting down.
TTCTGGTGTACGGGCAGAACGTCCCATGCCATCCAGGTCACGGGCGAACTCGGCGTATCGACGGGCATGGTGCAGTCGATCAACGTGTCGGGACTGCCGAAGCCCTTGTAGAACTCCAGGCCGCGCGAAGCCTTGAAGACGGTGTTGATGAAGGTGAGGCCGGAGGCGGACATGACGCCGTTGCCTGTGGGGAAGTAAATCTCGGAGTCCTTGAATACGCCGACCGTGCCGCCGCCGAGGAAGTCGTCCGTGCCCTCGATGAAGACGTTGGTGAAGTACGACCGCGTGGTGCGGATGAAGGTGGTATCCAGGCGGCTGAGGAAGGCGACGTGGGAATAGACGTGCTTGTCGCCCTGCATCTGGATCGCGACTGCCTGGGTGATCACGTCGGAGCGCTTCTTCAGATTCTTCGACGGGTCTCCCGGATACTCGTAGTCCAGGTTGGCGTAGTTCACCACGGTAAGGTTCATCATGGTAAAGCCGGTGGCGTTGATATCGAAGATGAATCCGTTGTTGGTCGCGCCTTCCTTATTACCGCGATTGTCGGCGAGCACGACTTTGCGGCGGTCGTCCGTCAGCCCGAGGATGGTGATGTAGTTCTTCGTGACCTGCAGGCTGTAGGGCGCCGATTCATCGACGTGCATCAGGTAGACGTCCGGCTTGATGCCGATGACGGTTGGCTTTTCGGGCGTGCCGGCGGGTGCTGCGGCGTAGGCAGCTTGCAGCGTCTTAAATTTCCTGCCGGCTGGGTCGTCCTGGGAGAGGCTGCTGTCGACGAGGTAGTCGTATTTGTACGCCGTGGTGTCGAACTTGACGCCGGTGTAGCCGTTGAAGGGCGCGGCGTCGCGAAGGTTATCCTGCGCATGGGCTACAGGCCTGACCACTGCGGCGGTCAGCAATAGCGCGACCGCGACTCTCAATCCTCGTTCCAACGTCGTCATACTGTTCTCCCAGGCGGTATCTGCGTAGATTTGCACACTGGCGGTCGGCAACCGCTCGCATGTTGAATCTGTAAATTGGTCGGATCACTGCGAGGAAACACTAAGGCTCCCGATGCGAACCTGTCAACCGGTCGGGGTCAGCCGGGCGGATGCACCGGAGGGGCATGGCAGCAAGACGCCTCTGGTAGCCTGTGAGGATGAGTACAGATACCTTTGAGATTCCAGTCCAGGCGAGTGGCCTGCCCAATGTGCGCGTTGCAGTTCTGGGCGCGGGCAAGATGGGGGGCATCCTGCTCCAGGCCTTTCTGAAGAACAACCTGCTGCTTCCGGAGCAGATCGTCGCCACGGTGCAGCACCCGGACCGGGCCCTGGCGCTTTCGGTTCAGTTCGGCGTCGAGGTCGGCACCAGTAACCTGGCGGCGGCCGAGTTCGCCGACGTGATCCTGCTGGGCGTGAAGCCGATCCAGGTTCCGGCCGTGGTCGCCGAGATTGCCCCGGCGCTGACTCCGAACAAGCTGGTCCTCTCGTTCGCCGCTTCCGTAACAACCCGTTCGATCGAAGAAGCGGCCGGATGCGATCTGGCCGTGATCCGCGCGATGCCGAACACGCCTGCCATGTTGGCCGCTGGAGTTACGGCGCTGTGCCCGGGACGCTTCGTCTCGCCGCAGCAGATGGCGATGGCGCAGCGCGTCTTCGAGACGGTGGGACGCACCGTGGTGGTCGACGAGAAGCACATGGACGCGGTGACCGGACTCTCCGGTTCGGGGCCGGCGTTCCTGTACATCATCATCGAGGCGCTGGCGGAGGCGGGCGTCAATGTAGGGCTGCCGCGCGATGTGGCGACTCTGCTTGCCGCGCAGACGGCTTATGGCTCCGCACGCATGGTGCTGGAGACGGGGTATCACCCTGCGCTGCTGAAGGACCAGGTAACGACTCCGGCCGGTTGCACCGTGGACGGCATCCTGGAACTTGAGGAGGGCGGACTGCGAGTGACCCTGATCAAGGCGGTCAAGCGTGCGACGCTGCGTGCAAAGGAACTCGCTTCGGGCTAATGCAGCGGTCTGCATGGACTGTGGCCGGCGTCACCGTATCCAGGGGAAGCGAAGCGTTATAGTGGTAGGCCGAGGAGCGGGCCCGGAAAACGGACCCGCTCCGACCACTGGACACGGGAGCTTCACCCATGATGAGTGCACGGTTCAAAGCTGGTTTATTGGCAACATGTTTGACCCTGGTAGCGTCGGTCGCACATGCACAACAGAGAATCCACGCAGTATCGGGAACGGTTACGGCGATCAATCCGAAGATTCAGATGACCGAGATCACAACGGATGACGGCTCCTCCGGGCACTTCAGGTGGCTGAAGAAATCCGACGGAGAGATCGAGTTCGACAAGACAGTGAGCGCGGATGCGACACCTGCGGATCAATACACGAGCAAGGGAGCGCATGTAATCGTGTACTACTTCGGCGAGGGCGATCTTCGCACGGTGGTGGCAGTCCATGAACTCGGATCCGGATCGATTCAGAAGAGAACCGGAACGGTCGTGAAGCTGAGCCGCAAGGATCATCTGCTCACCATCAAGAACGCGTCGGGAAGCGAAGAATCGTTTCAGCTGGATCCGAAGACCGTGGCAGACACGGCAACCGGAGTACTGCAGGGTAAGTTTGACCTGAGCAAGGGCGACCAGGTACGAGTTATGGCTGCCCCGGCGGGTAGCGGCGAGACCGCCCTGTTGATCGTTCCGGCGGCCTAAGCTTTCACTCGCGTCTAACCAGCGGCCAAGCGACCGCATAGAATCAGAAGTATGCCTGAAGTGTCTCCGATACCGGCCACGCACAACCACCTTCTGCCGCGGTTCGCGTGGTTTGCGGTCTTTTACAACGTGCTGGTGATCGTGTGGGGTGCTCTGGTGCGGGCCAGCGGATCCGGCGCAGGCTGCGGCAATCATTGGCCCCTGTGCAACGGCCAGGTGATTCCGGTGTCTCCGGGCTTCCACACCATCATCGAATTCACGCATCGTCAGATGACGGTCGGCTCCACGCTGATTGTCATCGCGCTGCTGGTCTGGACCTTCCGCGCGACGGTGAAGGGACATGCAGCGCGCGGCTTTGCAGTCGCATCGATGGTGTTGCTGCTGAACGAAGCGGTGCTGGGCGCGTTGCTGGTGAAGCTGGGTTATGTGACTGGCAATGATTCCGCGGGGCGCATGATTGTGCTCTCGATCCACCTGAGCAACACGCTGCTGCTGATGGCTGCCCTCACCCTGACCGCGCGATTCCTGACTGCGGGGCAAAGGAAGCTGGGCGAGCGCTGGGCCGGCTTGCACCGTGCATCGGACTTTGGCTGGGGTGTTGCGGGACTCCTGGCCACCATCGGCGTCGGGGTAAGTGGATCGATGGCGGCGCTGGGGGATACGCTCTTCCCTGCTGCCTCGCTGCAGGCTGCATACTTGCAGGACTTCACGGCCGGATCGCCGTGGCTGCTGCGCCTGAGACTGGTGCATCCGGTAAGCGCCGTGGTCGCGGCACTGTTCGTCATCTGGCTGGTCCGCCGTTCGCGGCCGCAGATGAATGCGGTACGGGGTCTCGACAGCGCATCCAGCCGCCTGGCGCACATCGTGCTCTGGTTGCTGGCGCTGCAATTTCTCCTGGGTATCGCGGACGTCCTGCTGCTGGCGCCTGCGTGGATGCAATTGCTGCATCTGCTTGGAACCGACCTGTACTGGGTCGCCCTGATATTGCTTGCCGCGGAAACGATATGGCCTGCCGCAGCTGTGCCGGTACCTTCCGCTGCTACTGAAGCCGCAACCGTAGCCTAGCGCTCCAAACTCACGCAAAACGGCCCGAGGGCGAGGTGCGCCCCCGGGCTGTTCTTCTTGTTTCCGCTTAGTGCTTCTCCGGTTTTCCAGCGAGTGCATCGCCTGCATTTTCAGTACGATGCGCGGTGGTCTTGGCGGCCTTCCTGGTGCCGTTCGCCGTATCCTTCGCGGCTACCTTGGTGTCGTGCCCAGCCTCTTTCGCAGCCGTCTTTGTGCCATGACCGGCATCCTTCGCGGCATCGCCGGTCTTGTCGGTAGCGACTCCGGCTCCGTGAGTCGTCTTGTGGTAGACCTTCTTCGTCCCATTTGCGGTATCTTTAGCCGCATCCTTGGTCGCATGCCCTGTATCGGTTGCGGCGTTTTTGGCGGAATGGCCGGCGTCCTTCATATCCTGCCCGGCGGTCTGGGCGAGCGCCATTCCACACCCGAGCCCCAACGACAGCCCTGCGCCAAGTAGAAATCGCGTGGTCAATAACTTGTTCATTCTTCGACCCTCCAGCCCGCTCTGGGCGTGCTCCAAGAGGTAGATTCACCCGGCGCCCCACGAGATGTATGACGCCTGACGATTCCTCGCCGGGCCGAATGGCAACTATGCGCTGAAGTGCGTATATTTCTTTACGTCTACAAAATTGTTTTTTTGATTGACCGGGGAACTGCAAAACGTTCTGCCGGCGGAATGGAAGCCCGAGCCCCATGCATTTTGCCCCGATCCCAGCCGTTTTCCTGTTCGCCACCCAGTTGACGCATCTTGCGCCGGTCGATCTCGCGATCCTGCTGTTGTACTTCGCGATGGTGATCTTTGTCGGCTTCTATGTAAAGGGGTCGACCAACACCAGCGAGCAGTTCTTCCTGGCCGGGCGCGAGATGTCGGCGTGGATCGCCGGCCTCAGCTTCGTCTCGGCGAATCTGGGCTCGCTGGAGCTGATGGGATGGGCGGGCGCCGCCTACCAATATGGCATTCTCGCCGTCCACTGGTACTGGATTGGCGCGATTCCCGCGATGCTCTTCCTCGGCATCGTAATGATGCCCTTCTACTACATCTCAAAGACGCATTCCGTTCCGGGCTACCTGCAGCTTCGCTTCGGCGAGGGCGCGCGGGCGCTGTCGGGCGTCTCCTTCGCCTTCATGACGGTCCTGATGTCGGGCGTCAACATGTACTCGATGGCGCTGGTGATGAAGGTGGTGCTGGGCTGGGACATCAACTTCTCCATGTGGGTGGGCGCCATCACGGTGGCCATCTACGTCATGCTCGGCGGGCTGCGGTCGGCAATCATCAACGAGGTGCTGCAGTTCGTGCTCATCTGGGCTGGTGCAGCGCTGATCCCGATTCTTGGCTTGATCGAGGCCGGCGGCTGGACCAACCTGAAGGCACAGATCATCGCGCGCATGGGGGATCCGGCGTACATGCACATCTGGTCCACCACCGGCAGCTTCAGTTCAAATCCCATGGGAGTGCAATGGACCGGGCTGGTCTTCGGCCTCGGATTTGTCATCTCCTTCGGCTATTGGACGACCGACTTCCTGGTCGTTCAGCGCGTTCTCTCGGCGAACAATCTGCGCGCCGCTCGGCTGGCTCCAATCATCGGGTCGGCCTTCAAGATGTTTGTGCCGTTCTTCGTCATTCTGCCCGGACTGCTGGCGCTGGTGCTGCTGAAGGATTCGGCAGGACACCTGATGCAGCTCTATCCCGACGGTTCGGACATGGTGGTCCACCACGGCGCGCACAGCTTCAACGAAGTGCTGCCGCTGATGATGGTGCGATACCTCGGACCGGGTCTGCTTGGCCTGGGCATCACGGCGCTGATCGCGGGCTTCATGTCGGGCATGGCCGGCAATGTCAGCGCGTTCTCAACGGTCTGGACGTACGACATCTACGGCGCCTACATCAATAAGAAGGCGTCGGACGCGCACTACGTACTGATGGGCCGCTGGTCGACCATCGTCGGCATGGCAGTATCCGTCGGCACGGCCTACCTGGTTATGAGCGCTGCCAGCATCATGGATTACGTGCAGGAGCTGTTCAGCTTCTTCATCGCGCCCCTGTTCGGCACGGTCATCCTGGGCATGCTATGGAAGCGGGCCAGCAAGGCGGGCGGCTTCTGGGGATTGCTTGCGGGCACTGCGTCCTCCATCGGCATGTGGCTGATGGTGCTGCACGACAAGACCAGCATCCGCTTCATGATTCTGCAGCCGCACGCCACGGCCGATACCATCCTGCGCGTGCAGGCTATGGCGGCCAACCTCTACCGCGCGCTGTGGTCGTGGGTCGTGTGCGTGATCGTCACCATTGTGGTGAGCTACATGACGAAGCCAACTCCGGAGTCGCAACTCACCGGGCTCGTCTATGGATCGACGGTAATCCCGCACGACGGATCGACCAACGTCTTCGAGAAACCCATCTTCTGGGCGGCCGTGGTCGCCACCGTTCTGTTCATCCTCAACATCTGGCTCTGGTAACCCGACAAGGAATCTCGAATGACCTCGCAATCTGAACAACCACATCCCGTCGATCCCGGCACAGAAAGAGAACTCTCCATCTGGTTCTTTGTCGGCGTCCTTATGCTGTCCTCCGGAGTGATCATCTTCGGCCAGGGCATCTACGAGTTTTCGCATCCGGGCACCACGGTACTCGCCGAACTGCATCCGGCCTTCTGGTGGGGAATGGTGATGGTGCTGTTCGGAGGCTTCTACACCTTCCGCTTTCGTCCCGGAAAAGGATAGAACCTTAGCGCCGATTGACACCGATGCAACCGATCAAGGGCACTCTCTAGATGGGTCAATCGGAATCGCCGTTCGGTTCTTCGTTCTTATCATTCAAATCGGCAACACCGATGCAGATCGGGGTTGAGCCTTTCCAACCGGCCACGCACAGGCCAAGGAGTTTCAAGCAATGTCGCGACCAATGACCATGGGAGTTCTTGTAGGCAACCGCGGATTCTTCCCTTCGCACCTCGCCACCAGCGGGCGGCTGGAGATCATCGCCGCGCTGGAAGGCGCAGGCATCAAGCCGATTGTGCTGCATCCGGACGTCACCGCCCACGGCGCCGTGGAAACGTATGAGGATGCGAAGAAGTGCGCTGCCCTGTTCAAGCAGCACGCGGCTGAAATCGACGGCCTCATCATCACGCTGCCGAACTTCGGCGAAGAGCGCGGCTTGGCCGATGCGATCCGCCTGGCCGACCTGCGCGTTCCCGTGCTCATCCAGGCGACGCCGGACACTCCCGGCAAGATGGGCATCGCCTTCCGCCGCGACAGCTTCTGCGGCAAGATGTCGATCTGCAACAACCTGAAGCAGTACGGCATTCCCTACTCGCTGACCACGCTCCATACTGAGGCGCCGGATTCGCCGGAGTTCAAGAAGGATCTGGCCTGGTTCGCAGCAGTCTGCCGCACCGTGCGCGGCCTCAAGAATGTGCGTTTCGGCGCGATCGGCGCGCGGCCCACGGCATTCAACACCGTGCGCTACTCCGAGAAGCTGCTCGAGCGTTCCGGCATCACCGTCGAGACGCTCGACCTGAGCGAAGTAATGGGCCGCATCGGCCGCATGGCCGACAACGACGACGCAGCGCAGGAAAAGCTCGCCGCCATCAAGAAGTACATCCCCGTCGGCCAGACACCCGAAGCTGCTCTGCTGAAGATGGCGAAACTCGGCGCCGTCATCGATCACTGGATGAAGGCCAGCGAACTCACCGTCTCCGCCGTGCAGTGCTGGACGTCGATCGAAGAGTTCCTCGGCATCGTTCCCTGCACCGTCATGTCGATGATGAGCGAGAACCTGATTCCTTCGGCCTGCGAGGTCGACGTGCTCGGCACGCTCAGTATGTACGCGCTGACTCTGGCCAGCGAGACACCGTCTGCGCTGCTGGACTGGAATAACAACTACGGCGAAGACCCGAACAAAGCGGTCTGCTTCCACTGCTCCAACCTTCCGAAGCACTTCTTCAAGGAAGGCGTGAAGATGGACTACCAGCTCATCATCGCGGGCACGGTAGGCAAGGAGAACACCCACGGCACGCTTGACGGCACGGTGAAGGCCGGCCCGATGAGCTTCGCGCGCTTCTCCACCGACGACTTTACCGGCAAGATCTGCGGCTACGTCGGCGAGGGCGCGTTCACCAACGATCCGCTGAACACCTTCGGCGGTGCGGGCGTGGTCGAGATTCCCAACATGCAGGCGCTGCTGCGCTACATCTGCGAGAACGGCTTCGAGCACCACGTCGCAGCCAGCTTCTCCACGACTGCCGCACCGGTGCACGAGGCCGCTTCCAAGTACCTCGACTGGCCGATGCACTGGCACAAGTAGCCGAGACGGGGCCGGGCGCCTGACCGGTTAGCCTGGCCCCATCCATGCCGGATGCGCAGCTGCCTGATGCATGAGCCGGCGGGCGCGATGAATCTGATCAAGATACGCGGCCACCCGGTCCCGCTCGTCGTGGCCTGCCGACAGCGCAACGTACCCATCCGGGCGAACCAACCATAGGCCTCCCGCAGCGTAAGGCGCACGCACCTCCGGCTCGAGCAAATCTTTGTAGATCCCGAGCAGCGCTTCGGCTCCATGCCTGCGGGCTGTATCGGACGCGTCGACGCACAGTGCGAATCGCGGGCGGTCTCCCGCGCCAAAAGGCAGCTCCCCTTTGCGCAGGCGAGCTCGCTGCCCCAACCCGGGGCCGCTCGCAAAGTTCGGCCCGTGGATGTTGAGCGGACTCTCCGCATAACCGATTTCCGTAGCGGCAGTCGCCGCCGCCGCGTTCCGTGTAGGCACGCCGCCGAACAGCAGCGACGCAATATGATTGCGAACCGGATCCTTTACGTCGCCGCGAAAATTCGCAGGAGCATGCAGCCTGCCCGGAACTTCCTTCAACACCCGGGCGCACGCGGCGCTGCACTCGCAACTGTAGCTGGCTAGCAGCGGCTCTTCCGCGCACACGCGATGGAAGACCAGCGCGAGTTTCCAAGCCAGGTTCACAGCGTCGTGGATCCCCAGATTCAATCCCTGAGATCCAGCGGGACAATGAACGTGCGCGGCGTCCCCCGCAAGAAAGACTCGGCCAACCCGGTACTGTTCCACCTTGCGCTCGTTGAAGTGGACTGCCGCCAGCCACTCGGGAGCATACGCAGTCAGCCCCTGAAGTCCGCGATTGTCGAGCAAGGCCTGCACATCGTTGAGTGTCGGATCGGGCAATCCCTTGCTGGTTTGCGACAGGCCAACGTCCACCATCACACGGCACCGGTCCCCGGCGATGGGAAGGACCACCAGCAGACCGTCCGGATGCCACACCACATCTATCTCGCCCGAACCACGATCCGCCAGCCGTACATCTGCGAGCACCCATCGGCTTGGCTGCGTGTCTCCGGTGAACACTATCCTCAGCCCGTCACGCACTTTACTTTGCGAGCCGTCGCACCCAATCAGCCGCGAAGTCTGGGCCTTTTCTATGGAGCCGTCTGCGCTTCGCAAGGTGACGGCGACACTGTCCGCGCCCGCCGACATCGACGTCAACTCGAGGCCGCGCTCTACCTGCACACCCAGGCGATTCAGGCGCGCTTCCAGCAGGCGCAGGGTCTCGCTTTGGGGCAGCGTCAGCGCGTACGGGTGCGCCCCTTCCCCTCCCCCCACATCAATCCGGCCGACCTTCTTTCCACCGGCCAGGATATTTGCAGCTGGGACTCGCATACCCGCCGCCGCCATTGCCTCGCCACATCCAGCCCGGTCGAGCAGCTCGAGCGTGCGGCCCCACAGCAACAGAGAACGGGACTGGTCCATCCTCTGCGGCGCCTTGTCAACAATGCGGACCGGCACGCCGTATCGTGCCAGTTCCACAGCCATAGTCAATCCAACCGGGCCCGCGCCTGCAATCAAAACCTCTGACGTCATTCCGTGTCCTCGCGCGGAAACCCGCCCGCTTCATTGCAGCTGAGTGCATGGCAGGAGAGTCGATGTGTCGCACCCGGTCCAATCTGCCCGATACCCCGGATACTACTGATCAACCTGCGGTTGTTCAACTTCGCTCCGGCGGGTAGACTGGCCTGCGACAGATTCAGCACGAAATTCACAAGGGTGAAATCGAATGAACCTCCGTATCTCTGCGCTCCTCTGCTCTTCGTCTCTTCTAACCGCAACGCTCTTTGCCCAGGCTCCGGCGCAATCTTCCGCCCAGTCCGGAGCAAATCCAGCCCAGTCCGCGCGCAGAGCTCCCGATGGCGGATACAAGGCCACCATTCCACCAACGCCTGGCGACCTGACTGTGTGGCCGCGCGGAGTCTCTCCGCAGGAGGTCGGCAAGGCGCTGGCTGAACACTTCGTCACGACACCGCTCGGACAAACAGTCGCGTATCCCACCGCTCCCGCGCGAGTGCAGAACATCGGCTATCCGGAAGTCTGCACCTGGTACGGCGCGCTCACCTTCGCCCAGCTCACGCACGACGATGCGTTGCGCGACAAGCTCATCGCGCGCTTCGCCCCCGTGATGCCCGGCGGTCCTGAAGCCGGCCGCATGCCCAAGCGCCATCACGTCGACGACTCCATCTTCGGCGTCGTTCCGCTGGAGATCGCCATCGAGACGAAAGGCCTCGCGAACTACGATCCGAAGTATCTCGAACTGGGCCAGTCGTGGGCCGATCGCCAGTGGGGCCCGCTTGCGCCCGACTCGCCTGCGGAACTGCCCGCCGACGTGCACAACGCGCTCGTGAAGGACGGCCTCTCGCCCGAAACCCGTCTCTGGGTGGACGACATGTACATGCTCACCATGTTGCAGCTTGAGGCGTACCGCGCTACGGGCGACCACAAGTATCTCGACCGCGACGCCCACGAAATGGTCACGTACCTCGACCGGCTGCAGCAGCCCAACGGCCTCTTCTTCCACGCGCCGGATGTGAAATATTTCTGGGGACGCGGCGACGGCTGGTTCGCAGCCGGCATGGCGGAGATGCTGCGCAGCCTGCCCGCCAATCATCCCGACCGCCCGCGCATCATGGCCGGCTACAAGCTGATGATGGGTGCCCTGCTGAAGTACCAGGGCGCCGACGGCATGTGGCGCGAACTAATCGACCATCCCGACGCCTGGCCCGAGAGTTCCAGCTCCGCGATGTTCAGCTTCGCGCTGATCACCGGCGTCAAGCACGGCTGGCTCGACGCAGCGACCTATGGACCTGCCGCCCGCAAGGGATGGATCGGCGTGGTCGGATACGTCGATCAGAATCACGACGTGACCGAGGTGTGCACCGGAACAGGCAAGCTCGACAACATGCAGTATTACCTCGACCGCAAGCGCGAGACAGGAAACCTGCATGGTCAGGCGCCTGTGCTGTGGGCTGCGGGAGCCCTGTTGCGGGACGAGAAATAGTCTGTTCCCACACACATGTGTGATCCACGTCACAAGCCGGATACCGCACCGTCGCATAGTCTGTATCTGTCTGGGACACGCTGAGCGCCATATTTCCCCATAGTCTTGCCGCCACTCCTCGGGGGGCGGCATGGCTGTTTAAGGGGTCCGGCGCGGTCCGATCTTTGCCCCGGGCATTGCGAAATCCTGCAATCTCCGCCATACTTAGGTGTTGGGTTGTGTGAGCCGTGGTCCTGTCCCGCTTGGGCCGGTGAACTCATTCGGCTTAACTCCTTCGCCCACAAACGTTTTCTCTGAGAGGATTTCCAAGTGTTGATGATTCGTCTGGCGCGCGTTGGCGCCCGCAAGCAGCCCCACTACCGCGTCGTTGTGATTGAAAAGGATCGCGCCCGCAACGGCCGTTCTGTCGAGGTGGTCGGGACCTACAACCCGCGCACCGCCCCCGCCACGCTCGACCTCAAGCGGGAACGCATTGACTACTGGGTTGGCAAGGGCGCTCGCATGTCGGAGCGCGTCAGCAAGTTGTTTGCCCAGCCGACAGCTGAACCAGCTACCGCTGCTTAAGATTCGCCGATGATCCTTGGATTGGACCAGGTAACCCCGGCCAGTACCCAAAGAATGTCCTAAAGCCGTATTTCCGACGGATACTTTTCCATTTCTTCACGTAGACTCTATCGCAGGCCCATTTGGAAGCAGGTGGGTCTGCGTGTCCTCCCTGACACCTCCCCCAGGGCGGTAAAGCGCTACTGCACCGGCAGCAAGTCGTTTGTGCCCATAAGACCTTACCCCAGAATGAGGCTATGAGCTGAACGAGCCCGGAGCAGCATACTCCTACGAGGTGTCTGTGATGATCGAAGCAATGCCAACTTCCAACGAAGCAACAGAGCGAATGAAACAACTTATCCTGGAAATCGTCCAGGCGTTGGTTGACCAGCCTGACGATGTGTCCGTAGAGATGCTTGAGGACCGCGACTCCACCGTCATTCGACTGCGGGTCGCTCACCAGGACATCGGGAAGGTCATCGGCAAACAGGGCCGGACAGCGCGCTCGCTGCGCACCATCCTTGGCGCCGCCAGTATGAAGCTACATCACCGTTTCGCGCTCGACATTGTGGAGGACAGCGAAGGGCGGCCGACGGGCTGAGTTTGCACCGCCGCCACCGGCTAGAGCACGGTTCGTTGCTCAACGACCGCTCCCCATCGCGGCGGTATAGCGAAAGACTGCCTACGCACCGAAGCCGACGCTCATTGCACTGACATGGAATCTGCCTCGCAATGGATCGTGCTGGCCCAAATCCTGCGGCCCCAGGGACGTAAAGGGGAACTGCTCGCGGACCTGTTTACGGACTTTCCCGAGCGCTTCACCCAGCACCATCAGGTGTGGCTCGCGCCCCAAGGCTTCGCCGAAGGCCAGAACCCCTCCGCGTCCGCAGAACCCGCCGAGGTCCTGGCGCATTGGCTTCCCGTCGGCCGAAACGCCGGCAGGATTGTGCTCCACTTCGCCGGCATCGACTCCATCGAGCAGGCCGAGAAGCTCGCGGGTAAGGAAGTCCTGGTCCCGCTGGCCGAACGCATGCCGCTGGACCCCGGAGCCGCCTACATCTCCGATCTCGTCGGCTGCACCGTGTACGACAGCGACATCCTGCTCGGCGTCATCGACAGCGTCGAGTTCCCTACCACGCCCGATGGCTCGCGCCGCCTGGACGATGCCGCACCGCTACTCGGCATCGCGTCGCCGGAAGGCCACGAAATTCTCGTGCCCTTTGTCGCTGCCTATCTGCTTGAGTTGAACGTCGCCGCGAAGACCATCCGCATGGCTCTGCCTGAAGGCCTCGCTGCGATCAATCGTCCGGCTGCGCAGGAGTGAACCGGCGTTCTACACTGCGAAGGACTCCGCGGCCCGGCACCTATGCGCTTTGATATCCTCACCATCTTTCCGAACTTCTTTTCCGGGCCACTCGACCACGGCATTCTAAGCCGCGCCATCGCGACCGGCGCCGTGGAGGTGGCAGCGCACGATCTGCGCGCCTTCACCCAGGATCGCCATCGCACCGTCGACGACCGCCCCTTCGGTGGCGGCGAGGGCATGGTGCTGAAGGCGCAGCCCATCCTCGAATGTGTGGAGTCGCTCGGCGGCATTGCTCCGAAGTCGGAACGCGATCTGTCGCGGCAGTCTGTCATCCTGCTCTCAGCGCAGGGCAAACGATTCACACAGGCCACGGCGCATCGGCTTGCAACGCTGGAGCAGGTGGTCCTGATCTGCGGACGTTACGAGGGCGTGGACGAACGCGTCTCCGAACTGCTTGCCGACGAGGAGTTGTCCATCGGCGACTACGTGCTCTCCGGCGGCGAACTGGCTGCGGCCGTAGTCCTTGACGCCACAGCCCGCCTGCTGCCCGGTGTGCTGGGCCACGCGGACTCGTCCCGCTACGAGAGCTTCGGCATCGGCGACGACCCCGCCGATACGATGACCGAAGACGGCGTGCCACGCTCGACCCACGGTGCAGGCGGCTTGCTCGACTACCCGCACTACACCCGGCCCGCAGAGTTCCGCGGCGTTGCCATTCCCGAGGTGCTGAGCGGAGGCGATCACTCCGCGATCCGCCGCTGGCGCCGCCAGATGCAGCTTGAGAAAACGTGGCGCAACCGGCCGGATCTGCTCGAAAGGGCTGTACTCAGCGAAGAGGATCGCGAGTTCCTGGCATCCCTCGCGGATTCCCCTGTCGACTGATGAGGTTGGCGGTCGTGCGGAGGACAATCGGTTCGCGGTTTCTTGACCATGAACCGGCGAAAATCTGATAAACTAAGCATTCGAGTCCCGAACAGGAAAGCACCTATGTCTATTCATCCGATTATGCAGAAACTGGCCGCCAAACTTGAGCGGACTGACCACCCCTCGTTTGGCCCCGGCGACACTGTCCGCGTGCAGGTTAAGATCCGCGAGGGCGAGAAAGAGCGCCTCCAGGCCTTTGAAGGCATGGTCATCGCGACCAACCGCGGCCCGCAGGCCACCTTCACCGTGCGCAAGATGAGCTTCGGCCAGGGCGTCGAGCGCATCTTCCCCTACAACTCCAAGGTCGTCGACAAGGTGGAGAAACTCCGTTCCTACGAGGTTCGGCGTTCCAAGCTGTACTACCTGCGTGGTCTGCGCGGCAAGGCTGCCCGTCTCCACGAAGTCGCCCGCCCCTCCTAATCATTTCGTTCCAACACAGAAAAGGCCACGATGGCTCTCATCGTGGTCTTTTCTGTGTTCTGCGACAAGCTATTTTGGCGCAGGAGAGAGAGGCGCAGCGCCACTCTGAGCCGGAGTCGGATTGATCGGCACACACGGTTGCTCCGGAGCCTTCTGGCCCGGCAGCGCCTGCGGACCGGGCGCGCGCATCGTTCCTGCGGGACAAGGTGTCAGCAGCATCGTGGGCCGCACATCGGCCGGAAGTGGCGGGGCCTCAGTCGAACCCTTCGCCGCAACGCCTTCTTTGGATCCAGGCCACGCATACGGCGCCTTGGCCGTTGGCCCATATCCGAGCGCGGGAAACTTCGCCGGCAGCAGGAAGCTGCGATCCACCACCACCCACGCGGACTCCGGCTTCTTCCCCAGAAGCAATTTGTCCGAGGACAATTCGATGGGATGCCCATCCACTGTGATCCTCAGGCTCTTGCCATTGAATGCGCCCGGCTGCTCCTTGGCCCCCGGAAACGAAGTCTGCGACACAATCGACGTGCCGATTCCGGGCGCATAGATGTACAGGTACTTGAGATCGGCGATGTCGTAATTCAGCCTCGCCTTGCCCGTCCATCCGTCTACCGTCAGCGTTCCGGCGTTGATGGAGACGGGCGTCATCTTGGGCGGCTTCACTTTTTTCACCGCGATCTTCTTGCCCTTCTCGTCATATCCAGGATTGTTCGGCGTCGCAAACACAGGCTTGTTGTCCGCATCGAAAACCGGATGCCCCTTCTTGTCGCGGATCTGGGTGACCAGTGGATTGAACATCAGCTTGCCGTCGGGATCGACACGCTGCTTGCCCTCCGCATCCAGCATCGGAGTCGCGGGCAGCACCACAACCGTATTCGGTCCGGTATACGCGGCTTTGCTGCTCTTCCCCTTGGCGGATGCGGCCGCGGCCGCCGGAGTCCCTTGGATGGCAGCCGGCGAAGGAGTGCCCGCATCCTGTCCGGCGGGCGTTGCCGTTTGCGACTGGGCCGCAAAACCGGCAGCGGCGCTCATCCATCCGAGGAGCAGAACCTTCCCGATGCCTGTACGCATAATCATGAAAAACTCCTGAGTAGGCTGCATGCATTCGATGCGAGGGACCCCGCTCGGCTTTGCCTGATTTCGGGGTGGGCGACGGGAAGTAGAGCCTGCACAAAATAGTGCAACAGCGTGGTTCCCACAGAGAATACAACCACTTCCCTTGCGTCGAGTTAATTTTCACACGCACGAAAGTTGTAAACTCGCACCTAGTATGGGCAGTGCTCCTCCCTCTCTTCGCACCGCGCAGGCCGTCAGCGCCGCCACCGCGAAGCAGCGCATGCTGAAGTTGCTGGTCTGCAGCGACGCCCCGGAACAGGCCCTGCGCTATCGCGGGTTTCGGGCAATCGCGGGCGTGGACGAAGTGGGCCGCGGTGCGCTGTTCGGCCCAGTGGTCGCCGCCGCAGTCATCCTGCCGGAGCGCCTCGGCCCGCTCGGACGCGCCGGACTCAAAGACTCCAAGCAGTTGACCCGCGAGCAGCGCGAGAAGCTCGACCTCCGCATTCGCAAATGCGCACTCGCCCTCTCTGTCGCCGAGGTCGATGCGCAGACCATCGACCGCGTCAACATATACCAGGCCACGCGCATCGCCATGCTGGCCGCCGTGCAGGGCCTCTCGCTCGCACCGGATCACCTGCTCATCGACGCCATGCGACTGGACCATCCATGCCAACAGACGCGCCTCTTTTACGGCGACGCGCTCTCGCTCTCCATCGCAGCCGCGTCGGTCATCGCGAAGGTGCACCGCGACCGCCTGATGCGCGAGATGGACACGGTGCATCCCGGTTACGGCTTCGCCTCGCATAAGGGATACGGAACGGCAGAGCATCGCCGCCAGCTGCGCGAACTCGGCCCCTGCGCTCTCCACCGCCGATCGTTCGCACCGGTCCGGGCTCTCATCGCGGGCGAACCGGAAGTCACCGGTTCCCTCTTCGACAACCAACTGCTCTGTGAGCCCGAGCTCGAAGACATCCTGCTCGACCAGGACGATCTCGAAGAAGGCATCTTCAATGCCGCGAGCCAGTCCAACGAAACCTAGTCCTCAACGACTTCCACTTCCATCCAGTAAAATCGAGCTGTATCCTGCTGGACGCTAAACATCGACTATGCCTGAGAAATCCCCACTCAAACTCCTCTGCGTAACCGCCCATCCCGACGACGAATGCTTCGCCTTTGGCGGCGCCCTGATGCTCGCAGCCGAAGCTGGCGTCGAGACCACCGTCATCTGCTTCACCGATGGCCAGGCCGCCACCAACCGCGGCGATGCCACCTCCGGCCAGCACCTGGGCGAGATGCGCCGCGCCGAGTTCGCCGCCTCCTGCAAGATCCTCGACGTCACCCACTACGAACTGTGGGACTACCAGGACGCGCAGTTGGAGTTCGCCAACTTCTCCGAGACCGCTGCAAAGCTCGTCAAGCGCATCCGCGCGGACAAGCCGCAGGTCGTCCTTACCTTCGGCCAGGACGGAGCCATGAACACGCACGCCGATCACACCATGGTCTCGGCCTTCACCACCGCTGCGTTTCACTGGGCCGCATCGCCCAAGCGCTTCCCCCACCTCGGCCCCATCCATGTCCCGCAGCGGCTCTACTACAACACCACCAACTTTTTCTTCCATGGGCGTCCTTCTCCTCTCCCGATGCCCTGGACCGTCACGCTGGATGTCCGCCACGTGCAGCACCGCAAGTTCGAAGCGTTTCGCGCGCACACCTCACAGCTTCCTCTTATGGAAAAGTTTCAGGCTTCATTCGAGAGGCGTGCCGGCCAGGAGTTCTACACGCTTGCAGCCACGCCCCACCCGCAGGCAGCAGAGCAAACAACGGATCTCTTCGCCGGTCTCTGACTACTCTTCTCTCTGGTCGCTATAATTCCGCATGCGCTCTTGCCTCATGCTCTTTGCGGCAGCACTCGCGGTGTCTCTTCCTTCCGTCGCCCAATCTCCCAAATCTACGCAGGCTAATTTCTCCGCACATCCCTACATGGGCTGGAGTTCCTGGAGTCTCATCCGCGGCAAGCCCACCGAGGAAAAAATTAAAGCGCAAGCCGACGCGCTGCTGGCCCTGAAGCTCAACACCTTCGGCTATCGCTACATCAACATCGATGACGGCTGGACCGACGGCTTCGACGATCACGGCATCCCCAAGCCCAACCTCACCGCGTTCCCCAGCGGCATGGACGGCATGGCGAAGTACATGCACCAGCATGGCCTGCTGTTCGGCATCTATCTCAACCCCGGCATCACGGAGAAGCTCTACAAACAGAACCCGCAGATCGCAGGCACCTCCGCTCACATCGCCGACATCACGGACACCACGCAGCCCGGCAGCACGCGCCGCAACTCCTACCGCATCGACTTCTCCAAGCCGGCCGCCGCGGCCTACATCCGCTCGCAGGTTGCGCAGTTCGACCGCTGGGGCGCCGACTTCATCAAGATGGATTTCGTCGGCCCAGGAGGTGGCAACCTCGCCGCCGACAATCGCGAGGAGATGCGCCAGTGGCACGCCGCGCTCGCCCACGCGTCGCATCCCATCTGGCTCGAGCTATCGAACTACCTGTCCTTCGATCAGGCCTCGCTGTGGCGCGCAACTTCAAACGGATGGCGAATCGAGAACGACATCGAATGCTATGGCCCGTGCGACCGGTCGCCCGATCCGTCGCTCCACGGCAACCTCACTACGTGGTCCAAAGTCTCCACGCGGTTCAACGATGTCGTCCGCTGGATTCCGCACGCCGCACCCGGCGGATGGAACGACCTCGACACGCTGGAACTCGGCAACGGCGACAAAGACGGCATCACCCCCGACGAGCGCCAGTCCATGTTTGCGCTGTGGACCATCTCCTGCGCTCCGCTCTATCTAGGCACCGATCTCACGAAGATGGACTCGGCCGACCTCGCGCTCCTCACCAACCGTGCTCTGATCGCGATCGATCAGGCCGGCGTCCCGGCGCGCCCGCTCGACATTCAGCACCTGCGCAACAAGCCGCAACAGGCCTGGCTCACAATCTATCCAAATGGCTCAGCGGTCCTTGCACTGTTCAACCTCGATAGCGCTCCGGCAGAGATTAAGCTCTCCTGGCGCGAGGTCGACGCACTGCGCGACACGCACCTGGCCGCCGGTAAGCCGCGCAGCCTCACCGACCTCATATCCAGCAATGCCGTCACTGCCGAGCCGGACGGCCTAACGCTCACGCTCGCTCCGCACGCCAGCCGCGTCTTTCGGATCGCCGCCGCGCACTGACCACTCGCTTAGCGCACCTGGAACTCCGGTGAGCCCATCACCAGCGCCGTCAGAAGATTCAGCATTTCACCGGGCGCCGTGTCTTTCTGCTTCGCCTCTGCAATCTGCTTGTGGATCAGCTCGTTCGTCTGGCTCGAAACCTCGCCGACGATCAACGTCGATTCAAGCACCTTCAGCGCAATCTCACCTCCGGAGGGCGTCGCCATTCTCTCCACCGGCGCAGCGCCTGTCCATGTCGCCTCGGCATATGTCGGCGGCGCTAAGCGCGCGGACGCGGCAGTCGCCGTCTGTACCGGCTGCGATGGCTGGCTCATCAGTCCCAGCGCAACCACCTTCGGCGCATCGAACTTCTGATTCGAAAACTTCCCGTTGGTCAGCTGATACGCGAAGTTCAGCCGATCGACCAGCGCGCTCGTATTCATCCAGTGATCCGCCGTGATGTAGTACCCCGTCGGCGGCAGCGCGTTGTAGAGCGGCATACCCATATTCTTGATGGTGTAGACGAGTGCGCCCGGATTCGACGGATCGGTCAGTGTGCTGCGATAGGCCGACGCCAGAAACTCCATCGGCGTCTTCACCTTGTTGCGGAAATACTTCCGCGAGTTGAACTCCGGGCTCGCCACCAGCGTTCGCAGCACCGCCTTGATGTCGCAGTCGGACGAGAGGTACGTCTTCGCCATGCGGTCCACCAGCGCCGGCGGTGGATCGTCCGCCACGAATCGCTGCGCAATCTTCCAGCTGATAAAGTGCGCCGTCTGCGGACTGTGCGCAAGCACGTTCAGCGCCTCCAGTCCTTCCTTCATCCCCGCATTGCCCGGCGCATTCGCCAGCGCGACAGCCTTCTGCCCTGTGCCTCCGCCCATCATCATCTCGTCCATGGAGTCTTCCATCGCGGGCGCCGACCGCGCTGCCAGCTCCGCATTGATTGCCGACCCGCCCTGCACCACGAACGTCTGCCCGCTGCCGATCTTGTGCCCCAGCCATACCTTGGCGCCAGGCTCGTGCCGCTTCGGATCGTACTGGAAGCCACCGGCAAGGTTGGGCTGGTTCACGGTCCATCCGGTCAGGATCGCAGACAGGTTCGTCACGTCGGCCTGCGTGTAGCCGCCATTTACGCCCACCGTGTGCAGCTCCATAATCTCGCGACCATAGTTCTCGTTCAGCCCCTTGTTGCCCGGCTTCGACCGCGGATTCGCGGGGTTCACCCCGTTCGCGAGCGAGTCCGGCCCAATGCTCAACCAGTTGTCCAGGTACACCATCATCGCGGGGCTCTGCGCGGTCGCCAGCAGCAGGTCGCTGAACTTGCCCAGCGCATTCTTGCGGATCACATCGCGCTCGTAGCTCGTCGTGTACCACTGGTCGGAATCCTTGGCGATGTAGATGTTGAAGTGATTGAACCAGAAGTCGGTCATCACCTCCTGCAGCTGCCGCTCGGCAAGAATCGCCCGCACCATCTTGGCCTGTGCCAGCTCCTGCCCTATCTGATACTGTGCGCCAACGCCGGCCGCCATCCCCAGGAAAACCTCGCGCTCGCGCGGAGTGAAGTCTGCCATCAGCAGATTCTTCTGGTCGCCATTCACATTACTGGTAAACGCAATGCGATCTTCCACCGGCATCTGGATCAGCGCTGCCATGCGCTGATTTCTCGGCAGGGCGAACAGCTCACCCGCAATGCGCGCAGCCGTAATCTGGCCTTCCTGCTTCTCCGCCGCCTTTTCAGCGTCGCTGGGCTCCGGAGGCAGATTGCCGGCCGCATCGGTTTTGCGCGCGTTCGCTTCCTTGCGCAGCTTTGCAACCTGCACCTCGTACATCGCGGCCAGCGTCAGATCAGCAGGCATCGGCTGCTTGCCGTCCGCTACACGCTGAATCGTTCCACGGTCCGGGAACACCATCAGCGCCTGCTCCGGCGTCATATTCAGTGTCGGGAAATCCGCCAGCCGCCGATCCAGCGCCGGATCCTTGATCGCACCCGGATTCAGTTGCTGCTCAAACCACTTGTCCACTCCGACCGCCAGCACGTGGTCCACATCGCCCGGACGCGGTCCAAACGTAAAGCGTCCAAGCACCTGCACTGCGCGCTCGCGTTCGCTCAGCGGCACCAGCGACGGCGTGTCTGGGACCACAGGCTTCGGAGCGGCGGCCTTCGCTCTCGCCGTAGACTTCTTCGCCGCACCCTTCTGCAGCGCGTCTGGAACCGGCGCGGCCATCTGCGCCTGCAAAGAAATCATTGAGATGCAAGAGAAAGTGAGGGCAAGCAACAGAATCCTGCGCATAGGGGAGCCTCTCCTCTAGCTTAGACCTCGATTGCTCTCCCGAAGTTGCGCTCGCGCCACAAACTCCGCCCTATCCCCCGGCCGCCACAGGCCGCCGAGCCGCAGCAACTGCGCCACGCCGCCGATTCATCACGCTCCACACCACCCTCGCCAGCAACAGCACCGTCAGCACCAGCGTAAACGGCAGTGGCTCCTTCACGCCCTTCTTCACCAGCCACCAGTAGTGGATGCACCCGGCCGCCGCTGCCACGTACACCGCGGCATGCAGCCTCCGCCAACTCTTGCCGCCCATCCACCGCATCACCAACGCCGGTGAAGTCACCGCCAGCAGGAACAGCAGGAACCACGCGAACAACCCGACCTGAATAAACCGCCGCTTCTTCAGATCGTCCAGCACGGTCGGCCATACCAGCTTCCACTGATCCACCACCACGCCCAGGTGTCCCGCCTTCAGCCCGGCCCACGCCGTCGGCACGTCGTAGCCCGAGAACAGAAACACATACGTTGCCAGATGCAGCGTCGCGTAGAAGAACGCATACAGCCCCAGCAGCCGCCGGAAGCGAATCAGGTTCCCCAGCTTTACATGCAGCCGCCGCACTGGGGTCACCGCCAGCGACGCCATCAACAGAAACAGCGCCCAATAGCCGGTCTGGTGCGTAATGTAGTTCACCGGATCCGCAATCAATCCCAGCGCACCCGAACGGTACATCTGCACCAGCTGGAACGCCGGCACCAGGCACACCAAGTGCACCAGCACCTTTACGTAAGGAATCCACTTTGTCGGCATGTCAATCCTAGAAGTTCTTCTTCAGATTCATCCCCGCATACATGCCGGCCACCTGGTCGCCGTAGCCGTTGAAGGGTTGTGTCGGAATCGTCTTCGGGAACGGGCTTGAATCGATCCGGCGTTCGTGCGCCTGCGACCATCGCGGATGGTCCACCTGCGGATTCACATTCGAGTAGAAACCATATTCATCCGGCGCGCTCTCGTTCCACGAGGTGTGAGGCTGCTTATCCGTCAGGATCACCTTCACAATGCTCTTGCCATTCTTGAACCCATACTTCCACGGGCTCACCACGCGGATCGGCGCGCCATTCTGATTGGGCAGCACTTCGCCGTAGCATCCAAACGTCAGCAGGCACAGCGGATTCATCGCCTCATCCAGCCGCAGCCCCTCGGAGTACGGCCAGTCCAGCGCGCTCGGCTTGTTGGGCATGTCCTTGCTGTCGCTCACCGAAATGAACTGCACAAACTTCGCACTCGGCAGCGGCTCCGCCCACGAGATGAACTCGCCCAGCGAATAGCCGTCCCACGGAATCACCATCGACCACGCTTCCACGCAGCGATGCCGGTATACGCGGCTCTCAATCGGCCGGTACTTCATAATGCTGTCGATGTCGACCGTCTTCTTCTGTTTCACCAGCCCCGACACCTCGACCGTCCACGGCCGCGTGCGCAGCGTATGCGCGTTTTTCGCCGGATCGCTCTTATCCGTACCGAACTCGTAGTAGTTGTTGTAGGTCGTCGCCTTGGCAAACGGCGTCTGGGCATCGGATAACGTGTACTTCGAGGGCACCGTTGCCAGCTTCTGGTCCGCGTGCACCGCGTCCGGATGGATCAGACCCGGCACCTGGTTCAACGCCAGCGCTCCCACTCCGGCCGCAACGGCCCCGGTAAGAAAATTCCGCCGGTTCAGGAACGATTCCTTCGGCGTAATCTCCGACGACGCGATATTGCTTCCATCCAGACGTTCGCTCTTCTTAATCAACATGTTTGCTTCGCCTTCCCGCACACCGGCCGTTAAAAACCGGGGCAGCACCACGTGGGCCCGTTCTTTAGACTATCGAACTACGCACTAAGGCTCACATTGGATGTACCTTCAATGCGCTAAATTGATTGGAAATCCCGGCCCTGTGTTCCTCGGTTGAACCGGCAAACCTTAAGAAGCATTGGCCTTGTTCGTGCGCCCTTCTCGAACAGCGTAGATCGCCGCCGCAAGCAGAATCGCGACGGCCGCTCCTGCGAGCTCCCGCTCAAAATTCGCCCGCTCGATGAGGATATACACGAACCCGGCAATCGCAAGCAAGGGCGGCAGCGGATACAGCCACAGCCGGAACGGCCGTTCCATCGCCGGCCGGCTCCTCCGCAGGTAGATTACCCCCACGTGCTGCATCAGAAACTGCAGCAGAATCCGCAGCACCACCAGCGCCGCAATCACATCCGCCAGCGAGAAGAAGCAGAAACAGATCGCCCCCGCACCCATCACCAGCAACGAAATATGCGGGAATCCCTTCGGATGCAGCTGCCCGAACACACGGAAGTAGTTGCCATCGCGCGCCGCAGCATATGGAATCCGCGAGTAGCCCAGCAGCAGCGAAAATACGCTGGCGAACGCGGTCACCATCACCAGCACAGCCGCAACCTTGCCCATCGCAGGCCCCAGCCGCGGCCCGTACGCGACCTCCATAAAAATCGAGATCACCGCGCGCCGTGCATTCACATCGTGCGCCCCCACGATCCCCTGCCACGGCAGCACCGCCAGCACCGAGATGTTCATCGCCAGGTACATCGCCGCGACCAGCACAATCGAGATCAGGATCGCTCGCGGTACCGTCCGCGCCGCATCCTTCACCTCGCCGCCCAGAAACGTGATGTTGTAGTAGCCCCAGTAGTCGTAGGTCGCAATCAGCATCGCCGACCCCAGTCCCAGGAAGAACCCCGGCTTCAGCTCAAACGCACCCGGCGGAAATGTAAATGCCTGGCTCAGATGCCCATGCGCCAACCCCGTCACCAGGATCCACGCAATCAGCGCCATCACCGTGCACCACATGGCCGTGGCCACCACGCGCAATCCAGCTAACCCGCGATACAGCAGGAACACCGCGACCAGCACTGCCGCAATCGCCACCAGCGTTGCGGGCCCTGCCGCAACGCCCACGCTGTATGCTCCCAAATGCGCTGTGTGGCTCACCATGTGCCCCGCCAGCGACGGCCACAGATACGTCGCATACTGGCTCAGCCCAATACACCCCGAAGCCGCCGACAGCGGCGCTGAAAATGTCAGTTGGAAGATGAACAGAAACGCCAGGAACCGCCCCAGCTTCCGCGTCCCGTCAGCGCCCGAATAAATCGTCCGCAGAAACGCGTATGAGCCGCCAGCCTCCGGCATCGCCGCGCCCAGCTCGGCCCACACCAGTCCATCGCACAGCGCCAGCCCGGCTCCCAGAATCCAGCCCAGCATCGCCTGCGGTCCGCCCATCGCCGCCAGAATCAGAGGCAGCGTGATGAACGGCCCAACGCCGATCATGTCCAGCATGTTCAGCGTCACCGCACCGCGCAGGTTCAGGCTGCGGTGCAGGTGAGGCTCGCCCTCAGGCCGCGCTTCGATCGATGTCACCGGCGTCTCGATGCTTCGAGTCTAGACCATCCTCTACTTAGGGGACTCCCAATCGTCGGCAGCTGTCTTGGTCCCATTCACGTACGTCACTTCGATCGTCTGATAGTCCAGCGAGATCTGCTCCGACTTCCCTGCCATCTTGATGCCAGTAACCATCGCATTCGTCAGAACGACCTTCTGTGCCGCCTTCGCCGCACCGGGGCCCGCTCCCTCAAACACGATGACCACGTTGCCCAGCGAGCTCCCCTTGGCCATCGACTGCTTCAACAAAGGCGAAGACGCATCGATCTCCTTGGTAATGGTGATCGGCTTATGCATGCGCTTCCCCGTCGCCATGCCCGACGACGCCTCGCGAGCCACACTGATCAGCCGGATCCGTTCCGGACTGGACGCCCGTGACAGCTCGCCCTTCATCTTTTCCTGCGGCGTGTTTTCAATCGTCATGTACGCATTCACCGCCGCCACAGCCTGTAATCCCGGCAACAACGCAGCACACAACGCAAGGTACCGACCTACTTGACCAATCCGCATCGCAACCCTCTTTCTCAAGCCTTGAGATAGACGTACGTGAAAGCGTAGCCCGGCATTCGGCAACGTTTCTACCACGCTGTCTCCGGCACGGACAATAACTCCTCTGGCTCATCCCGCCAGATCGTCGGGGGCCTCCTCCCGGCGCAGCATCCGTGCCGCTGGCATGACAGGGACCGGCCCCATGAGCGACACTGTCAGGGATCGAAAAACCTGGAGCTTCCCAATGATTTCCGGATCACGCGAAAAAGACATGATCGAAGCAGCGAATCTTCTGCTCGACGCACGCCGCACCCACAAGCCCATCGCCGACCTGCCCGCCGAATTGCAGCCCACATCCCTCGAAGAAGTCAGCCGCGTTCACGACGAGATGGCTCTCGCCTACGAGGACATCGGAGGCTGGAAGATCGGCGCGCCCAGCGCAGACGCCGTCCCCTTCTTCGCACCCATGCCCCGCGCCTGGATGGCGCCAAGCGGTGCAGTCCTCAGCGGCCCCACCTATCGCTACCGCGTGCTCGAGTGCGAGATCGCGTTCCGCATGGGCAAGGACCTGCCGCCGCGCGATGCCCCCTACACATCCGAAGAAGTCATCGCCGCAATCGCCAGTTGCCATCC
>DASYEU010000097.1:0-6193 GCA_036498865.1 Acidobacteriaceae bacterium | reverse complement strand
CCACCGCTACCTTTCACCGCCCTCGCCCCATCGCCGCCGACCCAGCCGCCGACCTCACCCCCGAGCAGCAACTCCTCGACACCCAACTCCGCGCCTGGCGCAAAGCCGAGTCCGAGCGCATCGGCCAGCCCCAGTTCTTTGTCCTCGGCACCTCCACCCTGCGCAACATCGTGTTGCAGCGCCCGCGCACCCTCGCCCAACTCCAGACCATCACCGGCGTCGGTCCCGACAAGGCCCAGAAGTTCGGCGCCAGCATCCTCGAACTCTGCGGCGCATAATTTTTCCGAATTCCCCTGCTGAATATCAACCGGTTCCGGTTACAATCTCATCAGCACCCCTGCATCCCACTGAATCCAGACACGCGCACCCGACCTGCGTAAAGCTGCTAAACTAGGGCTTGGCAGCCATTTAAGCGGCAACGGTTTCCAGTCCAGATATTCCGCCCGCAAAGGACAACCGACATGGCACACGCATCGCAAAACGGCAGTCTTAACGGCAACTTCAGTTCGTCCAGCCTCCGCCTCAAGCTCGGCCTCGCCGAAATGCTCAAGGGCGGCGTCATCATGGACGTCATGAACGTCGAGCAGGCGCGCATCGCCGAAGAAGCGGGCGCCATCTCCGTCATGGCGCTTGAGCGCGTGCCCGCTATGATCCGCGCCGAGGGCGGCGTCGCCCGCATGGCCAATCCCAAGCTCATCAAGCAGATCATGGGCGCCGTCACCATCCCCGTGATGGCCAAGGCCCGCATCGGCCACTTCGCCGAAGCCCAGATCCTGCAGCAGATCGGCGTAGACTTCATCGACGAGTCCGAGGTCCTCACCCCGGCCGACGAAGTGCACCACATCGACAAGCACGCCTTCACCACCCCGTTCGTCTGCGGCGCGCGCAACCTCGGCGAAGCCCTCCGCCGCGTCGCCGAAGGCGCAGCCATGATCCGCACCAAGGGAGAGCCCGGCACCGGTGATGTCGTCCACGCGGTCCAGCACATGCGCCAGATCGTCCGCGAGATCAAAGCCCTCACCGTGCTCTCCGACGAAGAGCTCTACAACGCGGCCAAGGTTCACGGCGCGCCCTACGAGCTCGTCCGCATGGTCGCAAAGTCCGGAAAGCTTCCCGTGCCCAACTTCTCTGCCGGCGGCATTGCCACACCGGCCGACGCAGCCCTGATGATGCAGCTCGGCGCCGAAACCGTCTTCGTCGGCTCCGGCATCTTCATGAAGGAACGCGCCACCCCGCTTGACGTCGAGAACAACCCCATCGAGCGCGAGGAAGCCGTCTCCCGTGCCAAGGCTATCGTCATCGCCACCACGCACTTCAACGATCCCAAGATCCTCGCCGAAGCCAGCGAAGCCGTCACCGGCACCATGAAGGGTCTCGCCGCTGCCGCCATCGAGGAGCAGGACCTGATGCAGACTCGCGGCTGGTAAGCCGCCTGGAACAGCAAGGCCCGGCGTCAACCGCCGGGCCTTTTTCTTTGTGCGCGACCAACAGTGGATTCCCTGAAGCTCTAGACCTTGTTCAGCGGCGTCATTCTGGATGAAGTCCAGAATCTCGGCAGTTGCTTTTCGTGATCCCTCTACACTTACAAGAAATAGCTCTAGTTTTTCGGCTTGCTCACTGCAACCGCCGCCTCACTCACCAGAAAGCGCCCTTCATCTTCCGACACCTGCTGCAGGTCGATCGACGCAGGACCAGCGGCATCGCCCGATGCACCTTCAACATTGATCTGTACGCGAAAATAATACTTCCGCCCCGCCACCGCGTCGAAGCTGTTCAGCGATATCTGCTGTGATAGAGAACCAAACATCGACTGCCACCGCGAGCACAGATGATGGACTCCCGGCGCCACCGAAGCGCTCACATAAGTGAAGCCCTGCGTCGCTCCCAGCCAGGTCCCATCAAGCCCCTGGCGCAGGGTGGGGCGATTGAACCGTCCCTTGTCCTTCAGGTTGTAGACCTCGACGATATATACCGTCGCCTTGTCCTCTGGCGCGGCGGTCGCGTTGTCCCCAACCGGCCCCCGTGAAACCGAGAAGGTCGTGGCTGCTTCCCCACACGCTGCAATCGGCGAAGCCGCGTCCGGAACCTTCTGCGCCAGTCCGCTCACCGTCACAAACGCCATACCAACCAAGGCAACCATAACTTTCAACATGGCAGAGTCTTATTCCTCCGGATTGGATGATACTCCGATTGACCCGACCAACTTGAAATCGGCCGGGCACTCAGTCCGCGCAACTGCAATCCACGTAGAATCGAAGGACCATGCCGATTCGCGTCCCCTTTCGTAGCCTCGCCCTGCTCCTCGTCTTCGCCCTCACCGTGCCCGTCGCCGCCCGCGCTGACGATGCCTCCCATCGCGCCAAGGCCAAGGAGCTGATGACGCTGCTCAAAACCGAACACATGGTTATCCAGATCTCCGACGCCATCCGCAAGCAGGTTTCCGATGCAGCAGCCCAGGTCGTCGGCCCCGACGCTTCGCCCGAGAGAAAGGCCAAGTACGACGACTTCATGAAGCAGGCCGGCCAGGCTGTCGATGAGCAGTTGAGCTGGAAGACCATGGAAGGCCCCTTCACCGACATCTACGTCAAGACCTTCACCGAAGAAGAGCTGGACTCCATCATCGCCTTCTACAAGTCGCCCGCCGGAACCACCCTGCTAGAAAAAATGCCCTCCGTCAATGACCAGGTCTCCCGCTACGGCCAGTCGAAGATGGTCACCCTGCAGCCTCAGCTCAAGCAGCTTTACGCCGAGTTCCAGAAGAACGCAGCCGCAGCCCCGCCCACGCTCGGCCCTGCGCCCTCAGCCCCAGGCGCGCCCGCTCTAAAGCCCGCAACTCCCGCAGCCCCGCCTAAATAACCAGCGCCCCTGGCACGTCAAACCGCCCGCCTGAAGGCAGACCGGCTGCATTGGATTTAGCCGGCGGCTTTGGGTAGCCCGGCACTTGAGTGCCGGCATTGAACGACCGCGAACCGCGGGGGCTTTAGCAGCCCCTGCGGTTCGCCTTTTTGCGGCTTGGCAACAGACTGACTGTTCCAGCTCCCCCACTGACCTGTGGCGACCGTCACCTCGCCCCCACTCCCTCCATGTTAGTTTGGAATTAAGTGCGCGCTCCGCACACTGCCGCAGAGTGCCCAGGCATTCCGTCCAAAGGGATTTTCATGAATCGTTCTGCTCTCGCCGTTGCCCTCCTCCTCACCCTAAGCCTCCCCGTCGCCGCCCGCGCCGACGAAGCCAGCCACCGCGCCAAAGCGCAGGAAATGATCGTTCTGCTCCACACCGACCGCATGGTCAAGCAGGTCTCCGCCAACTTCATGAAGCAGTTGTCCACCGCCGGAGAGAAGCTGATCGGTCCCAATGCAACCGACGCAAAGAAGACCGAGCTCGCCGAATTCGAGAAGAAGTTCGCCGCCATGATCGACGCACAGGTCGGCTGGGACATCCTGCAGCCCACCCTCACCGACTACTACACCAAGGCATTCACCGAAGAAGAGCTCGACGTCATCGTCGCCTTCTACAAGACGCCCGCCGGCGCTGCCCTCGTTGAGAGAATGCCCGCCGTCAACACTCAGGCAACGCAACTTCTGCAGTCGAAGATGGCAGCCGTGCAACCGCAGATGAAGCAGATGTACGAGGACTTCCAGAAGAGCCAGACCGCATCCGCTGCTCCTGCCGCAGCCTCCACACCCGCCGCCTCAGCCAGCGCGCCGAAATAACTCCCACGCGCGGACGAGCTCTGCCCCTTTGGGAGCCCGCTCGTCCGCGCAAAACAATTCCTCCCCGCACATCCCATGGCCATCCACCGCGAGCGGTCCCGCTCACGGTAGACTGGGTTAACGCCCTCAATGACAACACCTACCCCACCCGAGCCGTTGACCATCGGCGTCCTCGCCCTCCAGGGCGCCTACGACGCCCACGTGCAGACCCTCGCCGCGCTCGGCGCCAGGCCGCGCCTCGTCCGCATCCCGCTGGAACTCGCCGAACTCGACGGCCTCATTATGCCCGGCGGCGAATCCACCACCATGCTCAAGTTTCTGGACCGCAATGGCTTCTTCGACATCCTCCAGAGCTACGTCCAAACCACCCCCACCTTCGGAACCTGTGCCGGAGCCATCCTGCTCGCCAACCGCGTCGAAGGCCCCGAGCAGCGTTCCCTCGCAGCGCTCGACATCACCGTAGAACGCAACGCCTACGGCCGCCAGATCGACTCCACCATCCTCACCGCTCCCACCACGCTCCCCGGCGGCCCGCTGGAGATGGTCTTCATTCGCGCCCCGCGCATTCGCTCCACCGGCCCCGGCGTCGAAACCCTCGCCTCCCGCGACGGTTTCCCCACCCTCGTCCGCTCCGGCCATCTCCTAGCCGCCACCTTCCACCCCGAGCTCTCGCACGACCACCGCGTCCATCAGCTCTTCCTGAACATGGTCCGCCAGAACAAAGCCTGAGCCCTAGGCCTTCACTCCATCCTCAGTGTCGCCCTTCACAAAGCTCCTCACCACCACGCCGCTCGTCTCGTAGTGCGTCACTCGGTGTCCGGAACCGTGCTCCATCTGGATCGCCTTCTTCAGAACTCGGATCAGCCCGCGCGACTCCTCCTCGAACCACCGGCTCGTCGCCTTCTCCCAGTCCACCACCAGGTTGTAGCTCACGTCGCACTTCGGACACCCGACCTGTGTCTCCAGCGTCCGATGAAACGCCGCATCCGGCAGCTTGCCCACCGGGTCTGTCCCGCTTCGAATTGCCGCAATCGTCAGGCCCACTCCCATGGCGCTACGACGACCTCTGCCGCTTCGGCGTCAGGAACCCGAACAACATATGCAGCACCATCAGCGCCAACGCTCCCAGAAACGCCGCTCCGAACGTCTCCACCTGGAATCCCGGAACAAAGTTGCTCGCGAACTTCAGCACTATCGCATTGATGATCAGGAAGAAGATCCCGAACGATACAATCCCCAGCGGAAGCGTGATAATCTTCAGCGCCAGTCCGAACGTCGCATTCAGCAACCCGATCACGATCACCGCAATCAGGGCGGAAGTCACGTCTCTCACCACGAATCCGCTCACTACATGAGCGACAATCAGCAGCGCCACCGCGTTCAGTATCCAATGAAAAAGCATCCGAAGCATATTCTGTCCTCATCCCGTGCTCCCAACAGCATATCTCGAAGCCCGCATAGGGTGCCCCACCCGCGCCGCTACAACCAACGCACTGCCCCGATATAATTTCCCTCGTCCCGGAGAGTCATTCGATGCGTCGTCGCACCCTGCTCCCCCTTCTCGCCCTCGCGCCCTTCCTGCTCGCCGCCAATACCGGCTCGCCCATGCTCCGCATCCTGCCGCGCTTCACCGCCTTCGGCGTCCCGCCCCTCGGCCCGGAGGAGCACCCCGTCGAGCGCACCTGGCCCGATCCCACCGCCATGCCCACGCTCCCCGGCCACGGCATCGACGAGCACCCCATGCTCTACGCCGGCGAGGGCTACAACAAGCTTCTGCTCGTCAACCACGGCGAAGTCGTCTGGAGCTACTCCACCGGTCCCGGCGGCGAAATCGACGACGTCTGGATGCTCACCAACGGAAACATCCTCTTCACCCGCCAGTTCCAGGTGCAGGAGGTGAACCCGAAAAAAGAAATCGTCTGGCAGTACGACGCACCTCCCGGCACCGAGGTCCACAGCGCCCAGCCCATCGACCTCGACAAGGTCCTCATCGTCCAGAACGGCCTCCCGCCCAAGCTCATGATCCTCGACAAGAAGTCCAACAAGGTCGAGGTCGAGCACGACCTGCCGGCCGAAAGCCTCACCGACCCCAAGACCGTCCACACGCAATTCCGCCGCATCCGCATCACCGCCGCCGGAACCTACCTGCTTCCCTTCCTCAAGCTCAACAAGGTCGTCGAGTACGACAAGCACTTCAAGCAGATCTGGTCCTACGACATCCCCACTCCCTGGGCCGCCGTCCGCCTGCACAACGGTAATACCCTCATCACCGATGAACACGGCCCGCTCGTTCGCGAGGTCAACCCCAAGTCCCAAACCGTGTGGGAGTTCACCCCGGCCGACCTCCCGCCCAACATCGTCCTGCACAACATCCAAACCTCCGAGCGCCTCGCCAACGGCAACACCGTCATCTTCAGCTCCACCGGCGGAGTCAAACCCGCGGACCGCCCCAACACCCTCCAGGCCATCGAAGTCACCCC
>DASYEU010000096.1:0-5006 GCA_036498865.1 Acidobacteriaceae bacterium | reverse complement strand
GGATGTTGCGGTGGAAGCCTTCGGCCCGGAGCGGCTGATGGCGGGCTCGGACTGGCCAGTGTGCCTGGTGGCGAGCGGCTACGCGCAGTGGTTCGAGGTGCTGCGAACGTACTTTGCCGGATTCAGTGAGCCGGAGCGGGCCGCGGTGTTTGGGGGCACGGCGGTGCAGGTGTACCAGCTGTAACGGCCGCAGCGTGCGAGGCGACACACGCCCTGCATCAGGTTTTAGAATAGAGCCATGGCGAAGAAGGCGAAGACAGTACGGTGTCCGACGTGCCGGACGATTGTGCTGGTGGGGAGTGCGGACTTTCCGTTCTGCTCCGACCGCTGCCGCGTGATCGACCTGGGCAAGTGGGCAAGCGGAGGGTACGTGATCAGTTCGCCGATTCACGACCCCGAGGTGCTGGACGAGTTGGAAGGGCTGCGGGATCGCGGGCGGTCGAGCTCGGGCTCCGGGAACGAGGAGTAGTGGCCGGGACAGTGGTCGCGAAGAGGACGGCCTGGGCCTGGATGCTGGGGACGTGGTTCGGGGCCGGGCTGCTGAAGCCGGGGCCGGGGACGTACGGATCCGTGGCGGCAGTGCTGCTGTGGTACGGCGCGGCGCACGGGCTGCATTCAGGGCTTGCGGTCGTGACCGCGATGGCCGCGGTGGCGGTGACGCTGATCGGGATCCCGGCGGCGACGATTGTGGCGCGCGAGGCCGGGCGCGAGGATCCGGGATTTGTGGTGATCGACGAGGTGGCGGGGCAGTGGATCGCGCTCATCGCGGTGCGTCCGGACTGGCAACACGCCGTGCTGGCGCTGGTGCTGTTCCGGGTGTTCGATATCTGGAAGCCGTGGCCGATTCGGAAGCTGGAGGCGCTGCCGGAGGGAACGGGGATCATGCTGGACGATGTGGCGGCGGGGGTGCTGGCGCTGGCGGTGGGGTTGGTGGTGGGGCGGTTCTTCTAGGACAAAGCGAATCACAGAGATCACAGAGAGAACACGGAGAGAGCCATGGGGCAGGTTTGCGCTGGGGCGCGCTCCGGGCTAGGCTGGGGGTGACATGAGTCCCTTATTGCATGGATTGAAGGCGGATGCTCCTCACCTCGAGTCGTTGAGCCCTCCGGCGGCGATGCCTGGGGGCGAGGTGGAGTTGCGGGGAAGTGGGCTGCAGGCGAAGTCCGGGGATACGCTGCCGCTGGTGTCGGTGGGCGAGATTCCCATGCACCTGGCGCTCAGCCGGCCGGGCCGCACGGTGATCCGGATTCCGGACGGCGCCATTTCGGGGGACGTGGTGGTTGCGGTCGCGGATGGCGCGCGGCACCCGAGCGCGAGCAATGCGCTGGGGCTGCGCGTGGCGGTGCCGATGGCGGAGAACCTGCACCCGGTGGCGAATCCCGCGGTCGACGCCGACGGAACCGTATACGCGACCGTGAGCGGCGGCCGTGGGCAAAGCGTGCCCGTCTCGATCTTTTCCATTGCGCGGGACTTCCAGGTGCGGCCCTTCGCGCGCGATCTGCTGAATGCAACCGGGCTGGCCTTCGACGCCAGCGGCTATCTCTACGCAAGCTCGCGGGCGGAAGGGACGGTCTATCGGATCTCCTCGGCAGGCGCCATCTCCACCTACGCGGAAGGCATGGGGATCGCGACCGGGATCGCGTTCGACCGCGACGGAAATCTGTTTGTGGGCGACCGGTCGGGGACGATCTTCAAAGTAGGGCCGGACCGCGGGCTGGCAGACCGCGAGATCTTTGTGGTGGCCACCCTGGAGCCGAGTATCTCGGCGTATCACCTGGCGTTCAACGATGAAGGCACGCTGTTCGTAACGGGGCCCACGACGTCGAGCAATCAGGCGATCCATGCGATCGACCGCGATGGCGCAACCACGGTCTTCTACCAGGGGCTGGGCCGCGCGCAGGGGATGGCGTTCGACGTGGACGGGAATCTGTATGTGGCCGCGTCGCTCAAAGGACAGCGTGGCATCGTGCGGATCACGCCGGGACGCGAGGCTTCGCTCGCAGTCTCAGGGAATGATCTGGTGGGACTGGCGTTTCTGGAGGACGGATGCGCGGCGCTGGCGACGAAGGATGCGCTGTACCATGTGGCGCTGGATATTGAAGGAAGAAGGCTGGTGTGATTGGCCACAGGCATTCCGGGCAATGGGATTATCTGACTTTCGCATGCCAATGTGATGGCTGGGCTTGCTTAACTAACAAAAAAGCGTCGGTTCGCATGCCAGACCACCAGCACTTCACGGCATCCCCGTAAGGCCTCACTGCTTCCTCTATCTTCTTACTGTCAGTGGGATGGCACTGCGCACCTATGATGACTTCCCTGAGGACGAGGAGTGGCCCAAACTCGATCCAGTTGAGCCCGTTCGCGTCGGGTGGATCGTCAAGGTCCACGAACATCCGCACCTCTTGTTCATAGCTCCAGCAGTCGTGTTTTGTGCGCATCAGGCGATTTGCGAGGTTAAAGTTCACATCCTCGGGACCATAGATTTGCATGAGATTCGGCTGATAGAGGACGTCTGTGTCATAGTTAGCTCCCGGTTCCCCCTCAGAGATGTCGAAGCCCAGACAGATGCCGGTATGAGAGGCACCGTAATGACTCCAGAGGAGGAGGTTGTCCCAATTCCGGCTGAAGCACAAGATTCCTGTTCTCTTCCAAAGGAGCGAATTGAGGGCATCCAACGCGTTCGAAATCGCTAGGTTGCTGGTGTCCAGAGGACAGAGGTCGAACGGGTCGTTCAGATCCGCGAGCGTTGATACCTTGAGTCGCTTGTCCTTCAGGTTACTAATGCCGTACTTCGCGGACGTGTATTTGTAAACGCGTTTCTTCACGGGTGAGTCTCGTGCGGTGGGGATGTTGGTTTATCTAGTGCTTTGCCGCTACAAGGACCGCCTGCAACTGTCAGCGCATGTACGATCTCATCACTGAGATCGTTACCCCATTTCTCCGGGTGATCGGCATAATACTTATCGATCATGGCAATCGCTTGGGAGTACGGCAGGTTGTCTTCAACGCACAAGCGGAGCGGGAATGCTGGCGCGCCGCGGCCCGAGAAATACCCGTTTGACCAGCCGATATACATGGCAAGCTTCTCGTCGTATGCGCGTTTCTGCGTTTCGGTCTGCATGCCCCACACCTGAAACGTGTGAACTGCCGTGGCCGCGTCGGCTATTATCGACGTCGCCAGGATGGCTAGTGCGATTATCAATTGCCGCATGGCAAATGATTGTACAACCAGATAAGCAGGCACCCGTCGACCACTGAGGTCCTCAGATACGGCCTGCTCGCTACGAATCGGGTTGGTTAGGTAGCGTTGGGCAGCGTAAAACTAATAGAGCATGATTGCTGAGATTATTGCTGCCGGGTCGGAGATGTTGACGCCGTTTCGGCAGGACACGAATTCGCTCTACCTGACGGCGCGGCTGAATGAGCTGGGCGTGCAGGTTGCGTTCAAGACGATCGTTGGCGACAGCCTCGACCACCTGACCGGTGCTGCGAGGATTGCGATCTCGCGCGCGGACATTGTGATCTTCTCGGGCGGGCTGGGACCCACCGAGGACGACCTGACGCGCGAGGCGGTGGGCGAAGCGCTGGGGCTGAAGCTGCGGCGCGACATCGACATCCTCACCCTGATGTACAAGCGGTTTGCCTCGCGCCGCATGACCATGCCGCAGAACAACGCCAAGCAGGCCGATGTGCTGGAAGGCGCGGAGGTACTGACGAACGCCAATGGCAGCGCTCCGGGGCAGTACATCGACGCGGTGGTAGGTCGCCACCGGAAGATCGTGATTCTGCTGCCGGGGCCTCCGGGCGAGTTGAAGGCGATGTACGAGGCGGAGTGCCAGCCGCGGCTCGCGGCCACGCTGCTGGAGCGGCACATGGCGAAGCGCATGCTGCGGATGGCGCTAATTCCGGAGTCGCAGGTGGATGCGCGGACCGCGCCGATCTACCAGGCGTATACCGATGTGGAGACGACAATCCTGGCGGGCTCGGGCGAGATTCAACTGCACTTTGTGTGCGCCAAGGCCACCGCCTCCGAGGCGCAGTCGCGGGTGGACGAGTTGGCAGGCAAGATCGAAGCCGAGATGGGCGAGGCGATCTTCTCGTCGCACGGCGAGAGCCTGGAAGAAGTGGTGTTGCTGATGCTGGGGCTGCGGCACATGACGCTGGCGGCGGCGGAGAGCTGCACCGGCGGCCTGCTGGCGCAGCGGCTGACGGCGGTGCCGGGCAGCTCGCGGTACTTCCTGGGCGGCGCCGTGGTGTACTCAGACAAGCTGAAGACGACCTTCGCCGAGGTGCCCGAGGAGCTGGTGCGGACCGACGGGCCGGTCAGCGAAGCAGTCGCGCGCGCCATGGCCGAGGGCATTCGGCGCAAGACGCGCGCGGACGTCGGCGTAGGGATTACCGGAATCGCCGGACCCGGGCCCGGCACCGGCCCGGATGAGGGCAAGCCCATCGGGCTGGTCTACGTGGCCATCTCGTTTGCCGGCGAGGGCAAGGCGAAGGTGGTCGAACTGAACCTGATGGGCGACCGCGAGCGGATTCGGCTGTGGGCCAGCCAGCACGCGCTGGAGCAGTTGCGGCGGAGTCTGATGGAACGCGCGTGAGCGGCAGCCATTCGCTCCGCCATGATTCCAGCGGGCGTTCCAGTCGCTAAACCCTTGACACAGGGGCGTATAATTAAGAAAAGGGTCAGGAAATTTTGCGTCGTGCCGAGTGGGGTGACTCAGGCAGGACCTGCCACCTGGAAATCGGGTAAGTCCAAAAGAATGAAATATTTGACTATAAGTAGCGCAGAATCAAATATTTGCAGACACCGATTTTTCTATCTGAGGCAAATAGGCAGCTTAGCGACACCACCCCCCGGGGGAGGGGGCATAAAAGCCCCACCCAGCCGACGCCAGAGCACTCAGTTGGTAGACTCTAGGTTCGGAGAAAGAAGAAGGTTCGCGCTGAGCTCATGAATCCCTGGATTGTTTCCATATCGATCGCATATCTGCTTGGGTCGATTC
>DASYEU010000095.1:0-68921 GCA_036498865.1 Acidobacteriaceae bacterium | reverse complement strand
GTCAGGAAGCGGATCTCGTCCTCGCTAAGCCGCAGCGACGACATCTCCCGGCTCACCGCCTCGTCGGAGAAAAACTGAGCCAGCTGCAGGTCCAGCGCGTACGCAATCTTCTGCAGCGTCTCCAGCGACGGCACCGTATGCCCGTTCTCCACCCGCGACAGGTAGCACCGCAACAGCCCGGTCCGCTTCTCGATATCGCCCTGCGACATGCCCTTCTGCAGGCGATACGCCCGGATCGTCCCCCCGATATTCATCGCAATAGTTGCGACCGGAGGAAGGTTGGTGGCAGCGGTACCGTTCAGAGACGTCGAGATTGTTTGCATATCGGTCATTAGCCACAAAGTAACGACGATCCGCCTCTGGGTCAATGACAAATTCGTGCTACATCAGGATTTCCGAACCACCTAAGGTTCATCCCAGCACTTAGCCCTCCACCTATCAACCTCTACTTGAACTCTCCGCCCCCGCGAACCACCACAACTACTACCCAAAGCATTAATGCCTCAAAAGCCAACTGGCCCTAACCCACCCTTCTGCCAATTGAAAACAAAGCACATCCGGTCACCCCGCGAGCCCTCGAACCGTACGCCTCGCGCCTTGCCTTTACCCCATATACATCCCGCCATTCACGTCCAGCGTATGGCCGGTGATGTACCCCGCCTCCTCCGAAGCCAGGAACCGCACTGCCGCCGCGATCTCCCGATCCGTGCCGGCCCTGCCCAGCGGCACCTGGCTGGTCATTGCCGTTTTCTGCTCATCCGTCAGCACAGCCGTCATGGCGGTCTCAATGTACCCCGGAGCCACCGCGTTCACCGTAATCGACCGGCTCGCCAGCTCCCGCGCCAGAGACTTCGTCAACCCGATCAGCCCTGCCTTCGATGCCGCATAGTTCGCCTGTCCCGCCTGCCCTGTCTCCCCGACCACTGACGTGACATTGATCACCCGGCCCCAACGTGCCTTCAGCATCGACTGCATCACCGCCTGCGACATCAGGAACGCGCCCGTCAGGTTCGTCGCCAGCACGTCGTCCCAATCCTTCTTCTTCATCCGCATCGCCAGGATGTCCCGCGTAATCCCGCCGTTATTCACCAGGATCTCCACCTTCCCCAGTTGTGCGATCACCGCCTTCGCGCACTCCTTGATCGAGTCCTCGCTCGCCAGGTCCAGCGCGAACACGTGCGCACCGCCGCATCCCGCAGCAGCCTCAACCGCCCGCTCCGCCGCAGCCAGATCCGCACCTGCACTGGCTGCTCCGCCAGAGATTGCAGCTGCATCCTCCATCTCACCTTCAGCCTCGGACACCACCCCGCTGCGGCAGTTGATCTCAGCCGCCACCTCGCGCAGCTTCTCCACATTCCGCGCGCACAGCGCCACGGTCGCGCCCGCCTCCGCCAGCGCAATCGCACACGCCCGCCCAATCCCCTGCGACGCACCCGTCACCAACGCAACCCGACCCTGCAATCCACTCACGGCAAAATCTCCCTTCCAACGACGCCTGATTATACGAAAGCGCGCACCTGCTCCGTGTTCTCCTCGTTCCCCTGTGTCCTCTGGGATTTGCTCTTGCCCTTCCACGCCCCTCGCGTCCATGTATCGTGAACTGGCGATGCAGATTCCCATCAAGCGCACCGTAGAGCGAATCCCCGGCGGCATGATGATCGTCCCGCTCGCCATCGGTTCGCTCATCACCACCTTCGCCCCGCACGCCGGAGCCTTCTTCGGCTCCTTCACCGGCGCCCTCTTCACCGGGTCCCTCCCCATCCTCGCGGTCTTCTACGTCTGCATCGGCGCCAAGATCTCCCTCCGCTCCATCCCCCGCGTCCTGCGCAAGGGCGGAGCGCTCATGGCCACCAAGTTCGCTCTCGGCCTCCTTGCCGGCTACACCCTCGGCCATCTCCTCGGCGTCGAACCCGTCCACACTGGCTTCTTCGCCGGCATCTCCGCCCTCGCCGTCGTCGCCGCCATAAACGACACCAACGGCGGCCTCTACATGGCGCTCATGGAGCAGTACGGCTCCTCCGAGGACTCCGCCGCCTACTCCGTCATGGGCCTTGAGTCCGGTCCCTTCCTCACCATGCTCTCCCTCGGAGCAGTCGGCCTCTCCGCCTTTCCCTGGCAGGCCCTCGTCGGAGCCGTTCTTCCGCTCGCCGTCGGCATGGCCCTCGGCAACCTCGACCCCGACCTCCGCGCCTTCCTCGCCAACGGCGCCACCATGCTCATCCCCTTCTTCGCCTTCGCCCTCGGAGCCACCCTTAACCTCCACCGCGTGTGGGAGGCCGGACTTCTCGGCCTCGCGCTCGGCGTCGTCCTGGTCCTCATCACCGGCGCCTGCATGCTCATGGTCGATCGCCTCATCGGAGGCAACGGCACCGCCGGCATCGCTGCCTCCACCACCGCAGGCAACGCGGCCGCCGTCCCTCTCCTGGTGGCCGCCGCCAATCCCCGCTACGCTGACGCCGCAGCCCCCGCCACCGTCCTCGTCGGAGCCAGCGTCATCGTCAGCAGCCTGCTCATCCCGCCCCTAACCGCCGCATGGAAATCGCGCGTCACCCGCCGCGAAACGAAGAAAACAACCTACGCCTGAGGACGGCTCCGGTTCGAACCCGCCCCATCTGTCGGTGTATCATCGTGGCGTTCCAGGCCCACACATCCAGTGAGGTGACCATGAAGCTGACCGACGGTATTCACTACCTCAGCCAGAAAAAGGGAGGCCATGTACATGCCTTCCTGCTCGATGACGGCTCAGGCATCACGCTCATCGACGCACTCTTCGACACCGACGGCGCTATGATCCTCGCCGAGATCGCCGCCATGGGCCGCCAGCCCTCCTACCTGAAACACATCATCGCCACGCACGCCCACCGCTCCCACATCGGCGGCATCGCTGCGCTCAAGGAGATCTGCGGCGCCCGCGTCTACGCTCATGAGTGGGAGATCGGCATCCTCGAAGGCCAGCGCAAGGCAACCAAAGTCTCCATCTGGCCGAAAGCGCCCATGGCGGCCTACCTGCTGCAGTTTGGCCTCGCCGTCGGCATCGACGGACACGCACCCTGCATCGTCGATCAGGCCTTGAAGGAAGGCGACCGCGTTGGGCCGCTGACCATCGTCTACTCGCCCGGACACACCCCCGGCTGCCTCTCCTTCTACTGGCCAGAAAAGAAGGCTCTCTTCGTCGGCGATGTCATCGTTACCTGGCCACGAGTGGAAGCCGGATGGGCCGGTCTCACCATGGACATGCGCCAGAACGTCCAGTCCGTCGGCAAACTCTCCGACCTCGGAGACATCGAGATCATCGGCGTCGGGCACGGTGAACCCATCGCCCAGGCCGGCATCGAAGTCCTCAAAACCCTCCGCGAACAGAAAGTCTCCTGATCCCAGCACGGTTGCGCACATTAGGACAGAAGTCCGTGTTCAGAAAACAGCACTTGGCCGATCGTGTTGGTGACTGAGGGCGACCCACTCGCTATCCCCTTTTCCACCCAAATCCTTGACACGCACGGTAAAAATTAAAGAAGAGGCTAAAAACAGGAGCGCGGCACGTGCCTGGCGCTGGACTCTCCCTCAAATGCACAAGTTGGGCTGCTGTAACACATTGATTTCAGATATTTTACTTTTTATCCCATCTGGAATCAAGATTTTGCCAAAACGGCACACTTCTAACTCCTGCGTTTAGAATATTTTAGCTTTTTAGGTGGGGATCGGGCCTGCATCCCTGGACTCCACGAGAGGAGATTCCCCGGTTATCCACGTCCTAGTTTTGCCTCGTGGCTTATCCTTGCACCAACATGTCCGACACGAAATCCGCCATCGCCGACCCGAAGCCCGCAGCCGCCTCCGCCGAGCCCGCGAACCAGACCGACGTCTACGCCATCCACGGCGCCGATCCCGAGGTTCTCGCCTACGCCATGGCCAAGTACTCGCGCTCCTCCCTCTCCATGAAGGAGTCGCTCGCCGAGATCAGCTCTCAGCGCGCCGAACAGTTCCTCAACACCTTCTACTTCCAGTACGGCCACCGCTCCATCGCCGACCTCGCGCACATCCCCTTCGCCATCGAGCGCCTCTCGCTGCTCGCAGCCATCACGCTGGTCGACGAAACCCGCTGGGACGGACAGGAGCGCTCCACCCGCTACCAGAACTTCCGCAAGTCCGGCTGCTATACGCCCGCACTTGCCGCTCCGCAGACCGCCGACTACACCGCTGCCGTCGCCGCTCTCTTCACCGCCTACGACAAGGTCGGCGCGGAGATGCTGGAAGCCCTCAAGCGGACCATTCCCCAACCCGCCGGCATGGATGACGGCGCCTACACGCGCACCCTCAAAGCCCGCGCCTTCGACGTCGCCCGCTACCTGCTCCCGCTAGCCACCAACACCTCGCTCGGCCAGATCGTCAGCGCCCGCACTCTCGAGTCGCAGATCTCCCGCCTGCTCACCAGCGAGTTCGCCGAGGTCCGCAACCTGGGCCAGAAGCTCAAAGACGCCGCCGCCGGAGCCGCCTGGAACGTCACCCACAACGAAGCCCGTGTCCTCTGCAACGAGATCTCCTCCGTCGACGACGCCTGCGGCTGCCGCGTCACCGACATCCTCCTTCGCGAGGTCAAGACCGCACCCACGTTGGTGAAATACGCCTCACCCAGTGACTACACCATCGCCTCCCGCGCCGAGCTCCGCGCCGCCGCCGTCGAACTCATGTCTGGGCAGGCCATCGAGCCCGCGCCAGTCGTCGACCTTGTGGAAGACTCCGGCTCACTCGAGGTCGAGCTCGCCACCTCGCTCCTCTATCCCGAGAGCCACTACTCCTGGCGCCAGCTGCAGCGCACCGTCGCTGCGCTGCCCGCCGCCCGCGTCGCAGAGCTCATCGCTCTCGGCGCCAAACACCGCGGCCGCCACGACGAGCTCCCCCGCCCCTTCTCCGCCGGCCACATCTTCAAGTTCGACATCCTCATGGACATCGGCGGCTTCCGCGACATGCACCGCCACCGCCGTTGCGTTCAGCTCCTGCAGTCCTACACCGACGTCCACGGCTACGACGAGCCCGTCTGCCCCGGCCAACCCACCCTCGCCGAAGCCGGCCTGCACGAAACCTACACCGCCGCCATGGACGCAGCCCACGCCGCCTACCGCACGATGTCAGATGGAGGCGCCAATCCCGACGCCGCCTACCTTCTCCCCCTAGGCACCCGCATGCGTGCAATGTTCAAAATGGATTTCGCCGAGGCCCTCTACATCGCCGAACTCCGCTCTGGAGCCGCCGGCCACTTCAGCTACCGCCGCGTCGCCTGGGAGATGTACCGCGCCGTCGCCGCACGTCACCCCGCGCTGGCCGGCTACTTCCGCATCGAGGACGTCAACTCCCCCATCGACCTTCTCAAGCGGTGATTGGTTTCAAACTTCGAGCACAGTCTCGATCTTCGAGTGCTCGCTGCGCGACTCCGGATTGAACGGCTCCGGAACGCGCGAGCCGCGCGCATGGCGCAATCCAGCGACGGCAATCAACGTCAGCGCCATCGCGCAAACGCCGTTCCATCGCCAGCGTTCCCACGCAACCGTCGACAGCGCCGACCCAAGCGCGGCGCCGGTGAAGTACACAGTCATGTAAACCGTGTTCAGCCGGCTGCGCGCCGAAGGCACCAATCCAAAGATGCGCGTCTGATTCCCAACCTGCGTCAGTTGCGCGCCCACATCCAGCAGAATCACGCCGATCAGCAACACCGCGATGTGCGACCCGAACGCGAGCGGCGACTCTTCCCCAATCCAAAGCAGCGCATACGAGCAAGCCAGCGTCGTGATTCCCGCCGTCAGAACCCAACGCGTTCCGCGCTTGTCCGCCCAGCGTCCGCCAATCGGCGCAACCAGCGCACCCGCAGCTCCAACCAGTCCAAAGCTGCCCGCAACGCCCGCTCCGAGTCCGTAATGACTGCTCAGCAGGTAAGCCAGCGTCGTCCAGAAGCAGCTGAACGATGCAAACACCAGCGCGCCGATCAGGCTCGACTCACGCAGCAGTGGTTGCGTCCGCCACAACGTCCACAGCGAGCGCATCGCGTCGCCGTAGCTCAGGTCCTGCTTGGCCGGAAGCTTCGGCATCCTTCGTCCCAGCAGCACCAGAAACCCAACATTCATCAGCGCCGCGATGACGAACACGTAGCGCCAGCCGTCCGTTACCCAGAACGCGCCGGCCGGAAAGATGCGTGGCGCGTGGACAAACAGCGCCGGGATCTTGCTCACCCAGCCTGCAAATGTCCGGGCCAGCAGAATGCCAAGCAGCAGTCCCATCATCACCTTGCCGATTGCACGCCCGCGCTCCCGGCTGCGTACCAGGTCGGGAGCAATCGGCAGCACAATGTGCGTCACCGAAGCCACCATTCCCAGAACTACACTGCCCGCGATCAGCCATGCCAGCGTCGGAGCGATCGACACCAGCAGCAGCGCAACAATCACCGCCGCATACATCCGCATCATCAGCGAGCGGCGCTCCAGCACATCGCCCAGTGGAACGAACAGCAGCAATCCCAGAGCATATCCAACCTGTGTCGCACCGGAGACGAACATCACCTGTCCTGCCGGCGCGCCGTAGGTTCGGCCCATATCCACCAGCAGCGGCTGGTTGAAGTAAATCGTCGACACGCCAATTGCGCACGCCAGCCCAAGGAAGTTGAGCGGTGCGCGAGGGGTGCCGGATTTGGGCCCAGGAGTCATTCGCAGTTCGCTGCGACCAGTGTAAGTCCAAGGGCCGAACTTTGTCGCATCAGTGGTCCATCCACCGTGGGAAATCCCACTGGCAGCCTGCGGCGGTCGGCCGGAAAACCATTGGAATCACTCGACAAATTCCGCGAGCGCCACAGCAGGCGGTCCACCCAAACTTCAGGCCATCCTGATGCGGGGCTGCCATGCAGGGCAAATCGCGCTTCTTAGGCCTTGCCCAGCACCAGTTTGGCGATGGTCGCCAGTTGCATGAACGACGTGCCCTCGTAGATCTTCCCGATCTTCGCGTCGCGGTAGAGTTTCTCCACCGGATAGTCCTTCACAAACCCCGCACCGCCAAAGACTTCCACCGCCAGACTGGCCACGCGCTCGGCCACGTGTGAGGCGAAGTACTTTGCCATCGCCGCCTCTTTGACGAAATCCACGCCGCGGTCCTTCAGCCGGGCCGCGTTGTAGACCATCAGCCGGGCCGCCTCCACTTCGATCGCCATCTCCGCCAGTTGAAACTGCATCGCCTGGAACTCGGCCAGCGTCTTGCCAAACTGCCGTCGCTCCTTCGCCCACCGAGCCGCATGCCCCCAGGCTCCGGCCGCCAGCCCAACCAGCTGCGCCCCAATCCCGATGCGCCCCTCGTTCAGGGTCTCAATCGCGATCTTGTAGCCCTTGCCCGGTTCGCCCAGCACCTGGCTGGCCGGCACGGCGCAGTCGCGTAACAGTAGCTCGCACGTGCTCGAGGCACGGATGCCCAGCTTGTCCTCCTTCCGCCCGATCTCAAATCCCGGCGTTCCCTTCTCCACCAGGAACGCCGTGACCCCCTTGTATCCGGCTGCCGGATCGATGGTCGCAAACACCACGAACAGTCCGGCTTCCTTCGCATTCGTAATCCACAGCTTCTGCCCATCCAGAACGTAGTCCGCACCTCGCCGCACCGCCCGCGTCTCCAGCGCGAATGCGTCCGACCCCGACTTCGCCTCACTCAGCGCATAGGCTCCAACCGTGTCGGCCGCCACTCGCGGCAGGTAGCGCTGCTTCTGCTCCGCACTCCCCCACGTCAGCAGAGCATTTGCGCACAGCGTATTCTGCACATCCACCAGCACGCCGA
The DNA here is from genome assembly GCA_036498865.1 of Acidobacteriaceae bacterium. GTDB lineage: Bacteria > Acidobacteriota > Terriglobia > Terriglobales > Acidobacteriaceae > Edaphobacter. The sequence continues at coordinate 61,121 of DASYEU010000095.1, read as the reverse complement.
CCGCAGGATCAACTGCCGAGATCGCCTCCACCGCCAGCACCGCGTCGAAAAAACTGCCGCCTGCGCCGCCGAACTCCTCCGGCACCACGATCCCCATCAGTCCCAGCGAGAACATCTCCCGCACCAGTCCCGCGTCCATCTGCTGCGACTCGTCCATCGTGCGGACCAGCGGCGCGACTCGGTCCGCGGCAAACTCCCGCACCGACTCCTGAAACATCCGCTCATCGTCCGTCAACTCGCTCAACGCCGCTCGCACCGCATCGTCCGTCACACCATCACCTCACGCGAAGAGCGAGTGTAGCACCGCCTGGAACCGCTTCGTGCGACGCAAACTTCTCTCTTCGCACCGTTCGGGGCAGTCGAAGGCTAGAATAAGTGCTCCGAGCGTCCGGTGTCCCTGCTCGCCGAGACACAAGTTAGCGTTTGGCAACCAACCTCATCTGCTGGAGAATCCTCCATGAGCGGCGAAGCAGAACCCGATTCCAAAGGATGGTGGAAGACTCTCCCTGGCCTTCTGACGGCAGCCGCTGCAATCATCACGGCCGTCACTGGACTGCTGGTAGCCCTGCATCAGACAGGCCTCCTCACTCACAGCGCTCCAGCCCAGACCGCATCGCAACTGGCCGTACAGGACTCCGCCTCCACGCAGACTTCAAGCGGATTCACGCCGGCGGCTGTCGGCTCTTCGTCCTCCCGTTCTCTGGCGCTCCCTCAAATCAATGAAGTGACGTCCGGCCAGAGCGTCTTCAAGCTTCTGTCAGCGCACGTCAATCCTTACTCGATCGACAAGGTAGCCGTCCGCTTTACCGTTCGCATGACGAACAACGCGAGCTATCCCGCCAACTTTTGGGCGAACTCGTTTCGTCTTTCGGTGAATGGAGCGCTGGAGGCGCCGAACAACGACCTCAACGAACTCCTGCCGGCGAACAGCACGAAGGAGGGCGACGTCGAGTTCGTGATACCCGCCAACACCTCGACCATAGGCCTGCAGATGGGCGACGTCGGCGACGGCAAGCCAACCCTCGCCATCGCCATTCCACAGCCGGCTCGATAAACATTTCCCGAGTCACAGCGTGATTTGCGTCAACAAAGGGGCGGCAGTCGCCGCAGCATCCTCCTGCGGATGGATGGGTGCCTCACCGGTGACCCGCGAGAGTACGCCTTCCAGCAGGGGCGTAACGCGCCGCAGCTGTCGTGCACGGATCAGGAGATCCCACAACGGCTCGAACCTCTTCCAGCCCGCCGCATAAAAGAAGTGCTTGGCCTGGTGTTTCAACGACCCATGATGCAGCGATGCCTGAGCGATCGCGCTCCAGCGGTAAAACTCCCGGTACGCCCAGTCATACCCTTCCTTCAGCCTTTCCGGTTTCAGTCGTGCCGGTCGATACACCACGTGCCGCGTGTCGTAGAGACTCCAGTCCCGCGTCAGCATGCGTCCCTCACGCGTCATGCGTGCGTGCAGCAGCGTCCCGGGGTACGGAGTCTGGATGTGAAAGGTCGCGGTCGTAATACCACGCTCGACGGCCCAATCCACGGTTCGCTGAAAAACGTCCTCCCCGTCGTCATCCATGCCAAAGACAAAGCTGCCGTTGATCATGATGCCCAGCGAGTGCAGACGATCTGCCACAGCTTTATAGTCCCGCCCCAGGTTCTGCCGCTTGTTGCTACGCCTCAGGTTCTCCGGGGTCAACGTCTCAAAGCCGACGAAGATGCTGCGCAGTCCGGCCTTCGCGGCCCGCTCGATCAGATCGCCGCGCAGGATGGAATCGACCGTGGCCGCACCTTGAAAAACGCGCCCCATGCCCTGCATGCCCGCAAACAACGACTCCGCAAAGCGCCGATCGCCAAGCAGGTGATCATCGAGGAAATACAGGTGCCGTCCAGGGAGACGTTCGATCTCGGCCAACGCATCGTCCACGCGTTGCGTGTAGAAGCCTCGCCCTCCCTGAAAGAACGCATCCTTGTAGCAGAAGTCGCAATGCTGCGGACAGCCGCGTGTCACCACAATTGAGTTCGGCACCAGGTAGCGTGTGCGGCGAATGAGATCGCGGCGAATCGGCGGAACGCGCTCCAGCGTACGTCCGGCCGCGGACGTGTATACCCGCTCCGGTTGCCCAGCGCGGAAGCCCTTCAAGAATGCGGGGAATGTCTGCTCTCCCGGCCCCAGAAAGATCGCATCCGCATGCGCGGCAGCCTCATCCGGCATGGAGGTGACATGCAGGCCTCCAAGACAGACAAACGAGCCAAGGCTGCGATAGTGGTCCGCGATCCTATACGCCCGATGAGCGTTCGTAATGTAGACCTGAATGACCACCAGGTCCGGCGCGTCGTCCAGAGTCAGCGACTCCACGTGCTCGTCCACAATCACCGCGCGGTCGTCGTGCGACAAGTACGCTGCCAGCGTCGCCAACCCCAGCGGCGGAAACAGCGAGTACTTGATCGGCCGCCAATACGGACCGGTTGCCTCCGTCAAAGCCGGCAAGATGAGCTTCACCGAGAGCGGGTGCGTCCGCGGCGCGATCATGAGGCGGCCGTGGTCCGCGGCACCACGCTCACCCGTCCATCGTCGTCCGTAGCACCCGGCAGCGAGCTGTACCAGTCGATGGAGCGCGTGAAGTACATCGCGATCCCCACTGCCAGGAAGCTCGCAATCGCGCCGACCAGCAACGCATTGTCCTCAAGCCGCAGCAGCAAATAGATCAGCGTGTATAACGACGAGAAGACAGCCAATGCCCGCAAGACCTGTGCCCGGCTGGCAAAGATCCAGCCCGCGTTTGCCGAAAGCAGACCAACCGTCGCAGAGCCTCCCAGCAGGAACGCCCAGTCGAAGCCGATCCGCTCGGCCAGCGAGAGCAGCAGCAGGTAGAAGATGATCTGCGCGACACCGACAAGGATGTACTGCGCCGGATGCACCCGCTTCCCCGTCGTCACCTCGAAGACGAAATAAGTGATGAAGAGCAGCCCCACAAACAACAGAGCATACTTCAGCGACCGTGTAACGGATTGATACGGGTCTGCGACTTCAATGAACGACAGTCCCATCGCGGTTGCGTCGAGTCCGTTGATCGAGTCCGCCACCCCTTCGGCACGCACACCCCGCGCGATGAATGGCACCTGCCAGGCCGCGGAATACCCGTTGTTGTACAGGCTCCGGCTGGTCGGCAGGAATCCGCCGTCGAATCCGGGACTGCGCCAGTCGCCCTGCATCGCAAGTTGAGTTGTCTTGCCGTAGGCCAGCAGAGCGATCCGCTGGGCGCCTGAGAATTTCAGGGACGAACTAACGCGGAACTGCGCGCCCGCTTTCGCAATCGCGTTGACGTTGGTGCCGAACAGCGTCAGCTTCACGCGCTGGTTCGGATCTCCGCCAATGGTCAGATCCGGCGCAATCGCCGCAGGAGTCAGGGTCACCAATGTTCCGCCGGACGCAAGCGTAGCGTCAGCCTTTGCACCGCGTGCGTCGCTCGCGCCCACCACCATCTCGGCACGGCTCCAGTCAAGTTCGGCGCCGAGCGGCAGTGCGGCCGGCACTCCCGTCAAATCGAACATCGCATCGAACTTCACATCCGCCGTGAACACAGGCACCTTGAACAACGAGCGCCGACGTTCCTCGGTCGTCGTCTTTACATCGGCCGAGGCCTGAGCGGGAAACACAAGATAGATGCCGCTCCGCCCCGGTGCCTCCGGTGACTTCCACGGAATGGTGTACGGAATCGCCAGCGTCGGCCCAAGAAACGTCTGCTGCCCGCCCACGTGTCCGCTGATCTCCTGCACCACATCCGACTCGCGCTTCATCCGTTCGTCCACCAGCGAATCCACAAAAAGCGCCGGAATGGTCATAAACAGCGCCAGGGCGCAGACGACGATGAGTTTCAGGCCCATGGACCGCGTCCGTGGACGCGTGGGCAGGGCAGATTGCAGGATTGAATCACTCACTGAAATTCCTCCGATTTAACTTTGTATTGCAAAGTTGATGGCCAAAAAAATTACGCCTCGAGCGGATCCAGCCCACGCACCATCCCGGCTGCGCCTTCCGCCCTGCTTCCCTTCGCTGCGTCGCGAACCACCTGCTCCAGTGTGGCAAGGTATTCGAGATACCGCTTGCGGCCCGGCACTGTAATCCGGCACACCGTCTGCGGCCGATTGCGATCGTGCCCCTTCACAATCTCCACCAGCTTCGCCTCCTCCAATACGCGCAGATGCCGGCTCAGGTTCCCATCGGTCAGCCCACACAGTTCTTTCAACTCCACAAACGTCAGCCCCTTCGGATTCGTGATCAGCGAGGTCAGCACGCTCAACCTCGCGCGCTCGTGAATCACACGATCCAGCCCTTCATAGGCGAAGCGGCCTTCCTTGCCCAGCGGCTTAGCAGACATCAGTGCCCTCCTTCGTGCTGAAGAGCAGAATCCCCGCAACCAGCGCCTGGCCCACACCGAACGGCAATCCCATCGCCCATGGCGAGAGCGCACGATCGTCCCCCTGCGCAATGCAGACGAGCCCGGTCAGCAGATACCATGCGCCTGCGGCAAGAATCCAGCGCGGCAGAAAACGGCACGACGCAAACACACCCAGGCTGAACACAATCTGCCACAGTCCAGGCAGCATCCACACCGCATCCGGAACATATCGCGCCAGCACAAACGTCAGCAGCGCACCCGCGCCCACCGAGGGCAGAAACTGCTCCACCGCCATGTGAATCATCTCGTCCGCCATGCCCGAGTGGATCCTGCGCGTGCGCGCAAACATCTGCGCCCCGATTAACGCGGCAGAGAGAATTGCTGTCCCGATCCAGATCGCCAGATAACCACGCAAAGGTCTCAGCGGATCCGGCAGCCATCGCGCCTGCACCTCGGCTGCAACCGCGGCGAAAAGCCCCGTCGCCGCCAGCGTCGCCGGCCCGTAGCCGTGGAACACGGTGGTACGGGCCATCTGCCTGCGAATGTCGCTGATGTCGCCAAGTGCCTTATCGAGATCGTCCATGTGCGCCGCTCACTTTGTATTGCAAAGTAACTCACCCGCAGTGCGCTGTCAAATTCTGCGGCACGAGAATCGCGATTTTCAATGGGGAAAGTATTTCCAACCGTATATGCGGCGATGTATAAACCTTGGCTGTAGGTGTATCTATTTTTCCCACGCACAGGAGACCCGGGATGCGCAGCACATGGGCAACAGCAACAGCGGGTGCACTGCTGCTCGCAGCAGTTTCGATCGCACCGGCCCAGGCCATCGCGCAGGACTCGCCATTGCCAAAGCTTGCGGAAGAGCAGGGCCGTGCGACGCTGATGGTCGACGGCGCGCCGTACTTCCTGCTGGGCGCGCAGGTCGACAACTCCAGCGGCTGGCCCGAACGTCTCGACGCAGTGTGGCCCGCAGCCGAGGCCTTGCGCCTGAACACGCTCGAAGTCCCCGTCTACTGGGAGCAGATGGAGCCCGCCAAGGGCCACTTCGACTTCATCATCGTCGACTCGCTTTTACAACAGGCGCGGGCACATAAAGTGCGACTCGTGCTGCTGTGGTTCGGCACGTGGAAGAACGGCAAGATGCACTACGTCCCCGACTGGGTGAAGTCGGACACCGCCGTCTATCCGCGCATGCTCACGAAATCCGGCGTGCCCATCGACGTTCTCAGCCCCGACGCTCCCGCAAACCTCGAAGCCGACTCCGCCGCCTTCGCCGCGCTCATGCGCCACCTGAAGCAGGCCGACCCACAGCACACCGTCCTGATGATGCAGGTGGAGAACGAGTCCGGTTCGCTCGGCCTCGTGCGCGACTTCTCGCCCCTCGCACAAAAGCTCTTTGACGCACAGGTCCCCGCCGACCTCCTCAAAGCCCTCAACAAGAAGCCCGGCACCTGGGCGCAGGTCTTCGGTGAAGATGCGGACGAAACCTTCGCCGCGTGGAGCGTCTCCCGCTACATCAACGCGGTCGCCGCCGCCGGCAAGCGCGAATTGCCGCTGCCCATGTACGTCAACAACTGGCTCAAGAGCCCGCGCGCCTTCCCCGTCACCACTGTCCCCGGCGACGACTACCCGAGCGGTGGTCCCACCATCAACATGTTCCCGGTGTGGAAGGCTATGGCACCGTCGATCGATCTGCTCGCGCCCGACATCTACGTCCCCAATTCGGAGCGCTATCGCGCCGTCATGCGCGAGTTCCACCAGCCCGGTAATCCGTTGCTGATCCCTGAAAGCCTGGGCTTCGAACCCTTCCCCGGAGCCACCGGCTACGCGCGCTATCTTTATTTCGCGCTCGGGGACGGAGCCGTCGGCTTCGCCAACTTCGGCCTCGATCGCCTGGACATTGCGCAGCCCAACCAGGAGATGCAGGCCGTCCTTAGCGGCTTCGCGTTGATCGGCGGATTCACCCCCGAACTGGCCAGACTCAAGTACGCCGGCAAGCTCCAAACCGCCGTCGAGGAAGACGGAATCGCGCAAAAGGAACTCGCTTTCGCCGCCGACGGCACGCCCGCGCCACTCGGCTCTACGTCCGCGCCCGCGGCACCCGCCAACGCTACCTGGCGCGTCATTGTGTCGTTCCCTCCGTCCTACCAGGACGCCGCACCGGTCTCCGTCACTACGGGCACCCGAGGCCTGCACGAGGGCCGCGCTGTGGTCGCCTCGCTCGGCCCGAACGAATTCCTCGTCGCCGGCATAGACTGCCGCGTGCAGTTCGCACTGCCGGTTCATTCCGGCGGCAAACAACCGCAGATGCTCAAGGTCGAGGAAGGCCACTATAACGGCGCCACCTGGGTGCCCACGCGTCTCTGGAACGGCGACGAAACCGACTACGGCCTCAACTTCGGCGGCAAGGGATCTCTACTGCGCATCACCATGGGGAGCTTTTAAATGAAAATGAAATCTGTAACATCCGGCAGGACTGCATCTGTGACCGCATTGGTAGCCTGTGGGCTCGTTCTCTTCATGCAGCCAGCATCCGCGCAGTCCACCGCCGCTCAGCACCCGTTCGAGAAGATGCAGATGCCCACCGCCGCAGAAGTGGCCAGGGTGTGGATCAACCCGCCCGCCGAATACGGCCCAGAACCCTACTTCGGCATGAATGGCCCCATCACCATCGAGTCGCTCGCACACGATCTCGACACCATGAAGTCGCTCGGTTTTCACGCTGTCACAGCACAGGCGGGCGCCGGTACCACCGGCAACTACCTTTCGCCGGAATACTTCGCCTTCTTCAAGCAGTTCGCGCTTGAAGCCAAAAAGCGCGACATGAAAGTCTGGATCGTCGACGATATCGGATACCCCAGTGGATTCGGCGGAGGCATCTTTGCGAAGGATCACCACGACCTCAGCATGCAGGCCCTCACCATTGCGCAGCGTCTGCCGGTTGCTGCTGGCGCAACGTTCTCGCAAGCCGTAAGCGCAGATACCATCGCTGCAACTGCTATCTCGTCCACCAGCGAAAAGGTTGCAGTGCCTATCGCCTCAGGCAGCGTCAACTGGACCGCGCCCGCAGGCAAAGGCGACTGGACCGTGATGCTCATCGCCCACGTCTTCCGCACCTCTCCCACCAAGAGCGACACCAACCCCACCCACGCCAAGGACTCCTCCCAGCCGCTCGAAGACTACCTCAACCCGGCCGCCACCGCCGCCTGGATCGAGGCCACGCACAATGGCTACTACAAGGCGATGCCGGAACTCTTCGGCACGACCATCCTCGGCTTCCGCGGCGATGAGCCGGACTACTCCATCTCAGGCCTGCCTTGGACACCCGCCTTCTTCGACACCTTCCAGAAGGTCAAGGGCTACGACATCAGGCCCTACCTCGGCGCCATCCTGCTCTCCCAGGGAGGAGGTCGACAGAGACCGCCAGCCGCCGCTCCAACTCGCCCGGCGTCCGGTACGCCGGCCTCCGATCCGGCGTTCATCCCGGCTGGTCCCGCCTTCCCCCAGAACAAGCTCAGTGACGCCGAGCTTCGCGCCAAGGGCGACTACTACGACGTCTTCTCGCAGATGTTCCGCGACGGATTCTTCAAGCCGCAAGGCGTCTGGTGCGCAGCCCACGGCGTCGAGTACCAGGTTCACCTCAACCACGAAGAGATGGAGATGGACCTCACCCGTTCCGAAGGCGACTTCATCCGCGACATGAAGTACGTCGAGGAGCCGGGCATTGACTCCATCTGGCACCAGATCTGGACCGACACCGTCTCCGACTTCCCGCGCCTCGCCTCATCCGCAGCGCACATCTACGGCCATCCGCAGTCGTTCACGGAGAGCTTTGCGGCCTACCGCCCTGCGCCAGACATCACCATGGCGCGCTACATCCTCAATGAGCAGCTCGTCCGCGGCATCAACGTGATGGAGACGATGTTCTACTCCGCCACGCGTCCTGCCTCAGCCGGTCCGGAGCCAGCCCGTCCCGCGCCGCCCACGACTCCCGGTGCTCCCGCTGCGCCACCCCGTCGCGGAGGCCCCTCAGAAGTCATGCGCGACCCCGGCTTCCCCGCGCTGGCCGACTACGTCCGCCGTGTCGGCTACGTCATGAGCATGGGCCGCCCCGCCGCCTCGGTCGCGCTCTACATCCCGTCCAGCTCTATGTGGCTCAACGACCGCGACTCCGACACTGCCTTTGTCTCGACCGAACGGATGCTCTCCGAGCGCCAGATCGACTTCGACGTCATCAACGAGGATGCGCTCGCTACCGACCTGAAGCCCGGGCACGGCACCCTCGAAACCATGAGCGGCAACGCCTACCGCACCATCATCATTCCGTCGGCGTCAGTGCTCTCGCAAGCAGAGCTCGAGCGCCTGCAAGCCCTCGCGAAAGGCGGCGGCAAAGTTCTCTTCCTCGGACGCACGCCGTCGCTCATCTCCGGCAAAACCATCCTCGAATCCCGCGCGGCCACTTCAGCCGACTTCGCCTTCGCCACCGTCGAAACCTCAGCCCAACTCCCCCCCACGCCCACTCCCCCGGGCCAGGCTCCGGCCACGCCGCCCGGTCCACAGATTGTTGCCCCAGCCATCGAATCCGCGTTGAACAAAGTTCTGCCTGCTCGCGAGATTGCGCTCGATTCCCCAGATACAGCTCTCAAAGTCACCACCCGCCGCCTGAAGGACGCGGACGTCTACTTCTTCTTCAACGAAGGCCCCCAGCCCAGCAGTCACTCCGTCACGCTCAAAGCGACGGGCAAGGCCGAGTCCTGGGATCCCGCCACCGGCTCCGTCTCCCCAATCCCCTCAACCTCCGGCAAGGGCACCATCACCCTGAAGCTCAACCTCAAGCCTTACGAAACGCAGCTGATCACCGTCCAATAACCTCCCCCCGGGTCCGAGCCAAAAAGCACGGGCCTGGGGCGACCGGATCCGCTACCGCTCGTACACCGCACTATGCCGTGCGAGCCACCAGCATGCCCCACTCCCAGCCTGCGGAAACAGCGAGCGGCTGCAGTCCACATCCGCCGACCCGTCGAAGTCGTACTCCTCTTTGTTGCCCTTCAGCGGAGTCACTAAAACTCTGTTCACGGTCACGGTCCCCATACCGTTGCCTTTGGCCACGCGCACCCGCCATACAGCCCAGTCCCCCACGTAGAGAACCGCCAGCGCCCCCAAAAGCCCCACCACGGTCAAGCCAAGTATCCTCTTCATCCGTCCGCCACTCGCTCCTTCTGCGAAGAGTAGCAGACTGCTCCGCCCCATCCGCGGGTCTGCCACCAGCTCCGTCCTTCCGTTGGCCTTTAAAAGGCAAAGGGCTCAGCCGCCCGCCGAGCCCTTCACCAGTTTCCGGACGACCTCTACGAGGCCATCTGCATCAGTTCCCGTTCAGCCCGCAGCCAGTCCTGCTCTGCCTGACCATCCTGCCAGCCGCGTTCTACCCAATACCGCTGAGCCAGCCGTGCGATCTCCTCGTGCGTCGGAGTGTAGGCCGTTACCTTTTCGGCAACAGTCTGCGCCTTCTTCGCCGTGGTCTTCTTCGTTGTCGCTGCCTTCGGCGCGGCCACCTTGGATGTCGCCTTGGGCTTTGCCGGTGCCTTCGCCTTCTTCCCCTTGTCCGTCGTCTCCGCCATTCCCGATCCCCTCTCCTTGGATACTGAAGTTGCCCCAACCCGCAGGGCCATCCTCTTCAGAATACTGGAACCGGTCAACCGTGGCGCCATTCCTGCACCCAAAGGTACCTTGCCAAACACCGGAAATAGCCGAAAACCGCACAATTCCCTCTGCCAGATTCTCCCAGAAGCTGGTTTTTCCATTCAAAATGAAAGGCTTACCTTGGCGTCACTTAGTCCATCTCTCAACCAACCCGCCGCACATGAAATTCAGTGCCAGGTGGCCGATTTTCGCCCACTCCAGGCCCTCTGCGAACGACAGCGCCGCCTTCCCCGCGCTATCATCGTCACCAGAATTTCCCGGCGAAGCCGACCGGTTCTGAGCGAGGAAACGAATGAAGAAGTACGTGATCGCGGTTTGCGTCATGGTGGCCATCGCCGCTGCCGGCCTCTACTACTACCGGTCGCAGACTCCGCCCGCAGGCGACACGACCACGGCCGATTCCAGCCAGCAAGCCGCTATTCCTGCCCTCCCTCAGCCAACCCCAGACCGCAATGCGCCCAACGAAGGGTTCCCCTTCCAGGACACCTCCATGCTCAAGCCGCCTGCCGGAGCTAAGGTGGCCATCTTTGAGTTCGAAGACCTGGAGTGCCCCGCCTGCGCGCATGCCGCCCCCGTCGTCCACGCCGCGGCCGCCCGCTACAAGGTCCCGCTCGAGCGTCACGACTATCCCTGGACCTTCCACGTCTGGAGCTTCGACGCCGCCGTCACCGCCCGTTACCTGCAGGACAAAGTCTCGCCCCAGCTAGCCGACGAGTTTCGCCGCGACGTCTTCGTCAACCAGCCCCGCATCGTCAATAAGGACGACCTCACCCGCTTCACCCGCGCCTGGTTCCAGTCTCACGGCCAGACCATGCCCTTCGTCATCGACCCCGACGGCACCTGCCGGAACGAGGTGGAAGCCGACCGCGCCATGGGCGATCGCCTCGGCGTCAAGAGCACTCCCTGCATCCTGGTGGTCACCCAGTCCAACTGGGTCGCGGTCGCCAGCCCAGATCAGCTCGACAACATCCTGGAGGACGCAATCGCCAAAACCGGCGGCCAGGTTCCTGGCGTCTAGCCCGGGCCGTTTCTCCAGCCCTCAGTCATCGTCGCGCGGAAACTCAGCCGGCTTCTCATTCTCGTAGCCGGCGAGGCTCTGCAGCAGTTGCGCGTTCACCTCGTCGGCGATCGCCATCAACGTACCCGGCAGCTGGCTCGGATCCATGCGTCCGGCGTGATTCTGGATCGCATGAAACAGCGCCACCTGTAGCGCGCGCGCCTCCTCCACCAGCACTGGCGAGCGGAATCCCTGCCGCCGCCGTCGCGCACCATGCTGCAACGACGCCATGGAGAACAGCGTCATCACACCCAGCGGCTGCGGATAGCGCAGGCGATACACAATCTCGTTCAGCAACTCCGGCAAATGCTCCACTTGCTCATCAACGCTCAGTGGGACTTCGCCCAGACTGCGCGCCTCATGCATCTTCGCCAGCCATGCCTTGGTAATCGACGCGCGTTCCTGCTCCAGCACCGTCGCCACCACCTCCACCGGCTGAGGCTGCGGCGGGGCCGGCGCAACCAGCGCCTCCTCCACCTGGCGATCCAGGTCCAGAGATTCTTCCCGGTTCAAACGCTGTCGGATGATTTCGATGATCGGACCCGCGCGCACCGGCTTCAGGATGATCTCGTCCACCTGACGCAGCACCGCGGCGCTCGCCTTCGCCATGTCGGGATTCGCGCTGATCACCAGCGTGACCGCCTGGGGATTGGCGTGGCGCATTGCCCCGGCTACGATCAAGCCATCCCCTGCGCCCGGCATGTGCAGGTCGGTCAGCAGCACATCGAAGCTTTGGGCCGCGATATGCTTCAACGCCTCAGTCACAGTCGACGCCGTCGTGACTTCGAATTCATGGGCTTCGAGGATAACGCTCAGCCCCGAAAGGACCGATTCGTCATCGTCGACCAGCAGAAGCCGAGCGGATGACAAGGAACAAACCCCTTGTGCGGTTGCACACAGACCATTTTTTTTGTCCCTCATTGCGAGCCGGGACGGGAGAAAGAGAAGCAGGACTACAGTTTGCGAAACTACTTTGCAGACTACACCGCCCATCTGCCCGTCAGCCCCGAAAATTGATGTGACCCGCGCAATCTCTGGTAACCAGCCAGCTTCGCCCCAGCAACCAGGCCGTGCTAGACTCGAAGTTTTCCTCGGTCCGCGCGGCGCAATCCGCGTCCCGCGAGACCGGCAGGACCCTCGGGAGAAGTCACACCATGCATCCGGATCTCGAAAAGCTCGCCTCCTTGCAGGCCCATGACCTGGAGGCAAAACGCCTCCGCGATCAGATGGCGGCGCTGGTCAAGAGTGTTGCTGCCCTCGAAACCAAGGCGAACGCCACCGTCGGCCAGCGGGCGGTCATCGTCGACCTCATCGCAAAGGAAGATGCCCTCCGCCGCAAGGAAGAGTCCGACATCGCCGACCTCCGGCAGAAGCTCGAGCGCACCAAAAAGAAGCTTGACATGACCACCACCACCCACCAGCTTGAGGCACTGGAGCACGAAGCCGCCTTCGCTCGTTCCGAGATCAGCCGCATCGAAGACGCCGAACTCGAATCCATGGAACGCGGTGAAGCCCTCGAAGCCCAGCTCAAGCTAGCCGATGCCGCCGTAGCTGATGCCGCCGCCACTGTCGAGCGCGAACGCACCCGCGCTGTGGAAACCACCGCCGCCGACCATACCGCACTGCTCGAAATTGAGCGCCTGCGCACCGCCCTCCGCGCCGAAATCGTCCAGAGCGAAACCGGCGAAGCCTCGCTCGCCAACTACGACCGCATCGCCCGCGCCAAGGGCACCGCCGTCTCCGAAGCTCTCAACCAGAAGTGCACGGCCTGCCAGATGATGGTCCGCCCGCAGCGCTGGAACGACCTCCGCGACAATAGCCCCGACGCCGAATCCGCCCACACCGTCTTCACCTGCGAAAACTGCGGCCGCATGCTCTTCTACGACCCCGCCCGCGACTCCCCCCAACGCAAACCCGCCGTCGCCGTCGAATCCATAGCCGCCCAAATCGTCCGCTCATCCCTCTAATCAGAAGCCAATCACTGAGAACACAGAGGGATCACAGAGACGTTCTTGTTAATTTTTCTCCGCGTCTCTCTTTTACTCCGTGATCTCTGTGATTCGCTTGGACGCGCCTGCAAGCGGCCATCGTCGATAATGGACTGATGACCCCGAGCAAAAGAATCTGCGTCGACATGGACGAAGTCATGGCCGATGCCGTAGCCGAACACCTCCTCCGCTACAACCGTGAATTCAACGTCAGCCTCACCAAGGACGACCTCCGCGGCAAGCGCTTCTGGCAGGTTGTCCCCCCACACCACCACGAACCGCTCGACGACATGATGCGCGCCGAAGACTTCTTCGCCGATCTCGACGTGATGCCCGACGCCCCCCGCGTCCTCGCCGAACTCCAGCGCTACCACGAGATCTTCATTGCCTCCGCCGCTATGGAAGTCCCCAGCTCCTTCAACGCGAAGTACACCTGGCTGGAGCGCCACTTCCCCTTCATCCCCCACACCCATATCGTCTTCTGCGGAGACAAGTCTATCCTCCGCGCCGACTACCTCATCGACGACAATCCCCGCCAGCTCGAAGCCTTTCGCAGCACCGGTATCCTCTATGACGCGCCCCACAACGTCAACGTCGCCGGCTACACCCGCGTCCACAACTGGCTCGAAATCGAGGCCTTGTTTCTCGGCAAACCGTAAAAAGTTGCGACCAACGGGAGCACCACGCGAAGCTCAATACACGTCACGAAGTGACCGCCCCGCGCGCAGCCGGGCCCGTCCGGCGGGGACAGTCCTAGAATTCCTTGAACATCACATGCGGAATCAGCCGCCAGTACTCCTCCTGCGTCGCGTCCGCTAAACACGCCTCAATAATCTTCCGCCCCAGCGGATCAAGATCCGGCGTCAGGAACGGCTGCAGTTCGCGATGGAAAAATTCCCGCCACTGGCGAGCCCCTTCGTCCACCACCTCGCGCCCGCCCTGCAGCTGGTTCTCCACCTGCATAAAGATCGTGGGAATAATGGATCCCTCAATCCGCACCTGCTTCGGCACATACCCCAGCAGCGGACACCGATGCTCGATCAACTGCTCGCGGCTGAACCGCGCGCTTCCCCGCCGAGCGAGGTACTCACGCGCAATCCACTCGCCCATAAAGCCCACCTTCCACGCGCCGATGTACTGATTCGGAATCAGCACATGCCGCGTCTCGGTGTTTTCGCAGATCTGCCGCAGCAGCAGGTTCGCCTGGTCCACGCGCCGTCCCGTGCAGAACGCCCAGTAGCTGCCCACACCTTCCGACTGCATCCCCTTGACCTTCGAATCCTGAATGCTCGGATTCGCATGGCCCCGCGGAGCCACCAGCCGCCACAGCCATGCCAGCGCCGGACTCAGAATCTGCAGCATCCCCAGAATCCCATACTGCAAGCTCTCCTTATGCGTCGGTGGGCACCGCACCCCAAAGCTGCGGATGTCCACCGCTACCGGCCCCTTCGTCACGCCCGGAATCATCTCCCGCGGGATAATAATCCGCGGATTCGAGCACGGCTTCCCCGGAGCGTCCTCGTCGTGCTCCCACAGCAGCGTGTTGCCACCCGGCACAATGTAGTGGTTCAGGAAGATTAGTGGCCGCTCCGGTGTAATGCACAGCCGCTCCAGATTCGGGTCCGTCCCATACTTGCGGATGTGGTCCACCCGGACGAACCACCCCTCCTCCGCGTCCATAATGTTCAGCTTCCGCTTGCCCTCGTTGAAGTGAGGATGCGCGCACGCCATGTCGTCCGCCATCGGCCGCAGATGGCACGCCTCCGGCAGCACCAGCGTGCGTTCTTCGCCGGTCACCACATTCCGCCCCAGCCTTAGCCGCCCGTCCTCCAGCCGATGGATGTGCTCCGTCATCTCGCTCTTGCCGCCGCCCGAAGCACCCTCGTGCATAATCACAATCTGGTTGTCGTACGGAGTCACCACACCCACCGCCGCGCAGTGGTTCGTCGTCCAACCCTCGCGTTCGCCCAGGTCCAACAGCATCGAGTACACTCCCTTCTTCGCACTCGGCCCCGGATACAGGTTGTACGCATACACTTCCTGGTGCGTGTGCGAACGCAGATGCACCACCACCTGCTTGCCGTCATAATGCGTATGCCGGAATGGAGGAGCCACAAACAGCACGCCTCCGCCCACGCGAAAATCCCCCGGCACGGCGCTCCCCGGAACCATTCCCTGCAAGTCCGCCACCGCCGCGCCAAAGAAGCCGCACTGCCGTGGGCAGATCAGCAGCGACCCATATCGCAAATCCGCCGGCCCCGCGTAGAACGGCACCACGATCAGTTCCTGCGTCTTCAACCAGCTCAGTGTCTTCTGCCGCATCGCGTCGAAGCTCTCGCCGAACCGCTCCTGGTAGGTCGGCTTGTCCGTCGGCAGCGTGTCGCCAATCACCATCGCGTTCGGATCGCGCCGACGCATGCGTATATCCGGAAAATTCACCGCAATCCCGTTGCGAGCCTTCGTCACCCGCGCTTCCACCACGCGCCCGGTTCCCGGCACCTCAAAGGCCGACTCAAACACGCCCTTGTCTTCGCGATTCGCATGACGCCAGTCGGTCGTTCCTGCATCCCGTCCCAGCGCCCAGTCCAACAGGTCCTCCCGCCGCTCCGGAACATACAGCGCCGGCGCCGCGCTCAACACTTCCATCACGTGGGCGGGCAGCTCCAGCGTGCTCCAGTCAGTCTTGAAGTCGATCCTCTCCGCTACGGCCACAACGCTCACCGGGAATTCCTCCTCGGGCCAGACAACCGCAGCGAAAAGCAGTTCGCCCCGCAAGCCGCAAATGACCCACCTCTAAGATCGCAGAGGAACCCCTGTCCACACTGTGCGCACCATCACACCGGGGGTGCCCATGATCAATGACGGGGCGAAAGTCCGCCGTTTATCGTGGGAATCGTCTCTCACACCGAGGCCGTGCCCCCGCATTGCTTAAGCGTCACACCCGCACCGCCACCAGAAAACAAACGGCAGCCGCGGCCAGCGCCGCCACCCGCACCCGGTGCCAACGATCCCACGTCCGATGCTCCCGCTGCGCCTCCGCCGGAAATGCCTTCGCATCCAGCCTGCCTATCCGGTTGTTGATCGGCACCAGCACCAGCAGCGTCGCCACAATCACGGCTACCCAAATCGCACACGCTGCAAGTAGTAACGACCCGCCCGCCCCATGCCAGCGCAGCACCGCTCCCGCCAGCAGCAACAGCAAGCTCCCCACGTACCAGAACGGCATCACAAACCCTAGCCGTCGCGCAAACATCCCGACCGCCTCCGCCCGCGCTCCAGCTTCCAGCTTCGCCAGGATCGGGTTGATGAACGCCGAAACCGCGAACTCCACCCCAATCAACAATCCAATACAAACCGTAGTCGCCACATCCAGAACCAACATTGCGCCTGTCCTCCTGAACACTAGACGCAGGCAACATCCACGCCGGTTCCGAAACTCCAACTGACAAAGTTGTCAGCACGCCAAAGGACCCGATGCCCGTCTCCAAAAAAGAAATCTCCCCCTGCCCCATCGACGCTATGCTCTCCGTCGTCGACGGCCGCTGGAAGGGCACCATCCTCTGGCGCCTCTCCGAAGGCCCCATGCGCACCAGCGAACTCCGCCGCAGCATCCCGGAGATCACCGAACGCATGCTCATCCGCCATCTTCAGGACCTCGTGCGCGACGGCATCCTCCTCCGCCACCAGGACACAACCCACCCGCCGCACGTCCACTACACCATCTCGCCCTACGGAGAAACGCTCCTCCCCGTCCTCGAAGTCATCTGCACATGGGGCCGCCACCACCTCCAACGCCCACCCAGCCACCCGGCCAGTCGCTCATCCTGAGTGCAAACAAATCTCACCGCACCTCTCCATTTGTTGATTGTTGAAGACACATGGCGTCACTCACCATAACGGCGTTTATCGAGAGTAATCTCCCGACGTCAACCCAAACAGTGCCCTCAGACGCCGGCGTCTTGTCATCAACAAGCCTTCCATCGTAGGAAGAGCTAGCGAGACACAGGTTTAGTTTCTTTGCGCGAGCCAGTCAGAAGGTGACTTGCCGAGACGTTGCGTGAAGATTCGCGTGAGGGCCGTGGCATTGGCATATCCCACGGCTGCCGCGATGAGCTTTAGCGAACTTCCCCTGCGCAACAATGTTTGGGCAACGCCAAGGCGCCAATCCGTCAGGTAATCGAACGGCGTCATGCCCACGACCCGGCGAAACCGAGCGGCGAAGCGTGCGCGGGACATGCCTGCGCGTTGGGCAAGTTGCTCGAGCGACCAGGCCGCCTCAGGATGCTTGTGCATTGCCTCGATTGCCTTGGCCAGACGCTCATCCGCCAGTCCCAACAAAACACCACTGTCGAGCAGACGATCATTCAGTGCGGACCGCATGAGAAGTACGAGGATGTACTCAAAGAGATGGTCGAGCGCGATCTGCCGACCCGAAGATTGAGAGTTGGCCTCGGAGAACAGAAGCTCGAGGGCCGGAGCAAGTTCGCGAATCGCATTCAGAGGAACCACGAATGGCTCCGGAAGTGAGGCGGTAAGAGGATTCAGCATCCCAATGCCGAATCGTACAGTGGCGCAGACCAGGTCCGCACCTTCGTCCTCAGGGCCGTGAACACGATGTTGTTGCGGACGAGGGAAGAAGAGGATGCTCGGCCTATCGACGACCAGGGGTTGAGCGTTAGGGCGAATGACCGTTAAGGTTCCTTTTCGAACTACGTGAAGGTACCCGGTCGGTTCGTCGAGGTTAGGGGAAATACCACATTGTCGGCCCGAGTAGAACATCCGGGCTGAAAGTGTGAATCGTTCAAAAAACGGAGCCAATCGATCCATAATGAGACTATAAGGTATATAAATGGCACTGTAACTGCCAAAAAGTATCGGATTATCCTGACAGGCGCTTCGGAGCGAGGAACAGAGTCACTTGCCCGAGCTGAGCGGAAAGGAAGAGACGATGAATCAGTCGGACAAGTTTGAAATAAAGGAAACAAGTCGTTTGGTACGGTTGGCTGCTTGGATCGAGGAGCGCAATATAGCCTTCCTGGTCAGCAGCATCGGCATGATCGTGATGTTGCTTTGGGCGGGGTCTTTCAAGATGACTCGGCCTGGGGCCGAAGGCATTATCCCCCTTGTCTCTCACAGCCCGCTGATCTGGTGGCACTTCAAGGTATTCGGACCGTATGTAGGATCGGACCTGATCGGCCTCACAGAGTGGCTCTATGCGGCACTGATTATCATCGGATACTTCAAACCGAAGGCAGGCATAGCGGGTGGACTGGTGGGAGTGGTCATTTTCTTTACGACCAGCACGATGCTCTTCTCTACTCCGGGCGCGCTGATCTCCGTCCCCGGGATTCCGGTGATGAGGTACATGAGTAACTTAGGCCTCTTTCTCTACAAGGACATCATCTCTCTGGGAGTGTCCTTTTACCTGATCGGCTACTTCGGGAAAAAGGCAATCCCTTCCGAGAGCAAACGTTAACCGGATCGTCCGCTCGGTCCGGCGTTGCAGCCCTCGGTTCTCGACGAGAGGCTGCAACAACGTAGCGCCCCTTATTTCAGTTCCTGCTCACGCTTAACTTGCAGTTCACTTCTCATAAGTCGGCATCTCGGAAGCAATCCTTCCAACCTGTCGTCCTTAAAGCACGGCTTTCGGAACGTCACCTCGAAGTTGCTTTCACCAGAGGCCGCCCATCCCTTCTCACTCTGCCTGTACCTGTGTGGAGGGCTTCATTCGTATCGCACCCATCGCATAGCATCCCGCCGCCAGCACCGACAACACGGCCGGCGGCGCCGCAAAGTACCGCAGCGACAGTGCGATGCTCACCACCTGAAGCGCGCACATCGCCCAGCCAATCGCACGCGCCTCCTCCATCCCTCGATCCGCCATCCGCGCCAGCCGCCACGTAAGCCAGGCCTGGAACAGCATGGCCGCGGTGCACGACAGCCCTAACCCGACATAGAATCCGCCATAGCTGAACGTCTGCCCATCCGCCGAGAAATGGACGCCGTTCATCGCCGTCCACACCGCCTGGCCCTCCGCCGTTGCCGGGCGAAAGCTCAGAAAGCCGTACGTGTGTCCAGCCGCGAAAAGCAGCATCACCCAGAACGCAATGCGAAACCAGGTCCCCGGCCTCATTGCGTCTCCTCCGCCTTCGCGTGGAACATCCCCAGCAACCCGCCCCATCCACCTTCCTTGTTCACCTGCTCGCGCATCGCCGTATACGCTCCGCCGTGCCGCTCGAAACCGCGATGCTCCAGTTCCACCAGCGTCGTACCATCGTCCACCGGCGTGAAGCGCACCTCCACCTCGCTGCACCTCGCAGGGTTCGTCTCATACTTCCACTCCGGACTCACCTGCCAGGCCATCACAAACCGGTGCGGTGGCTCCCACGCCAGCACCGTGCCCCACGGACAAGCCGTGCCATCCTCCTGCTCCGTGTAGATCGAGCCACCCACACGCCCTTCCACCACCACGCGCTTCATCGGCGACGAGCCGATGTGGTGCGTCCGCGGCCACCAGCTATCCATCCCGTCCGTGAACACGCGAAAGGCACGCGCCACCCCAGCCTTCACCCGAACACTCTTGCGTACCGGCTCCGCCGCTTCGCCGCTTCCGGCAATCGTCACGTCATCGCTCATCTGTCTTGCAGGCATTTCACTCCTCCTCGAATTTCGCTTGGAATGCCTCCAGTGCATCGCCCCAGAAGCTGTCGAAGTACGACCACAACGCCGCAAATCCCTGGCGGTCCAGCCGATAAAACCGCCTCGTCCCCACCGCCTCGTCACGCACCAGCTCTGCCTGCTTCAACACCCGCAAGTGCTGCGAGACCGCCGGACGGCTCACCGGCAACCCACGCGCCAGTTCCCCCACCGGCAACGGTCCACGCCGCAGCCGTTCCAGAATCTCCCGCCGGATCGGCTCCGCGAACGCCTCGAATTGGCTATCGTAAGTTTCCACTTACGGTAAGTTACAACTTACAATAGATCCAGTCAACTGGCCGGAAGCCAGACATCCCCGGACTGTCAGCTTAAGCCGTTCATCTTATAGCTCGAGATCACCTGCTCGACTGGCACGAAACATCTTTCGGACTAGCAGCCCCCAACTGAAAACACACTTTTCGCCACGCTCCGGACTCCCTGATCAAGAAGTTGGTGCCGAGAGATAGAAGCCCGCAATCTTTGTCAAGAATTATCTTCTAACCAACTCCATTCAATGGACTTCCACCCCAAAACTCGCGCACCCAATCTGCTAAAATAGAAGAAGAGATAGAAAGTTGCGGCCAGGCGGGGAAGATACCAATCCCGGCCAGCGGCCTTTCCAATCTCACCAAGCCAACTGCCAAGGAG
This sequence comes from Acidobacteriaceae bacterium, assembly GCA_036498865.1. Classification (GTDB taxonomy): domain Bacteria; phylum Acidobacteriota; class Terriglobia; order Terriglobales; family Acidobacteriaceae; genus Edaphobacter. The sequence continues at coordinate 40,635 of DASYEU010000095.1, read as the reverse complement.
ATCATCCATGCGCCGAAATCCGTCCGCGATCCGCCCAAAGTCGCGCCAGGGGCGCACCTAAGCCCTTCAGTTGGAGGCACCTAGCAACAACCCCAACGGAATCAATCGCATGGCGCAGCTGTCTGCCTCCAACCGCCACATTCCAAAGTGCTTCTCGCCAGGAACCTAGGGGGAGGGGGGTACCCTTAGGCGTACAACGCCGCCTCAAACTGTTGCTGCGCTGCGTCCGACCATGCGTGATCGCTCCGGTTCCAGATGTCGCTCTGGTCGCCCAGAAAATTTGGGAAGTTCATCCGGCAGTAGCCGCGTCTCGCCTGGAAGTCATACAGCCCTTGCGCTGCGCCATCCAGGTACAGCATCGCCCTCAGCCCGTCGCGCGACCACTCCACCGATGCAATCCGCTCGGCAGTCGGCCGCTCCAGCTTCGCATCGCTCGCCGCCAGCGCCGCGACGTTGTAGATCAGCATCGCGTCCAAAATGCTCTGTTCGTGCTTCTCCTGCGACCGGTCGCAGGCATAGAAATATCCAGCAACCCCTTCGTCCTCGAACACCACAGTCCACGGAACGGCGGTCGAGTCGGACGAAAGAAATGCGAGGCCAGGAGTAAAGGTCAAAGACTGCATGTCTCTTCATTTTAGTGGTGCGATCCGTAACTCAGAGGAGAAGACTGCATTTTGTTCGCCTCCTGCGCCTACCAACCCACGCGATACACTTGAAAGGAGACAGAATCCCGGAGAGCGCACCTGATTTTGACGATCGATTTGCCAGTGTTTGCAGCATGACATTTCCGCGCATCCAGATCGGCTGGCCGCAACGCCTCGCCGCGGTCCTGCTCCTCCTCTTCCTCGGCGAATGCCTTTGGGTCATCGGTCACCAGGAACTTTCCACCACCGATTACCGCTTCGCCCGTTGCGGCCGCGAGATGTGGGAACGTCCTTCGCCGATCGCCGGTTACTTCACCACGTGCGGCAACCTGAACGGTGACGGAACCTTCGCCTATCGCGTCGCTGGCTTTCCGCTTACGGCGCAACGCCTGACGCTCCTTGCCATCGACCACTTCCGCGCGCCGGAAAATCGTCTCTACCCTGGAGGAATGCTCAGCGGCTCCACCTGGGAAGCGCGCCACGAACTGACCAGCGTCATCTATTTGATCCACCTGCCGTTCGTGATGTTCGCCATCTGGCTCGGCGGTGGTCTTTGGTGGGTCGCTCGCCGCCTCTTCGGCAACGACGGCGGATTCCTCGCACTCGGCCTCTATTGCTTCTGCCCCGCAGTCGTCCGCATGGCTGTAACGCCCAACAACGACGTTCTCGCCATGTGGGGACTTTACGGCCTGGTCTATGCCGCAATGGGCGTCGCGCACGCCATGCAGGGCCCTCGCCGCAAGTGGAAGCCGCGCATCGTGCTGTTGACCATCGCGTTGGGCTTTACTGCCGCAGCGCATGTACTAGCCGCAATCTTCGGCTTCGTCGCTGCACTGCTCTTCATGCTGTATCTCGCGGAGTACCGTCGCAGCTACGTCATGCAGATCCTGATTTTTTCGTCCCTCGGGGGGCTCTTCCTGCTCTTCGCGTCGTATGGGTTCCACATCGCAGCGTTCAGTTACGTGTTCACCGGCGGCGCAGCTCGCTTCTGGTTCTCGCTCGCCGCGCCGCGCAGCTTCGCCACCAGCACGCAGAACTTCCCGATCCTGGTCGCAACCGCGGTCTCCGCGCTCCTCTATCTCACAGCGCGCCGCAGCCGCTATTTCGGCAATACCGCGCCGCTGCTGATGCTGCTCGCGCTCGCAACCATCGTCACCACGCAGACCGTCAGTTCGCCGTGGCTCTGGTCGCTGCCGTTCCTGTTCACCTTTATCGGCGGCGTGTTCGCTGACGCGCTGGAAACTCGCTACCGCAAACTCTTCTTCGTCCTGACTGGCACAACGCTGTTCGCGCAGGCAATGGCATGCTTCACAGCGCTGCCGCTGCTTGCCCGTTAGGGAACTATGGATCCAACTCGTTGTCCGACGGACCAAACCCCAGCGCAGTCTGCTGCTCAGCGTAGGGTTTCATGCGGTACTCGGCTGGCGGAGTTCCGCCGGCGAGGTAGTGCACAAAGTAGTCCCAGCGCCGCCGCGTAATGTATGGAGCAGCTGAACGGTAGCCGTGCTTTGCGTTTGGAATCATGATCAGGTCGAAGTCCTTGTTCGCCTTAATCAGCGCGTCGACTACCAGCAGCGTGTTGTTCGGAGGAACGTTGTCGTCCATCGTTCCGTGCATCAACAGCAGATGTCCCTTCAGATTCTTCGCAAAGTTCTGGTTCGCCTGGCTGTCGTAGTTCGTCGTCCCGTCCGGATTCTTCTTCAGCAGTCCAATCCATTTCTCTGCCCAGTCGTCTTCGTACACGCGGTTGTCATGGTTGCCGCTTTCGCTGATTCCGACCTTGAAGAAGTCGGGAAAATGGAACATCGCAGCTGCGGTCGCAGCACCTCCGCCCGAATGCCCATAGATGCCCACGCGATCAGCATCGATCCAAGGAAACCTCGCGGCGAGCTGCTTGATGCCAGCCACCTGATCAGGAATCGTATTGTCCGCAAGGTCGCCAAAGAGAGCGTCGTGGAAGCTCTTCGAACGCAGCGGCGTGCCCATGCCGTCGATGCATACCACCGCGAAGCCAAGCTCTGCAAGCGCCTGCATGTCCCGGTGCGCCGCGGTAAATCCGCGGCCACCGCACGAACCCGTCTGTGGCCCGGGATAAACATAGTCGACGATCGGATAGTGCTTGGATGGATCCAGCGTCGTCGGCTTGAACAGGAAACCGTACAAGTCGGTCTTGCCGTCGCGAGCCTTCACGGTGATCGGCGTCAGAGGTTTCCAGCCGGTCGACTGCACTTTTGAGATGTCCTCGTGCGCCACCTCGACCAGCAGTTTGCCACCATCGTCGCGGATCACGGTTGCCTGCGGCGTCCCCGGCGTCGACGCTATGTCGATGAACGCTCGACCGTCCGGCGACATGGTCACGTCGTGATCGGCATCCTCCGGCGTCAGCATCTTCAGGTTCGTTCCGTCGAAGTTCACGCGATAGAGTGCAGCGAAGTATGGATCGCGACCCGTCTCTTTGCCGACGGCGAGGAAGTAGATCGTTCGGGCCTTTTCATCGACGCCAAGTACCTGCGTCACGTCGCCATTGTCGTGCGTGATCTGGTTCTTCAGCTTGCCGCTGGTCAGATCGTAGAGATACATCTGGCCCCAGTTGTCGCGCTCGGAGAACCACAGCACCTCGTTAGACTGCGGCAGATACCGCCAATTCACCTTGTCGTGGCCGCTTTCGAAGAAGGTTCGAACCGACTCCCGCATCACATCGCGGACCTCTCCCGTCGCGGCGTCGGCCACACGCAACCACTCCTGCTTGTGATCGCGCGAGGTAGAAACGAACGCCAGGTGCGAGCCGTCCTCGCTCCACTGCACATCGTCCCAACCAGTCCCTCCGCGGCAGCTCACGTCGTCGCACAAGCTGGAACGATGCTGATCCGGCGGCGTCTTCAATCGCACAACCTTGTGCGAGTCTAGATCGAGAACAACACGCTCGATCATCGCGACCTCCGTATCGCCGGCCAACGGATAATGCCATGACTCAAGCTTCGGATGCCCGACGGTCGTGCTTACCAGGTACATCCTGCCAACGTTGCGCTGGTCCAGCTGAAATGTCGCAATCTTCTTTGAATCCGGAGACCATATCAGAATCGGCTTACTGCTATGGGTCCAGCCTGCGTTGTCGGTCGCGTAGCCGTAGTCAGCCACGCCGTCTTTCGTCAGCTGAGTTTCCTGCGCACTGGCGACATCTCGCACCCACAGATTGTCGTCCCGAACGAACGCTGCCTTTTTGCCGTCAGGCGAAACGTCGTAGGTTTCGGGCAGCACATCGCCCGCCTTTCTGCAGCCTTCTGTTTCGCGGAGATCGCAACGAATCAGTTGATTCCCCATCGTCAGGATCACCGCGCGATCGCCCTCTTCGAGCTTGAGGTCATCGATCGGCAGACGCCGTGGATCGAACGGAGCTTTCGACGAGATCGCCAGCTTCCCCGATTGAACTGCCGCATTCAGTTCCGCCGCGAGTTTGCTCTGGTCGAAGGCCGGCGCGTTCGTCCCCTTCCCAGGATCGACCAGCATGAACGTCAGCCCGTTGGGTCCGGCGTCGCGATACCAGAGCCGCCCATCGTCCATCCACGTCGGATCTTTCACCGCATGGTAGACAAGTGGGTTCAGGTTGTAATCCATGAACTTCTCGGCCTGCGCGTAGTCCGCCGCCGTGTACACCCGACCTGCCTGCGCGCCTGCTACGGAACACCAGCCACACAGGACCACGCCAGCCGCAGATACGGCACGGCTTCCACGTTGAAGCATCCTCTCGCCTCCAACTGCACGGCACCGCCAGTCGCAGCGCCCAACGCAGTCACGCAAGTTTAGCAATAAGCACTGCGAAGCAGCTGAATGATACTGCTTCAGACGTTAGTGGATGGCAACACTGGCAGGATCGCTACTTCAAGGCATCGAACCGACGGAGCAGTTCATCTTATAGACACGCGGTTGTCTCGGAGGAAAAGATGACCCCTCGTGTCGTTATCGTTGGCGGTGGCTTCGGTGGTCTCTTTGCAGCTCGCGCGTTACGCAACGCCGCGGCCAGCGTGACGCTGGTCGACAAGAGAAACTACTACCTATTTCGCCCGATGCTTTACCAGGTCGCCACCGGATTACTTTCGGCCGATCAGATTGCGAAGCCGCTGCGTTCGATCTTTCGCCACCAAAAGAACGTTGAGGTGCTGCTGGATGAAGTCACCGGGATCGACTCGGACAATTGCACGGTTCATCTGAAACGGCAGGACTTGCCTTACGACTTCCTGATCCTCGCTACCGGCATTCAGTACAACTATTTCGGCCACGACCAGTGGCGACCGTTTGCTCCGGGTCTCGAATCTCTCGACGACGCCGACATAATTCGCGCCAAAATCCTGCTCGCCTTTGAGCGAGCAGAAGAAATCGCCTCCTCCGGGAACGCAGATCCCGACGAGATAAAACGCCAACTGACCTTCGTGCTGGTCGGTGGCGGTACGGTGGGTGTCGAAATGGCCGGCACACTCGCTGAAATGGCACGTATGACACTGATTCATGACTTCCGGCATATCGATCCGGCCTCCGCTCGAATTTGTCTGTATGAGGCAGGACCTCACATTCTGCCCACGTATCCTGAGGATCTTTCAAAGAAGGCGCTGACGCACCTTGAGCGTCTGGGCGTCCGGATCTATACCAACGCGCCGATTACCGCAGTGGATTCAACAGGTATTGTTGTTGGCGGACAGCATGTTCCTGCCGCCACCGTGCTGTGGGGAGCGGGCGTCGTTGCGTCTCCAGCCGGGCGTTGGCTCAATGCGCCTACAGATAAGTCGGGGAAAATCATGGTTGAGCCCGACCTATCAGTACCGGGGCATCGAAACGTTTTTGCCATCGGTGACACCGCCCATATTGCTGCGCATACGCGCAATCTTGTAGGCATCAAATCGCGGACGCCCATGGTGATGCCGGGAGTGGCTCAGCCGGCGATTCAGGGCGGCGAGTACGTGGCAAAGGTCATCCGATTGCGTTTGCAAGGCCGGCCGGCACCGGCCCCCTTCTGGTATTGGGACAAGGGCGATCTCGCAGTTGTTGGCCGGGCGTATGCGGTGGCGGATCTGCGCCTGGCGCGCTTTGCCGGTTTCCCGGCATGGCTCATCTGGGCTGGAGTGCATATCTACTTCCTCATCGGATTCGCAAATCGGCTGTTCGTTCTCCTCCAATGGGGATTTGCTTTCCTGACGAAGCGTCGCCAGGTGCGAGTATTTCCGCTGGAGCGGTCTTCCGCAGAAAACTTTATCGATCCGGCTGCATGAAATAGAGCGCATTGCTTCATCGCCAGCGGACGACATCCTCTGCCAGCAGACACTCCAGCCCGGCGAGATCTCCCGTCTGGGCCGCGCCGATGAAAGCGTCGGTCAGGCGCCGCTGCTTGCCAGAACTTACGGGCCGTCGACGGCCATCGGCGATATGCTTGCGGGCGCGAGAGACGAGTTGGCGAGTATTTGCCTCTTCGATTTGCAGGATCTCGGCAATCTGGCGGTAGGAGTAGTCGAACGATTCGCGAAGAATGTACGTCGCGCGTTCCGTGGGTGAGAGCTTTTCCAGCAGGACCAGAACCGCCAGCCTCAATGCCTCGGTACGCTCCGCCCATACTCCGGGATCGCCGTTGGTGCCCTCCGGTTCGGCAAGCCATGTCCCGATGTACGTTTCTCGGCGGGTGTGGGCAGCCTGCGTGAGATTGATGCAGAGTCGAGTGGTCGTAATCGCCAGGAAGGCGGGCGGATTCCCAACCGCGCTCCGATTCGTAGACTGCCACCGCAACCAAACATCCTGAACGATATCTTCGGCTTCCGCGGCGCTACCAAGCATGTGATACGCAATGCCGAGCAGGCGAGGACGCACAGGGACGAAGGTTGAAAGGCCGTTGTCGCATTCACACGCCTCGATTTCAAAGTGGACGGACGGCGCGGTTCGCGATCGGGGTTCTCCTGCAGTTGCCACAATACATCTCCTTTCTGTGCAAGTGATCACGACAGAATGGTGGACGAGCAAAAGGCAGACGATCGATATCAGTATGGGCGACGAGCGACGTTCACAATCCGATCCCCATCAGCGCTCTTGAGGAAAGTGCGAATCCGGCCGCAATAAACCCATCCCGCTGCGAACAGACCGCGCACTGCGTGAATTGTATCCCCTCCAACTTCCGGTTCTCTTGAAAGGTACGCACTTAAATCCGCCACGAGACTGTGACAGGTCAGTGCTTCCGGCAGACCTGCTTCTGCTTGTCCCGATTGCACTTCGGCGCGGGCGGGGGAACTTGCCGTCCTTGTCCCGTGGATGGCTCACGACGAAATCCACAGAAGCGTGTCACAAATCAGCAAGCGGTTCTGTCTTAGGCGATACAAGAGGCTGAAGGATTCGAATGCCTGGTCGGGGATCAAGGAGACAATTATGAAAATCGTGGTAATCGGTGGCACCGGACTCATTGGATCAAAGCTTGTCAACAAGTTGAAAGAGCAGGGCCACGAGGCGATACCGGCATCACCGAATTCAGGCGTCAATACGATAACGGGCGAGGGCCTGGCCGAAGTTTTGAAAGGTGCTTCGGTCGTTGTCGACGTCTCGAACTCTCCCTCCTGGGACGACGCGGCGGTACTGAAGTTCTTCGAAACATCAACTCGCAACCTGCTCATGTATGAAGCGACCGCAGCTGTACGGCATCATGTCGCGCTGTCTGTCGTAGGGACTCAACAGCTGTCGGAGAGCGGCTATTTCCGCGCCAAGATCGCGCAGGAGAAGCTGATCCAGGAAGCTTCAATCCCCTACACCATCGTGCATGCGACGCAGTTCTTCGAGTTCCTTAAGGGCCTCGCCGATATTTCTGTGGTCGACGGCAAGGTGCACTTGGCACCTGTGCTCTTCCAGCCGATGGCTGCCGACGATGTCGCGAGCGCGTTAGCAATGATCGCAGTAACGCAACCGGCGAATGCGACGGTAGAAATAGCCGGCCCCGAACCGTTTCGCCTGGACGAACTCGTCCGGCAGCGCCTGGCCTCCCTCAACGACTCCCGCGAGGTCGTCGCTGACGCTAATGCGCTTTATTCGGGGGCGAGAATCGGTGAAAGAACACTACTTCCGGGCAGCGGCGCGCAACTCGGTAAAACACGTTTCGAAAACTGGCTCACTCAGCCCGCTTCGCAAATTCCGGGTCAGCGTTCTCGCGCTGACGCCGCGTGAAACATGACTCTCAGGTGACACAGGACGATTTCGGCCGCTCGGAGGCTAGTTTATGACGCTCGCAAAAGTGGTTGTGGTGTTGGCATGTCTCATGTCGGCCACGGTGGCAGCGCAACAAGCTAAGGTCACGCAGCTCATGTCGAAAGACCTGACCAGCGTTCCTGGAAAAGAAGGCGTGATGATTACGGTGGAATATCCGCCGGGCAGTGTCGACCCCGTCCATCGCCACAATGCGTATGCGTTTGTTTACGTACTGGAAGGATCGGTCGTGATGCAGGTGAGAGGCGGAAAGGAAGTGACGCTGACAGCGGGCCAGACCTTCTACGAAGGCCCGAATGATGTCCACGTTGTGGGCCGGAACGCAAGCAAAACAAAACCAGCGAAATTTATCGCCTTTTTCGTGAAGGACAAAGGCGCTCCGATATTAGTGCCCGCCAACTGAGACTTAGGGCGGCGACACATTCCTGTTAGCACAAAGCTTAAGGAGGAAATTCACATGAGCACGATTACGGTAGAAGATGGCACGACAATCTACTACAAAGACTGGGGCAAGGGCCCGGTCGTAACCTTCTCTCACGGATGGCCTCTAAGCTCCGATGCGTGGGACGGCCAAATGCTCTTCCTCGCCCAGAATGGTTTCCGCGTGGTAGCGCACGACCGGCGTGGACACGGCCGTTCAAGTCAGGCGGGATCTGGCAACGACATGAATGGATACGCCGACGACCTGGCTGCGGTGATTGAAGCGCTCGATCTCGACCAAGTGACGCTGGTCGGTCATTCAACTGGCGGAGGCGAAGTTGCACGGTACATTGGGCGCCACGGCACGAAGCGAGTTGCCGCAGCCATCCTGATCTCCGCTGTCCCCCCGATCCTGCTGAAGTCCGCCGCGAATCCCGATGGGATCCCGATCGAGCTCTTTGACGGATTGCGAAGCGGTCTCGCCAAAGATCGTTCCCAGTTCTACAAAGACTTTGCCCCAGTGTTCTTCGGCGCGAATCGGCCCGATGCCAAGGTCTCGCAGGGGATACTCGACCAGTTCTGGCTATGGAGCATGCAGGGCGGACTCGAGAATAGCTACGACTGCATCAAGGCATTCTCCGAGACCGACTTCACCGAGGACCTCAAGAAGTTCGATGTGCCCACGCTGATCATGCACGGCGACGACGATCAGGTCGTCCCGATCACAATCTCGTCGAAGAAATCGGCCAAGCTCATCAAAGGAGCCAAGGAAATCTACTATCCGGGCAAGCCGCACGGCCTCACCGCCACATACCAGGATGAAGTGAATGCCGACCTGTTGAAGTTTCTGAGGTCGGTACAACAGGCTCGCAAGGCGGCCTGAGTCCTTAGGTCTCACAGATCTAATGATGCCGATGTTTCTACGCGACATGCGGGGGAGCGGAATTTTCGCGATTTCTTCCGTTTGCCACTGACGAAGGAGAATCGCGGTCAGTCGGTGGACCCTGCGTGTTAGCACGTTGGAGCGGCCCCGCTCCAATCATTGTGGACATACCAATGCGCCCGTGCGAACCCAACACCTGCAGCTGACAAGTGCCTAGCCCGTCTGCGTCCAGTTTGAGCCCTTAACACGAGCCATGCTTCCGTCTGCAGCCATAAAAGATTCGATCCCCTGTTCGGACCTGCAGAAAAATCTCCCGGTTGAAATGCCCTCGACAAGCGAGGCGAATTGACGGTGTTCGCTTGCCCCAGTATCGTTTCTGCGAAGAGGTCAGGCCAATTTTCCGGGTGATTCCGAGGAGAGATCGTGAAAATGCGCAGGTGGGGATTGGAAATTTCTGGGATTCTGTTCGTGGCTGCGACCGCGTTCGCGCCGCTCGCACATGCGCAGGAGAATCTACGGGATGGTGCTCCGTTCAACGGCTACACCGGCGTGAAATTCGATACCACCAACTCCGCCTACGAGTACCTGGTGGACAGCAGCCTCTCCCAGGACGATCCGGCCAACAAGAAGTTCAAGACGCTGCAAGCGGCGTATGCCGCAGCACCCGCCGGCACACCCGACAAACCCACCGTGATCGGCATCAAGCCCGACGTCTACCTGCTGCACGTTGATGAAAACGCGCCGTACAGCATCCACATCACAAAGAACTACATCACCCTGCTCGGCCTGACCGACGACCGCCGCAAAGTGGTCTTCGCCGACAACCGCTGCAAGGACGAGGGAGCGACGAACGACGGTTTCATCTTCGTCATCAACGCCAACGGGTTCACCATGATGAACCTCACCCTGCTGGACTACTGCAACATCGACTACGAATATCCCGGCGACCCCTCCAGGAACCTCAAAATGCGCTCGCCGGTGGTCTCGCAGGGCGTCGTCCTCCAGGCATCGGGCGACAAGCATATCTACTCTCACGTCGCGTTTCTAAGCCGGCTGGACACTACCGTCATCTCGACCACGCGCGGTTACTTCACTAACATTTTCGTTGAGGGCACCGAAGATCTCATTTCTTTCGGAGGCCAGAATGTCAATGTCTTCAAAGACTCCGAGGCTTATTTCCCCAACGGCAGCGGCGGCCTGGCGTCCCAGGGACTGATCTTCATCAACACTGAATTCAAGGCCGCTAAAGGCGTTGGCTTCTACTCGAGCGAAGGCAATACCGAAAAGAGTGTCGGCAATCCGGACACGTTGATCGATTGCGTGGTGCCGGCGGAATCGCCAACCACCCATGTGGCCTGGCTGGATGAAGCGGCGCCGCACCAGAACTACTACTCCCTTACCTATCACCTGAAGGATTCAAACGGGAAGCCGGTGCGCATCCGTGACGCCCACGCCGGGCCTGCCACCTATAACTTCTCGCGCGAACTCAGCGACGAAGAAGCGAAGGCATTCAACCCGTGGAACCTGCTCCGCGCTCCCATTCCTACCGGTCCTGTCGACGATTGGGACCCCGCCAACATGCGGGCCCAGCATCCCAATGACGGAAACGATGTCTTCCGCATGTCGATCGCCTCGACGGGAACTCCCACGGGCAGGCCGGCCGGAGGTCTTTCCCTCAGCCGTATCGTGAGACCCACGGTGCGCACCAATTCCACCGATGCGGCAATTACAGTCACCTCATTCCCCGCGCGCGCGGCCGCGAACGTCACCTGGTCCACGCCCTCCAACCTGATCACCCTCAGTTCGACGACTGGGAACCAGATCACCATCAGCGGCAACAACCACACCAGTCACGACGAATGGGTCACCGTCAAGGCGACGGCCGCCAATGGCTTTGTCAGCATGGTTCCCGTGCATGTGGAGCCAGCATTCATTGACCCACCGTCGTTGACCAGCAAGCCAGTTCTGTCAGCGCCGGTCAACGGAAAGGTACAGGTGAATTACACGCTGGCGCTGGCGGGTCATGAAGATCAGTCGCTCATCACCTGGTACCAGTGTGCCGACACCGCCTGCGCCACTCCGCGCGCCATGGCCGTAAGCCGTGGAGACCAACCGCTGAAGAGTTACATGCTGACCCGCGGCGACGTGGGCAAGCTTCTCCGCGTCAGCATTCAGCCCAGGCACAACATCAGCGAGCCCGGTCCGGCAGTCGTGGCCACGGCGAGCAAGCCGATCGCCGCCGCCAACGTGACCTCCAGTAGCATCCGTCTCGACTTCCGCAACTTCGTAGCGACGGAAAACCCCGCCATCGAAAGCGGCGAGTGGACGGTCATCGGCACCTGGACTCCAGAAACCGAACCCAGTCCGGCCAACAGCTACGTCCTGCGCATCAACGGGCTTGCCGGAACCGTACCTCGCGGAAGCAACGGCGGCAATGCGCAGGCGGATGCACCCATCATCGTGAACGGCGAGCACGTGGTGAACCCCTATGCCGCGCTGCTCTACCAGAACGACCAGCCCACCGGAGACATGACGGTCAAGGTCGTGATGTCGCCGGACAAGACCGCCGGGCAGGGCTTTGCTCTCTCCGGATCACCTGAGGACGCGCCCCGCATGGAGCGTTCCGACATCTTCATCAAGTACGATCCGCGCACCAGGAACGGCTACTCTCTGCGCTTCTGGAGAACCATCCAGACCAGCGGCAAGTGCGTGTTCCAGCTCTACAAGATCGAGAACGGGGTCGGCCACCCGTTGAACGACCAGCAGGACGTGACGGGAGTCTTCAAGCCGGACACTACCATCACCGTTTCCGTTGTTGGAGCGAAGCTCACCGCCAAGGGCTCCAACACAAAAGACGGAGACATGCTCTCGCTGGCAGGCACGATTACACCCAACTCATTTGGCGGGGCTGGCACCTTCTGGTCGGGCGGTGTCACCATCGGCAATAGCAACGTCTACCGCGAATTTGAGATTTCGTATCCAGCCAGTGCGAAGCACTAGCCCAATGGCACAGTCGACAATGCCCTCAGTACATGAGGGCACGGTGTCTCAGGCTATGGAAGTAGCTTCTTTGTTTTGTTGGAGCACCGAATGGGATTTGAACCCATGAATACTGGTTTTGCAGACCAGCGCGTTAGCCACTTCGCCATCGGTGCTTTTTCGCCGCGCCCGTAGGACACACCTACGCGCGCGGCGTTGCAACTATCAGCCATTGTCGCAGAAATTGCTATCGAGGCTGTGTGGTTGTGCGCAAATACGGCTTCACCGTCTTGTAGCCCGGGAAGATCTTCGCCGCGTCGTCGTTAGACACCGCACCCGTAATGATGACGTCTTCGCCCGGCTTCCAGTTCGCCGGAGTCGCCACCTTGTGCTTCGCCGTCATCTGCATGGAGTCGAGCACGCGGATGATCTCGTCGAAGTTGCGGCCAGTGGTCATCGGGTAGGCCAGCGTCAACTTGACACGCTTGTCCGGCCCAATCACAAACACCATGCGCACAGTGGCGTTGTCCGCGGGGGTGCGGCCCTCGCAGCTATCGCCGGAATCGCCAGGCAGCATGTCATACAGCTTCGCCACCTTCAGGTCGGTATCGCCGATGACCGGGAAGTTGACCGCCGACCCTGTCACCTCTTCGATATCCTTGGCCCACTTCGCGTGATTCTCCACCGGGTCCACGCTCAGGCCAATCACCTTGGCACCGCGAGCGGCAAATTGCGATTCCAGCGCGCCAACCGCGCCCAGTTCCGTGGTGCAGACGGGAGTGAAATCCTTCGGGTGCGAGAACAACACCGCCCACTTATCGCCAATCCATTCGTGGAAGTTGATCGTGCCTTGCGTGGTTTCGGCTGTGAAGTCTGGAGCTACGTCGTTGATACGGAGCGACATTTTTCCTTCCTCTCTCTTTTTTGATCGTCTTCAGAAGTTAGTCTTGGGGTGCGTCTTGCGCACACTAGAAAACCCACCCGGCTTGTTGGCTCCTGGTGGGTTACGCGTTGCCCGAATCGAAAGGTTACTTGCTACGATTCGCTTATACGCGTACCCACACCCTGCAACAGCAACAAGGTATAAGGTTCGTGTTCAGCGTCATCGTCATGGCTAATCTTTTTGGCCGCGGCCAGCATGGCTGGCTTGGAGCAGTTTGCCCCATTGCGGTCTACTGGAACCATACGTCCGAGGAGCTTCCATGTCAAATACCGCTACACCGCTCTCGCCAGCCAACACCCAGCGTTCCTATGACTTCGCGCAGGTCGACGTCTTTGCCGAGCGGCCTCTCCAGGGAAACGGACTCGCCATCTTTACCGACGCGCGCGGTCTCACCACCGACGAGATGCAGGCACTCGCCCGCGAGACCAACCTGTGCGAGACCACCTTCATCCTTCCGCGCGACGAGCACGTCGAACGGGAGCGCGGCGTCCATGTCCGCATCTTCACCGTGCGTGAGGAGCTGCAGTTCGCCGGCCATCCAACCCTCGGCACCGCGAGCTGGCTCTGTCAGAACCATCCCGTCTTCGCAGGCGCGGATCAGATCACGCTCGATCTCCGCGTCGGTCCGATCCCAGTGAATTTCGCACCAAAGCAAGAAGGCTACGGAGTCTTCGGCACCATGCGGCAAAAGGACCCAACCTTCGGCACCATCCATGAGCCGAAGGGGATTGCCGCCGCGTTGGGTCTCACCACCGACGATCTCGATCCGGCGCTGCCCGTGCAGACCGTCTCTACTGGACTGCCTTTCTGCATCGTGCCTCTGCGCTCGCTTGAAGTGGCGGCGCGGCTTTCGATCCCACAGCCATTGGCGCAGACGTATCTCGCTAGTACAGACGCGAAATTCTTCCACTGCATCACGCGTGCTGCCGCAGGCTCCGGTGCGGACTGGCACGCGCGCATGCAGTTCTACAACGGAGAAGACCCGGCAACCGGTTCGGCCTCCGGCTGCACCATCGCATACCTGGTTCGTCACGCGCTCGCGTCCAGCGATCAGCCAATCGTGCTCGAACAGGGTGTGGAGATGCTGCGCCCAAGTCGCATTTACGTTCAGGCGTCGCGCGAACTAGACAGTGTTGTGAATGTGCGCGTCGGGGGTCGCACCATTCCCATTGCAACCGGACGCTTTTTCCTGCCGTGATGCACCCGATTTCAACAGAGGCCCCTACGCAAACGGCCAGTGTTTACGGACTGTTTGAAGATTCGGTGAATCTGCAATGAAAATATCCAGCCTGGTTTCGTCTTCTCTTCGCAGTTGCCAAGCTAGGTAACCCTCACTACTGTGGGGAAGCGCTGGGAACGAAACAACGACTCAGCAATCGCAATTTCGAAGCCAGTTGAGCACTTCGGCACGTTAACCCACATCCAGACTCATAGCTCCATCAACGTCCCTGTTTTTCGCACAACTTGAAATTGAGAGAGGCTACCGGCTTGCAGTGGCGGCTTCCCGTGGCAACCGTTCCGCACTGCGATCGCAGACGAACCGGTCCCCGAATCTGGGTCAGCCTCTGACCCCGCCCCTCGGATCTGTTTTGCTCGTTCCGTAGACATTGGAACAGTGCGCACCTGAAGTCCGCGTGGCAACCTGCTCCGCCACCCGGCCTCTCTCAAACCCGCGGTCTGTCGTCCGAGCTCATCCTCGTCTGGCGGATTTGGGAGCTGCCTCCTCACGGAGCAGACAGGAGAGCTTCGCCCTGAAGGCGTGGCTTCAAAGTACGATTCTCCTGCCCGCGTCCTTGGCGGCAACTCAGCTGTCCCATCCGGCCGAGTTCACCGGCACGGACCGCGGCCAACATCTAGCCGCCCGCCGGCACGCCTGCCAACCAGCAGACGCGCCTGTCGTGGCCCATCCGCCAGACTGTACCGCATGACACGGTTCTGAAGCCGATCACCGGTACACGCTGGCAGAACCGAGAAGCCATGCGCCCCAAGAAGACCATCCTCTGCGTCGATGACAATGAACAGATCCTTTCAGTCCGAACCTTCCTTCTCGAAACCCGGGGCTATCGCGTAATCGCCCTCACTACGCCGCAGGACGCGCTCGACATTCTCTCCCGGTCTCTCCCAGGTACGCTCGACCTGCTGCTCTGCGATCTCATCATGCCGCACATGGACGGCAACGAACTTGTCCGGCGCGCCAAGCAACTGCATCCTTCCCTGCCCGCCATGATCGTCTCTGGTACGGTGAACGCCTACGATCGCGCCGGGCGAGCCGACGTCTTCCTGCCCAAGGGTGCATGCTCTCCGGCAGAGATGCTGGAACGCATTCGAGTTCTCGTTGCCCGCAAGCGTGGCCCGAGAAAGATGACGCTCCCCACGCCCGAGCCCGCCAGATACAACGTAGCCGCAAGCGCCTAGCGCTGCATCGCAAGAAAAATCGAGGTGGTTCCTCTCCGTCAGGAGGAACCACCTCGAATCATTTCCAATCCGTTGCGATCATCTACATATAGTTGAAATCTCACAGCTCTTGCGAACAAATCTGCTTGACAGCATACCAACTAGTTGGTATCGTACCGAATAGTTGGTATAATAACAAGGCGAATCGTGAACGCACTTAGACATTCCGGAGCCTCCGCACCACCACCGCCCCCCCCGCCGTCCAAAACCCGTCTGCTGGATGCCGCCCTGCACGTCATCCGGGCGAAAGGCTATGCCGCCACCACAGTCGACGACATTTGCCATCAGGCCGGCGTCACCAAAGGCAGCTTTTTCCATCACTTCAAAAGCAAGGACGACCTGGCCCTCGCCGCCGTTGCCCACTGGCGCACGATGACCGAGGGTTTATTTGCCTCCGCCCCCTACCATCAGCCGCCGGATCCATTGGATCGCCTGCTGGGTTATGTGGACTTCCGCGCTGCCATCCTCACAGGCGAGCTCTCCGACTTCACGTGCCTGCTTGGCACCCTGGTGCAGGAGACCTACGACACCCACCCCGTCATTCGCGATGCCTGCGACCAGGCCCTCTCCAGCCACATTGCCGAACTCACGCGCGACATCGAAGCCGCGAAAGAGCGCCACGCTCCCGGCGCCTCATGGACCCCTGAGAGCGTCGGCACCTTCATGCAGGCTGTGCTGCAGGGCTCATTCATCTTTGCCAAGGCCAGGCAGGGTCCGCAGGTCGCCACCGAATGCATCGAACATCTGCGGAGCTACCTGCAACTGCTCTTCGGCCGAACCTCAACCAGCAAGCAGAGTGCCCCGAACGACAGTTTCACCGAACGCCACCATCTCAATCCCGCTGATCTTTAGTTAGAAGCTCAGACCATTCCACTCATCACACCGCCAGGAGAATCCTCAATGGGCAATTTGCAAAGCAATCCCCGCATCACTCCGTTTCTGTGGTTCGACTCGAATGCTGAGGAAGCGGCCGACTTCTACGTCTCAATCTTCAAAAACTCCCGGCGCATTCGCGAGATGCGGAACCCCGGCGAAGCCCCCGGCCCCAAAGGCAGCGTCCTCGTGCTCGACTTCGAACTGGATGGTCAGCGGTTCACAGCGCTGAACGGCGGCCCGATGTTCAAGTTTACTGAGGCAGTCTCATTCGTCGTTCGCTGCGATTCGCAAGAAGATCTGGATTACTACTGGGACAAGCTCTCCGCCGGGGGCAAGGAGAGTCAGTGTGGATGGCTGAAGGACAAGTTCGGCCTCTCCTGGCAGATTGTTCCAGCGCAAATGAGCGAACTCGTCAGCCACCCGAAGGCCATGAAGGCGATGATGGGAATGACGAAACTGATCATCGCCGACCTCGAGCGCGCCGCACAGTCTTAAAGAGCCACGGGCGCCCGGCTTTATCCGGCTAGCGCCCCGCGCGCCGCATCCAGCACCGCCTGTACCTCCGCCGGGCCAATCGCAGCGCTCACAAACGCAGCTTCGAACTGGCTCGGCGGCAGCCACACACCCGCCTGCAGCATGCTTCGGTGGAACCGCCCAAACGCGGCTGTGTCCGACGTACTCGCCGAGGCGAAATCCGTCACCGGCCCCGGCGTAAAGAACCAGGTGAACATCGATCCCACGCGGTTCGTCGTCAGGGGAACCTTCGCCTCGCGCGCAATCTCCGCTACTCCCTCCGCAATCGCCTTGGTCGTGCGTTCGAGCTGCGGATACATCTCCGCCTCATGCTCGATCAGGTGCGCGATCGTCGCAACGCCTGCCGCCATCGCCAGCGGATTCCCGCTCAACGTCCCCGCCTGGTACACCGGCCCCAGCGGCGCCAGATAGTCCATTACGTCCGCCCGTCCGCCAAAGGCCCCGCACGGCAACCCGCCGCCCAGAATCTTGCCCATCGTCGTCAGATCGGGGGTGATGCCATACACCTGCTGCGCTCCGCCCAGCGACAGCCGAAACCCGGTCATCACCTCGTCGACAATCAGCAGCGCGCCGTACTTCGTCGTCAATTCTCGCAGCCCCTGCAGATACCCGGGTGCCGGCGGAATCGTTCCCGCGTTGCCCACCACCGGTTCCACAATCACGCACGCAATCTCGTCCGGCCGCGCCGCAAACACCGCCTCCACCGCCGCCAGATCGTTGTACGGAAGCGCCAGTGTGTGCTGCGCCGTCTCCGCCGGCACGCCCGCCGACCCCGGAATACCAAGCGTCGCCACACCCGATCCCGCCTTCACCAGTAACGCATCCGCATGGCCGTGATAGCAGCCTTCAAACTTCACCACGAAATTCCGCCCGGTAAATCCCCGCGCGAGCCGGATTGCGGACATGCACGCCTCTGTCCCCGAGCTGACGAACCGCATCTTTTCCACCGACGGAAAGCACCGTCGAACCAGCTCGGCCAGATTCGCCTCGCCGGCATGCGACGCACCGAAGCTTGCGCCGCGGCCCGCAGCCTCGCGGATGGCCTCGACCACTGGGGGAAAGGTGTGCCCCAGGATCATCGGTCCCCACGAACCGAAGAGGTCCACATAGCGGTTGCCGTCCGCGTCAATGAGGAAAGCACCCTCGGCCCGCGAAACGAACGGGGGATGCCCACCCACCGCGCGAAAGGCACGCACCGGCGAGTTCACCCCGCCGGGAAAATACTTCTCCGCGCGCCGCTCCAACTCCAGCGACTCCACAAACGCCTTCATATCTCTCGTTCCGGACTGCATATCCCAAGTATAGGAGAATCCACTTCCCACCGTCGTCAGAGGCGGTGCCACAGCGAAGTTCCGCGTGCGGAGAAACTTGCCCCTGCAATTATCCTCACGCCCGGCTGTTAGACTGGGTTTTCGCAGGAAAAGCTCGGCCCAACCAAGTTCCAAAACCTGCACCACCCCCGACCGATCGCGAACGCTGCTTCTGAGTTGGTCCAGCACAAAAAACCAAAGAGAATCCGAGTGTCTTCAGAGCCCACCAACCCGCCCGCCACCCTGCCTGGTCAGCCCACTTCGGGAGATGTACAAACACCGCCCGCGTCAGCTCGCAAAGGCCACGCGAAAGCCTCCGCCACCTACGCCGACGCCGGCGTCGACATCACCTCCGGCGATCGCGCCAAGCAGCGCATCAAGATGCTCGCGCGCAAGACCTTCAACAAGCACGTGCTCTCAGAAATCGGCGGATTCGGCGGCCTCTTCGCGCTCGACCTCGAAAAATTCCCGCAGCCCGTCCTTGTCTCATCCGCCGATGGCGTCGGCACCAAGCTCAAAGTCGCATTCGAACTCGGCATTCACCACACCGTAGGCGCAGACCTGGTTAACCACTGCGTCAACGACATCGCCGTGCAGGGCGCGACCCCTCTCTTCTTCCTCGACTATCTCGCCACCGGCAAGCTCCGCGAGCAGGATTCCGAGACCGTTGAGACTGTCGTCCGCGGCCTCTCCGAGGCCTGCCGTGCCAATGGCTGCGCCCTCATCGGCGGCGAGACCGCGCAGATGCCGGGCTTCTATGCCGACGGGGAATACGACCTTGCGGGCACCATCATCGGCTGCGTCAATCGCCCCGACATCATCACCGGCGAAACCATCCAGATCGGCGACGTCCTCATCGGCCTGCCCTCCAATGGCCTGCACACCAACGGCTACTCACTGGCGCGTAAACTTCTCTTCGAAGTTGCGAAATATGGCCCTGACCAGTACGTCAACGAGCTGAAGGACAAGACTGGCGCCGCCCTCATGCGCACCCACCGCAGCTATCTCGCCATCATTAAGAAGCTAACGGCAGGCGGCCCAGAAGCAGGCCTCGTCCGCGGCATGGCGCACATCACCGGCGGCGGTATTACCGAGAATCTGCCCCGCATCCTGCCCCGCGGCACCGGCGCCGTCGTCGATCTCGCAGGCTGGACCGTGCCGCCGCTGTTTGAACACCTCCAGCAGCTCGGCAACGTCGAGCGGGACGAAATGCTGCGCACCTTCAATATGGGGATTGGGTTGATCGTGGTCGTCGCCGCCGAGCAGGTGAAAAAAGCCAAGGCCATTCTCAACCGCGCCAACGAGCGCCACCACATCATCGGCCGTATCGCTCGCGGCGACCGCAAGGTCACCTACAACTAGGGATAGCTGCGGGCTTCAGCCCGCGGAAAACTCGCCCAAAATACCAAGGGGATCTAGCCTCGACCGCTCCGCCGTCTTCTATTGCGGCTTGAACGGCAATTCCAGCGTCGTCTCCACATCCGCCGGAGTGCCGTTGAACAGGTAGGGCTTGAAATGCCACATCCGCACAGCCTGGACCGCCGCGCCGCGGAACTCCACCGGCCCGCTCACCGTCCGCGCACTGCTTACATCCCCTTGCTTGGACACGGTGATCTGCAGAACGACCGTGCCTTCCATACCTCTCGCGGGATCCAGCGGATAAACCGGTCCGGGCGCGGAAACCGCATACTTGATCATCGTCGATGACGGCACATAGATTGCGCTCGCCGGCGGCCCCGTCAGCCGGCTCGGCCGGGTGGCGATCGGCGGGGCGGGCGGCGTCGACGTAGCGGCCGCGATCAACGGATGCGACAAAGCTGGAGACTGCGACTGTCCCGCCCAGTCCGGAGGCGGCGGCCACACATACGCCTGTGGCTGCGGTTTGCTGACCGGGCGAAGCGCTGAACGAGCAGGTTGCGCCTTATCCGCGACTCGCATCGTCGAGGCTGCCGAGCGCATCACAGGCGCCGTCGTCCCAGCAGGGGCCGCCACTCCGCCTAGCGGATTGGCCGGCACCTCGGGCGCCTGCGACACCGTTGGCGGCGGGTCGGGATACTTAATGGTGACCTTGGGATGGAGATAGCTATAGATAAACGCCCCCGCGAATGTGCATGGAACCAGAATCAGAACCGAAGCAACACCGAGGATCAGGCGTGGACTGGCGCGCAATCCATCCAGTAGGTAAATCACTGCTTCGCCAATCGGATTCAATCCCATGACGTGCGCTTGGGCAGCTTCGTGTGAAACCGCCCTCGTCGGAAGCGGCAGTGGGACAAGCGCGACCTGTGGCAGCGAAGTCATCTGGACGGTCGCAAATGATGCTGTCTCAACTGGCGCCGCAACGGGAACCGCAGCAGCTGCCTCGAGAGTCGCCGGAGAGGCCGCAACGAGTGGAGCCGAAGCGGCTGGAATCAAGGAGTCGACCACAACAGGCGGAGCAGCAGCCACCGGTGGCGGAGGAGAGTCGATCAGAGTCGCCGGCAGCACCGAGATCGGAAAATCCGGCACCTTGCGCTTCGATGGCTTCATGTACGGATGCCGCGCTAAGAACGCCTCTTCACTGACATCGACAATCGGAGACCGCTTGGACACCTGCGGAACTTCTGCCCTTTCCGCCAGCGAACTCCCGAGCGCACCCGAGGTCCGCGCACCGGCGACCGCCCCAAACCCACCAGCGGAAGCGCCGCGAAACGGAATCACATCGTCGGATTCGTCCGCCCTCTGCTGTCGCCGCGTGTCCGCCGCCGTATCGACAATCGAACTCAGCTGGCTCAGATGAGGCTGAATGCGGCTCATCCGGTGCTCGATGTCTTCCAGCAGCTCCTTCAGCTCGCTGATGGTGAGCCCCTCGATGTGGGCGCCACGCCCCGCAGTCCGTTGCGGAGCCAGCCCCGTCGGCGACCGCTTCTTCGCAATCTCGAGCGCCTCCTGCAGTGTGTGCACGCCGCTCGCCGGCGCCTTCGGCGCAGCAGCGCTGCTCGACTCCTCGACGTCGACAGGAACAGGCTCACTCCAAGCCAGCTGCGGCCGCGGAGGAGGCCACGCCAGGGGTTCGCTCAGCTCCATGCCGCGCTTGCCCCACGCGTCATAGCCACTCAGGAAGGCGGCGCGCATGCTTTCGGGGATTTCAACGGAACCCTCGCCGCGAAGGACCTGCGGTCCCCCAACCGCTCGTCCCACCAGCACCAGAAGCTGATCACCCGAGAGATCTTCATCTCCCATGTGGCTGATGGCCGTGCACAGCGTGAATAGGTCGCTGCGCAAAATGTTGTTTGAACTCAGTTCAGAGCCAAACGTCTCAAGACTTAGAGGATCGCCGCACTTGATCTTGCGCCGCTCAAGCAGCTTCGTCAGGTCACCGATGAACTGACCGTCGGACATCTTCTTCGGGCGCGGGATTGAAAGCGAAGACATAAGAAACTGCTCTCCGGTGCAAGCGGGCCCACGAACAGAATGAGTTACTAAAATAATCTAGTTGAACCAACTTTTCTACTCCTCAATTACAAAAATGCTCGATAAAATGCCGAACCGCGCCCCGCTGCGTCGGTTACGCAACCTTCCGCATTAACTAACCAGTAATCAATAACAGAGCAGTAACCCCGCCGCCGTGCAGCGCCTTAGCCGCGCTTCATACCCCGGTCCATCGCCTGGTTCGCCAACCGGTCGGCGTCCTTGTTCTTGTGCCGCAGCGCGTGGACAATCTCGAACCCATCCAGCTGCGCAATCTTCTTCTTCGCCTGCTCAAACAGCGGCCGCAGCCCCGGGCTCTTTACCTGGTATTTCCCCTGGATCTGCTTCACCATCAACTCGGAATCGGAAACCACCCGCAGCCGCCGGTGCCCATGCGCAAGGGCGTACTCCAGCGACGCCAGAAGCCCCGAGTACTCCGCGAAGTTGTTCGTCTGGATCCCCAGGAACTCGGACAGCTCAGCCAGCACGTTGCCGTCGGCGTCCTGGATCAGCGCCCCAAAGCCGGACGGTCCCGGGTTCCCGCGAGCGCCACCATCGCAGTGGGCAGAGATCCAGGGGCCGGAGGACGCGGGAGATTGGGGAAAAAGGGTTGGTGCTGACATCCCTCAAGTCTATAGGTTTTCAGCTTCCCCGCCGCCGCGCCCGGGCGGTGCAAAACCAACAAGTCCAGAGACCCCGGCCCCGCTTACCTTTTCCCCTGGCTCATGTCTATTGAGCAGGAACATTTCCTGACTCCGGAGTCGGAAACGATGAATGCAGACGCATTAAGCCTGGAAACCGGCGGCGAACTCGCGCCGGTCCTATCCGCAATTGCCGGTCACGCCCGGAAAAAAACTGCGGTCGCATTTTCCCCCGCAGTTGCGGCGCGCCAATCCGCGCTTCTGAACGCAGCAGCCGCAGTGGGCGCGGGTTCGCTGGGAGCGATAGAATCGTCCCCAACGATGCCAAAGGCAGCGGCGCAACCCGGGACGAAGACCGACAGGAACGGCACGAAGCTGACCCAGGCTCAGCTCGACGCCCGTGCCCTGCAGCGTACCGAGGATGACGACCTCATCCGCGAGGCCCAGCGTGGCGAGCGCAGCGCGTTTGATTCGCTCGTCCGCCGCTATGACCAGTCCGTCCTGCGCCTCGCCTTGCACATGCTGGGCAACGAGCAGGACGCCCAGGACGTCCACCAGGAGGCTTTTCTTAAGGCGTACCGGCACCTTGGCAACTTCCGGTTCGAGTGCTCGTTTTACACCTGGCTCTACCGGATCGTCACCAATCTCTGCCTGGATCACCTGCGCCGGCGCAAGAGCCGTCGCGAGGACCCGGCCACCGTCCTCGACGCTCGCGGAGACGAGTTGGACCTGCTCTCGAACATCTCCGACAACCGCGCCATGGCGAACCCCGCGCGGGAGCTCGACCGAAAGCGCATGGGACAAAGCATCAACGACGCCCTCGCGAAGCTCACTCCCCGCGAGCGGACCGTCTTCGAACTGAAGCACTACCAGGGATTGAAGCTGAGAACCATCGGCGAGATGTTGAATACTACGGAAGAGACAGCAAAGAACACATTATTCCGGGCGACCCGCAAGCTGCGGGCTAACCTGGCTGAATTCAAAGCTACGGGATCTTCTACACCGTAATCAGTGCACAGGGGCCGTGTCCCCGGACGTAAAAATAGATAAAACGGGCGAATAGACCCGAAAAAGACAGTGAAGATGAAATCTTTTTGAGGCTGGTAGAGGTACCGCAATGAAGTGCGAAAACGCGCAGCAGAATATCGTCCTTGTCACCTATGGCGAGTTACCCGATGAACAGTTGGCCTCGCTGGAAGAGCATCTGGCAGAGTGCGAGGGGTGCAATCGCGAACTGAAAGCGTTGCTGGCGATGCATGAGGCCCTGGCGTATCAGCCCGTCCTCGAACCCTCTCCCAACCTGGTCGCGCAGTCCCGTATGCAACTGGATGAGGCTCTGGATACCATCCCGCCTCATGGCTTCCTGACCCGGCTGCGCACAAACTTTTACACATGGCTAGGCCATATCCAGAGCGCCCCGGCACTCATCACGTTGCTGGTCGGGATCGGCTTCCTGTCGGGCAACTTCCTCAACCGCTACCAGGTCGCGCACCAGCCAAGGGTGCCTTCCCCGGTGATCCTCTCCAACTCCACCAACGGAGCCGTCGCCGACATTACCGGCATTGTGCAGACGCCCAATTCCGAGATCGTGCAGGTCACCTACAATCGTGTTCTGCCGGAGACGGTCCAGGGCTCCCTTGATAATCCGGAGATCCGCCAGCTCCTGCTGATCGGCACCAAGGCGGCCGCGAACAACGGCGTGCGCACAAACTCGGTCGAACTGCTTGCGAACGAGTGCCGCATCGGCCATGAATGCCTCGGCGGCCCCGACGGCAGTATCCGCAATGGCCTGCTCGTCAGCCTGCGGTACGACAAGAATCCCAGCGTCCGTCTGGCAGCGCTGGAAGGCCTGCAACCCTACGTCGCCGAGGACCAGAGAGTCCGCGATGCGGTTCTGGAGGCCTTGATGCACGATCCAAATGCAGGCATTCGCACCCGGGCCATCAGCATGCTCAAGCCGGTCGAGTCCGATTCCAGCGTTCGCCAGGTGATGCGCACGGTCTCCACAACCGACGAGAGTCCGTACATTCGCACCGTGAGCACGCACGAACTGGCTGGCACCGCGGACATTCAGTAAACCTGCACCTGCCCCAGTAACCGGCAGGCATGATTTAGTCCGAGAGTGGAAGAGGCGATGAGGCAATGAAGATCGGATGGAACTACGGGCTGATTCTGCTGACAATGGCAACCCCGCATGCGTTCGCGAGCGGTTCAACGGCGGAGCAGGGCGCCGCGACCTTGTTCTTTGTCAGCGGCTCCAACCCCACCTCAGCTCGAAACCCGCCAGGATACCTTGGCGTCAGCCTGCGTGACGTGACCCCGGACCTGTCCGCATCCCTCAAGCTGAAGGAAGCTCGCGGAGCGGAGATCGTCCTCGTCGACCACGACGCGCCAGCCGGAAAAGCGGGTCTGCGTGAGCACGATGTCGTCCTGCAGATGAACGGCCAGTCCATCGAAGGCCAGGACCAGCTGCGTCATCTTCTGCACGACTCTCCGCCCGGCAAAACCATCACACTCACCATCAGCCGCGACGGTCAGCAGTTAACCGTCTCCGCACAGATGGCCGCCAGCCAGGAGGAGGTGGAGCGACGCGCGTGGGAGCAGCACCTCACCGTTCCCGAACCGCAAGCTCAGCCCCCCGAAGAGTCTTCCGCGACCGGGTCCTCTTCGTCCACGCCGCACAGCGGCAACAGCTTCATCGGATCGTTGTTGCTGATGAATCCGTCTTACACCGGCGCGATGCTCGAGAAGATGAGCACCCAGCAGGCAGCCTACTTCGGAGCATCCCCGACCTCCGGCCTGCTCGTTCGCACCGTTGTGCCGAACTCTCCCGCTGCGATCGCCGGCATGCAGGTCTGCGATGTGATTCTCCGCGCCGATGACAAGCCCGTTGTCAGCACCAGCGACTGGGCCAAGGCAATCAAGAACAGCCACGGACGTCCACTCACCATCGTGGTTCTCCGCGACAAAAAAGAGCAAACGCTGACCCTGACCCCCGACAGCAAGAAGCGCTCCAGCGTAGACGAGCCCACTGGCCCATCGGTCGCCTACCTTGGCTTCTCCTGGCTACCCCACTCCTAGGATTGCCCTTAGGCCCCACCGTATCTCTAGGCTGCCTTCAGCGCGTCCCGATGGTCCCTGACAAAATCGTGCGACATCTGGATGTGCGTCAGTTGCTCCGTCAACATCTGGCGGATTGGCAGCGGCAAGTTGTAGTTCAGCGCCTCTTCATACGCCTGCCAGACTTCGCCCTCGGCATTCTCCGCCGTCTCCAGCAAAGTCCGGTCTCCACCGCCGAGCCTGGCCTTCAAACCCGCCCACGCGCGATACAGAGCCCCGGCAGTTGTTCCGGGCTCATGGATATCGTGGACCCCGTGAACGTGGAGTTCGTTCTCAAGAACGCCACGGAAACGTGCGCGCTTAAGCGACTCTGCAAGGAAATAGCGCTTCAGGGTCTCATCCTTCAGATGTTCCCCGATCTCCGCCATTCCCTTCTGCCCGTCTTCCAACACGTTGATGACCGACTTCAAGGCGCCCACAACGTCTTCGTTTTTCCCTTCAGCAGTTGCCATTGGAACTCCCTTGTTACTGCTGTCTGTACGAACTGTTCTGGATTGTCGGGTGTGGAGGGGTCCACCGGCTGCCTGCGATTCTCCTGCGCCGGCGGCAAGCGGAGGAAATCGCGAAAACCCCGTTCCCCCTGCCAGCCCGTTCTATCTCTTACACTTAAAACCATCGAGACGTGCTGGCACCTCACCGCTCAGGGACACTGCTGCTCCCTCCCAGCGGGGAGTGCTACCCCAATAGATGCCCGCCTCCGCGTTGGGTTGCCTCAGGAATTTCGCCACGTATGCATCCTGAGTCCCCCTCCCCGACTCTTCTCCTTTCCCACTTTCCCTCTGGGATAATCGGTCTAGCTCTGGCGGTTCCCGGCCCTCGTTGATCCGTGCCTTGGCATGCGCCCACGGGCGGGCGGCCGAGCACACCGGGCACGCGGTCCCTTCATGAAACCACTCAGGCTGGTCTCGACACCAACCCGCAATCGTCGCCTCAACGAGATCATCGGCCTCGTCGTCCTGGTCTGCGCAGGAATGCTCTTCCTCGCCCTCGCCACCTACACCCCGACCGATCCGTCCTTCAACACCGTCGGCGGATACGACGCGGCTGCTCGAACCGGCCTCGGCGCTCGCGTCGGAGCCCAGTTCCTCGGCCCCGCGCACAACTGGATGGGCCTCATCGGCGCCTGGCTCGCCGACGCCATCCTCCAGACCATCGGCATCGCCGCCTTTTTCCTTCCCATCGTCATCGGCCGCATCGGTTTCTGCTGGATGCGCCAGCGCCCCGCCGGCTCGGCCACGGCCCGCCTTCTGGGCCTGATCCTCTGGATCGTCTTTGCCCCCGCAGCCATCGCGCTCGTCCCCGGCAGCTTCCTCTGGCGTCACGCTCTGCCCATTGAAGGCGTTACCGGCCGCCTGCTTGCCGACGGCATCGTGCACTACCTCAACCTGCCCGGCGCCACCATCACCCTGGCTCTGATGGTCGTGACTTCCATATACCTCGCCACCACCTTCACCCTGCAAACCGCCAGCGAGTGGCTCGAATCGCACTTCTCCTTCATTCGCCGCATCCACGAGCGCATCCAGGACTGGCGCATTCAGCGCGCGCTCGCCAAGGCGGAAAAGCGCGGCCTCGCCGACCAGACCGAGCCTATGCAGCCCGGCGAAGCCTTTGCCGGCAAGCGCCAACAGAGCCTCGAGCAGGCAGCCCAGGACCTCGAACGCGAGCGCCAATCCCAATCCCCCGAACCGACCACGCTGCTTGGCGGCCTCTTCGGCTGGTGGGGACGCCTGCGCCGCAAGCGCGTCGCCCCAGTCGCTCCTCCCGAAACCGCCCAGCAACCCGCGGACGCGCCCGTCTCCATGTGGCAGAACATGCCGCGCACCCACGTCGACGCACCGCCCGTCACTGCACTCAGCACCGCGGCAGCCGCGGCTGCACCCTACGCCGAAGCTCTCGCCGCAGCCGCCGCTCCCGTGCGCGACGCCAACGCCAACCCGCGCCTCGATCTTCCCGAACTGCCCCCCGCGCGAAGCCCCGTTGGACCGACCGCTCCGGCCGCCGCGCGTCCCATCGCCGCCGCCCCATCGCCGATCCCGGTTCCGTCCACGCCCCCCGCAGCGCCGCCACCGCCGCAATCCATCTCCTTCGGCAAGCGTGCCGACGCCGACATCAAGCCCGTCACCATCACCCCCAAGTCCATCCGCGGCTACAAACTGCCGTCATCCTCCCTGCTCTATCGCTCCGACGAGACCCCCGTCGTCCGCGAGCAGGCCTTGCGCGACGAAGCCCGCACCCTGGTCACCAAGTGCGCCGAATTCGGCGTCGACGGCCAGGTCACGCAGATCAACCCCGGCCCCATCGTCACCACCTTCGAGTTCCGCCCCGACGCCGGCGTCAAGTACTCCCGCGTCACCGGCCTCGCCGACGACCTCTGCCTCGCCATGGCCGCCGAATCCATCCTCATCGAGCGCATGGCCGGCAAATCCACCGTCGGCATCCAGGTCCCCAACCACGAGCGCGAGACCATCTGGCTCCGCGACGTCGTCGAGTGCGAGTCCTTCGCGCAGTCTAAATCCAAGCTCGCCGTCGCCATGGGCAAGGACATCAACGGCCGCATCGTCACCGCCGACCTCGCCTCCATGCCTCACGTCCTCATCGCCGGATCCACCGGCTCGGGAAAATCCGTCGCCATCAACGCGATGATCATGTCCGTCCTCTTCAAGTCCACGCCCGAACAGGTCCGCATGATCCTGGTCGACCCCAAGCGCGTGGAACTCGGCATGTACGAGGGCATCCCCCACCTCTTCACGCCCATCATTACCGAGGCCAAGCTCGCCGCCAACGCCCTGCGCAACGCCGTCCGCGAGATGGAACGCCGCCTCAAGTTGCTTGCGGCGAATCATGTGCGGAATATCGACCAGTTCAACAAGCTCTTCGAGAATGGCTCGCAGTATCTCTTCGAAGACAAGGACCAGGAGCCGCTACCCTACATCATCATCATCATCGACGAGCTCGCCGACCTGATGATGCTCGACCGCGCCAACGTCGAAGAATCCATCACCCGCCTCGCGCAGATGGCTCGCGCCGTCGGCATCCATCTCGTGCTCGCGACGCAGCGCCCCTCGGTCGACGTCATCACCGGCCTCATCAAGGCCAACGTCCCCTGCCGCATGAGCTTCCGCCTCGCCACCAAGGTGGACTCGCGCACCATCATCGACTCCAACGGCGCAGAATCCCTCCTCGGCAAGGGCGACATGCTCTACCTGCCGCCCGGCACCAGCCGCGTCCAGCGCGTCCACGCCCCATTTGTAACCGAAAAGGAAATCTCCGCCGTCACCGCGTTCTGGAAGGCCCAGGGCGAGGCCGAATACGTCCACGGCTTCCTCGAAGGCCCCAAGGACGACGCCGGCAAGGACCTCGACTCCAACGGCGAATCCAGCCAGGAAGACGACGATCTCTTCGACGACGCCGTCCGGCTCGTCTTCGAGTTCGGCAAGGCCAGCACGTCACTCCTCCAGCGCCGCCTGCGCATCGGCTACGGCCGCGCCGCCCACCTCATCGACATGATGGAGCGCGACGGCCTCGTCGGCCCCGCCGACGGCAGCAAGCCCCGCGAGATCCTCAAAGCTCCCGACTACTACAAAGAAGTCGACGCCGCCCTGCGCTAACGGCCAAACGACTCAAAAACTATCCTCAGACCCGTCATCCTGAGCGAAGCGCGAAGTCGAAGGACCGCGATGCGTCGCGCGCACCGCGACGGCCGAACCCATCCTCCCTATTTTCATTGTCATTCTTTCCCCCGCTACCAACGCCCGGCCCTCCAAAATCAACTCCTACGGTGCCGATCCACCGTGACTTTCAAACCAACCCCCGACTCGCTTCCAAAACTCAACAGGAGCAACCGACGACGCACCACCGTGACCTGCCCCAGCAACGATCCACAACACACAGTGGCTCGGGCACGCTGCCTCCAACTCCTGTGCGTGATGCGGCGGAATATTCTTATCCGCTGTCCCCGCAATCAATAGGGTCGGCACTCGCGACGACGCCACCGCAGCCTTTGGTTCTGCATTGGGCAGGTTGACGTCGTAGCGGGCTCCCGCATAGAGAATCGCAACCTCTACCACTGGTCGGCCAACCGTGCGCCAGAAAAGTGTGCCCAGTCCGGTCTCCCTCCCCAGCCGCTCATAGCTGATCTCGCGAAATGTCGAATACGGCGACTCAACTGCGACCGCGCAAAGCTGCGGCGTCACCGCTGCCGCCTGCAAGCCAATCGCCGCCCCCATAGACTCGCCCAGCAAATATGTGCAACCCGGCGATTGCTCACGCAGCCATGCCACCCATCGCCGCACATCGTCCCGCTCCAGGATTCCGTACGTCGCCACCGCTCCGCCCGACGTCCCATGCTCTCGCGAGTCGGGAAGCAGCACAGAATATCCGTGCGCAAGAAAGTAGTCGCCAAATCCCGCTGCGCCCAACCGATTGTCGGTGATGCCGTGGAGGGCCACGACCGCTTTGTTATTCGGCTTCGGAGGAACAACAAACCAGGCCCTCAGAACTGCTCCGTCCGAGGCCGCGATCGAAACATCCTGAACTTGCGCTCCGAATTCTCGCGAAACCCCCGAGCGGTAAGCCGAGCCGCTACCCAACAGCCGCTTTGGAAGATGCAGCGAAATCTCCGCCAGCGTAATCCCAGAGACGACGCACCCAAGCGCATAGATCGCCCCCACCCACAGCACAAGCACTCGCGCGCGATCTCTTCCCATAACTGGAGATGGATACGTAGCCTCTACCGCTTAAGTTCCGGTCTACCTGCGCGGCACCGGAGCCTCAGCCGCTGAAGCTACATCGACACCGCTGCCTGGGCGCAGCTCTCCCACCGCCTCAGATTCGCTGGGATGCCCAGTGTCGTCGTGTCCACGCCACCCGTCACAAGGAAGCGGTGCTTGCCCGCCAGGTGCTGGGCAGCCTGCTCCGCGGTGTCGTAGGTCCAGAGGAATTCGTTCTCGAAGACGACTCGATATCGCCCTTTGGCATAGGCGATGAAGAAAGGTCCAATCCGCGTTTGATACACGTGCAGCTTATACATCGAGCAGGGTCTCTTTCTACGTGCGAAGAGCGCCATCGTTAGCCGTGCAACGAACTGCTGATTTCGAATCAAGGGAACTGTACGTTGGGGCGGGGCCCGGGTCAAGTGACCTCCGTCACATTCGCAGTTAATCCTTTCTCCATATTCCTGAGCCACTTAGCCCCCACAGCACCTCTACCCGAACAGAACCCTTCGAGGATTGCAGACCCACGCTGAAGGGGTGGTACGCACGGTCTTCTCCACCGCGAATCCCTTGACACGGTTGATATACTGAAGGTTAGGAGCAACAGAATCCACCAGCCTCAGGATTGTGTCCTCCAAAGCTCCGAAGAGACTATAACCCTATTGTTTTATATACTTTGCAAATTAACTCGTTTATTTTAAGATGTTTGCAAATCGCCAATACGAGTAAGTGGTTTGTTTGGAATATGATACGAAAATTGGATGCCCCCAGGGGAGCCCATTTGAATCATCTATCCGATGTTCTTTGAGGACTTCAGTGCCACAACGCCGAGCGCGCAAATCACTGCAATTAACGCGATCCACAACACCTCGGGATGCCGCTCAGTGAACGGCCGCACCCGCTCTGGCGGAGGCCGAAACGCAGCATTTAGCGCCTCCGCGCCAAGTACGGCCGCCAACGGTGTCTCCGCCGGAACGAACAGCCGCTCGTAGTCATACACCGGCGCGGGCAGCCCGGGGTCGCCGTAGTAAAGCGCCAGCGCCGGGCCGGATGCAGCTGGCGCCTCGAAGCAAAGCGCCCGCTCGCGCATCTCCAGCCGCACCGACGCGATCGGCAGCGGCTGGTCGTCGCCGTTTTCGATCACGACGGTCACTTTGGCCGCTCGCTGCAGATTCGCCCCGAGAATCGCCGAAATCCCAAGCTGTTCGCTGCGAATTGCGCGACCGGCTTCTGTCGTATGCACGCGGAGAATCGTCCCACTCATCATCTCCGGCAGCGGATGCCGATCGTCTTCGACCGTCGATTTCGGATCCGCGTCCGCAACTGCGGTCACGCGCATGTCGCGGCTAAAGTTCCCTTTGAATCCCGGCGCCAGTTGCACTGAGACTCGTTCCACCGGAACCCGCACCGGAATCTCAAAGGTTGCCCGGCTCTCACGCCCCACCGTCGCGATCGAACTCGTCTCGGCGACCGTCGAGTACAGAATCTGCGCCTCGCGGCTGGGCGGAACCTGCGCCCCGCGAACCAGCGCCGGCGTAAAGCCGGCCGCGGCCCCGGCTCCTGCGCCAGGCGCGGCCGCGACGCTCAACACCACGTGCAGGAAGCGAAACGTCGACTCCTCCAGCGGCAGCGTCGTATCGCGAGAAAGATGCTGCGACGAAAGATCGAACAGCGTGAACGAGCCGAGCGCCGTCGTCTTGCCGCCGCTCAACGCATCCGATCCCGAAACCGCCGCCGTAATCAGGAAGTCGTGGATCGCCGGATCGAGATCCAACGTCACGCCCGTGTAGGCACGATCCGGCATCTCCAGGTCGAACACGATCTTGTTGGCCGCGCCTCCGGTTCCCATCCCCAGGTTGAGCACGTGCGCGGATTGCGTCTCCGCCGTGACCGCCTCGCTGAGCGTGATCGCGTACGGAACTTCGTGCGGATTGCCGGCCGCTGATCCACCAGCCGGAAAGATCCTCAGGTCCGTCAGAGACGGCGCAGCATGAGGAAAAATCCCAGCGTCCAGTTCGGCGCAAGCCTGTCCCGCTCCGGGCGCAATATGGATCGTCCGTTCGTATCGCAGGTCTGCGGGTTTCGCGACGGGTGGTTCATTGCCCGCCGCAGCCTGCCACATCAAAAGAGCCAGAAGCGCCGCACTCTTCATTTGGCGGCCCCGAGGTCCGGATCTGCGGTCTCGTCGGTGCTGAGCGGCTTCGCCGGTTCGCGCAAGTACAGCAGGTCCTTTTGATAGGCAAAGCTGATCGCCATCAACAGCACGCCCAGCCCCAGAATGCTCGCCACGCGGTACCCCTGACTCAGGTTGCGCATGTCGTACAGGAAGGTCTTGATGATGGTGAACACCAACAGTAGCAGCGCCTGCCAGCGCAGGAAGCCACTGCGCCTCCAGAAGCCCACGGCCAACAGCACCGCGCCATACAGCATCAGGAACGCTGAAATTGCCAACGCT
Source organism: Acidobacteriaceae bacterium (assembly GCA_036498865.1). Taxonomy (GTDB): domain Bacteria; phylum Acidobacteriota; class Terriglobia; order Terriglobales; family Acidobacteriaceae; genus Edaphobacter. The sequence continues at coordinate 7,990 of DASYEU010000095.1, read as the reverse complement.
TGCTGCAGAACTGAGTCCGCCGTCGGCGCGGAGCTATCCCAGATCGCCTCGATCTCGCGAACGCCGGTCAGCACCGCAATCACGTTGAACGCGATCGTCGACACCGCCGCGCCTGTGGTCCAGAACTCCGCGGACGGATTCTCTCGGGCGAGCTGCAGCATCACTGCAATCACTGCGGCGAAGATCGCCAGCCCGGTCAGCGCAGTCGCGAAGTCGGCTGACTGGAACGGCGGATGCAGCCGGTACGATCCCGACGATAGCAATTCCCGTAGCGCCAGCAGCGCGGCCGTCAGATCGATCGCAAAAAACGCCACAACCACGATCCTCATCCAGCTCGGAGCTTCAGCCTTTCCTGCAGACCGCAAAGCAAGCCAGGCCGCCACCGCGAAGACTACGACACCGGTCAATGCAGTCCCAGTATTCGACGTGAAGTACCCGTCCACGCTCAGGAACGCTCCGGCGCCGAGATGCAGAAAGACACCGCAGAATCCAAGCAGTAGCGCCGCCGACGCCAGCCCGCGCAGCGTACTCGCAACGTAGGTGTCCGATCGATCGGCCGGCTTCTCCTGCGTCGGCGCCAGCCTGGTTGCGACCCATAGCAGGGCCAATCCTTCCACCAGCCAACTCACGGTAATCCAGTGGCCGCTGGCCTTCAGCGGGATCGCGATCGTCAGCAACACCACCGACAGAGACAGATGGATCGCCGATGCCGCTTTTGTCTGCGGTACTCGCATCAGCGCTAGATAGAGTGCTCCAAGGGCGATCATGGCCCACGGAAGCAGATCGTGGTCGCCCGAGTCCTGCAGCACCGAATAGAACGCAAGCGCGACGAACGCAGCGTTTGCGATCGGCAGCAGAATATCCTCGAGCAGTGTGGCCAGCCGCAGAAAGCGCGGAGCAGGCGAGTCCGGATCAGATACCGGTCTCCGGATCGGGACGCTTCCGAACACCACCCCAAAGAGAACGATGAACAGGGACGTAACCACCAGTGCATCGGTCTGGTAGAACTCGCTGTACCAGCCGACGAAGAACGCCACGGTCAGGGGAAACGTTCCCAGCAGCAGCCGCGGCCACGTCTTCAGCCGGACAAGCGCCGCGGTTGCCACGTCAATCGCAAGCAGGTAAGTGAAGATAAAAATCTCGTGGTTGCCGCCGGTGGAAAGCAGCATCGGGGTCGTAAACCCGCCAGCCAGCGCATACACCGCCAGCAGTTCCGAGTCCTGCACCCACGCCATGTACGCATTCCAGGCCGTCACCAGGATCATCAATCCCAGGGCGGCTTCGGCCGGCAGCAAATGATACAGCCGGAATCCCGCCCACAGCGACAGATACAACACGCCGCTGCCCACCGCCTTCAGGGAATACGAAAACGCCGCAAAGCCTTTCTTTCGGAATCGTTCGGACCACAGCACCAGCGCCGCGCCCGCGATCAGCCCTACGATCACGCGCCCAGTGTGCCCAATCAGATCACGGTCCACTGCCAGCTTCAGCCCATACGCCGTTCCGATCAAAATCAGGACAATCGCGATGCGGTTGAAGATCTGCGATCCGAGCCGGCTTTCCAGGGATTCCTGAGAGCGGGCGGCCATGGCCGTGACGGGCACACGATGCGCTTTGCTGGCCCAGGCTTCCGACACCAGTCGAACCGTCTCCGGTTCGGCCTTCGCTTGCACCGGAGGCGGCGGAGCAGGCAGCGGAGGCGGAGCAACGTGCATCGCGGTGGCCGGAACCTCAGCCTCCCCCGAAATCTTGCGCTGAATCTGCGCCAGTTCGAGCTCCAGCCGTGCCACCCGTTGTTCCAGTGCGGCGACGTGCGAGCGGTCTGTTTCTCTCTCGCCGTTTGGATGGTCCATGTCGCCTTCGCGTGCCATGGCCACCACTCTAACGCGAATGCATCCCCGGGTCACGTAATTCCATGCACAAGTGGCACTCTCGCCGCGTTGCCTGATACTCTCGCCACAGTGACACCGCATCCGAGCCCAGCGCGCGTGTTGGTTATCGACGACGACTCCATGAGCCGCGAACTGTTGAGCGTGTTGCTCGAAGCCGAAGGCTACGCGGTCGACTCAGCCGAGTCCGGTGAGGCCGCTCTGGACCGCGTTCATCAAGCCAGTTCCCTTCCGGACGTGATTCTCACGGACGTCCAAATGCCCGGCACAAGCGGTGCCAGACTGGCCGGCAAACTCCGCCGCGCCTGCGGCCCCGCGACCGTTCTGCTGGCGATGAGTGGAAGTCAGCCCGCCGCAAAGGCCATCGCGCACTACGACGGGTTCCTGATGAAGCCCTTCAAAGTGCAGGAGGTGTCTGCAGCTTTGGAGGCCCGGATTTCTGCCCGGCAGGTAGAAGCCGCTCTTGCGAACCGAGAAAAGTGGGTTGTAGTTCCAGGACCGGCGAGCGCATCCCAGGCCCAGCACAGTCTGGTGTCCATCTCAGCTTCCGTCCCGCGCGCGCCGAAAAAAGCATCCAAGAAAGACATGGACACAGCGGCACGCGGGATACGGCCCTCCGAGGCCGCAAGCGATCGATCTGCCGACCTCGTTCTTAACGAGAAAATCTACCAGCAACTTGCTGGCTCCATGCCGCCGCAGCAACTCCTCGAGATGTACTCGATGTGTTTGAACGATGCGCGCGACCGGATCGCTGGAATGCGCAAGCTGGCGGCCGCGAACGATCAAACTCATTTCCGCCGCGAGGCGCACGCCATCAAGGGAGGCTGCGGAATGCTGGGCGCCACTGAGCTACATGCCATGGCAGCGGCGCTGGAGTCGGGCAGCCTGGAACCTGATGCAGCAACAGAAGATCAAGGCGTTAACTCTCTAGATGAGCTATCCGATGCATGCGACCGCCTTGAGCGTATGCTGAGGTCACGTGTCTGAGTCGTTCCACGTCTCAGCCCCACCGTGCGAGGTTTCGGCAATGTCCGTAGGAGCCGCAATGAGTCAGCAATCCCCGAAGAAGTCGCCCCCTCCCGCTGCAGACCTGGCCACCATCCGCATCGTCGTCGCTGACGATCATCCTGTGGTCCGCTTCGGCGTAAAGAACATGCTCCTCAACCAGCCGGGCTTTGAAGTAGTCGGCGAGGCCGAGGACGGCGACGACGCCATCACCCAGACACTCGAACTCGAGCCCGACATTCTGCTGCTCGACCTGGCGATGCCCCGGCTTCCCGGTCTTGAAGCCATGCGCGCGATCATGACCAAGTCACCACGTGTGAAGATCGTGCTGCTGACCAGCACCATCTCCACCCAGCAGGTCATCGAAGCGTTGCAGATCGGGGCGCGCGGCATCGTACTCAAAGACTCCGTGGTCGGCGACCTCGCCCAGGCGCTTCGCGCCGTGCTTGGCGGCGATTACTGGATCGGCGGCGAGCGGGTCGCCAACCTGCTGAAGGCTCTCCAGGGACTGCAGGCTCAGGCTGCCGCTGTGCCGGAACGCAAGACCTACGGACTTACGCCGCGCGAGCTCGAAGTTGTGACCTGCATCGTTGAAGGTTGCAGCAACCGCGACATCGCCAAGCAGTTCTCCATCAGCGAGGAAACGGTCAAGCGCCACCTGTCGAACGTCTTCGACAAGACCGGCGTGTCTACGCGGCTCGAACTGGCTCTCTTCTCCATCGCCCACAAGCTCGTCGAACTGTAACCCAACGAACGCGGAAAGCTACGAATCGAATTGATTCGTGCGCCACACCGCGCGTCACCGCGGACGAAGCACCTCGAACCGGCTGACGGAGTACCCCATGGCCGCCCCCACAAAGACATCGGAGGGGAAGTGCGCGAGGGTTGTTACCCGTGAGAGGCTGATCGCCGTCGCAAGGCTGTACATCACCCACGGCACCCACCGATGGTTCTTGTAGCGGGTAGACAAAACCGTCGCTACGCAGAAGGCTCCAGCCGCGTGTCCGGATGGAAAGCTGCTGCCGTTGCCAGAGACCACCTGTGACTTGAAGAATGTGTGGTTGAAGCTTGCGCCGGGCGGAACATCGCTTGGGCGTTCCCGGCGAGTCACCAGTTTTGCCGCAAACTCCAGGACCTCACTGTCTGCGTAGGCTCTTGCGGCGAGCAAGGCCGTTGTTTTTTCATACGAATCGTTTCGCAAAGTGCCCGCAGCCATTAGACCAACGGGCACGGCAGCAATCTCCCCCATCGTGATCCACTGGTCGAATACGTCATTTACGTCGTCCAGGTTGCGCTGATGATCGCGAAAATACGGCATGGTGTGCGAGTCGGATGCAATGAACCCGGCAGTGCCCGCGGCCATGACCAGGGTCGGAATCCAGCCATGACCTTTCGCGAGATGCGCGGGGGACAGCCAAATGCCCTTCTGATCGCGGAGAACATCGGGCACAAAACTGCTCCACGTCGTCTCCCGCTCCACCGGCCACTGATCGGTGTGCTGGTCCCTTTCGGTAGCTGGGATTGGCGCATCGGGCAAGGCGGAGTCGGTGCGACTGCGCTGCACATCGCCCGCCTGAAGCGACGCGACAACCGGCGTCGGGCTGTCGGGAATGTCCGGATCGGCAGCCTGCGCCGAAGCAGAATGCATACCACACGCAGTGGAGATGCAGAAGAGAAGGCAGCCAAGAGAAGACTTCCGAGCTCGTTTCATCGTTATTCTTGGATGCCGATAGCTCGATAGAAGGAATTCCAAGCATTTCATTCCAGTGGCTGGAGCACGCGGCCGGACCTCGTCGCGCCGATCACCGGAGGGGTTTCTGCTATCCCGTAAGATAAGAAGCGGTGAGATAAACCAGCAAGATGCGGCATTCTACAAACCTATGACGGACACCCCCATTGCGGATCTGCTGGTGATTGGCGCCGGCCCGACGGGCATGGCCTGCGCGATCGAGGCCCAGCGTGCGGGCTTCAGCTCCTTGCTGGTGGATAAAGGCTGCCTCTGCAACTCGCTCTTTCATTACCCCGCGCACATGACGTTTTTCACGACTCCTGAGCTGCTGGAGATCGGCGACATGCCGTTTTCCAGCCCGAACCAGAAACCGACCCGCAGCGAAGCGCTCGAGTACTACCGCAAGGTCGCCGAACATTATGCGCTCGACGTCCGCCAGTACGAGAACGTCGACGGCATTTCCGGCTCGGACGGCGACTTCTCGATCCACACCACTGATCGCTTCAATCGCTCCACGGTCCACCGGGCGCGGAAGCTGGTGATTGCTACCGGCTACTACGACCTGCCCAATTACCTCGGAATTCCCGGGGAAGACCTGAGCAAGGTCAAGCACTACTACCACGAGCCGCATCCTTACTACGGGCTCAATGTCGTCGTGATTGGCGGCAAGAATTCGGCCGCCATTGCCGCGCTGGACCTGTGGCGCCACGGCGCACGCGTGATCCTTGTTCACCGTGGGGCGGAGATGCACCGCCACGTGAAGTACTGGATCGCGCCCGACATCAACAACCGCATCAAGAACGGCGAGATTGCCGCCTACTTCTCTTCAAACGTCACCCGCATCACGGAGGACGACGTCACACTCGCCACGCCGGCCGGCGAGGTCACACTCGCCAACCACTTCGTCTTCGCGCTGACCGGTTACCACCCCGACTTTGAGTTCATCGAGGGCCTGGGCGTGACCCTCGACGACACCAACGCTCGCTGCCCGGTGTGCGATCCTGCCACGCTTGAGTCCAACGTTCCCGGCATCTACCTGGGCGGCGTGATTGTTGCCGGCGAACGCACCAACGAAATCTTTATCGAGAACGGCCGCTTCCACGGCAAACTGATTGCTGACGACCTGAAACGGAGGCTCAAATCACCGGCCCCCCTCCCCCTACCTAATTCGTCATAATCTTGACAACAAACCACTTAGACCACGCTTGGCGCGCAAAATATTCCATCTAAATGGCTTACGGCCAAAATCTTCAAAACAAATGATTTAGGTTCCACCCCAGAGGCATCGAAGAGCCAGGCGTACAACCGCGCTCCAACTTTGCCCCTTCCTTTCAGTATATCGTGCGTGTCAAGGATTTCGGTGGATATCCGGTGCGGCTGGAAGTGTGGTCGGGGAATAGAAAAGCGCCCCCGATTGGGCAGGGGCGCTTTTTGGATCGCAACAGACATGCTGCGATTCGCTTCTACTTCTGGGTCGAAAACGTGAATACCGTTTCCGTGTGCAGGGTCTCACCGGGTTTGAGCAGCGTGCTGGGAAACGCCGCCTGATTCGGCGAGTCCGGATAGTGTTGCGTTTCCAGGCAGAGCCCGGCGTGCTTGGCGTACACCGTACCAATCTTGCCCTTGAATACGCCGGCCAGGAAGTTGCCGGAATAGAATTGCACGCCCGGCTGGGTCGTCGTGACGGTCAGCACCCGGCCAGTCTTCGGGTCATAGAGCCTGGCGGCCTCCTTCATCACACCGTTCTTGCCGTTCAGCACCCAGTTATGGTCGTACCCGCCGGCAATCTTGAGTTGATCATTCGGCGTATCGATGCGCGCGCCAATCGCAGTCGCCTTGCGGAAGTCGAACGGGGTTCCAGCTATGGGCTGCACTCCGCCCACGGGAATCAGATATTTGTCCACCGGAGTATAGCCATCCGCATTCAGCGTCAGCACTTCGCCGAGAATGTCGCCCGATCCATCGCCGGAGAGGTTGAAGTACGAATGGTTGGTAAGGTTCGTCACAGTCGGCTTATCCGTCGTCGCCGAGTAGTTGATGTGCACCGCGGAGCCGACCAGCGTGTAGCGCACATGCACCGTCAGCGTTCCGGGAAAGCCCATGTCGCCATCCTTCGACACCAGGGACATTTCCACGCCGTTCGGCAGCGCCTTGCCTGTCCAGAGCTGGTCGTCGAAACCGTGCGGTCCGCCGTGGAGTGCCATGCCGTTATTGTTCTGGGGAATCTGGTAGGTCTTGCCGTCGATGTTGAACTTGCCATCGCGGATTCGATTGCCATACCGTCCGACAATCGCGCCAAAGTAGGTCTTGTTTGTGCCTTCGGCGACATAACCGTCCACCGAGTTGTATCCCAGTACGACGTCGGCCATCTTGCCGTTACGGTCCTTCGTCATCAACGAGACGATTCGAGCGCCATAGGTCGTCACCCGCATCTCAAGATCGGCGTTCTTCACCGTGTAGACGTCAACCGCTCTGCCGTCGGGCAGCTTGCCAAAACCGGCCCTGGTTGCTGCAGCCATCGCGCCCTGTACTCCCAACGTTGTCATCATGGATAGCACCATCACCCTCGCAAATCTCATCGTCATTATTCCCCGTCGCACGACTTGGTTGCGTCTTGCGCAACTCTGTTTCCGCACCGCCAACTATACGTGAAAGCCTCCGGCGCGCCCAAGCCCGGTGCAGCATTGCCCGCGAAACCAGCGTAAGATGGTGCCGCTGAAAAAATTCTTTCGAGGTTCCTATCCAGCCGTGACCCCATCTGTCCGCCGCGCCTCTCTGTCCTGCCAATTTCTGTTCCTCGCAGCCGCCACGACCGCCCTCGCCGCGCCTCCTGCGCCATCGCACTGGGTGGGAACCTGGGCCACCGCACCCATGGCCGCCAACAATGGCCGGCCAGCAGCACTGGTCGCCGCACCGCCCGCAGTTGCGCCACCTTCCAACTCGACGGCGCCGGTTCCGCCCTCCACGCAGACCCCAACTCCTGCCGCTCCGCCTGCCACCACTCTTGCGACACCATCAGGCCGGCCACCTCTCTACATTTACGGCAACGAGGACGTGACGCTGCGCGAGATTGTCCATGTTTCCATCGGCGGTCCGCAGGTGCGTGTCATTTTCACCAATGAGTTCGGCACGGAGCCGCTGACGATCGCAGCCGCGCACATCGGTGTGAGCCAGGGCGGCAGCACGATTAATACCGTCTCCACTTCTTCGGCCGGTCTTACGTTCAGCGGACGCACCAACGTGACGATCCCACCCGGCGCACTTATTGTCAGCGACCCGGCCGCCGTTACCGTGCCCGCGGAATCCGATCTCGCGGTCAGCCTGTTTCTTCCGGCACAGACGATCCATCAGCTCTCGCAGCATGGCG
>DASYEU010000094.1:0-50167 GCA_036498865.1 Acidobacteriaceae bacterium | reverse complement strand
TTCATCCTCCACGCGGCGTTGCTGCGTCAGGGTTTCCCCCATTGCGCAAAATTCCCCACTGCTGCCTCCCGTAGGAGTCTGGACCGTGTTTCAGTTCCAGTGTGTCCGTGCGCCCTCTCAGGCCGGATACCGATCATCGTCTTGGTGGGCCATTACCCCGCCAACTAACTAATCGGCCGCGAACTCCTCTCCAAGCGCATTGCTGCTTTGACCCGTGGGTATTATGCGGTATTAGCTAAGATTTCTCTCAGTTATTCCCCACTCGGAGGTAGATCATTCACGTGTTACTCACCCGTGCGCCACTTTACTCATGGATTGCTCCACTTTCTCGTGCGACTTGCATGTGTTAGGCACGCCGCCAGCGTTGATTCTGAGCCAGGATCAAACTCTCGTTTAATCTTGGTTTGTCCGCCATCCGCGACAGGGGTCGGGATGGATCAGACGCTACCTGCTGCTCGAAAGAGCAGGTAGATGTAACTAGTGAGAATGACTAAACCAAATTCTGCATCATCTCACGACTGGCACGTTCAACTATGTTGTCAAAGATCCGAACTGCATCCGCCTGAGCGGGCAGTTTTGGATCAAGGACCTACCCGGCATAGCCAGATATGTGTCCTCGAACTTGGTAGCGCTGTAATGTCGTCTGGTGCACCCTGATGCCGATCAGGCCGACTCTCGATTATTTCTTGCCGCCTCAGCCAAACTCAGCATTCCGCTTGGGTTCAGCTTCGACTTTCGAGAGCCACTCAGGTGCGAGTGACGTTTTGCGCGAACTTTTCAAGACTATCCAAGTCTCGGTGGTGTGTCAAGCAAAAACGCAATCTTTTTTCTCGCGATTGCTGCTCTTCCAACCAGTCCGCACTGCGCAAAAACCAAAGAACCAGACGCCGACAAAACGGCGCGGAGCACTCAGCTCCTGAACATCTCAATTCAACTGCAGTGGCTTGGGTTTGGATTCCAGTTGGCCCTTACTTCCAGGCTCGCCTGAGCTTCAGGCTACAACTGCGATCAAACACTTGGACTGCGCTTCGTCGTTCCCTCAACCAGCAGCTCAGACTCTTTCCATCCCGTCCGGAGCCACCCTGGATTGTCCAACTGCCCAAATCCAATGCCGAGGTGCGAAGCAGTACTTCTCTTGCCTATTCAGAGTACCGTGTTTCCCGTTTTCAGGCAACTCGGAGGATCACGTCGAACAACCGCCCGTCCGCCTGCAACCAACTCAGAGTATCAGCCGACCGCCATCGCGGCAACCGGCAAACTGTGGAGAACCTGTGCAAGCCGGAGGAAAACATCGTACTCAAGCAGTGCGCGCGAATTTTGCACGCATCTCTTCCGCACAACCTGAAGACACGGAAAGCACAAAATTCCCAGATAAGTGCGCCTTTTCGCGAAAATATAGATCCTGCGAAATCCGCCACAAGGCAAAATTCTGTGACCTCCCGGGACCGCCACACCATCCACCGACAGAATCAGAAATCCAGGCGGATCTACCTCGACACCACAACTTCCGCAGACGCGAAGTTACGCCACCGTAAGTCCTTATTTTCAGCAGAGCCCAAGGCCGCCGGTAAATCCAGCCAGCCTTGTGCCCCCTTTGGACTTGCTTCACATCAGCTTCACGGACTCGACTTTCAGCGTGTCGCCCTGTACGTCGCCGGTCACGTCCACGCGCAGGTGGTCGGCCTTGCTGGACGCCTTCAGCTGTTCGAGAATCTTTGCATTGCCATCCGCGTCGAACTTGAGAAACTTCTTGTCCGCGGTAAGGATCCCGAACCCGCTCTTTTGACAGGTGAGCGCGCAGTCTCGAGTGTGCGCGTCGGCGTTGCTCGCCTGTTTCTGCGAACAGGCAACGTCGATCACCGAGACGTTCTTGAAGCTCTTGGTGGCTGCAAGCGCGGGGATAGCCAACAGACCCAGCGCCAGGATAGAAGCAAAAATCTTCATGTTGCCCTCCATTTTCATTGCAAAAAGACACTGTTGATCCAACTTCGCTGAGTCACTACGCCTTTGGTGCCAGCGCAGTCTCTTCGCGCACGGCGGTCAGCTGCGAGAGCGCAAATGCGCCGACCGCAATCTCCAGATCGCGCACGGCCAGGTCATAGAACATGCCCGTGGTCACCAGATTCACCGCGATTGCGACCAGCCAAAGCAGGACGATATAGCTGCCGATCCTGGTCCACCGGCTGAGCACGACGACCCCGGCCACGATCTCGATCACGCCAACGACATGCATGAACGTGGGCACGCTGACCGGGACGACCTTGGTCGCATAGGGGCTCAGGTACATGCCCCAATCCGCTAGTTTGTTGAAGTACTTATCCACGCCCGCGATGATGGGCATCAGTCCCAGGGCAATTTTCAGCGCCAACCAACTTGTATCCAGACGACGATCGAACGGTTTCATCTTTCCCTCTCAACCAAAGAGAGTCACGGGGTGGCGATTGGTTACACCGCCGGCATCCAATCGGGGGAGTAATTTCTTTCACGGTGGCGACGAGCCTGGATCAGGCCCCGCGCCAGTCCCTGCAAAAAAGACTTGTAACGCTTTGCTGCCGGCGGACTCTATTGGGTATGAACGCCCTATGGCATCGACGGTAGCTCTCAACCCAGTCGCGGCAAACCTTACGGACGAGGAAGTTGCGCGCCGCGTTCGTGGGGGAGAGATTGCGCTGTACGAGGTCATCATGCGACGGCACAATCAGCGCCTGTACCGGATCGCGCGCGCCATCCTGCACAACGACGCCGAGGCTGAAGACGTCATGCAGGATGCGTACGTCCGAGCCTATGAGCACCTCAACCAATTCGCCGGGCGCTCTTCATTTTCCGCCTGGTTGACGCGCATTGCGGTGCATGAGGCTTTGGCGCGTCTGCGCCTACGCAACCGAACCCAGTCAATTGAAGACCCGCAACGCGATGGAGAACGATCTGTGGACCTGACCTCGAAATCTCCCGACCCGGAGCAGAATGTATCCGGATCACAACTCAGAGAACTTCTCGAAGAAGCCGTGCTCAGTCTTCCCGAGCAATATCGCATCGTCGTGATGCTGCGCGATATCGAAGAGCTCAGCACCGCCGAAACCGCCCACGCTCTCGAACTCTCCGAGGACAACGTGAAAGTGCGCCTGCATCGCGGACACGGTATGGTCCGAAGCTGGCTCCTCGATCGCATCGGGACAGGGGCGAAACACGCATTCCCGTTCATGGGCGCCCGCTGCGACCGGGTCGTCCAGTGCGTCCTCGACAGGCTGACGCAAGTGTCCCCTTCGCAGTCCTGCGTCCAATAGATCCGCACGGGGGACGCATTCGTAATTTTGTTGAGTTTTCCGGCCGGCCGGTGAATGATGGTTCGGCAATCGAAGCAGAGCTTCCATGGTTGCTGGAGCACGCATGCGTTTGGCTATCTCGCCTGTCCTCTCGGCGCTTCTCCTTGTACCGGCCGTTCTCTTCTCTCCTGCAACGCAAGCCCAGAACGGCGGCCCACGAGCCGCCGTCCAGCCAGCCGATGCCTCCTCGAAATACGCAATCCCCGGCTGCACCACTGACCGCACCCCACCCACTGACGCCGACCAGGCTCTGACGGCCCGCAAGTATCCCGATGCCGAGCGCCTCTACAACGAGGCCCTGTCGGCCGATCCGAATTCGTCTGGCGCTATGGCAGGCCTCGTGCGCACCACGCTCGCCGAGGGCAAGCTGCCGGAGGCACTCGCCGAAGCCCAGAAGTTCGAGACAGCCCACGCCAACAACGCATTCCTCGAGGACACCCTGGCCGAGGTCCGATTCCGCCGCGGAGAAACCGACGAGGCCGGCATGGCCCTGAATCGCGCGGTCAAGCTCGACCGCTGCAATGCGCTCACGCACTATGACATGGCGCGCTACCTGTACCTCCTCGGTCTCTATGCCAGTTCTCAGCGTGAGATTGAGCGTGCCTACTGGCTCGCACCCCTGAATTCTGCGATCGCCGCCCGCTGGCACTCTACCCATGCTGTGCCGCAGACTGCGGAGCAGCGGCTGGCCATGCTGCAAAAGCGGCTCGACAACCCCTCCCTCACCGATCCGCAGAAGGACGCGATCAACGCCGCGATCAAGGGCATCCAGAGCAGTGAAAAGGGCGGCTGCGAGCTTGTCTCCCCAATCGAGGAAATCAAACTGCCCATCGTCCCGGTCCCCGACAACGGCTCCATTGAGAACATGGAAGAAGGCGGGCTCGACCTGCTGATCAACGGCAAGAAGCGGCGGCTGGAAATCGACACCGGCGCCTCAGGCCTTACGCTCAGCGCTCCGTCCGCCAAGGCCCTTGGCCTCGTTCCCGAAGCGCAGATCAAAGTAGGCGGCATTGGCGACGATGGCCCGGCCAACGCATTCGTCAGCCACGTCGACGACATCAAGATCGGCAAGATGGAGTTCCATAACTGCGTGGTGCAGGTGCTCGCCCCCGGCAACATGCTGGACCGCGTTGCGGACGTGGACGGCCTGATTGGGCCCGATGTCTTCCGCAACTACCTGGTCACGCTCGATTATCCCGGTCGCGAACTGCGGCTGGGTCCGCTGCCCAGGCTGCCGGATCAGCAGGCAGCCAAACCCATCTCCCTCGCCACCTCGGACGATACGGAGACGCAGGTAAGTTTTGCGGACAGCGCGCGGGACCGCTACGTCGCACCCGAGATGAAAGACTGGACGCCGGTCTTCCGCTCCCAGCACATGCTCATCGTTCCAACTCTCGTCAACAATTCTCCGGTCAAGCTGTTTCTGCTGGATACGGGCTCGCAGATGAGCCTTCTCTCGCCTTCCGCCGCGAAGGAAGTGGGCCAGGCTTCGGACTTCACTGGTCTGCAAATGAAAGGCGTCAACGGAACGGTGCGTAAGGTTCCCGCTGTCGGCAACGTCAGCATGACGTTCGCGCAGATCCGTCAGACTCGACGCAGCATGCTCATCCTCGACACCGGCGGCATCTCGCGCAACGTGGGCGCCGAAATGTCCGGCATCATCGGCATTCCGATCCTGCGCGAGCTCGTTCTTTCCATCGACTACCGCGACAACCTGATTCACGTGGTGTACGACCCGAAAAAAGGGTTCCACGCTCGCAACGACAATGGCGCGGCGCTGCAGTAGGTTCCCTCCGGTAACTAACTCCAGCGAAGGCGGATACGAAGCGCTGGACAATGCCGGCATTGTCCAGCGCTTGCCATTCTGGTCCTGCCCGGTTAGCATCCAACCAGAAACCGGCCTGCTAAGCAGGTGCGGGGAACAACGCTGGTTGAACCAACATTCATTGAACAGGGACCTCGCTCGTATACATGGCTCGGTGCGCAATGTCCGCCAGTCCGGAATGCCTAAAGAGCCACGGCCGGGTCCCGCCGTCTTAGGACGGGTTCACCAGCGCTTCTACCCACGGCCCCGCGGGTCGGTTTTTCTTCTTTTCCTTCAGGCATACCTCGATGCCCTCTAAAAACATGCTGCCGAAAGGCCAACGGCGCCAGTCAGTGCGTGACGAATACCGCGCCACTCGTGGCGTCGAAGCTGAGCCGGAACCGGTCGTGCCGGTGCTCGACCTTGACGAGGACACCGAGCTTGAAGACGGCATCCGAACCTTCGTAGCCGACGCAACCGCCGCCGGCATGCGGCTCGATGCCTATCTCGCACACGCCATCCCGGACATCAGCCGAGCCCGAGTCCAGATGCTCATCGAAGCAGGCCAGGTGCGCGTCGACGGCGCGACTCCCAAGGCGAAGCACAAGCTGCACGGGCGCGAATCCATCGAAATCGAAGGTGAACCTCAGCCGGAACCGCTGCACGCCACGCCCGAGGATATTCCGCTCGACATCCTCTACGAGGACAAGTACCTCGCCGTGGTGAACAAGCCCGCCGGAATGATGGTCCACGCTGGCGCCGGAGCGACGGACGATGCCCGCAACCGCGGAACCCTGGTCAACGCGTTGCTGTACCACATGGCGAAGCTCTCCGAGGTCGGCGGCGAACTGCGTCCCGGGATCGTCCACCGCCTGGACAAGCAGACCAGCGGCGCGATCGTGGTCGCCAAGGACGATGTCACCCACCGCAAGCTGGGCGAGATGTTCTCCATGCGGCGGATGCAGAAGACATACCTTGCCCTGGTCCACGGCAATCTCGTCAAGGACAACCTCACTGTAAACCTGCCTATCGCGCGAGACCTCGTCCGCCGCACCCGCATGACCACGCGTCGCATGGACGGCCGGAGCGCAGTCTCCCACATCAAGGTCCTGGAGCGGTTGTCCAAGCCGTACGGCCCCTTCACGCTGGTGGAGGTGCGCATTGAAACCGGCCGGACCCACCAAATCCGCGTTCATATGCAAGCGCTTGGCCACCCGGTTGTCGGCGATACGCTCTATGGCGCCCCGCGGCTGCTCGTTGCGCAGCTACGGAAAGGCGGAATCGAGCGTCCAACGGACAGGCCAGACGCGGGCCTGGAGCGCAACTTCCTCCACGCCGCGCATCTCGAGTTCGCGCATCCGCAGACGAGCAAGGCGTTGACCATCAATGCACCTTTGCCCGCCGAACTGGAGGAGTTTCTCAATTGGCTCAGGACGGAGAGTGCGCACGTTGGGTAGAATCGTCAGAGTGATCGAACTATCTCGCAATTCCCGACTGGCTGCGGCCTTTGTAGCCTCTCTCCTGGTCGCTGTGGCCAGCCCCGTGTGTCTCGCTCACGGGCAAGCGATTCCTTCTGCGCCGGAGCCTCAACCCCCGGCGCAGTCTAAACCGGCCCAGCCGCCAACGCCGATCCCGATACCAAAGGCCGTTCCATCCAAGGCAGCGCCGGTGAGCCAGCCGACCGAGGAAACCGATACCCCGATCATCAAAGTTGGCGTAAACGAAGTCGACCTGGTCTTTACCGTGACCGATAAGAAGGGCCACTTCGTCACCGGACTCAACCAGTCGAGCTTCGGGCTGCTGGACGACCACAAACCGCCGGAACAAGTTCTGCATTTCTATCAACAGACCAACCTGCCCCTGCGCGTCGGCATCATGCTGGACACAAGCAGCTCCATCCGCGGGCGCTTCGCATTCGAGCAGGACTCGGCCGTCACCTTTCTGCTGCAGGTACTGCACCGCAACGATCGTGCCTTCGTCGAAGGCTTCGACGTGCAAACCGATCTGGCCCAGGGATTTACGAACAACATCGACCTGCTGAACCAGGGCGTCAAGCGCCTTCGCCCCGGCGGCGGTACCGCGTTGTTCGACGCACTCTACTCAACCTGCAAGGACCAGATGCTGACCCTGCGCGAAGTCGGCTCGGTCCGCAAAGCCCTCATCCTGGTCTCCGACGGCGACGACAACTACAGCCATGCGCTCGAGTCCGACGCCATCAAGGAGTGCCAGCGCGCTGAGACCATCGTCTACGCCATCAGCACCAACGTAAGCCCAAGCAAAGACAAGGGCGACGATGTGCTGCAGGCCATCGCCGATGCAACCGGCGGACGCGCCTTCTTCCCTACCCGGATCGAGGACGTCGGCACCAGCTTCAACGGCATTGAGGAAGAGCTGCGCAGCCAGTACCTGCTGGAATACCGGCCGGCTGACTTCAAGCAGGATGGATCATTCCGCACGATCTACCTGCATGCGAACGATCCGAAATACCTCGTACGAACCCACACCGGTTATTTCGCCCCCAAAGCGGCCGAGTAGGCCCGAATCGCAAAAATTCCCCGCCCGCGGGGTAACTCCTGCACCGGAGTTGTGTCCAATTCTGGGAAGGAGATATTCCCATGCCTCTTCCTCTGCCCTTGCGCACCCTTTCTGTTGTCCTGCTTGCGGCGGGCCTCTCGTCCGTTGCCTTGGCAGCGGGGCCCGAGGTCCAGATTCCGCCGGGAGTTACGGACGGCTTGAGCAACCTGGCGGACCAGCCCGCAACCCACACTGGTGTCGTCTTTGACCGCTCCATGATCCAGATGGCGGACAACGTCCTGGTGCAGGGCGGCCTGGACGCGGACCGGGCAGCCGCAGCGCTCACCAGCATCAGTTTCGACACGTACCACTACAAAGAGCCTGCGTTCTACACCCCGGAGACGATGGCGGAGATCGTGAAGTCGTTTCACCACGCTGGCTGGAAGCACCTGGTCAACGGCAACCAGACCCCGCTGAACGAGACTCAGCCGCGGACCTCGATCACCGACGTCTGGCTGCACTTCAGCGGCGCGGACATCGATCACGTTACGGTGATGATTCGATCCTCCAGGCAAATGAATCTGGTCCAAGTAGCTGGCGATCTGCGCCCTCTGGACCTGCTCCATCTCAGCGGACACTTTGGCATCCCCAAGGTGGATCCGAATGCGGTGATGGTGCCAGCCCCAGACGGCCGCTAGGGGCTGCTCCGGAGAGCTTTCCCCTCGATTTCCACACCTGATTCCGCGCGTCGCTGCGCGAATGTCTCCGTGTTGTAATACTCCGGTTACCGGGCCGCAACAATTGCCTGCTACCAATGACACAGCGGTGTGCAACTGGGTGCCGGTCGAGCTTTGGGTGTGACCGGGTGCAGGTTCGTGTGCGCCGAAAACTCTAATAACGGTGAGGGAAAATCATGTCTCGTATCAAGTGCTTTCGCGCACTGGGATCTCTTGCGCTCGTAACGACTCTGAGCAGCCTGAGCGCGCATTCCCAGGAGATTAAGAAAGTCTTTGTCATCGCGATGGAAAACCACAACTGGACGCAGCCTGCTAATCAGTTCACCGGCGGCATCCAGCAGATCTACCAGAACCCGAACGCGCCGTTCATCAACAGCCTTGTGAACGGGACGGCGGAAGTAAGCGTCGGCAAACACAAAGAGAACATCAGCGGAGACGTTGCTTATGCCGCGGCTTACCACAACGTGCTCTCCACAGCGAATGGCAACAACTCGAGCATCCATCCGTCGGAGCCGAACTACCTGTGGGCCGACGCGGGAACGAACTTCGGCATCTTCAACGATAACGACCCGTTCCCCAACAATAACCAGAACACCACGCTGCACCTGAGCTCGTTGCTGACCGCCGCGGGCAAAACGTGGAAGTCGTACCAGGAAGACATCGACCTCCAGAAGAATGGTCTCAACCAGCTCATCAACGTTCCGCTGGCAAAGGACGCATGGACCGTTCCGCTCAGCAGCATCTCCGGCGTGTTCGGCAACGGTACAGTGAATGCGTTCAACCACGCGAACCAGTACAACTACGCGGCGAAGCACAACCCCATGGTTTTCTTCACCGACACCAACGGTGGAAATGATCCCAGCACGTCGAACCGGCTCCGCACGAATTACGCGCCGCTGCAGCAGTTGTTCGCCGACCTCGACAGCGACTCCGTGGCGGACTACAACTGGATCACGCCGAACCAGTTCAACGATATGCACACGGCGCTCACCGGCGGTTACCAAGGACTGACTGGGGACGCGGCGAACATCAAACAGGGTGACGATTTTCTGCGGCAGATCGTACCGATCATTATGGCGTCGAAGGCGTACCAGGAGAACGGCGTCATCATCCTGTGGTGGGACGAATCGGAGAAGGATGGAGCATCAGGCGACATTCCGGACCGCTTTGACCACACGGTGCCCGAAATCATCATCTCGAAGCACGCGCACAAGAATGTCGACGGCGTTCCATATGCCAGCCCGGTTAACCTGACCCACTCCTCCGACCTGCGCACCATCGAGGAGGTCTTCGACGTGAGCCCACTGCTTGGCGACGCGGCGAACGTAACCGACCTGTCCGACCTGTTCCAGCCAGGTGCGATCAAGAAGAAGAGGTAGCCCTGCTGTAACGATTCCTGGCGCGGAGATCAACCAGTCTCCGCGCCAGTATCTTTGCTTGCTGACACTTAGGCGACCTGGCGGTGGATGCTGTTTGGAGGATTCCACGCTTCGGCGTTAGCGTCCGAGACGAAACTCGACATCTGCTGGGCAAGCTGCCACTCGCACTCGTCTGCGATCGCCATAACGTCGACCAGCACCAGGCTGAAGTCGATCTTGCCAAAGTTCTCGTGCAGCGTCTGGAAGATGCTGGCCTGCAGCAGGCGCGACTCCTCCACCAGCATGGCCGCAGTGTATCCCTGCTGGCGTCGCAGGAGACCATGCTCGGCGGCCGCTGCGGAGGCGTGGTCGCGGGGGCCGAGGGGAATCGGCGCACGCAGGCGGGCCACCACCTCGCGCAGCAACTCCGCAACGTGAGCAGATCGATCGTGCTCATCCAGTGGCACACAGAGGATCTGCGGCTCTGCCGCTACCATGCGAAGCCACTCCTCGACAGTCGACTCAATGCATCGCTCGAGAATGTCGGCCACGCTTTCGATTTTGCGCGGAGAGGCACCTGGCCCCTGGTGCAGCCGCTCACGAATGACGTGGATGAGATTGTCCACACCCAACGGCTTCACCACCACCGCATCGGTCTGCTTCAGTATCTCCTGGGCCGCGCGTTTCATCTCCGGGTAAGCGCTGAAAATAACGGTTACTGCCGCAGGATTTGCGTGACGCATGGCACTGACCACGGTGAGTCCGTCACCATACTCCGGCATGTGCAGGTCGCTGACCAACACGTCGAACGGATTCGACGCAATCAGCGCGAGCGCCTGGTTGACGTTGCTCGCAGAACTTACTGCGAAGTCATTCTGTTCCAGGACGAGAGCCAGGGCATCGAGGAGTGACTCGTCATCGTCGACCAGCAGGATTCTCGGCCTGGTGAAGGAGGGGCAGGACGATGCTACGTTCTCTGCATCGAAAGGGGCCATGGGAAGCCTTTCTTACAGCTCAAATTGAGGATCCGGACCAGGCAGTCTCAACAGCGAGAGACCGCGCCTGTTCAATTTTTTTTGAAGCCTCGTGCCTGAGAAAGCTCTGGGGTACCCAAATGGCCCATTTACCCCGATAGGCGGAGCTCCGAGCGTACCGCCGCCCGTGCAACCGGAGGATGCATTACTGTAATCCATCCACATATGCAATGTGTTGCAGTGGTAACCGACAACAGCACGTGTCGCATGCCGTAAAAATGGAACGGAACGCCGCGGGCGACGTTCCGTTTGCTCAGGAGGAAAATCGCAGACTAAGCGACCAGGCGCTTGCGGCAAAGGCCGGCAACTCCCAGTAGCCCAGTACCGAGCAGGATCAACGGATTTGGCTCCGGCACCGGACCAGAGGCCAGGTTAGCGGTAAAGTCCAAACCAGCGGGATCGCCCGGAGGTCCCATCGTTCCTGCCTGCTCCACGATGAAGGTGAGCACGTTCGCGTTTGTGCCGGTCAGCAAGGTGATACCTGTCAGCGGCACGATTGTGCCGGTCAGGCAGGAGACTCCACTTGCCGCGCAATGCGTATCGCTGCCCAGCACGCCGAAGGGAACAACGACAATGCCGTTCAACAACACTTCGGCGGTGTCGTCAGCCATCAGGTCAATCGAGCCTGTGTAACCGGCCCCGCCAGTCGCACTAAAGGTCGTGTTGTATTGGTAGTAGCCAAAGGCCGGGCTGACACTGCCTCCAGGCCCTGCGCCTGCGGTATTGCCAATCCATGTCGACTTGCCGATGGGAGCACCCCAGGTACCGTTCGGCGCGAGCGCGAAGGTGCTGGCAGTGCCGCTCTGAAGAGGGGGAGTCGACGCAACTACGGGCGGCGTCGCGAATGCGGTGAACCCCGCGAGGTTCATCGCGGTCTGAGATGCACTAAATCCAAGGGACGCAGCCGTTGTTCCGGTCGCAAAACTCCCCAGGGTAATCGTATCCGCGAGCGCGAACTGCGCAGACGCCGCAAACACGGCACTAAGAACAACCATTCCACTAACTCTCTTCATCGGGTAAGGGCCTCGTGTTGATTTGTTGTAACGGCTAGCAGTCGCATCGAACTCAGCCCGGAATGCGACCTGGGAAAATAACTTCGGAGCATAACAATTTCAGAGTTGCGCGAGAGCTTCGTGTCCCCCCGGCAACTTCAAAGGCACTGCCTTCACACGTGCAAGGCTTGCATAGACGTTCCCTAATCGCTGGATTGGATGCAGGCGTAGTTGCCCGGGGCTAGCAACAGACACCTCTTGCGGCAAGTCCGATTTGACCCGGCAAAAACACGGGCCAAGCATCGCAAAGAAAGGCTCTTTTGACTTATTGGAGAGACACTTCTCGCCCATCCTCGCGACAGGAGACACAGGGTTGCCAATTCATTCAAAGGTCGACACAAAGTCCTTTTGGCGAGAATTGATTCCCTATTCGTGAGGCAAAAATCTGCTCTCGAACATGGACCCGCCCGTCCGGCTCTGACGTGCACAGAGTCGTCAGACGCCACGGAATTGCCTGACTGCCCCCATGCAGGGGAAACAGCATTCAGGGCAAGGGAAAGCTCGGCCGGTGCCCCTCGGCTTGGGGCATTGCGCAAGCCGACGTATAATGATCCCTTGACGCACCGCGTACCGCGGCCACACGTTGCCTGTCGATGCAAAGCGCTGCCTGCGTGGCTTCCTGAAACGAAAGCCACTTTCGCGAGTTCCCAGGCGTCTCAGCTAATTTGAACCTGCGGTAAAAGTAGATTCCGGAAGGCCCCATGCCAGATCACATTAAGAAGCGGCTCGAAGAAGAGATTAAGGTGCTGGAGCGCGAGCTGACGACCGAGCTACCGGCGGAGATCAAAAGGGCGGTCGCACTGGGCGATCTCAGTGAGAATGCCGAATACCACATGGCCAAGCAGCGCCAGGTATTCGTCAACGCGCGCCTTGGCCAGCTGAAGAAGCGAATGGGCGAGCTGGCGATGGTCAATCTCGTCAACATTCCCCACGACAAGGTCGGCTTCGGCGCGACGGTCGTAGTCCTTGACTCCAGCAAGAACGAAGAGATCAGCTACAAGCTGGTTACCAGCGAGGAATCCGACGTCACCAAGGGCCTCATCTCCACCACCTCACCCATTGGCCGTGCCCTGTTGGGCAAGCAGATCGGCGACATCGCCACCGTGGTTACCCCCAACGGCAAGCGCGAGCTCGAAGTGCTCAAGCTGACCACCATCCACGATGAAGTCGAAGAGGATATACCCGACGCGGACGTGGCCGCCGGCTGATACGAGCTGTGCCGCGTACCGCAACACAGAAACAAGATAACTTCAGAAGACCGTAATTCAATGACTTGGACAAGCGCTTTCGGGAAGGGCAGCGGATGGTTGCTGCAGAAGATCGTCAACGGCCTCGCGCTGACGAAGATCTCGCCTAACTTCCTCACCTTTATCGGCCTCGTGATCAACATCGTCGCCGCCTGCTTCTTCGGCTTCGCCCGCGTCTATAACGCTGACAAAATGTTCCTGATCGCTGGCCTGATCATCATTGGCGCCGGCATCTTCGACATGGTGGACGGCCGTGTCGCGCGCCAGACCAACCAGGTTTCCGTGTTTGGCGCCTTCTTCGACTCGGTCATGGACCGCTACTCGGATGTGGCCATCTTCTTTGGCCTGCTGGTCTACTACGCCCGCGGCAACCGCCTGTTTTATGTTGGCCTTGTCGCCTTCGTTATGACCGCATGCGTCATGGTCAGCTATACCCGCGCCCGCGCCGAAGCTCTGATCGGCACCTGCAAGGTCGGCTTTATGGAGCGGCCGGAACGCATCGTCTGCGTCATCCTCGG
The DNA here is from genome assembly GCA_036498865.1 of Acidobacteriaceae bacterium. Classification (GTDB taxonomy): domain Bacteria; phylum Acidobacteriota; class Terriglobia; order Terriglobales; family Acidobacteriaceae; genus Edaphobacter. Next base: position 36,580 of record DASYEU010000094.1, on the reverse strand, counting down.
CGCGCTCTGCAACCGTTGGGGCGTCATGGCGCCGTGCCTCTGGGTGCTCGCCCTGTTTTCCACGGTTACGGTGATCCACCGGATCCGTTACACCTATCTCGAAACCGAGCGTCGCAAACTCGCTGCGGCCAGGTAGCTCTTCCATCATTTTCTGCATCCTAGTGACTGGAACGTGCGAAAACTGATACCCTTCTTCCACTCCTGAGCAACCATTACAAAAACAATTCCCTTTTGTAAGTCTGAACGACTCTTCTGCCAATTGCTTGTTCAACGTACGACATGGAAGAGTGCGTCCTTACGCCTGCGCTGCGCTTGAAATCCTGCGTGTCAGGCAAGGTACGTTTACCACGGCTGATCTGAGCAACCGTTAACCCTGAAGTCTTTGTCCAAAGTTGAGCTTATGAACACCAAAAATTATGGGATGGCACTCGGCAGAGTGCTTCCAGGCTTGTTTGAAGCCCGTAGCGGCAGCGTTGCCATTTCGGCGGCTGTCCAGGTACTTCGCGGTCGCAAAGCAGTAGCAGCAAAATGTGAATTGCTCGCCCGCCTGTCCCGCCGAACTGGGCAGGGTGGAGCAATGGACACCTTGGACGTCGCGCTGGATCATCCCTGGTCGCGCGCAAAAATTCCCTACCTGGTTCTGGTCGGCCCCCGCGACTCCATGAACTGGAACTCCGTGACCGCGGACGATCTCGACGGGGCCGTGCTGCTATACGAGTACAAAGTTGCCGGGTACGGCACTGGTGTCTTCGCCACTGATGACGTCAGCGGCGAGCGTACTGTGATCGCCCCGCCTTCCCTTCGCACGGAGGTTGCTCACGCGGCCTGTCGCACGTTGTTGGATCGCGGTGCGCTTACCGTAATGATCACCCTGGAGGGAGACACCCTGGCGCGCGGCGACAGCCGAAGTCCATCGGTCCACGGCGGCCGCATGGCCACCCAGATCCGGCAGGTGCCCCGCTATCTGCAACTCGCGGACACGCTGGATGCAACCCTGGCATCGCTCGGCAGGCATACCCGCCGTAATCTGCGCTACTACCGGAAGCGGCTGGAGACAGAGGTTGGCGTCGAATTCGTGCCCTGTGCCGACCTCAGCAGGCGTGACTTCTTCGACTTCAATCGGAGATCAACCTTCCCTGCCGCCGAACCACAGGTTGCCTGGCGCTACAACGCCCTTCAGCAGATGCCGGATGCTGTTCTCGCTGGCGTAAGGGCGCTCCACGGCCCATGGCTGAGTCTCATTGGCGGGCGCCGCCATTCGGGCGTCGCTGAAATTGAATGGCAAATGAATCTCGCCGGCCTGCCGCACTACTCACTGAGTACGGTCATGCGATCGTATGTGCTGGAGCACGAGATCACACTGGGGACCCAGCGGCTCGTCTTCATCGGCGGAACGCCACACTCGCTGCGGCATTCATTCACTTCCACCGAAGTTGTTGATGTCGTCGTGCAGCGGCGGTCTCTCGACGCCTGGATGCTGCGCCGGTTCTCGCGATGGATGTTTCCGAGCAAGAATTTCCTCGGCCAAACGCTTCGCGACAAGCAGTTGCAGTGGATCGACTGGTAAACGGAAGCCGCCGAAAATGCGCGGCTCCCGCTCCTCCCCAGACCGGACTTAGCGGATGCCACCCGAGATATTCAGGGTCTGTCCGGTAACGTACTTCGCATCCGTCGAAGCCAGGAACACTGCGGCAGGCGAGATGTCGTCCGGCTGCCCGGTGCGTCCGAGCGGTGTCTGTGCCGCAATGCCCTTCTGGAAATCGCTGCCGATGAAGCCCGCGGCGTGAACGCCCTCTGTCTCCACCAGGCCGGGGTTGATCGCATTCACGCGAATGCCCTTGGGCCCGAGTTCCTTCGACAGGATCACCGTGATCGCATCGACCGCAGCCTTCGTCGCGGTGTACGTCGAGCTGCCCGGAGGATAGAGCGTCGTCACCGCCGAGCTGATATTGATCACGCTGCCGCCCTCGCCGTCGAAGTACTTCGAGGCCTCCTTGGTGGTCAGCAACAGCCCCAGAACATTCAGGTTGAACTGCTGGTGGAACAGCTCCTCCGTAATCTGGTCCAGCGGCGCAAACGCATACACGCCCGCGTTATTTACCAGAATGTCCAGCTTCCCGAACGCTTTCTTCGTCTCTTCAAACAGGCGTGTAATATCCGCCTGCTTGGAAACATCGCCCTGCACCGCAACCGCCTTGCCGCCCATCGCTGTAATGGCCGCAACCACCTTGTCCGCGCCTTCCTTGCTCGACGCGTAGTTCACCACCACCGACGCGCCTTCCGCCGCCAACGACTTCGCGATGTCCGCGCCAATGCCCTTCGAAGCACCCGTGACCACTGCAACCTTATTCGCAAGCTTTCCCATGACCCTATCCTCCGTGTCGCTCATTTTAGATACTTCGATAGCCATCTAATTGATGGTTGATCGCGAAGAACGATTCACGTTTTCCTCGGCCTTTGGACCTGGTGCCTGGGCGCCTAGATTTTCGCCATCTCGGCCAAGTAAGCCTGCAACACATCCCGCCGCAGCCGGTAGGTCACAAACTTCCCTTCTCGCGTCGACTCCACCAGTCCCGCAGTCTCCAACTCCTTCATATGGTGCGAGAGAGTTGCCGGCGTCACGTCACAGCATGTCGTCCGTATGTGCTCGCAGGCCAGCGTATCCCCCGCCTTGCCAATGCGCCGTACAAAATCGAACCGCCGCGGATCCGCCAGAGCCTTCGAAATCGAATGAAACCGTTCGTCCGTCAACTTCATCGTCGCCATCCCACCATGTTAGAGCCACGCCTCCCAGCTCCGGATTCGAACCAACATCAGGATGATCGTGAGGGGTCGATATTTACCGCTACGAGCCCTCGGGCTTTCCGGACTTAAGTCCTCGCTCCGGAATGCTTTAGAACTTAAGTACATAGATGGGTTTCTGCATCGCGGCCCGCCTCGCATAGACTGGACTGCGGCGATTGGAGCGCTCAAATTGACGAAACTCGACGAACTCAACAGCAAATTTGCCATCCCTGGAATCCTCTCCTTCGCGCCCGCCAACGGAGGCCTGATCGCAGCGCATGTCACCTCGCGCGCGGCCGAGGCAACCATCTACCTGCAAGGTGCACACGTCACCCACTGGAAGCCCGCGGGCCAGGCGCCGGCAATCTTTCTCAGCCAGCGTGCCGAGTTCGCGCCAGGCAAGGCCATCCGCGGAGGCGTGCCGATCGTCTTCCCATGGTTCTCTGAGCGGCACGACGGCAAAACCGGCCCGCAGCACGGCTTCGCGCGCATCTCCGACTGGGATCTCTCCTTCGCGGCCATGTCTGGAGACGATCTCCACCTGGCCTTCACCCTTGCGCCCGACGATCTCAGCCGCTCGCTCGGCTTCGACCACTTCAAGCTCGGCTACCGCGTCACCGTGGGGCACAAGCTGTCGCTCGAGATGACCGTCGCCAACGACTCCGGTAACGGAGGCGCGCGCGGCGGAGGTCCTGCGGCCGCAACCGCCGCAGCGGACGCCGCGTCCCACGGTGCCCGGCTCGTCTATGAGCAGGCGCTGCACACCTACTACCAGGTCACCGACGCACGCCAGGTTTCCATCGATGGCCTCGGCGGCGTCACGTTCATCGACAAAGTCGACGACATGAAGCGCAAAGTGCAGCCCGCGGGCGCGCTCCACTTCGAGGGCAGAACCGACCGGCCCTACCTCAATACGACCGCTACCTGCGTCCTCCACGATCCTGCCGGAAAGCGCCGCATCGTCGTCGCAAAGAGCGGGTCCAACTCCACCGTCGTCTGGAACCCATGGCAGGAGTTCACCGCCAAGATGGTCGATATGGAACCCGACGCGTGGCTGCATATGACCGCCATTGAGACCGCCAACGTCGGGGACAGCACCATCACGCTCGCGCCGGGCACCACCCACACCATGCGCGCCGACATCTCCATCGAACCCGCATGATGGAGAAGCACTCGCAACTCATTCTCGCCTCCAGCTCTCCGCGCCGCCGCGAACTGCTAGCGCAGGCAGGCTACGCATTCACGGTCGAAGCCGCGGACATCGACGAGTCCGAACGCCCCGGCGAATCTCCCGCCGACTACGTCCGCCGTCTCGCGGAAGAGAAAGCCCAGGCCGTATTCGCTCGCCACGCGAGAGAAAACCTGATCGTCCTCGGAGCCGACACTACGGTTGTCTGCGAGGGCGCAATCCTCGCCAAGCCCGCCGATGCGGCCGACGCAAAGCGCATGCTCCAGCGCCTCTCCGGTCGAACCCACCAGGTGCTCACCGGCATCGCCGCCATCTCCCGAGTTGGAACCACCAGCACCGTCGAATCCACCGACGTCACCTTCTCCGCGATCCCCGAGTCCGAACTCGACCTCTACTGCGCCACCGGCGAGCCGCTCGATAAGGCCGGAGCTTACGGCATCCAGGGCTACGCCGCCCGCTGGATCCCCCGCATCGACGGTGACTACTTCAACGTGATGGGACTGCCCATCGCCCGCACCGTTCGACTCATCGAAGAAGCGCTTCGATGAGTCGCTACCAACCCATCTGTCGCATTCGCTCGAGGATGAGTCCGCTGTATCTGCTCATGCGCTCTGGCTTCCTCTTCAGTGGGGCCGGCAGAATCGCCGCTAGCTCTGCCGCCTGTTGGCGGCCAAGACTACGAGCCGGTGTTTTGTAGTAGTAGCGGCTCGCGGCCTCCGCGCCGTACACACCGGGACCCCACTCCACCACGTTGAGGTAGAGTTCCAGAATCCGTCGCTTGCCGAGTACCAACTCGGCCACCGGCACCAGTGTGAACTCCGCACCCTTGCGTATCAGCGAACGTTGCGTGCCGAAGAACAGGTTCTTCACCAGCTGCTGCGAAATCGTGGAGCCTCCGCGAATGCGGCCGCCTTCGACGTCGCCCTCCGCGGCAATCTCCATCGCGTGCCAATCGAACCCATGGTGCTCATAGAAGCGCGCGTCCTCCGCGGCGATCACCGCATGCTGAAAATCCGGCGAGATCCGGCTGAGCGGAACAAACGTGTGGCGCTCACGATAGGGCTTGCGGTGAATCAATGCCTGCATGCGCCGTTCCGCATGCACCGCGGTGGTCGGCGGGTCCATCCATCGAAGAGCGACCAACATCAGCGCGGCCAGCAACCAGAGCAACACCACACTGCCGACCAGCCATCGAACCACGGATCGAAGAGAGCCGGGTCGGCTAGAACGCTTCTGCGGTGGCGGCGCGGTCTGTAGGTTTGACATTACAGTCCCATTTCCATAGCACCCGCGGTTCTCAAATCAAGCCGATAGATCACCGCGTACACGCTCCATCGTATCGAGGTAGAAGCTGAGGTTGTGAATCGAGTTCAAAGTCGCCCCCAGCGGCTCCTTCGCCACAAACAGATGACGCAGATACGCCCGCGTGTAGCGCCGGCAAACGAGACAGTTACAGGACGTATCGATGGGCCGCTGGTCTTCGGCATACTCCTGCCGCTTGATGTTCATGCGCACGGCGGAGCCTTCTTCACCCGCCTCCGGTGAACGAAACAGTAGACCGTGGCGGGCGGCACGCGTGGGTAGCACGCAGTCCATCATGTCGACGCCCATCTTCGCGTACTCCGCGATCTCGTCCGGGTAACCGACGCCCATGACGTAGCGCGGCTTGTCCGCGGGCAGAATCTCCAGCGAGCGGGCGATCATCTCGCGGGTCACCTCGCGCGGCTCGCCGACGGCAAGGCCGCCGATCGCGTAGCCTTCTAAGTCCATCTCCACCAACCGCTCCGCCGACTCGCGCCGCAGGTCCGCGTACATTCCGCCCTGCACGATGCCGAATAGCGTTTGCGTGCGGCCGGGGAAATCCGCTGCCCACGGAACCTCGTGCTTGTGCGCCTCGAAGTAGGCCTTCGAACGCGTCGCCCAGGCGTGCGTCAGGCTCATCGAATCGCGCGTGCGTTCCCATGTTGCCGGTGTCTCCACGCATTCGTCGAACACCATCATGATGTCGGCGCCGAGCGCGATCTGCACTTCCATCGAGTGCTCGGGCGAAAAGAAGTGCTTCGAACCGTCGAGATGCGAGCGGAACTCGACGCCGTCGTCCGTGACCTTGCGCAGCTCGGACAGCGAGAAGACCTGGAACCCGCCGGAATCGGTCAGCATCGGCCGTGGCCAGCTCATGAAGCGATGCACTCCGCCGAGGCGCCGAATCAGTTCATGTCCAGGCCGTAAATAGAGGTGATACGTGTTGGCGAGGATGATCTCCGCGCCAGCGCCATTCACGCCGATGTGCTCGAGCGTTTCCTGCTGCACTGTCTTCACCGTCGCCGCAGTCCCGACCGGCATGAACACCGGCGTCTGCACCGCGCCGTGCGGAAGATGCAGCGTAGCGCGCCGCCCGCCGTCCGTGGACGCAGAGGCAATCTCGAAGGTCAAACCCATCCGTCCATTCTACGGACTTGGCAGGCATCTTCAGAACACCCGTAGTCGCAGGAAGACGACAGCACCCACCGGCCGCTTGCCGTACACCGCCTGCAACGGTACGCTCACACCGTACGCTGTCACTTGCGCTCCCAGTGCAGTACTGATGTGCGGCACAAAGCCGAGATCGCGGTCGAAGCCGAACGTGTACACCTGCACATGGGTCAGCGGCTCCTCCGCAAATCCGGCCGGCAACACGCGTTGGCCAAGCTGCAGCTCGTTTGAACGGCCTGCGTTCTCGACCCGCGTCCACACTGAATTCTTCCTCGCGAATCGCAGGGTCGACTCCAGCAGGTAGCTATTCTCTTTCCCACCATCGCTGTCGCGCGTCCTGCCCCAAATGATGGTGCTCGCCCAATTGCCCCAATCGCCGCCGCGCTTGATGGGCCGGTTGTACATCACTGAAGCGGTGGTGCGCTCTTGGTCCTCGGTGGGAAACAACGCTTCGGGGCTGTGCAGTCGTCCATACGAAAGCTGTCCGCTCCAATTGCCCCCCGGCTGCACCGTTGCACGCAGCGACCACGAATCCATCGCGCCCTGTTGAATCGTCCAGCGCGACTCATTCGGCTCGCGTCCGTGGAATCCGCTGGCTTCTACGCGGGCAATTCCGTGGGTTACGCCGAGCGTTACAACATCGCCCGCAATGTGTGTGGAGTCTTCCTGGTGATGGCCCAATGTCGCAACCGGATTTTCCTCGGCCGACGTGCGGTGCGGATACGCTGTTGGCCCAAGTGCCGGATCGCCGACCGGCGCGACGTAGATGCTGACCAGCGTCCGCTCCGATATGCGCCAATCGTAGAGCGCGGCTAGCTCCATGAAGAAATCGTGCGGATGCTGGCCGTCCACAATCGCTTTCCCGAATGCTGTTTCCCCTTGCTGAAACAGCAGCGGATACTGACGTCCGGTAATTGTGGCGGGCTCGGCAGAAAACATCGCACGCAGCGTCACTTGCCCCGGTCCCAACTCGCGCTGGGCCATGGGCATCAGCCAGTTGGTGGAGAAGAACTTGTCCGCCCCGCGTGGTCCGCTCTGCTGCGTGTCAGCGACAAACGCGTTGCCATGGAGCATCGTCATCCACGGGCCGTGCATGCCCATCACCATGGGCGACGGTGTGGAATTCGGTTCGGCGCTGGTGCCGGCGCTGGCATGATGCTGAATCTCTTCGAGGAAATTGTGCGGGGGCATCTGATGCATCAACCGCATTCCGGGCATGCCTGGCATGTCCATATCCATCGACATACCCGGCATCGCGCCCGGGTTCTGCGAAGAATTGGTGGCGGGCGACGGCTGGTCCATTCCGGGCATCGGCGGCATCTGTGCCTGTGTGGACGCGACCAATGCGAGGCACATCGCGATTGCGGGAAAAAGTCGGCTGCTCAAGGTCCCGCCTGGCAACGTAACCTCCATAGCTCCAGTATGCCGCTTTCTTGCAGTGAAATCACTGCTCCGCAAGTGCGATCGCTTGCACGACGGTCAGGTCATTGGGGACGCGGACGAAGTCGCTGTGCTCGGCATGCTCGTTGCGCGCGATGGATTTGAAGAAGATGGCTCGGCCGTTGATAGCGGTATCGACCTGCGTCGTCTTCCAGTCGGGCTCGCCGAGCCGGTCGCGTGTGGTGGAGAAGCTGCTACCGGCGTGGATCGTCGCCAGCAGGCCAAAGCCAATGCTGACGTCCTCGGGCAGACGGCCTTCAATGTGGTGCAACCGCATGGCCTGCGAATCAATCAGCATGCTGCCGGACATGGCGTGGAGCACGCGCTCTTCTATGGACTGCGTTGTGTAGTCGGGATTGGGCCGGTAGTCGATGCGCAGGAATCCGCCTTCGCCACGCGGCGTGTCAAAGAGAAAGGCGCGCGGTGCGAGTTGCAGCAACTTGCGCGCGTGTGCCTCATCGTCCTTGACGGTCTGCGACTTTTTCACGAACGCGTCTGGATCGGCAACGATGGCAGCGAGCCTGCCGCGCTCCTGGCCGATACGGTCCGGCGAGAGCGGCTTGCCGTCCTCTGCGAGCAGGAAGCGGACCTTCCCTGCGTTGGTCTCGACGACCTTTTCCATCCACAAGTGGCCGCCGGTGCGGTCGGAACGTTCTTTTGAGATATAGGCGTAGTGATCGCGTTTGAACCCGGCCATCTCTTCGTTCGACATCACGGTCGCGACAATTTGCCTGGCGGAACCAGCCTGGAGCGGGACGTCGTATGCCGCGCTGGCGGAGTGAATTGGAACCAGAGGGAGTGCTGCAAAAAGAATCCCCGCGGCAAATCCTATGCTCGAATTTGTCTCCCTGGCATTCATGCGGTTCACTCTCTCGATAGGATGCGCTCTGCCGATTCGGAGGCCGAGGCGGTTGGGCGCGGCCTAACCCATTGCGCTACAACAAGCGAGGCTGCGATCAGACCGCTGGCGAGATAAAAGGCTGCTCCCGGCGACCGAATGATGGCGTCCGCACCGAAGGTCTTCGAAAAGACATAGGTGAACATGACCGGCCCGAAGATGCCTGCGAGGCCACGCAGGCTCTGCACGGCTCCCTGCATCTGGCCCTGCTGGGAGGGGCCGACCTCGCGCGACATAATGCTCTGGGCAGTAGGCCAGGCGACGGACATGAGGTTGAGCATTGGAATGCTGAACAGCGTGAGGATGCCCGTTTTTGAGAGGCCGATCATGAGATAGCCGAGGGTGCCACCAAGAAGGCCGAAGGCGAGCGCACTGCGTTCACCGAGGCGCTTGACCGCGGGTTTGACCAGACCCACACCATAGAGGCCCTGGATGATGCCGACCAGCGCAAGCGAAAGTCCAACCGACTTGTCCGTCCACCCATAGCGGTAATCTGCCATCAGCACATAGACGTTCTGTAAAGACTGCTGGGCCAGGTATCCGAGGACTAACACAGCTGCCAGTCCGAGCATCACCTTGCTGTTCCTGAGCAGGCTGAGCGAGCCAAGGGGGTTGGCGCGCTTCCACGAGAACTTGCTGCGGTGCCTGCGATCGAGCGACTCCGGCAGGACGAAAAGGCCATACATGCCGTTGAGCAGGCTCAGACCGCCAGCGACCCAGAACGGAAGCCGCGGGCTAACGCTGCCGAGGATTCCGCCGAGCGCCGGGCCGAGCACGAAGCCGACACCGAACGCTGCGCCGAGAAGGCCGAAGACTCCAGCGCGCTTCTCCGGCGAAGTGACGTCCGTCATGTAGGCCATGCCCGTGGGAACGCTGGACGCGGTGACTCCGGAGATAAGGCGGCCGACGAAGAGCCAGCTGAGCGCCGGCGCCCAGGCCATCAGCAGATAGTCCAGGCCGAGTCCGAAGTTTGAGAGCAGAACGACGGGTCGGCGGCCATAACGATCCGAGAGCGAGCCGAGTACCGGGGAAAAGAAGAACTGCATGACGGCGAAGACGGTGCCGAAGAGGCCAAGCATCTGCGCGGTCCCCGTCGCATTGTTGCCCATGAAGCCAGCGATCAGGCGCGGAAGCACGGGTGCGATCATGCCGAGCGCGAGCATGTCCAGAGTGATGGTGAGGAAGATGAAGCTGGCGGCAGCGCGGCGGCCTTTGGGCTGGTAGATCGGGACGGCAAAATCGGCTTCGGGCAGCTCGATTCCGGGGGCCGCAGAGACGAGGTTCTCGACCACGCCGGAGTTCAGGGCGTCGTCGGACGGAGAGCTCGGATTGGTTTCGTCTGGGATCATTTTCCCGCTGCCGCCACCCGAAAAGCCCCAAAATATTGAATCAAAAGGATTTAGAAATCACGCGCGATCGCAAAATATTGATTCTTATGGAGTTAGAGGTAAAATATTCAAAACACATGGTTTAACCAGCGGCAACAACCGGCTTGGATCGAGGGCCGGGCGTTTTAGCCGCGCTCCTCGAATCCTACCGTTTAATTGTCACGCGCGCGTCAGGGAGTCACTAAGTCCCACAGTCCCCGTGTTCAAACAAGACGACGGGCAAGACTGGAGACTGCATCTCCGCTTGATGACGACGTGATGTGAGCGGCTTAATGTACTGCTAGCTCTTCAGGAGCGGGCTCGGGGGCGTTGGCGCCAGGCCGGGCGACACGCTTGGGCGGCAGGCGCATGAGGAACGGCAGCGGTGACAGGCACACCACCGCGATGGAGAGGATCAGGAAGGCGTTCTTGTAGCTGAGCATGGTGGCCTGGCGCAGCATCATTCGGTATGCCTGGCCGACCGCGGCATTTTTGGCGGCTCCAGCCGGCATTCCACCCTTCATCAGGATCTCTTTCACGCGGTCCATGAAGTTCACGTAGGCTGGGCTGCCAGGGATGACGTTGGCGGCGAGGGCCGCCTGGTGCACCTGCGAACCGCGCGCAATGTATGTGGTCAGCAATGCCGTGCCGGCCGAGCCGCCGAGGTTGCGGGCGAAGTTCGAGAGCGCGGAGATCTGGTTCGACTTGGTGGCCGGGACGCCGACGTAGTTGAGCGTGCTGATGGGAATGAAGACGAACGGCAAGGCGACAACCTGCAGCATACGCAGCACCGTGACGTGTCCGAAGCTGGTAGTGAGATCGAGTTGAGTAAGGTTGTACACACCCAGCGCAGTGCCTATGTAGGCGAGGCAGACCATCAGGCGCGGGTCAATTTTGCCGACAGTGCGGCCTGCGACGGCCATCATGAGCATCATCATGAAGCCGGCCGGGGAAAGCACCATGCCGGCGCGCTCCGCGGTGTAGCCGAGCAGTACCTGCAGGTACTGCGGGATGAGGACCGTCGAACCGAAGAGCACCATGCCGAGGATGAGTTGCAGGAAGACGGCCGTGCCGAAGTTGCGGTTCTTAAGCAGCTTGAGGTCGACGATGGGGTCGGGATGGTGCCACTCCCACCAGGCGAAGAAGACGAGGAGGCACACGGCGATGATGGCCGTGGCACGGATCATCGGGTCGCCGAACCAGTCCTTCTCCTGTCCCTTGTCGAGCGTGAACTCGAGGAAGCCGACTCCGACGCCGACGAGGCCGAGGCCAAGGAAGTCGACCTTGAGGTGTTTGGAGGCTTCGCGGCGCTCCTTGAGGAAAGGCGGATCCTCCACCATGCGGTTGGACAGGTAGAGCGAGATGAGTCCGACCGGCAGATTGATGAAGAAGATCCAGTGCCAGTTAAAGTTGTCGGTAATCCAGCCGCCCAGCGTGGGGCCGATGGCGGGCGCGACGACGACCGCCATGCCGTAGAGCGCGAAGGCCTGGCCGCGCTTCTCGATGGGAAAGGTATCGGCGAGGATGGCTTGTTCGCTGGTGGCAAGGCCGCCGCCGCCGAGGCCCTGGAGAATGCGGGCGACGATAAGCAGCGGCAGCGTCTGGGCCAGCCCGCAGAGCAGCGAGCACACCGTGAACATCGCGACGCAGGACATGTAGAAGCGCTTGCGTCCGAAGCGATTGGCGAGCCAGCCGGAGATGGGCAGCACGATGGCGCTGGCGACGAGGTAGCTGGTGAGCACCCAGGTTGCCTCGTCCTGGCTGGCGCCCAGTGTACCGGCGATGTGCGGCAAGGCGACGTTGGCGATGGAGGTGTCGAGCACCTCCATAAACGTAGCCAGCGTAACCGTTATGGCGACCGCCCAGGGGTTGTGGGACGGCTTCCAGTGAAGCTCTTCGAAGGTCAGTTCAGCCATGACACCCCGCTGCTCGATTGTGGGTCAGGCCAAGAGAGTCCATAGTGTGATTGTAATTTTGATGCGACGGTCGCCCAAATGATGCGTTTAAGTCGCATGTCGGAAGACGCGGTGCGAGCCGCGAGGCCGGATTTTCCGCCCGACTAGAGCGGCCCAGGGCCGGGATTTCGAGGAGCAGGCGGGGTCGACGGCGAACTGCCAGGTGCAGCGCCCGTGGCTGGCCGAGGAGCGCGGCCGGATGCACCGTTCGAAAAGAGTGGGCCGAGATTAAGCACGGCAAGCGAGTCGGGGTGCCCGGGGTCGAAGTCCTTGAAGTCGTCGACGATGAAGTTGGCGAGATCGAGCTTGTTCTGCTTGATGCCCATGACGATGCACTTGGCAAATTCGTAGCCACCGTATGCGGTGGAATGAGTGCCGTCGGCGAGAATCTGCGCGGCATCTGCTCCGGCAGAAGTGTAGAAGGTCTGGCTCATGCCGTAGAGATCGATGAGCGCGACATGGTCCTCGGTGGCGACTTCGCGCATGGCCTGGGGATAGCCGCCGTGTCCGTGGGTGGGCGCACCGGTGCCGCGAGCACCGCGGTCCATCGCAGTGACCAGCACGGGGGTCGCGCCGCGCAGGCGGGCTTCTGCGATGTAGGTCTTCAGGTAGGCCTTGTAGGTGGTTTCGGCCTCGACGTAAGTTTGCGACCAGCTTGCCTTGGAGTCATTGTGCGCGAACTGCATGAAGAGATAGTCGCCGCGCTTCATCTGGCTGAGCATCTTGTCGAGCCGAAGGGCGTTCATAAAGGACTTCAGCGTCTCGCCGGACTGTGCGTTGTTGGCAACGGCCACGCCAGCCTTGAAGAACACCGGGAGCATCTGCCCCCAACTCACGTCGCCGCCGCCGTCGCGATCGGTAACGGTGGAGTCGCCAGCGAGGAACACGGTGGGAATCGCCGGCGCCGAGGTGATCTCGATGGAGCGCAACGCGGCGTGCGGGCTGTTGATTTCGATGGTCAGCTTGGAGTCCCAGTCGCGCGTGTTGCCACTGTCAAACTGGTCGAGCGAGACCTCCTCGCGGCCGGTGCCGTTCAGCGGGAGCTTCGGCAATTTTGGCGTGCGGACGTTGGTGGCGAAGGTGGCCTCGGCGATCCGGCCGGCAGGGCATTCAGCACGCAGCACCATCAGGCGGCCGGATTCAGCCTTGATGGTGGTTGTGGTCGGCGCGGAGGAGTCTCCAAACGTGACTCCGACGACGTAGTTGCCCTCCGGCACCTTGGCGGAGAAGAGAAAGGGCTTGTCGCTGGTTGTGGTCTGGCCGCTGTCGCTGGCAGAGAGCTGCGCCCCGGATTCGTAGCCGTAGCCGGACTCCTCTGAGTACGCAGCCGTGGGAGCAACGCGGGTGAAGCCGGGCCTGACGGGGCCTGCGCTGAAGTCGAATTTAAGGGCGACAGGCGAAGTTGCGGGTGCAGCCTGCGCGAAGGCGATCGGCGAGGAAGCCACGCACAACGTGGTCGTGCAGAAGAGCATGGAAAGGCGGCTGAAGGTATTCATGGGTGTGCCTTAAGGAGGATTGCAGACAGAGCGATTATAGGCATGGGAGACGATTCGACCGAAACTTGCCCTCAGTGAGCGCCGTCCGAGCTATCGCGACTAGCATCGGGTGGCTGTGACGAACGTCACATTACCTTCAAAATTGTCTGCACCTTCTATGGAGTTCCGCTGCACGAATGCCGATGACAGGATAGAGGAAGCTTCTCGACCTACCAGAGCATGGAGCACAGATGAAACTTCGCAGCGTCCTTCTTCTCCTGAGCACCACAACCCTCCCTCTCACCCCTACCCTGCTTCACGGACAGACAGCAGCGGATCCCATTTGGGCGACCGTGGCACCCGAGAGCACGACCATGGCCGTGGTGCTGCCCGCAGGCACGACCTATCGCTTCGGCGATTCGGCCAACAACCGGTGGAGCGCACCGGTGACGGTGACTGAGCCCACTACCTTCAGCCCGGTTTCGCAAAACTCCGGCGTGTTTCCCTTCGGCGACCCCGATGTGGGCACGGTAAAGGAGTTGGATGTGCTGGAGACAGCCACGCCGCAGACCGTGCTTGTGACTGACCTGAGCGTGTCGCCGGCAAGTTCGGTCTCGTTGACGATTCCGCCGTCGGTTCCTCCCAGTTCTGTGCCGATGAAGCCCGGGACAACTTACACGCTGACGTTTTCGAGCTTTATGGTGGCGGCGAACAGCCCCCAGAGTCCTCCGATGGTTGCACTGGTGAACGCACCGCCCAGCATGGCGTACCAGACCTGGGAAGGCACACAGGTGAATCTGACCATCGACGGCGTGACCCTGGTGTGCACCCCGACGCAGAACAACACGGACCAGAGCATGAGCATGAACTGCGCGGTGCCTGCGGCGAAGGATGTGACGCAAACGGACCCGACGCAGATGGCCATCGCTGGCCAGTAGTCTCCGGCGCTACTCCCCGGACGCCGGCGGCGCGTTGGCCGAAAGCCAGTCAATTGCCGCTATGATCTGTGGCAGTCCGGGGTCAGCGTTCTTCCACGCGGTCCGCAACGCTGCAAAGTCGGCGCGGGCCGCGGATTTGTTTCCGGCGGCGACGTCGGCCTGGGCGATGCCGTAGAGGGGAAAGCCAGAGTTGGGCCGATCGACGAGCGCAGCCTGGTAAGCCTGCTTTGCTGCGGCATAGCGTTTGGCACGCATCAGCGCATCGCCGCGCGTCTCGCTGACGGGGCGAATGTAGTACGGCGGTTCGCGGTAGCCGAGCGCGGTCTCCCCTTCCGTCGCCTTCACGAAGGCTGCGTCGGCCTCGGTAGATTTCCCCTGTGCCATCAGTAGCGACGCGTGCAGTTCACGGGATGCTACGTCCAGAAAACTATGCACGGGCACGGCGAGCACATCCTTCGAGACGACCATGCCGGGCATACTCATGGGCGGATCCATCTTCATGGCGGCAAGGCTGGTATCGAGCGACTTGCCGCATTGCTCCGCGGCGGCGAGGTCGTTGCGATCCAGCGCCGCCATGCCACGCGTGTAGTCCAGCAATTCACTGCGCAGGGTGGTCAGATTCTTGAGGTCGGCCGGCGGCTTGCTCGCTTCGAGCAGCGCGATGGCGTGTGTCCAGTTGGCCGAGCGCAGCGCTACCGGCAGCAGCGGATCGAGGCGCGTCATACCGTCGCGCGGGCTTTGCCGGTAGAGCGTGGTGACGCGGCCGCCGCGCGCTGCGTTGAGTTTCGCGGACATTGCAGTGGCTTCGTCGAGGCGGCCCGCCTCCAGCAGATCGGCGATCAGGTACATCAGGTTGTGCACGTAGTCCCAGTTGTCATCGACGGACACGTTTTGTGTCCGCATATACGTCTCCTCGACCGCCACGGCGTTCTCGAACGAGGTGCGCGCTGTCTCGTAGTCGCCGGTGCGGTAGAAGATGTGGCCGGGCATGTGCACCATGTGGCCGGACGCGGGCGCGAGCGAGCCGAGCTTGCGTGAACTTTCGAGCGCGGCCTCCGGGTGCTGGCCGGGTTCCTGCGCGTGGATCCAGTAGTGGTTCGCAGCAGAGTCGTCCGGATGCGCAGCGAGGACCGTGGCGAGGATCGTCTGCGCCTCCGCGGTGCCGGGCTTCGGCGCGGCGTGCTGGTCGAAGCCGTCGATGAGCGACTCGGCAAGGAAGATCTTCGCCTGGGTGTCGTCGGGATACTTCGCGACCAGCTTGCGATAGATCTTCGTCGTCTTTGAGTCGACATGCGGCGCGGCGACGCCGGTTACGGACCACGCATTTTGCCGGGATGGGGAGCGGCTTTCCTTCCTCGCGGCCAGATCGTCCTTCTCCTGCTGCCGGGCGGCGGCAATGTAGAGCTTTTCCGCGGGTGTGGCGCGTTTGGCGAGCTTGACCGCATGCATAAGCGCGGCGTGTGACCAGCCGTCGTTTTCGCCCCGCATGGCTTCCGCCAGATAGAGGCCCCAGTAGCACATGGCGCAGTTGGGATCGACGCGGATGCTCTGCTGGAAGGCGCGGGCGGACTCATAGTCCCAGAAGTCGTGGCGTTCGTTGAGCCCCTGGAGGAACCACATGCGCGCTTCCGGGCTGGAGATGGTGATGGCGAGGGTGCTGTTGCCGACTCCGTGGATCGCGACTGGCGGCGGCAGCTTCTCCGGCTCAAGGGCCTCGGCCATTCCCGGCATGCCCGCCATGCTCTGCGGACTTGCAGAGGGCCAGCCAGCCAGAGCCGCACACAACGTTAGTCCCGCCAACATATGCCGCATTTCGGCTCCTCCGAAAATGCTGGTCTGATCGTGCGTCCGCGACATTCACTATAAAAGGGCCCGAGGAGGTTTGGCGCAGAAACGCGAAAAGCCCCGCTGGGGGCTTTCCGCTGGATCTCCGTGAGGTGGGTGCCCCGGATCAGTGGCCGGCTTTAAGCGGGTGCGCCTTAGCTAAAGCTTTCGCGAGCGTAAGGCTGCGGAGTGACCAGGTAGACCGGCGTCCACTCAAAGAGGAAGCCTCGTTCAAACTGCCACTCGTCGTAGAGTCCGGGCAGTTCCACATCGTCTCCGTGCATCAGCGATGCGACGATGACCTGGGCCAGGTTGCGCGGCATGATCTTGCTGAAGACCAGTTCGAACTGGCCACAGTTATTGGCGAACCATTCGCGGGTGTCAGTTGGGGAAACGGCGGTGAAGCTGACGCCCTTCAATTTGCCATTGAAGTCGCCTTGCGTGTGGAGAAGTGGTGCTGCCGAGATTCTGTAGCTTGCTGCCATGGGATATCCTCTTCAAGATCTCCCCGCTGTCCAAAACATCGCTGCGGGACGGTCGAAATCACCAACGAAGACAGGCTAACCGGGGCCCCGAAACGCTGGCTGTGACGCAAGTCACCGAATATCCGCCCGAGAGACACATCGAGTCCCGGCAAAACCGCTCTGAACTTCGCTAAGCTGAATCATGGCAACTGTTACGATCCGTCCGGTGCAACCTGGCGATTGCGAGCCGCTGGTGAAAATGCAACTGCAGCTGTGGCCCGAAGCTTCGGCCGACGGGCAGCGGCAGGTCATCGATTCCTACCTCCGCGATGAGGTGGCTGGCGCAATGCCAGCGCTTCTGCTGGTGGCGGAGGCGCACGACGGCGTGCCGATCGGCTTCCTGGAGGCCAGCCTGCGCTCGCACGCGGACGGATGCGATCCAGTGCGACCGACGGGATACGTCGAGGGCTGGTTTGTCGACGAAGGATACCGCAGCCAGGGAGTCGGCGCGGCGCTTGTTCGGGCGGCCGAGGACTGGGCACGTTCGCATGGGTGCCAGGAGATGGCGTCCGATGTGCTGATCGACAATGAAAGATCGCAGAAGGCACACCATGCGCTGGGCTTCGCGGAGGTTGACCGCTGCGTCCACTACCGCAAGTCGCTGTGAACGCTTTAGGCGGCGGCGGAACCGGCTCGATCGCGATATGCACAGCGGTACATTGTCATGAGCGATACGCCAAAGCGCTACGAGCGCTTCACACACAGGTTCTTCCGGGCGTGGCACCTACTTCGCGACAGTGGGGCCGGGGTGGGTTACAGAAATAGCCGTGGTTTAACGGCACCCCGAAAGATACTCTGAATCTACGAATGAGAACGCCCCCTGGATCTGCGCGCGATAGGAGGAGCCAGGAAATCCTCAACGCAGCATTGCTCTGGGCCTGCGTCTGCATGGTGCTTGGGCTGGTGGGATTGCTCTTTTCAAATGGACCCCTGCTGCTGGTTCATGACTTTCGCGCTTTCTACTCAGCGGGCGAGATCGTCCGTCATCATCCTTCGCTTCTGTTTAATCGAAACACGCAGGATATATCGCAGCAGACTGTAGTCGGACCTGGGCCTTTGCTGACTTTTTATCATCCGGCTTATGAGGCGCTGTTCTATGTGCCACTGACGCTCCTTCGCTACAAGGCTGCGTATTTCGTATATATGGGTTGGAACATGCTGCTGCTGTGGGTGTGCTACCTAGCAGCGCCGCCGGGAGCATCAAAGTTTGCTCAACGATTCCCGCGGCCGTCCTTGTTCTTTCTCAGCTTCCCGCTACTGCTGTGCGTGTTTGTTGGTCAAAATTCTCTCCTGTTCCTGCTGGCAACATGCCTGGTCTACAAGTGTTACGCAGAGCTAAAGGATCGCACTGCAGGCTTGCTGCTCGGGTTGGCGCTCTTCAAATTGCCAATCGCTGTGCCGCTCGCTTTGCTGCTGGCTGTGCGGAGGGGTGGACGATTCATTCAGGGATTTGCACTATCCGCGGCGGTCGTGATTCTAGTGAGCGTATGGGTGACGGGCATCCGTGGAAGCGTCGATTTTCTGCACCTTCTGTGGGGTGCGACGCTGGCGACCGATCACAGTCTGGGGGCCCAGAAAAGGGCAGCGGTTCTTTTACAATCCATGCCAAATATTGCCGGGTTCCTGCATTTCTGCGGAACGCGATTCCTACCCGCGAAAGCTGCCTTTGTGGTCAATGTATCGGTGTCGGTAGCGCTCTTCGTCGGCGGGGCGTATATCATCCGCGCCACGAGGTCGGAGGCGACAGCGTTTTGCATGTCGCTGATCTGTGCACTTCTCCTGAGCCCTCACCTTTATATCTACGACTTCTCTACGCTGGTACTCCCGATTCTTCTGCTGCAGCACAAGTGGATGCCTGTGCTGGCCACGATTTGGTTCACTCTGTTGCCAATATTGTGCGGCATCGGTTTTCTTACATGGTTCGCGCCGGCAGTCGCAATTCCGATTCTACTTCTTGGCATGTGCATTTCCGAATTTCGAGACGAGTGCCGACCCTGGAAAATGCCCACACAGTCTATGCGTGATGGCTTGCACCCCTCGGGTCAAACTTGATAGCGTTGCCGGTAGCCGGACCAAGAACAATTTCGCGAGGTAAACTCTATGGCTCAGGTTCGTCTTCTTGTCGGCACGCGCAAGGGCGCTTTTATTCTCACCTCGGATGAAGCGCGCAAGCAGTGGAAGGTGGCCGGCCCGCACTTTGCGGGCTGGGAGATGTACCACCTGAAGGGCTCGCCTGCCGATCCGAACCGCATCTACGCGTCGCAATCGAACTCGTGGTTCGGGCAGCTTATCCAGCGATCGGATGATGGCGGCGAAAGCTGGTCGCCGGTGGGCAACAAGTTCGCCTACGATGGCGTTCCCGGCACGCACATGTGGTACGACGGCACGCCGCATCCGTGGGAGTTCAAGCGCGTGTGGCATCTGGAGCCTTCGCTGACCAATCCTGATGAGGTGCTGGCGGGGGTGGAAGATGCCGGCCTGTTCCAATCTACGGACGGCGGGCAGACATGGGCCGAGCTTTCCGGCCTGCGCACGCATACCACCGGCTCCGCGTGGCAGCCCGGCGCAGGCGGACTGTGCCTGCATACGATCATTCTGGATCCCACCGACCCGAAGCGGATTGTGATCGCGATCTCCGCCGCCGGCGCCTTCCGCACGGACGACGGCGGCGCTACGTGGAAGCCCATCAACCGCGGCCTGCACTCGCTGCACATCCCCGACCCGGTCGCCGAGGTGGGCCACTGCGTGCATCACATTGCCGCGCATCCCTCGCGGCCGGGTACCCTGTTCATGCAGAAGCACTGGGACGTGATGCGCTCAGACGACGCCGGCGACAACTGGGTGGAGGTTTCGGGCAATCTGCCGACGGACTTCGGGTTCGTGATTGACGTGCACGCGCACGAGCCGGAGACGCTGTACGTCGTGCCGATCAAGAGCGATTCCGAGCATTTCGTGCCGGACGGCAAATTGCGCGTCTTCCGCAGCCGCACCGGAGGCCACGACTGGGAACCGCTGAGTAAGGGTCTCCCCGACCGCGATTGCTACGTGAACGTGCTGCGCGATGCGATGGCGGTCGACAAGCTCGACTCCTGCGGAGTGTACTTTGGCACCAGCGGCGGCCAGGTGTATGCGTCGGCAGACTCGGGGGATAGCTGGCAGGCGATTGTGCGCGACCTGCCTGCGGTGCTTTCCGTAGAAGTTCAGACGCTGGCCTAAGGCTGCCCTTTCGCCGATGCCCTGTTCGCGGATATCCTTGCTGAGAGGCATTATGACAGCGGGAATCGTCCGGGCACTGACACTACTGAGCATTACCACCTTCGCTGCGGCGCAGACCGCTCCACCGGCCACCCCGGTGCAACCATTCTCGGGCATCAGCTCCATTACGACACTCGACAACCATGGGGCGGTCACCTCCACCACGTGCTGTGCCTTGATGGAGATAGACGGTGCCGGGCGCCGGCTGACGGCGCATATCGATTCGGCGAACTTTGGCGCGCCGTTGCGCCGCGCCAGCATCAGCGACCCGATCGCGCTGAAGCTGATCATCATCGACTACGCCTCGCGTATGGCCACGGTGACGCTGCTGCCCGCCAGCGCGGCAGCCCGCATTACCCCTACGGACAAACCTTTCGCCTCAGAGGATGCCACTCGTGGCGAGGTTGGTGACAAGACGATCGACGGCATCAAGGTGCATGGCTACATCTGGGTAACGAAGGCTCCAGACGGCAGCGGAAGTGCCGGCGGCGGAGCTGGCGCGGAGGTTAGCTCGCGCTTCAACCCGGCAGCGTACCCGATCACGAACGAGTGGTGGTGGTCGCCGGAGCTGCACGTGTTTACGCAGATCACCCAGGTAGACGCTAACGGTAACAAGTGGATTCAGAAGTACGAGAAGATCCAGCCGAGTGCGCCGAATGCGAGTGCCTTTGCCGTTCCCTCGGGCTTCCGCATCGTCACCAATCCGACGCCGCCAGACACGCAGTAAGGCTCGGTTCTCCGCCGATCCCTGCTCTGGCCCTACTCAGTCAGATCGACCAATACCGCCGTTGCGGGCGGGACCTGGATTTGTAGTGGCTGACGGCGAGCAGGCTGACTGCCCCCTTCCACCAGGTTCCGTTCCATTCGAGAGGGGACGTGTCCGACGATCACCCCGTTTCGGACGTTCCAACTTACTTCCATCGATGTTAGCGAAGGCGCCTTCAGAAAATGGCAGACGGCCTGGCGGAAGCCTGCAACCGTCGGCGCCAGCGCCTGGGTAGCGTCTTTATTGATGATGGCGAGAATGTATTTGCCATCCGGACGTTTCGCAGCATAAGCAGTCGCGTTCACGGTACCCGGATCGAAGTCCAGCCTCACGGCGGTGGCGCCCGCGAATTCCTGAGCGAAGCGCATGCCGAACGACACCGGCTCCGCGACAAACTTGCCGTTGACGTCCGCGATCGGAGTGTAGAAGGGCCGTGGATTCGGTGCATGATCCGGATCGGAGAGCAGTTCCTCGCCGGGAAGGGTGCCGCCCAGCGACGCAGCGACATACTTGCGCACGCCGCCGTGCAGATTGACGCCGGCGTAGCCCAGCGATGCAAGCTTCAGCAGGTAATCCGCTGACCACAGCGACGCGGCAAACACATCCGACAGCCCCGGCTTGCCGCCGCGATAGCAACTGTTGCCTTCCGTCATGCGATAGGCGACCTTCTTATGTTCCCCTGCGCTCAACCGCGCCGCCGCCGCGCTGACATCTGCAGCCAGCTTATCGACGTGCTGATCCGGCTTCAGCAGGTCGTTGATGTTGGCCTTGGGATTCGAAGGCGGCCCAGTGAAGTAGTAGTGATGCGTCAGCGCGCCAATCTCCGGGCGATCGTGCTCGGGCAGGGCCAGCAGCCGGGTCACCACGACCGCATACCATTCCGGGTTGCCCGCCGTGTCCGGCATTCCGAACTTCGCCCCCGGCACCTTCGCGCGAATCGCATTCGCAAACGTCAGCCACTCGTCGAAGAAGGTGTCGGCGGACCACGTCTTGGGGTCGCGAATCGTCGAGCCGAAGCGGTCCGCTTCGTTGCCTACCTGGAAGTACTCCAGCTTTGGCCCAAGAGTCTTCGCGGCAAACGCGGCTTCATCCGCGGCTATGGCGGGCGTATTGGTGCCGAAGTTGATGCCGTAGAGGCAGGTCCACCCGGTCGCATCGAGGAAGGCGCGCAGATTACGCACCGCCTCCGGTGTCACGTTGTAGATCAGGTCGGGCGGCGGATCGCCCATCTTGTACGGCCGCTTCGCACGCGGCGGTGGCACGGCATCGGGCGTTGGCTTCCAGAAGCCGTAGTCGGACGTGTTGCCTCCAAGCCTCAACACTCCATGCGGCGCGAGCGCGCGGAACTGCGCAATCAGGCCCGTGTTCGCCGGCGAGAAGAAACTCGCCTCCGAAAGCTGCTGCGTCTCATACGAGAGGCCGACAAAGTTCGGCGGAATGATTGCGCCGGGCTGGTCCGGATGCAACTCGATCGTCATCGGCTGCGCCCCACCGCCTGCTGTGGTTTGAGCCAAGCTCTTCCAGCTCGCCGCTGCAGCGGCACTCATCACAACAAAACGCCTGCGATCCATCTTCTTCATGGAAAGAAGGATAGGGGAATCAGAATCGAGGTACAAGACTTAAGATTCGAGGTTCGAACAAAAAAGAAGGCGTGATAGTTCTAGAGGAGTGGAACTCCTGGTCGCTCGCAAGTAGCGGCCAGCAATGGCCTTTCCCCCTTATGCCTACGATCCGAGTCGAACTTCCCGCTCACCTTCGCACGCTCGCCCGCATCTCCGGCCACGAGGCTGCGGTCGAGGTCTCCGGGCCAGCCACTGTCGCTGCCACGCTGGATGCACTGGAGGCCTCCTACCCGATGCTCGCGGGCACCATCCGCGATCACACCACGCGCGAGCGCCGAGCCTTTCTGCGGTTCTTCGCCTGCCAGCAGGACATCTCCTTCGACCCACCCGACACGCCGCTCCCCGCTGCTGTCGCCAACGGCCGCGAGCCGCTGATCATCCTGGGCGCCGTCGCCGGAGGTTGAGCACACCGATTCTGGGCCCACACCGCGGCTTCATTCAGATTCAGCGGGGTTGCTTGCGCACCATGTCGTCGATGTCGTCCACCTTGTCGGTCAGCAGATGCAGTTTGGCTGCAAGCGCCTGGATGTCGCTCGCGGCACGCCGGTTCACCTCGTAATCCAGCTCGCTGCGCAAGCGATCCTTGGTGTCCTGCCGGTTCTGGCTCATCATGATGACGGGAGCCTGCACCGCTGCAAGCATCGAGAGAAAGAGGTTCAACAGGATGAATGGGTACGGATCCCAGGCGCGTCCGTGGAGAAAATGGTTGATCGCCGTGTAGCCGATCAGGGTCGCGCCGAAGAGAAGGATGAAGGTCCAGGAGCCGCCGAATTGAGCTACGTGATCGGCTACCTTCTGCCCGAAGGTCATCTCCTCATCAATCAGTTCGTTGGGATTGCGGTACGCACGCAGCCGCACCAGTTGCTGTGCCGCGTGGATCTGCCGGCTTTGGACCATCAACATATCCATGCCCGCCATGGGCTTGCGCCGGAGCAACACCTCGATATCATTCTTGTCCAACTCGAGACACACCGCCGCTTCGATCGCCATGGCGTTCGTCGTATGCGACACTCCCTCCAGCATGGCTGCGAAGCCGAAAAACTGCCCGTGGCCGGCTTCGTCGAGCAGAACCTCCTGCTGATCTTCATCGACCGTGGTCACTCGGACGGAGCCGGACATCACCACGTACGCCTTGCCGTCGAGGTCGCCGATCTTATAGATCCGCTGCCGCGCCGCAAACTCACGCACCTCTACCTGCGCTGCCAGAATCGCTGTTTCATCGTCATCCAGCAACTCAAACAGCGGTACATGCCGCAGTTCTTCGGGATCGCATGCCATGTGCATCTCCTTCTTGCTCGCGACCGGAGTTAAACGCCAAGTCTGCGGTGAAATTAAGTTTTCTTCATTCTATGGGCCGGAACTATAGTGCCACGTCCCGCGGGTCCTGAATATGGCAAGATGGAGAAGAGACATCCGCCTCGACTCAGCCAGAGCACTCAGAAGCATCGCACAACCTTCCGGCAATGCGCTCGCCCATTGCGTCGACAGAAATCGAGGTTTCATGATGGTGTTCCGCTATGCCTAAGCTTCACCGACGTGCCGGGGGCGCTGTTCCCCGCTGCCTTATCGCGATGAGTGGATTTGTAACGCTGCTTCTGCTCGCGGCCCCTGCTCGGGCCCAGGGCAACTACGAGATCCAGGTGTACGGCGCCGACACCGTTGAGCCCAAAACCCTGATGGTGGAGTTGCACTCGAACTTCACGCCCAAAGGCGAGAAGAACCTGATCGACGGCGTCTATCCCACTAACCACCAGGAGCACGAGACCATCGAGCTGACCGAAGGCCTGAACAAGTGGTCCGAACTCGGCTTCTACATCTTCACCAGCGAGCAGGCCGGCCATGGCGTGCAGTGGGTCGGCGACCATATCCGGCCGCGGGTGCGCGTGCCCGACTCGTGGCACTGGAAGGTCGGTGCTTCGCTCTCCATGGAGATCGGCTACCAGCGCGCAGTCTACTCGCCGGACACCTGGACATGGGAGATCCGCCCCATTGTGGACAAGTCCGTCGGCCGCTGGTACTTGGCCGTCAACCCTGCGCTCGAACGCACCTGGCACGGGCCGGACGTCAACCAGGGCATGGTGTTTGCGCCCGGAGCGAAGATAGGCTACGACATCAACAAGCAGGTCAACGTCGGATTCGAGTACTACGCCGAATACGGCAAGCTGGGCGACTTCGATAAATTGCATGACCAGCAGCAGCAGATCTTCGCCGTCACCGACCTGAACGTCTCGCCCAAGTGGGAGATCAACTTCGGCGTCGGCGTTGGCCCCACTGCTTCAACCGATCACCTGATCGTCAAAGGGATCCTGGGCCGCCGCTTCGACTGGGGCCACCACGCACCCGCGCGGTAACAGCGCCTCATCGATGGCGAACTTGATCTACGCTCGTCCGTGAGCGAAGCAGAGGCGCGGTCGGTTATCGTGGAGTGGGTCGCATTTGCGACTCGCCGGGAGTATCCACCTTGCGAAGTTCTCTTTGCTTTTCTGCCGCACTCCTCATCGTCACCCTCTCGCCGGTCGCCTCGCGCGCGCAGACTCTCCTCGATCTCGACCACGCCACGTCGCAATCCGCCTTCCCCATCGCAGCCGACGGACATGCCGCCGCCATCTACGTTGCGCCGCAGAATCCGGAGACCGTGCGGGTTGCCGCAGTGGCCTTTGCCGGCGATGTCGAGCGCGTCACCGGCACTAGACCGGCCATTCTTACCTCGCTGACTGCTCCGCTGCCGACCAACCTGATTCTCGTCGGCGTGCTCGGCCAGTCGCCGGAGATCGATCGCCTGCACTCCGCCAACCGCCTCGTCACCACGGCCGTGGAAGGCAAGTGGGAGGCAGCCGAAACATCGACCATCCTCAATCCGCAGATCAGCGGCCAGCGGAACTTCCTGCCCGGCGTGCATCTCGCGCTGGTCGTCGCTGCCAACGATCGCCGCGGGGCCGCCTACGCGCTGTTCACACTCTCGCGGCAGATGGGCGTCTCGCCCTGGACCTGGTGGGCGGATGTTCCAGCCGCGCACCACCCCGCCGTATACGTGCGGCCGGGTCTGTTTGTGCAGGCGTCGCCGTCGGTGCAATACCGCGGCATCTTTCTGAACGACGAGGACTGGGGCCTGCGCCCATGGGCCTCAAAGAAGATGGATCCGATGGTGGACAACGGCAAGGGGAACATCGGTCCGCACACCTACGAGCGCATGTTCGAACTGCTGTTGCGGCTGCATGCCAACTCGTTGTGGCCGGCCATGCATCCCGGCTCGCTTGCCTTCAATGCCGTGCCGGAGAATGCGAAGCTCGCCGACAAGTGGGGCATCGTGATGGGCAGCTCGCACTCCGAAGCGCTGCTGCGCAACAACGTGGGCGAGTGGAACGAAAAAGCGCCGCCGGAAGGCAACGGCCGCTGGAACTTCCAGACGAACCCCGCCGCGATGATCCAGTACTGGGACAAGCGCCTGGAGGAGAACGGCAAGTTCGAGAACTTCTACACCGTCGGCCTGCGCGGCGTGCATGATTCGGGATTAGAGGCGACGGGCTCTCCGCAGATCAAAGCGAAGCTCGTCGAAGACGTGATGACGGAGCAGCGCAAGCTGCTGGCTGCGCGCGTGAATCCGGACGTTGCGCAGATTCCGCAGATCATCTGGCTTTACAAGGAGTCGCTCGATCTGTACCGCGTCGGAATGAAGGTACCCGACGACGTAACGCTTGGATGGACCGACGACAACTACGGCTATATCCGCGAACTGCCGAACGCCGCGGAACAGGCTCGCCCGGGCGGTTCAGGCCTGTACTATCACGTCTCCTACTGGGGCGCGCCGCACGATCATCTGTGGCTGTGCACCACGCCGCCCGCGTTGCTGCACGAGGAACTGACAAAGGCCTATGACCACGGCGTGCGCAAATATTGGATCCTGAACGTCGGCGACCTGAAGCCTGCCGAGGTGGACATCGACTACTTCATGCAGCTCGCCACGGACGAGCCGCGCATGGCCGCTGTACCGCAGCGCGACTTCCTCGCGCAGTGGTTCACCCAGCAGTTCCCCACTGCCGATGCCCGGAAGGTTGCCGACGTGATGACGCGCTACTACGCGCTCAACTTCATTCGCAAGCCGGAGTTCATGGGCTTCAACGGATATAACGACGGCATCAACCGCACGGCATTCAACCCGCTGGCGTGGGGCACGAACGGCGAGCCCGATCAGAACCGTAGCCGATCCGCCGCCTGGCATCGGCTGAGCGAGGACATGCAGGCGATCGCGAAGATGCTCCCCCCAGAGGATGCCTCCGCCTTCTTCGAGCTGGTCGGCTACCCCGTCGAAGGGTCTGCCGCGATGAACGACAAGTTCCTTTCAACGGACCTCACCTACCTCGATGCGCGCCACCTCGACAACACAGCGCTCGATGCCGACTCCGCTCGCGCGCATGCCGCGTACGACACGATCCAAACGCTGACGGCAAAGTACAACTCGCTCGAAGGCGGCAAGTGGGACGGCATCGTGTCTGCCGCTCCCCGCCAACGCCACGTCTTCGAGATGCCGCGCACTGCGACGGCTGTTGACGCGTCCGCTCCGCTGCCCGCATCCTGGGGCGACGATGGCACGCTCGCTCCTACCCCGCCGGTGAAACTCATCGCGAAGTTTCTGGAACAGCACCGAACTGTGTCGATCAATGCAACCCACTTCACCCGTAAGTCGGACGGCACTGGCGCGACGTGGAACATCCTCGCCGACCTCGGCATTTCGGGCGACTCCATCGGGTATGGCGCTCCCGGACTGCTCGCGAACCCCGGTGCGCCGGCTGCCTCTGGAGCGTGGCTGGACTACGACTTCATTACCACGACCACCGACGCTCCCGCGACGCTCTCGCTGCACCTGCTGCCGACCTTCGCAGTCGACTCCGACCACCATCTACGCTATGCCGTCGCCCTTGACGGCGGTGCGCCGGTGGAGCTCGACCTCGGCGCGCCGGCGGCACCGCATAAATCTGCCGGGTCCGGCGACGGCCCCAGTGACTCCGGCTGGGCCGACAACGTGCTGCGCAGCTCGGCGATTGCCACGGTGCCGCTCGGCCCGTTAGCCGGCGGCAAGCACACCGTGCGCCTCTTCTACCGCGACCCGGGCGTCGTCTTCGAGCACCTCGTCGTCACGTTCCCCGGCGCAACTCCTGCCTACCCCGTCCCGCCCGAAACGCAATAGAGCCCGGGCGGGCTGGGTTGCCTCTCAGACCTACCCAAGAGAGGCCAGGTCAAGAACGAAGCGGTAGCGAACGTCGCTCTTCACCACGCGCTCGTAGGCTTCGGCGAGTTGATGGACTGAGACCAGTTCGATGTCGGAGACGATGTCGTGATCGGCGCAGTAGTCCAGCATCTCCTGCGTCTCCTTCATGCCGCCGATGTTCGATCCGGCGAGCGCGACGCGATACCCGGTTAGCGAGAACGGTGCGACCGGCAACTGCTTCTCTGAAAGTCCTACGAGGCAGAGCGTCGCGTCGAGCTTCAGCAGCTTGAGGTAGTCATTCAGGTCGTGCGGAGCGGAGACGGTGTCCAGAATGAAGTCGAAGCTGGCGGCGTGCTTTGCCATCGCCGCCGCATCGTTCGAAAGCACCACCTCGTCCGCGCCGAGACGCTTCGCATCGGCGACCTTGGAGGTTGAGGTAGTGAACTGGACGACATGCGCGCCGAAGGAGTGCGCAAACTTCAGCCCCATGTGTCCGAGCCCGCCCAGCCCGACGACGCCAACTTTCTTGCCTGGGCCCGCGCCCCAGTGGCGCATCGGCGAATAGGTAGTGATGCCCGCGCACAGCAGCGGCGCAACGCCCGCGAGCTTGTCGCCGAATTTGGGCGAGATCGAATGCACATAACGCTCGTCACAGACGATGTTGTTGGAGTAGCCGCCATACGTGATGGAGCCGTCATAATCCTTCGCGTTGTACGTGCCCACGAACTGCTTCATGCAGTAGTTCTCGAGGTCAGCCTTGCAGTTCGCACAGGTACGGCACGAGTTCACCATAACGCCGATGCCGGCCATGTCGCCCGCCTTGAACTTCGTCACGTCCCCGCCAACTGCGGTCACGCGGCCGACGATTTCGTGGCCGGGCACCATCGGATAGATCGATCCGCCCCACTCGTCGCGCACCTGGTGAATATCCGAGTGGCAGATGCCGCAGTAGGCGATCTCGACCACAACATCGCGTGGCCCCGGCTCGCGCCGTTCAAAGTTGTAAGGTTTTAGCGCCGACTTCGTGTCATACGCAGCATATCCATGCGACTTCATTGTTCGTAGCTCCAGTGCAGTGAGTCCGGTGATTCCATTCGGCCCGCTTTCGCGACGCGCGGACAATGTTGGGATGATCAAAACGAAAAGCACAGTTCGATCACAGTGACCAGCCAAAAACGCCAAGCGCGGCTGCTACGATCATCGCATGCCGGTCGTTTCCATTACGCGTCTACGCATTCGTTCCTGGAAGTTCATGCCGAGCTTCGTCGTGTACGCACTGCGTTCCAGAATGCAGGCGGCCAGGGCTAAAGGCAATTCCGGCCTGAAGCTGATGCGCGAAGCAGGCAATGTGTTCTGGACGGCGACGGTGTGGGATTCGGAAACTGCGGTGAAGCAGTTCATGGTCGCCCATCCTCACGGCGAGGCCATGCGACGGTTGATGAACTGGTGCGACGAAGCGTCGGTCGCCCGCTGGACCCAGGATGGGAAGGAATTGCCGGACTGGCAGGAGGCTCATCGCCGCATGCAGGCTGAAGGTCGCCGCTCCAAGGTGCGCTTTCCTTCCGAGGCCCAGGAGCGCTTCGAGATTCCCGCCCCGAAGAAGAAGAGCTGACGCGGCAGGTGCAGTCTCACTCAGAGATCTCTACTCGCTGTAGTGCAGCAGGCTGAAGACGTCGTACTGGGGGAATTTGGCGCGGCCCTTCAAGAAGTCGAGTTCGACCGCGAAGCCGAGTCCGGCGATCTCGCCGCCGAGCTGGCGCACGAGCTGCACCGTCGCCTGCATGGTTCCGCCGGTAGCGAGCAGGTCGTCGACGATGACGACGCGCTGGCCGGGCTCGATGGCGTCGAGATGAATCTCGAGCGCGTCGGCGCCGTACTCCAGGTCGTAGCTGACACGCGCGGTCTTGGCGGGCAGCTTCTTCGGCTTGCGCACCGGGACGAAGCCTGCGTTGAGCCGGTAGGCGAGCGCGGGGCCGAAGATGAAGCCGCGAGCCTCAATGCCGAGTACCAGGTCGATCTCCTTGCCGATGTAGTGCGCCGCCAGCGCGTCAATCAACTGCGCAAAGCCGGTCTTGTCCTTCAGCAGCGTGGTGATGTCGTAGAACAGGATGCCGGGCTTGGGGAAGTCTGGCACGGTGCGAACGAGTTCCTTCAGCACTTCACAGTTAATGGGGGCTTTCACAGGGGTCACTTACCACGCTCCTTCGATCTCGAATGTCTTCAGGTTGGCGCCTTCGCTGTCGTCCAACGCGTGCTCAATCACCTCGTCGACACGGCTGCCGCGCGAGCCCTGGCCAAGCGCCTTCATCAGGTCCTTCAACTGCTCGGGCTCGCCGGCGGCCAGCACTTCAACTTGTCCGTCCGGCGTATTGCGAACCCAGCCGCGCAGGCCGATCTCCGCCGCCTCGCGATGCACGAACCAGCGAAACCCTACGCCCTGCACACGGCCCTTCACCAGAAAATGCTGCACCATACGGCTGCTCTATGCGCGGCTCATGTACGCGCCTTCGGCGGTGTCTACCCGGATCTTCTCGCCCTCGTTAATGAACGGAGGCACCTGCACAACCAGTCCAGTCTCCATCTCCGCCGGCTTGGTCACCGACGAGGCTGTGGCTGACTTGATGCCGGGCTCCGTCTTCATAACGGTCATCTCGACGTAAGTGGGCAGCTCGATGCCGACCGCCTTGCCGTCGTGGAAGCTGACGAAGATGGACAGGTTCGCCGTGAGGTATTCGACTGCGTCGCCCAACGTGTCGCGCTTGAGCACGGTCTGGTCGAAGGCCTCGTCCATGAAGTAGAAGTCGTCGCCGTCGTTGTAGAGGAACTCCATTTTGACTTCGTCGACCTTCACGCGGTCGATCGGATCGGGCGAGCGGAAGCGCTCCACGAACATGGCGCCGGTACGGACGTTCTTGAGCTTGGCCTGGATGAAGGCGCGCAGGTTACCCGGTGTGCGATGCTCGACCGAGAAGACCAGGTGGAGCTGGTCGTTGTGCTTGATAATCATGCCCGGGCGCATCTGCGTGGCGGGAATCGACATAAGGAAAACCCCTGATTTTGGCTGTTGGAGGCGGGCTTGAGCGACGAGACCACGCAGCAAGTCCACAACCTGTCTATTGTATCGTGCCGGCAGACCGGCGGCGAAGCCTGTGCACGGAAGATGTCGTTAGTCGGAATCCGCTGCCGAAGCGTGTCGGGCTATCTGGACGGAAAGTTGACGATAGCGCACGCCCCAGACGTACATGCCCAGCCCGTAGACGGGCAGCAGAACCAGCCGAGCAACTGAGCGATGGTAGGCCGCGAGCAGATACCCGTCGAGGAGGAAGCATGCAGCCCCTACGCACGCCACAGCCATGCTCATCGCCGCTTGCAACCGCAACGCCTTCACTCGGTTCATGCCACTTTCTCCTCGGGCAAAGACAATGCCCTTTGTCTACTGCATCATATCCCCCTGGGTTATAGTCAAGGAGAATATGGCGCACCCGGAAAAAGAGAAGCCGCAGCTCGATAAGGAAAAGCAGAAGCTGGTGGCGCGGATCAAGCGGATCCGCGGGCAGGTGGATGCGATCGAGCGTTCGCTGACCACGGGCGACGACTGCGCCGATGTGCTGATGCTGCTGGCCAACGTGCGCGGCGGTATTAACAGCCTGATGGCCGAAGTGCTGGAAGATCACATCCGGCTGCACCTGCTGCCGACCGACAAGAGCCTGGCCCAGCCGCAGGAGCTGGCCGAAGACATGATCGACCTGGTCCGCGCGTATCTGAAATAGTCGTAGGCTCGGGACGCCCCGGGAAATTCCGGCCGTGGAAGCGTCTGTGAAGGAGGTTCCGCGATGGCGGATTCGACAGTGGAAACGGTGGCTGGAAGCTGCCGGCTGGTGCAGGCGGGCTCACCGTATACCGGAAAACAAGGCCTGGATTACGCGGTGGGTGTTTCGGCGGAGTCCGCCGGTGCAACGGGAATCCACATGCAGCTGGTCACTATTCCTCCCGGAGGTCGAGCGCGGGCGCACAAGCATGCGACGCACGAGACGGCGATCTACGCGCTGAGCGGCGAGTCTGGCGTGTGGCACGGCGAACGGCTGGAGCATCACACGGTGGTGAAGCCGGGCGACTTTTTCTACATTCCGGCCGATGTCCCGCACCTGCCGTACAACGCGAGCGCGACGGAAAGCGTGACGGCCGTGATTGCGCGGACTGACCCCAACGAGCAGGAAAGCGTAGTCCTATTGCCGGAGTTGGAAAACATTCACCCGGCTTAGCTGCTCAGGGGGATCGTCGCCAGCAGGGCGGCGAGCAGCGCGGCGCGCGGAACCAGGTGCTCGATGACTACCGACTCGTGCGCGGCGTGGGCACCTTCGCCAACCGCGCCAAGACCGTCGAGCGTGGGCACGCCGAGTGCGGCAGTGAAGTTGCCGTCGGAGCCGCCGCCGGTTGCGGCTTCGTCCAGTGTGAATCCGAGTGCGGCCGCCAAAGTGCGGGCCTGTTTGTACAGCGCGACCGTGCCGGGCTTGCGCTCCATGGGCGGACGGTTGAGGCCGCCGGTGATCTCGATTTTGCAGGCGGGGTCGGACGGGCGGAGGCTGCGGAAAAGCTTTTCGACCTTCGCAGCGTCGCTGGCGCGCGCGATGCGGATGTCGATGTCGGCGGTGGCGTGCTCCGCGATGACGTTGGAGCGCGTTCCGCCCGAGATGACTCCGGGGTTGACGGTGCGGCCGATGCGGAGATCGGTGAAGGCCGCGACCTTCTCCAGCAGCCGCGCGAGTTCGAGGATGGCGGAGTGGCCGCGTTCGAAATCGACGCCTGAATGTGCGGCGACTCCGGTAACACGCAGGTGATAATCGCCGACGCCTTTACGGGCGGTCTTGCAGGCGAGGCCCTGGGCAGGCTCCAGCACCAGCACGGCGGCGGCCCCAAGAGCGAGGCGCTCGGTAATGGGACGCGAGACCGGGCTGCCAACCTCCTCGTCCGGGTTGAGCAGCAGCGTGATCGGTCGGCCGAGGCCGATTTGCTCGAGGATGCGAATGGCGGCGAGGGCCATCGCGACGCCGGCCTTCATGTCGAGAACGCCGGGGCCGAAGTAGCGGCCGTTCCGTCGGCTCCAGGGCATCCTGGCGAGCGTGCCGAGCGGCCAGACCGTGTCCAGGTGACCGAGCATGAGTATCGGCTTGCGGTGGCTGCGTACTGGGCCGAACCGGAGCTCCAGCACATCTCCGAAGTGCTTCTGCCTGTGCAGTTTAGCCCGTCCTCCAAGCGCAGCTGCCTTGGCGGCGACCAGCGAAACGGCAGCGTCGACGGCAGCTTTGTTGTCGCTGGGCGACTCTACCGCAACCAGCTCGCGCAAGGTGTCTTCCATCCAGCCGAACTGCTGGGCTGCAGCTTCCAGAAGCGCTTTCGTGTCTATCTTTACGTTGCTCATAGGACTGAAGGAATGGTACTGCAAGTGGGGCAGACGTAAGGGAAAACTGAGGGTTTGTGTTGCCTCTGGTGTGGCAAATCCGACACACTGCGGCAGCAATTTTCCGCGATAATCTGAGGGTTGTAGGAGTCATGCTGCTTGGCACAGAACGCTCATCCTGAGCAGACCATTCGGTCGGACATCGAGTTTCGCGGCATTGGGCTGCACTCGGGTGCGGAAGTGTCGATGCGGCTGGTGGCCGCGCCCGCGGGTTCGGGCATCGTGTTCCGCCGAACCGACCTGGACAACTTTGAGATTCCGGCGAACGGTCGTAACGTGGCCAAAGTCTCGTACGCGACCTCGCTTATGCGCGGGTCGGTGCTGATCTCGACGACGGAGCATCTGTTGTCGGCGCTGATCGGGTTCGGCGTGGACAACGTGATCGTCGAAGTCGACAACCTGGAGTTGCCAATCCTGGACGGAAGCGCGCTGCCATATGTGGAAGCGTTCCAGCGCGTGGGGCTGAAGCAGCAGCGGCGCAAGCGCGAGTACATCCGCATTCTGAAAGAAGTGGAAGTGCGCGAGGGCAGCAAGTTCATCGGCGTGTATCCGGGTTCGGGTTATGGGATCGACTACACCATCGACTTTCCTCAGCCGATTGGCGTGGAGACGTTTCGCGGCGACCTGGAAACAGGCGACTACATGAACCTGATTGCTCCGGCGCGAACCTTCGGGTTCCGTGAGGACGAGGCCAAGCTGCGCGACATGGGGTTGATTCGCGGCGCTTCCGAAGCGTGCGCGATTGTGCTGACCAAGAACGGCGTGCAGAACGGGCCGCTGCGATTTGCCGATGAGTTCGTGCGGCACAAGGTGCTGGACCTGATTGGCGACCTGGCGCTCGCGGGACGACGGATCCAGGGACGCGTGATTGCGGAGCGCGCGGGCCATGCGATGCACACTGCGCTGGTGCAGCGGTTGCTGCGGGACCGCTCGGCGTGGGAGCTTGCGCATGGATACGACGAAGTCCACGAGCCGGCGCAGAGCGAAGCGAGGGTGCTGCGGGCGACGCTGCCGGCGCACGCGTGAGTCGACTGGCGGCGATTGCGCTGGGTTCGAACCTGGCGTCGAAGTGGGGCGATCGCGGGGAGAATCTGCGCGAGGCGGTGCGACGCGTGGAGTCGCTTGGCACAGTGCGAGCGGTGTCTTCGTTCGTCGATACAGTTCCAGTCGGATACGCGGACCAACCGAATTTTCTGAATGCGGCGATGCTGCTGGAGACCGATCTGGAGCCGCTGGAGCTGATGCGCGGCCTGCTGGCGGTGGAGCGGGCGATGGGGCGCAATCGGGTGAATACTGTTGCGAAAGGACCGCGCGTGATCGACCTGGACCTGCTGCTGATGGGCGATGCGATCCTTTCGAGTGAAGAACTGACGCTCCCACATCCGGCGATGGCGGAACGGCGATTTGTGCTGGAGCCGTTGGCCGAGATTGCGCCGGAATGGGTCGATCCGATCTCAGGTCGCTCGGTGGCGGAGCTGCTGGCGGCGCTGGAAGGTTAGCCACCCCCTCCCCCCCGGTAGGTACTTGGCGAGAAGTCGCTTGGTTTGTTGGGGATGCGGGGGTACCAACAGACTTCGCTCATCAAACGCAGTCTCAAAAGGTTACAGCGGTTCCAGACCGCAGATCGGGGCCGGTAATGGCTCCCGATAACGTAACACAGAATTTCCTCGACGCCCCGGCCTTTCCTTGGGAGACTGAATCCCCGTCCCTTTGGAGCCTGCTCGACATGCTGAAAGCCTACGCACACACCTACACGATGATCGACTCCCACTTAGGCGAACTGGCCCAACAGTGCAAGCCTCGCGAAAGTGGTGGATTCAGCGCCGACATTAGAGCGCGGCAGGCGATCGACGCCACCTTACAATCGGCACTCGAACAGATTGCAGGGCATACCGAACTCGACGCCTTTCGCGACCATATCGACCGCATCTTGCCAAAACTGAGAGAACCCTACCCGGCAGTCGATTTAGCGATGGAACTCCGATACTTACGCGACACCTTGCACAGTGGGCTTCGTCGAATGTCGTTCCTATATCTCCCGCCGCTCCACGCCAATACCTACCTACATCCGCTGGTGGGATTTGCTGCCACTGTCAAAGCATTTCCGTCTACCGAGGCACATATCCGGGAGGGAGTGCGCTGCCACACCTTTGGCCTCTACACCGCCAGCGTCTATCACTTGATGGCCGTCGCCCAGGTTGGGCTTTACGCTCTGGCAAATGACCTGAAAGTGGCTTTCAAGTTCCCGCTGGAATTGGCCGAGTGGCAGTCGATCATTGAGGCCATCGAAACCAAGATCGAACCTATGCGCCACTTGCCGCGCAGCACGGCGAAAGATGAGGACTTGGCGTTCTATTCCGGGTGCGCTGTCCAGTTCCGCTACTTCAAGGATGCGTGGCGGAATCACATCGCCCATATGCGCGAGGCCTACGACGAGAGCCAGTCGTTTACGATTTGCTTACACGTCCGCGATTTCATGGAGAAGCTATCAACCCGCATTAGCGAGATATAACCATGCAGCCACCCGACACCATACCAAAGACGCTCCACGACGCCACGGTCTATTTCTCCGACCCCGACAACTGCTTGCGGTATCTCGCCGCGAAGCGCTGGCCGGATGGCGTCGTGAAATGCCCCACCTGCGGGTCTGACAAGGTGTCTTTCGTGCCCTCGCGCCGTCTCTGGCAGTGCAAGAAGCGGCACCCAAAATGCCAGTTCTCCATCAAGGTTGGAACGATCTTCGAGGACTCGCCCATTCCGTTGAACAAGTGGCTCATGGCTATGTGGCTGATTGCCAACTGCAAGAATGGCGTGTCCAGCTACGAGATTCATCGCGGCGTAGGCGTAAGCCAGAAGTCGGCGTGGTTCATGCTGCACCGGATACGCGAGGCCATGAAGATGAAGCCTGAGCGCACCTTTGGCAGTCATTGGGGAAACCCCATCGAAGTAGACGAAACCTACGTCGGCGGCAAGGCCAAGAACAAGCACCTGAACAAGCGCAAACAAGACCCCAAGAAAGCTATCGTCATGGGGATGTTAAACCGCGAGACTCGCGAGGTACGCGCCAAAGTTATCCCCGAGGCTCGCCGCGACGTGCTGCAAGGCGAAATCCTCAAGAACATCGGCTGGAACGCCCACGTCTTCACAGATGGACACACCGGATACGAGGGAATCGACAAGTACAAGAACTTCACACACCGAGTCGTCAACCACATCGACACCTACGTCGATGGGCGCGTGCATACCCAGGGCATCGAGAATTTCTGGACGTTACTCAAGCGGAGTCTGGGCGGCACCTACGTTGCCGTCGAACCATTCCACCTTGACCGCTACGTGGACGAACAAGTCTTCCGCTACAACCTCCGCAAGAACAAGAACGACGCCGGCCGATTCGACCAGGCTGTCTC
>DASYEU010000093.1:0-6976 GCA_036498865.1 Acidobacteriaceae bacterium | reverse complement strand
CGGCGACGCAGCGGCAATCGAACCCCAGCCGCAGGCGAACGCGCAGACCGCGCGCTGGCTGCTGCTGGGACTCATGTGGGGAGTGATCGCGCTTTCCAACTCCACGCTGCTGCTCTTCCTGCCGGTCTGCGTCGTGTGGGTGATGAAAGGTCTGTGGACACATCCCGCGGGCGGCTGGCGTGCCTTTCGTGGCGCTGCCCTTGCCGCGATTGTGGTCGTCGCGTGCGTCGCGCCGTGGACGTGGAGGAACTGGCAAGCCTTCCATACCTTTATTCCTCTGCGAGGAAACCTGGGCGCGGAGCTCTGCATGGGCGATGGGCCGGGCTCGACCGGCTTCCTGATGAACTACGATCATCCCCATGTCGCGCCGGAACAACTGCGGCTCTACGCTCGGCTGGGCGAGGTGCGCTATGTGTCAATGCGCGGCGCCCTGGCCAAGGCATACATCAAGGAGCGGCCCGATCATTTTGCCGCGATCGTCGCCAAGCGTATGTATTTCTTCTGGGCCAGCGTGCCTTCAGACGACAAGCCGCTGGTCGAGGCCTTCCGCGTGCTGAACTTCGCGTTCATCAGTCTGGCCGGATTGATGGGACTTGGTCTGGCGCTGCGACAGCGGGTTCCCGCTGCCGGGCTGTTCGCGGGCGCCTTCGTTCTGCTGCCCCTGACGTACTACCTTGTAACCGTGCACGCACGCTTCCGCCATCCGCTGGAGCCGTTGATTTGTGTTCTGGGCGTGTATCTCTTCCAGAGCGCCGCCCGCACAACGCCCTCCGCCAGTGGTCCACGGAACTAAGGCGCTTCCGCTGCGGACGTTTTCTCCAGCGCGTCCTCTGCGCTCGGCCCCTTCTTTACGTAGACGCGATAGCCCATGGGCTTCGACGGGCTGCTGCCCCAGTTGACCAGGTGCGGCGGAATGCGGTCCGCAGCCACACGATAGTTCCTATTCAGGTAGTCGCGCAGGAGCGGCCAGCGATCCAGCTTGGAGTAGCTGTACAGCCCGCCGCCCGGGGTGCATTCGTTACTGCTGACGATGAAGACCTGCGGCGGCTTCTTCTGGATCTCCGCCCAGAAGCGCTCCCGGTAGCTCTGCTCTGTCGTGCTGTTCAGGTCGGGCGAGAGCAGGTAGCAGTCGTACATAAATCCAGTGTCCTGCACCAGCCTCATGTTGTAGAGAGTCGGAATGCATCCGTCCGCAGAATCGAGGCACTGCACCTGTCCGGACAAGGTATCGCCGCCGAGGCCGGCCAGGTCCTTCTGGAGCATGGAATCGAATTCCTGATTGCGCCAGTCCTGGCCTAGCGCGTGAACCAGCGAGCCGCCTCCAACGATCAAGACTCCAACCAGAAGTCCGGCCGCGGCGAAGCGGCGCGGAATGGCGAGTGACTTCCAATCGTTGTTGGTCAGCGCCGTGGTGAAGTCCGTGCCGATGAGAAGCAGCAGGAAGACCTCGGATGGGTACCGATGATAGGGATATCCCTTCCTTTGGATGTAGAAGGACAGCAGGCCCAGTACAACCCCGAGGAACAGCGCGGACCGTTCGAAGCTGCGCGAGTTTCTGCGAGCGTAGGCCACCGGAAGCCACAGAAAAAAGAGTGGCAGCATGGTGGACGAAATGCTGTGCCACAACAGATGCGGGAACGAGCGGCGATCCAGCACCGTCAGCGCGGGAACAAGCGAATTCAGCGTATCGGTAAAAGCCGCCGTCGCATGCCATCGTTGCAGGAACAACAACGCAAGAGCGCATGGAAGAGCAAAGCCCACGACGGCGCTGCCGATGGGCAGAACAAATGGGCGCTGCCGCTTCCTCAGCGTCACGGCCGCCAGCAGCAGCAGCGCAACCGCGAAGAGAGAAGCCGTAGGCTTGATGGTGCTGGCCGCTCCTACACAGAAGCCGAAGAGCGCCATCCTCCAGGACCTCTGCCCTTCCGACTCCGACCTCATCGCCTGGAACAGCAGCATGTAACCGAACACGAGCCATACAGTCATCATCAAGTCTCTTTGGCCGACATCGATGAGGCCATCGCGACCGTGGATCAGCGCAAAGAGAGTTGCAGCGAAGACGCCCGCGAACCAGTCGTAAGGAAGAGCGATCACGACCATGGCCAGCCCCGATGCCGCCAGCAGGAGCAGATCGAAGATGCGCCACGCAAGAGCCGAGCCGCCGAGAAGGTGGATCACCGCGCCCTGAATGAAATAGGTGCCAGGCATGTTGGGATCGATAATGTCTCGATACGGCGCGAACCCGTGGTCCATAAGAAAGACAACGTAGTGCATCAGCGCAGCGTCCCCAACCAGGGGCCAATGCCACGTGCGAACCACAAAGATCGCTAAGAACACGAGGGATACCAGGCTCAGGATCGCCCGGCACCTACGGTAAGTCCAATCTGCCATTCCCCAATTATGGCCCTTGAACGCCCGAACGAATTCGCCGGGCAAGGGAAACGGTGTACTGTACTCCTTGCCGCGCATCTACTGAAGCTATGCCGAAACGAAGTGCAGGGCTGTTGCTCTATCGCCGCACCGGGAACGCGCCGGAAGTTTTCCTGGTGCATCCGGGCGGGCCTTACTTTGCGAAGAAGGATCGTGGCGCGTGGGGCATTCCCAAAGGCGAGTATGAGCCCGACGAAGATGCGCTGGATGCGGCGCGGCGCGAGTTCACCGAAGAGACCGGCTTTACCGCGCAGGGCGAGTTTCTGCCGCTCGGCGAGATTCGGCAGAAGAGCGGCAAACTGACCTCGGCATGGGCCGTCGAAGGCGACTGCGATC
The DNA here is from genome assembly GCA_036498865.1 of Acidobacteriaceae bacterium. GTDB lineage: Bacteria > Acidobacteriota > Terriglobia > Terriglobales > Acidobacteriaceae > Edaphobacter. The sequence continues at coordinate 4,210 of DASYEU010000093.1, read as the reverse complement.
CGGCGAAGCTGGTAAGCAACACCTGCGAGATCGAGTGGCCGCCGCGCTCGCGCCGCCGCATCGAGATTCCGGAAGTGGATGCCGGCCGCTGGTTCACGCTGCCGCACGCACGCGAATTCCTGCGCGACGACCAGCACTCTCTGCTCGACAAGCTGGAGCAAGCGCTGGCTTAGTTACGCGCGCAGTTCCAGCAGCTGCACATGCTTGCTGTACTCGGGTCCGGCGAGATATTGGATGCCCTTGTCGAAGGTGACCAGCACGCCGCCTTCGCGCACCGCCAATCCCAGCAGATACGCGTCCGTCGCCTGTTGGTGTCCGAAGAGCCGCGCGGAGAAGGGCGCTGTCAGTGTGCCCCACGACTCCGTGATCGGCCAGAAGCGATAGCCGGGCGACCTTGGAATTCCGGCCAGAATAGCGCCGGCCTGCGCAATCGTTCGGGGTCCCCGGCCATAGGCCGGGTTGGTGGTAACTCGTACGAACCCGGCTTCGGTCAGCGGGCAGATGCCCCAGTCATGATGTCCGGAAGACTGAAACCAGCTATGCATTGCCTGATGGTGCTGGTGGTCTGGATCGACGAGGGCAATCAGGCAGTTAAGATCCAGCAGGGTGCCGCACTTACTCGAGCTCATTCTCTAGTTCCTTAACCATCTCTGCTGTAATGACGTTGCCCGCGGGCGGGAACATCGGCAGACCACTCTCCGACCACAGGATGTTCGGGGGGGCCGATTGAGCGCTCTGCCCCTTTCGAATCAGCTCGCCAATCGCCTTGCCCAGCGTAATGCCCCGCGCCGACGCATAGACTGCCGCCTGGGTGTAGACGTCATCCTCGAGAGTGACACTGGTTCTCATCGCCCAATTATGCACCAATATGAAAAATGGCGCAAGGAAGCAATTTGATGCATTTAACCATATTGATGCGATTGAACCTATGGCGAGCTCAAGCGCGGCTGCGGCTGCACGCTACCGGATGCCGATGAGCTTGTGCGTCTGCAGGCTGAGCCGCCACCTGGGGTGGCCTGCACAGTACTGGATGGCGGCTCGCAGTGACCGGGCTGCGTCGGGTCCGTCCTTCGGCTGGAGAAAGAAGTTGGCGAAGTCCAGGCCGTCGTACACGCTGGGCTCGATCTCCTGCGGGTAGACGACCTTCAACTCGTCGCCGCGCGTGACCACCAGCGGGGCGTTGGCCTTGGGACTGACGCACACCCAGTCCACGCCCTCCGGCACAGCAATGGTTCCATTCGTTTCGATGGCGATGGTGAAGTTCTCCGCATGCAGCGCGTCGATCAGCGCCGCATCGAGCTGCAGCAGCGGCTCGCCGCCCGTGCACACAACGAACCTGCGCCCCGCGTCCAACCCGCCCAGATTCTTCGGCCACTTCGCCGCAACGGCCGCGGCCAGGTCCGTCGCGGTCGCGAACTTGCCGCCACCATCGCCGTCCGTGCCCACGAAGTCCGTATCGCAGAACTGGCACACGGCGGTGGCGCGATCCTTTTCGTGTCCGCTCCACAGGTTGCACCCCGCGAATCGGCAGAACACAGCCGCGCGTCCCGTGTGTACGCCCTCGCCCTGCAGCGTATAGAAGATCTCTTTTGCAGCGTAAGCCATGGATAGCTCGATTCGTTAAGGGCATGGCTTCAGCCGTGCCGTACAAGTCCTGGACCACACGCGGCTTCAGCCGCAGAGGTCATTGCTCACCCGCGGTACCTCGCGGGGTCTTTCACACCGGCCTCGGCAAATCCCTTCAACCGCAGCAGACACGCATCGCATGAGCCGCACGCCTCGCCCGTTGCGGAGGGGTCGTAACACGTGATCGTCAGCCCATAGTCGACGCCGAGGCTCAGCCCCAGCTCCACGATCTGCTGCTTGGTCAGCGCGATCAGCGGCGTGTGAATGCGGATATGCTTGCCTTCCTCGGTGCCCATCTTCGTGCCCAGGTTGGCCATGCGCTCGAAGGCCTCGATGAACTCCGGCCGGCAGTCCGGGTAGCCGCTGTAGTCCAGCGCGTTGACGCCGAGGAAGATGTCCGTCGCGCCCAGCGTCTCCGCCCAGGCCAGCGCCAGTGACAGGAACACCGTGTTGCGCGCCGGCACATAGGTCACCGGAACGCCGTGGCCCATCTCTTCCACCGACCGATGCTTCGGCACCGGCACATCCGAGGTCAGCGCCGACCCGCCGAACGAGCGCAGATCGACCTGGACGATTGCATGCCGCTCCACGCCCGCCGCAGCAGCGACGCGACGCGCGAACTCGAGCTCGATCCTGTGGTTCTGCCCGTAGTCGAAGCTCAGCGCGTAGACCCGGAACCCCTGCTGCTTCGCAATGGCCGCCACGGTCGTCGAGTCCAACCCGCCGCTTAGCAGCACCACTGCCTTCGTTTCGCTCAACTCCAAACCCCCAAATATCCAGTTTAACCCTGCGGAGAGCCATCTGCCGTAAGCTTGAAAGGAGATGGAAATATTCAGGGAGTTTACGTTTGAGGCTGCACACCGGCTTCCCAACGTGCCGGAAGGCCACAAGTGCAGCCGCCTCCACGGGCACTCGTTTCGCGTGGAGATTCACGTGTCCGGCGCGGTCGATCCGCGGACCGGCTGGGTGATGGATTTCGCCGAGGTCAAAGCCGCGTTCCAGCCACTTTACCGCCAGCTCGACCACTACTACCTCAACGACATCCCCGGCCTGGAGAATCCCACCAGCGAAGTAATCGCCCGCTGGATCTGGGAGCGGCTGCAGCCCGCCCTGCCCGGCTTGTCGCGCGTTGTCGTCCGCGAAACCTGCACCACCGGCGCGGTGTACACCGGCGACCCCGGGTAGACGCACCTACTTGCGCAGCAGCTTGCGGTACCAGGCCTCTGGCGAGCGCGCGTGAAACCGCTGCTTGCCGTCGCGATCCCAGCACCACACATTATTTCCGGGGCACTCCAGGCGGTGCGGCGCCAGCGCGGACTCTGGATCCTCCAGCGTGTGCAGCCATTGCTTGTGGGCGCGCCGAACACTGCGCGCGGCACGGCGTTTGGCTTTCTTCGCGCTGATGGTTCCGGTCACAGCGCAGTACGGCTTGCGAACACTCCGGCTCATGGTCAGGCGCTCCTTCAGCACCTAACGCGAAAGCCCTCCCGCACTGTATCCAGTCATGGCCATACCTCTCCATTCTAGTATTGCTGCTGAGACCGCCGCCACAGTCGGCCCGTGATCACGCCGAACAGGAATCCGCCGATGTGCGCCAGGTACGCAACGCCTCCGCGCTGCACCGTGTGCGCTACCTCGCCCGCGCTGAACAACTGCATCAGGAACCAGAACCCGATCAGCAGCGCCGCAGGAATGAATGTAATGCGCACGAAGAAGAGGAACCACAGCGCTGTCTTGATGCGGTCGCGCGGGTAGGTCACGATAAACGCGCCCATCACCGCCGCGATCGCGCCGCTCGCGCCCAGGTTCGGCACCCGCGAGTAAGGCATCGCCGCAATCTGCGCCAGCATCGCAATAAACCCGCCCATCAGGTAGAAGACGAGGAAGCGGAAGCGGCCCATGGCGTCTTCGATCTCCGGCCCGAACGCCCAGAAGTAAATCATGTTGCCGATGATGTGCAGCCAGCCGCCATGCATGAACATCGCGGTGAAGATGGTGATCCACCCATGTCCGTTCATGATGCGCGCCGGAATCACCGACCACGCATACACGAAGCTGTCGCCATACATCAGCTCCTGCACGAACACGTAGGCGTTCGCCGCAATGATCAGGATCGTAACGATCGGCCACCGCATCGTCCGCCGCGACGCATCGCCCAGTGGGATCATGCCACCCATGTCGCTCTCCCTTATTTGCCTCGACTAACCATCGTCACTCTGGGCCGCAGGGCTCAGAATCTCAGCATTCACCTTTGATCAGCGCGTACATTCACTGCCGCAACTCCACTTCCGTAGCACCCTGCCCGCCCTGGTTGTGCGGCGGCTCCGTCACCGCCGTGACCTGTGGATGATTCCGCAGGAACTCGCGCAGCGTGCGGCGCAGCACGCCCATGCCTGTGCCATGCACAATGCGGATACGAGGCAGCCCCGCCATGAACGCGCGATCGAGGAAGCGCGACACCTCATCGTGCGCCTCGTCCGCCGTCCGCCCGATCACGTTGATCTCCATCGGCACGGTGTCTGCATCGCTGGTGGTCTGGATCGTCACGCCTCCGCGCCGGCGCGCTGCTTCAAGCGGCGTGATG
>DASYEU010000092.1:0-20617 GCA_036498865.1 Acidobacteriaceae bacterium | reverse complement strand
TGGGTAGTGGGTGGGGGTAAGGCAGGGGCAACAGCAACCGCAACTGCAAAGGCACCTGCACCCGCACCCGCAAAGGCAAAGGCAAAGGCAAAGGCAAGTGCAACTGCAAAGGCAAGTGCAACTGCAAAGGCAAGTGCAACTGCAACTGCAACTGCAACTGCAAAGACGAAATACGGGGGTCTCTCCACTGCGCTTCGCTTCGGTCGAGATGACGGTTCATTGAAGGGTGGTGGGTGCTGGGGGTGCGGTCGAGTGACGCTTCTGGGGTGGTGGGGTCGAGTGGCGGACGGGCAAGAGCAACGGCAACTGCAACGGCAACAGCAAGTGCAACTGCAACGGCAACCGCAACTGCAACTGCAACTACAACTACAACTACAACTGCAAGACGAAATGCGGGGGTCTCTCCACTGCGCTTCGCTTCGGTCGAGATGACGCTTCATTGAAGGGTGGTGGGTGCCGGGGGTGCGGTCGAGTGACGGACGGGCAAGAGCAACGGCAACTGCAAAGGCAACAGCAAGTGCAACTGCAACGGCAACCGCAACTGCAACTGCAAAGACGAAATGCGGGGGTCTCTCCACTGCGCTTCGCTTCGGTCGAGATGACGCTTCTTGGGTAGTGGGTGGGGTAACGCAAGGGCAACAGCAACTGCAAAGGCAACAGCAACGGCAAAGGCCAATGCCAATGCGGGGGTCTCTCCACTGCGCTTCGCTTCGGTCGAGATGACGCTTCTTTGAAGGGTGGTGGGTGCGGGGGCTTCGGTCGAGATGACGCTTCTTTGAAGGGGGTGGCGAGGCTTCGGTTGACAGGGCGCTTCTTTGGGGGTGGGGTTTTGACCTGTGGGGGGGAAATGGGGTATCAAGGCTGACTATGCGAGTTCTGTCTTTGGCTGTGGTGTGTGGGTTGTTTGCGTCTACGTTTCCGTTTGCCTGTGGGCAGAGTGCTGAGCCGGGGCCGGTTCCGGAGCAGGCTCGGCCGGTGAGTGGGCAAGGTGCTGCTCGTGAGGCTGGGGCGGTTACGAATGGGGCGGCCAGCCAAAACCCCACCCGTGAGGCTGGGGCGGTTACGAATGGGGAGGCCGCTCGGGTGCGGGCGGGCGGCGGAGCGAATGGGGCGGGGGCGATTTCACCCCAGCGAGCGAACTCGCCGGGGACCCCGAATGCGATGGGCAGGCCGGCCAATCCGAACTCGCCGGCGCAGGCGGGGCGGCAGGCGCTGTACAAGTATCTGGACGATATTGCGGCCAAGGATGAAGGAGTGCGGCGGGAGACGATCTCCGGGATAACCACGCGGGCGCAGGCGGAGCTGCGGCAACAGGAGGTGCGGACGCGGATTCTGGACCTGATGGGCGGCGGGTTCGACCAGTCTGCGCTGAATGCGAAGGTGGTGGGAACGACGCAGCTGGATGGGTTCCGGATTGAGAAGGTGGTGTATGAGTCGCAGCCGAAGTTTTATGTGACGGCGTTGTTGTATCTGCCGGATGGGGTGGCGGCGGAAACGGCAAATGCGGGGGGCCCTTCGACAAGCTCAGGGCAGGCTTCTCCACTGCGGCCTTCGGCCTCCGGTCGAGATGACGCTTCTGGGGCGGGGGCGGGGCGAAAGCTGCCGGCGATTGTGATGGCGCCGGGGCATGCTTCGAGCGGGAAGGCCGGTGATTTTGCGATGGCGTCGCTGTTTGCGCGGAATGGGTTTGTGGTGCTGAGCTATGACCCTATCGGGCAGGGCGAGCGGCTGCAGTATATGGACCCGAAGACGGCGACGACGGTGGTGGCGGGGAGTCCGTATCCGGGGCAGTCGTTTGCGTCGCGGGCGACGGGCGAGCATGGCGAGGCAGGGCTGCAGCCGACGCTGATTGGGGATGCGGTGGCGCGGTACTTTGACTGGGATGGAGTGCGCGCGGTGGACTACCTGATCTCGCGGCCGGAGGTGGATGCGGGGAAGATTGGCGCGTTTGGCTGCTCGGGCGGCGGGGCGATGACGGCGCTGCTGGGCGCGGCGGACAAGCGGGTGAAGGCGGTGGCGACGGCGTGCTACTTCACGAGCTTCGATGCGCTGCTGCCGTCGATTGGCGCGCAGGACGCGGAGCAGAGTGTGCCGGGATTTATCGCGAGCGGGTTCGGGTTTCCGGACTGGATTGAGCTGGCAGCTCCGCGGGCGTATGCGATGGTGGGCACGGTGAGCGATATGTTTCCGTGGGCGGGCTTTTTGACGACGGCGAAGGAGGCGCGGCGGTTCTATTCGCTGTTCGATACGACAGCGGAGGGGGTGGAGGCGAATGCAAAAACAAATGTGGCGAAGCAGCTGGTGACGCCGACGGGGCCTACGCTGAATCCGGATACGGTGAATGAGATTCCGGCGTCGTCGCCGTTCCAGGTGATAGCGGGGATTGGCGGGCATGGGAATTTGAAACCGATTCAGGCACAGATTGTGGGGTTCTTTCTGGAGCACCTGGCGGGGCGGAAGGCGGAGGAGTATGTGGGGCCGCCGCTGGTGGCGGCGGGGGCGGGCCCGCTGGCTGCGCCGAATGTTCCGAAGGGGGCGCTGCAGGTGACGGCGACGGGGCAGGTGGTGACGAGTTATCCGGGGAGCGAGACGGTGTTCTCGCTGAATTTGAAGCGGGCGGCGGGGAAGCTTCCGCGGATCCCGACGCAGACGCTGCAGCAGGTGCAGACGGATGTGCGGATGGTGACGAAGGCGGAGGCGGTGCCGGGTGCGTCGGGAAGGGCGCCAACTACGGTGCTCCTTGACCCTTCGCTCACTGCCGATCCGGACGGCATGACTGAGATCTTCGGTGAAAATATTACGTTGCACGAGACGGATGGGTTCAAACTTACAGCAATTCTGGTTGGCCACCAATCGAAGGGAGCATCCCCGAAAGGCAGGCTTCTTCTAGTGTCTGACCTTGGGGTCACAGCTTCAAATGGGCCGCCGAGCCATGAATTGCTTACGCGAATGTTGGATCTCGCACATCAAGGATATAACGTGCTCGCCGTAACTCCGCGGCCTTCACCACCGGGAGGCGAGGAGACGAAGTCGCCGATTCTGGGGCCGTTCTATATGACGGAGCTGCGGGCGGAGCTGGTGGGCAAGACGATTCTTGGGATGCGGGTGGATGACGTGATCCGATCTGTCACGTTTCTTTCCGGAGGAGAGACGATCGATCCAGCGAACATCAGCGTGGAAGCGAGCGGGCATATGGGGTTGGTGGCGCTGCATGCGGCGGTGCTGGATGCGCGGATCAAGCATGTGACGGTGGATCACGTGCTGGAGAGCTATGCGAGTTTGTTGCAGGCTCCGATGCCGCTGGATGCTCCGCAGGATGTGCTGCCGGGGGTGTTGATGAAGTACGATGTGCCGGATCTGGTGCGGGTGCTGGGGGATCGGGTGACGGCTGCGGATTGGTTGGCGGGGACGGCGAATCTGGGGTGGGTGGCGAAGTGACATCGGGGGTTAAAGCCGGCCGCCACTCCCGAAAGATGGTGCACCTTGTGCCAAGTCGAACAACAAGTCTCGAGCTGCAAGCTGAGCAGCTTTAAGCTGACAGCCTGGCAACATGCTTTCGTTCGCAGGCCGGGGCTTTTCGTCAAAAGCCCGCAACGTGGAGGAAGTGGCGAGGCGAGAGCGAAATGCGGGGTCTCTCCACTGCGCGCTTCGGTCGAGATGACGCTTCTTTGGGGGTGCGGGGCGTGTACATTCCCACCCTTCGCGCGAAAGGGCGGGCATGCGGCACGCGGCGGTGAAAGGATGGCCCGTAGTGTGGGTGGGGAGCATCCCCACGAGGTGCGGGCCGCGAGATTCTGCGGCATGTTGGGTGTTGTGGCGCACAAATGTGGGGGCGGGGTGCATCTATTATTCTGCCCATGCGCGCGAACCTGGCTACGCTCGTTGAAGACTTTCGGCGGCACTCGGCGGAGACGGCGGTGGTGGCGCATCGCGGCAACCGGCGGTATGCGACGACGTATGGCGAGCTGGCGTCGCTGGCGGGGCGGTTTGCGGCGGAGCTGGAGCGGCGCGGGATTGGGGCGGGCGACCGGGTTGTGATCTGGGGGGAGAACTCGGCCGAGTGGATGGGCGTGTTCTTCGGGTGCGTGCTGCGCGCGGTGATTGCGGTGCCGCTGGATGCGGCGGGGGCGGCGGAGTTTGCGGCACGGGTGATTGAGGATACGCGGCCGAAGCTGGTGGTGGGCGATGCGGCGTTGCTGGCGGGGTTGGAGGCGGTTGGCGGGGATGGAGTGCCTCAGGGGCTGAAGCCCGATTTGATTTCGCGGGAGGGAATGCCGGGACTGAAGTCCGGGCCTATCCAAGGCGAGGCGGAGGCCGGTCCGGCTATGCTTCCGCTCGCGGGTATCGGGGAGCGGCTGCCGGCGGAGGCGATGTTTGAGCCGAGTGCGGCGATTGGGGCGCATACGCCGTTTCAGATTGTGTTCACGTCGGGGACGACGTCGGAGCCGCGCGGGATTGTGCATACGCACCGCAATATTCTGGTGACGCTGGATCCGATTGAGCGCGAGATGCGGAAGTACATGCGGTATGAGCGGGTGTTTCATCCGCTGCGGTTTCTGCACTCGCTGCCGCTGAGCCACGTGTTTGGGCAGTTCATGGCGCTGTGGGTTCCGGGGCTGCTGGCGGCGGAGGTGCACTTCAGCGAACACCTGGAGCCGTCGCGGATTACGGAGCTGATTCGGCGGGAGCGGATTTCGGTGCTGATTGCGGTGCCGAGGGTGCTGCATCTGCTGCGGGTGCATTTGCTGGGGAGGTTTCCGGGGCTGGGGGCGGAGGTGAGTGCGGAGCAAAAGCCCCCTTCTTCTATTGGTACCGGCTTACCGCGGGCTGAGGCCCGCTCCTACTCCGCGGAATTCGGGATGGGCGTCCAGGGCGCGCCGTTGAGTGAGGCGAGAGACGGTTCGTTGGGAGCACTGAGCGCGGGGGTTGGGGGTGCGGTGGGTGCGGTGCTGAAGCGGTGGTGGCGGTATCGGCGGGTGCATGGGGCGTTGGGGTGGAAGTTCTGGGCGGTGATTTCCGGGGGTGCAACGCTGCCGGCGGAGCTGGAGACATTTTGGAACCGTCTTGGTTACGCATTGATTCAGGGCTATGGCATGACGGAGACGGCGGCGCTGGTGACGCTGAATCACCCCTTCCATATTAAGGAGGGGACAATTGGCAAGCCGATGCCGGGGCACGAGGTGAAGCTGACGGCGGAGGGCGAGATCCTGGTGCGCGGCGACATGCTGACGGAGGCGACGTGGCAGGGCGGCGCGATGCACAAGCGCGAGGGCGAGTGGCTGGCGACGGGCGACCTGGCGGAGGCGAATGATTCGGGCGAGCTGCGCTTTCTGGGGCGCAAGGGCGACGTGATTGTGACGGGCGCGGGGATGAATATTCATCCTGCGGATCTGGAGACGGCTCTGGCGGCGCAGCGCGGAGTGCGCGCGGCGGTGGTGGTGGGATGCGAGATGCCGGCGGGTACGGAGGCTGTCGCTGTAGTGCTGTTCGCGGGGACGGATGCGGAGCTGGATGCGGCGGTGACGGCAGCGAATCGCGGGCTGGCGGAGTATCAGCAGATGCGGCGCGTGCTGCGGTGGCCGGAGCTGGAGCTTCCGTACACGTCGACGGGGAAGCTGCTGCGGAGGAAGGTGGCGGAGTGGGCGGGTGGGGTGGTGAGGAAGGGCATACCCCAGGGGCTAAAGCCCCTTGATTCGAGAGCCGAGGGGAGGCCCAAGCCTGAAGGCTTGGGTTACCTAGATGCTCCAGGTGCGAGCCATGGGAAGCTCGAGTCGGAAGGCTTGGGTTACCTAGATGCTCCAGGTGCGAGCCATGGGAAGCTCGAGTCGGAAGGGCTGGGTTGGCTAGATGCTCCAGGTGCGAGCCATGGGAAGCTCGGGTCGGAAGGGCTGGGTTACCTAGATGCTCCAGGTGCGAGCCATGGGAAGCTCGGGGCGGAAGGGCTGGGTTGGCTCGGCACACCGGATGAATTGCTTCGGTTGATCGCGGAGGTGACGGGCGAGGAGGTGCCTCAGGGGCTAAAGCCCGGTTCGGTTGAGAGCGCTCACGGCACGGCTGAAGCCGTGCCCTTAACAGAAGCGCGCGCTGTGGATGCGCTGCGGCTGTCGGAAGATTTGCGGCTGGATTCGCTGGGGCGCGTGCAGTTGCAGAGTGCGCTGGAGCAGCGGTTCTCGGTAGAGCTGGAGGACGATGCGGTGGGCGCGGTGGAGACAGTGGGCGAGTTGCGCGCGCTGATGGGGCGGGAGCTTGCTGCGACGGCGAGTGCTGGGGCGGGTGACAGGAGAGCGTTTGGGTTAGATGTGGCTGTCAGCTATCAGCTGTCGGCTATCGGCGACGAGGGATCGGCGGTTCGCGATGCGGAGACGACTGGTAACCCCAGGGTCGCCCTTCCCTTCGGTCAGCGCGAACCTGGGGCACCCGATTCGGAGCACGTGTATGCGCGGTGGCCCTGGAGTTGGCCGGTGCAGGCGCTGCGGGCGGTGTGGGTGGAGTGCGTGATGCGGCCGCTGGTGTGGCTGCTGGCTGCTCCGCGCGTGCGGTATGTCGAGGATCCCACCCTGTCGCCAAAGAACGGCGACAAGGATGGGGCACCCGAATTAAGGACAAACGAACCAGGGGCACCCAAACCAGGGGCACCCAAACCAAGGACACCCGAATTAAGGGCACCCGATTTGCGGCGGGCGCTGGCGGCGCATCGGGGGCCGCTGCTGATTATTTGTAACCACATTACGTCGTATGACGGGGCGTTTGTGTTGTATGCATTGCCGGGGAGGTTGCGTCGGCATGTGGCGGCGGCGATGTCGGGCGAGATGCTGCAGGATTATCGCAGGCGGCGCAACCAGCCGAATGCGGCACTGAACCTGCTGGCTCCGGCGGTGTACTGGCTGCTGACGGCGCTGTTCAATGTGTTTCCGCTGCCGCGCGGGCGCGGATTCCGGCGCAGCTTTGCGCATGCGGGCGAAGCGATGGACCGCGGATATTCGGTGCTGCTGTTTCCTGAGGGAACGCGGAGCACGACGGGGCACATGAATCGATTTCGGCCGGGGATTGGTTTGCTGGCGGAGGAGTCGCGTGTGGCGATTCTTCCGGTGGGGTTGGTGGGACTGTATGAGGAGGCGGGCTCCTGGTTCCACGCGGGGCGGGTTGAGGTGCATGTGGGCGAGCTGATTCCTGCGGCGGACGATGCGACGGATGCGGCGGAGTTGGCGGCGAGGCTGGAGCGGGCTGTGCGCGGATTGGTGGGGGCGGACCCGGGGATGTAGGTGGCCGCAGGGCCGGGGCTAAAGCGCCATTCGATGTTGGAGCGCTTACCGCGGGCTGAAGCCCATGGTTGGGTCAGGCGTTGGTGGCAGGGGTGAAGCCGTGCCCTTAAGCAAGACGAGGGGACGGAATGTATACATCCCGCCCTTCGCGATGCGAAAGGGTGGGGCACCCGGCATTGGTTAACGGGACGAATCCGCGGCCTTGAGGCTCGTCCGTTTATCATGCCTTCATGGCGGCGACTACCGCGGACCGGATTACGGAGTGGCTGACGGAGCATGTGATGAAGCCGTGCGCCATTGCGGGCTTCTTTGTGCTGGTGGCGTTCCTGTGGACGCTGCTGTTCCAGCACGAGGTGGCGTATCCGCTGCTGTTCCTGTTCATCGGCGCGGTGATGGGCGCGGCGTGGTTCGGCGGAATTGTCGCGGGGTTTATCGCGGTCGGATTGTCGTCGCTGCTGGTGGACTACTTCTTCGTTCCTCCATTTTTTTCGATGACGGTGGCGGTGCCTTCGCAGACGTACCTGGTGGCGTTTGTGGTGTGCGCCATTGCGATGACGCTGGTGAGCGCGGCGCAGCGGCGCAGCCAGAATGCAGTGCGCGACGCGCGCGACCAACTGGAAGCGAAGGTGCAGGAACGCACCGCGGAGTTGCAACAGACGAACCTGGAGCTGGCAGCGGCACACGATGAGTTGTCGCGGCTGTCGCGCATGATGAGCATGGGCGAACTGGCGGCCTCGATTGCGCACGAGCTGAACCAGCCGCTGACGGCGGTGGTGACGCATGCGTATGCGTGCCGCACGTGGCTCTCCGCCGAGCCGGCGAATCTGGAGAAGGCGGTGGCCACAGCGGACAAGATTGTGCAGGAGAGTACGCGCGCGGGAGCTGTGGTGGCGCGGGTGCGCGCGCTGTTTCGCAAGGACGATACGGTGCGCGAGGCGACCGATCTGAACCGGCTGATTGCGGACCTGGCGCGCGTGCTGCGCGAGGATGCGATGCGGCGCAAGGTGTCTCTGCGGCTGGCGCTGGCGCCGGAGCTGCCGCGCGTGGAGCTGGACCAGGTGCAGATTCAGCAGGTGCTGCTGAATCTTGCGATGAACGGAATGGATGCGATGGCCGATGCGGGCGAGCCGCGGGTGCTGACGATTCGGTCGGAGATGCAGGCGGAGAACGAGATCTGCGTGACGGTGGAGGATCGCGGCACGGGAGTGACGGAGGACGCGGCGCGGCGGATGTTCGAGCCGTTCTTTACGACGAAGCCGCAGGGCATTGGGATGGGGCTGGCGATCTGCCGCAGCATTGTGGAGGGGCACGATGGGCGCATCTGGGCGACGGAAGCGGCGGGCGGCGGGGCGGCGTTGCACTTTACGCTGCGGGTGAACGCATGAGCGGCCGCGATGCGCAGGAGACGGTGTTCATCGTCGACGACGACGCGTCGATTGGCGAGGGGCTGACGAATATGCTGGAGTCGGTGAACCTGAGGGCGGAGCACTACTCGTCGGCGGAGGATTTTCTTGCGCACTGGAGCAGCGATCGCGCGGGCTGCCTGGTGCTGGATGTGCGGCTGCCGGGTATGACGGGCGTGGAGTTCCAGGAGAAGATGCGGCAGATGGGCATCGCCATTCCGGTGATTTTTATGACGGCGCACGGCGATATTCCGATGGTGCGAAAGGTGATGAAGGCGGGAGCGGTGGAGTTCCTGACCAAGCCGTTCGAGGCGCAGGAGCTGCTGAGCGCGATTGAGCATGCGCTGGCGAACGATCGCGCGCGGCGCGAAGCGGAGTCGGAGCTGAGCCCGATCCGCGCACGCATGGATTCGCTGACTCCGCGCGAACGCGAGGTGATGGCGCTGGTGACGGCGGGGATGCTGAACAAGCAGATTGCGGCGGAGCTGGGGCTGAGCGAGATCACGGTGAAGCTGCATCGCCGGCATGTGCTGGAGAAGATGCAGGCGGACTCGCTGGCTGAGCTGGTGAAGATGACGGAGAAGGTTCGGGCTGCCGGGTGAAGAGGCTTGACACCGATTTTTTTTGTGGTGGGATGGGGGCAAGGGCGAGGGCAACGGCAAAATGCGGGGGTCTCTCCACTGCGCTTCGCTTCGGTCGAGATGACGCTTCATTGGGGGGGGTGGGGGCAAGAGCAAAGGCAACAGCAAAGGCAAGGGCAAAGGCAAGGGCAAAGGCAAGAGCAAAGGCAACAGCAAAGGCAAGGGCAAAGGCAAGAGCAAAGGCAAGGGCACGGGCAAGGGCAAAGGCAACGGCAACGGCAAAAGCGAAATGCGGGGGTCTCTCCACTGCGCTTCGCTCCGGTCGAGATGACGCATCTTTTGTAATCCCCTGGTGGTGTGGGTTGAGATGATGCGTCTTTGGGTGGGGGACCTATACCAAGGTATAGATTGTTTCTTCCTGAGGTGGCCCTTAGGATCGCGGAATACATTCGCACACTGACAACTGAAGTTTCTGCATGCGGAGTGCACCGAACACGCTGGTCGCACTCTTAGTCCCGTCCACTCGTCGAGTGTTCGTTCCATCCACGTTTCAAGCGAACGCGTTGCTGCCGCTGGTGTGCGCAGCGCGATAGCGGAGGTGTCTGTGAACGTACCGTTGGTGCTGCTGACGGCCCATCTCGGAGCCTTACTTTCGCTGGCGGCTTTGTGCGCGCGGAATGCTCGCTGGGGCGCGGCGGACATGGAAGCGAGTCGACTGCGTGCCGCAGCGGCTAACGCCGCAGGATATTTGTTCGGCCTGTTTGCCGGCGCAGAAGTACCTGTCTATCCGATGCGGCCCTTGCGAGCAGGCGCGGCGGTTCGCGCAGCCGGAATGGTGCGAAGCCGATGAACGAGATTCTCGGGGCTATTGGATTCTTCCAGGCGATACGGAACCAGATGCGGTTCGGGGAGTTTTCGCGGCTGCCGATTCGGCTGCAGCGTTTTGCCATTACCGCGGACACCGCGGAGTGCGACTGGTATATGCGGCCTCCGGATCCGTGGGACAGCAGCCTGCCGCAGCAGCAGCGCGAGGCGCACCTGACGCAGCAGGCGCTGCTGGACGGCCTGAAGATTCGGGAGCTGATTTTTCGCGGCTTTCCGCAGGTACAGCGGGCGGAGCTGCAGGTGTTTCGCGAGTGCGAGGACGGTGTGCACGAGTTGATGATGACCGGCACGGTTCTGCGCGAGACAGAGGTTCTGCCGCGCGTTGCGTCGTTGGTGATGCGCGCCAAGCTGTATGGATTTCGATTCTCCCTGGACGGCGGAGTGCTGGAGAGGATGGGGTCGAGTGGAATTCACGCGAGCTGTTAGTTCAGCCGCATAACCGGAGGCGGAGGAGTCCCAGGCAGGTTTCGTGGCGCGCGGGCAGTGACCTCAGCGGCTGAAGCAGTCTGGCACACAGAGCAATTACGGCATGGCTGAAGCTGTGCCCTTAACGAAGAGGATTTTTTCAGCACCGGTTTCAGTCGTTCACACAATTCGAAGGAGACGATCCATGAGCATGAGTACCACCACAACCCTATTTCTGAGCATGGCAGCGATGAGCTTTATCGTGCTGACCATGCGACGGTTCATCCTGCAAAAGCGGGAGGTCCTGGCGCCCAAGGGCGGCAGGCTGTCGCGTTGGATGCAGCGGCTGCGCAGCCCGGAGTGGCGCCGCTATGGCGTGGTGCTGGCGGCTGGAAAACTGGCCGGCCTGGCTGTGCTGGCCGGCGTGGTGTACTACTTCAACCCGGGATTGTTCGGCCACAAGGTGTTTGCGGCGGATGCGACGGTGAAGGCGAGCGACATTGTGAATCCGCTGAACACCGTGTGGACACTGGTGGCGGCGTTTCTTGTGTTCGGCATGCAGGTGGGTTTCACCATGCTGGAGGCGGGCTTCTGCCGGTCGCGCGAGACGGTGAACGTGCTGATGGAGTGCATCGTCGACACGTGTCTTTGCGGCCTGCTGTTCTACGCGATTGGTTTCGCGTTCATGTTCAGCCACGGCAACGGCTTCATCGGCTATCACTGGTTCTTCCTGCAGGGCGCGCCGGCGACGTATGAGGGCAGCGGCGTTGCGTTCCTCGCGGTGTGGATCTTCCAGTTTGCGTTTGCGGACACCTGCTCGACGATTACGTCGGGCGCGATGATCGGGCGCACCGGGTTTGTGGGCGACCTGATCTACTCGCTGGGCGTGTCGGGCTTCATCTATCCGATCATTGGCCACTGGACCTGGGGTCCGGACGGCTTCCTGGCAACCATGGGCGCCACTGGCGGGTTCCTGCCGACGCTGGGCACAGGCTTCCACGATTTCGCTGGATCGACGGTGGTCCATACCATTGGCGGCATGGTTGCGCTGGCTGGCGCGATTGTTCTTGGCCCGCGCCTGGGACGCAAGTTCAAGCGCGATGGCGGCGGACCGATGCTGCCTCACGATCTGACGATTGCGGCTTCGGGCGGACTGCTGCTGTGGTTCGGCTGGTACGGCTTCAACCCGGGCAGCACGCTTTCCGCGATGGACTTTATCGGTATTGGCCGGGTCGCTGCCAACACGACGCTGGCAGCTTGCGCAGCTGGTTTGACGGCGATGTTCGCTGCTTACCTGCTGAACAAGACGTGGGACGTCAGCTTCACGGTGAACGGATTCCTGGCTGGCCTGGTCGCGATTACGTGCCCATGCTACTGGGTAAGCCCGTTGGGTGCGATTCTTCTGGGCGGCATTGCCGGCGTGGTTGTGGTTGGGGGTGTTGAGCTGCTGGAATGGCTTCGCATTGACGATCCGATCGGCGCGGTTCCGGTCCACGGTATCTGCGGCATCTGGGGCACGTTGTCGCTGGGGCTGTTCGCTTCGGGACAGTTTGGCGCAACCGGACCGCTGGCTCCAGACAACAGCGCTCCGCTGACGGGCTTGTTCTACGGCGGCGGAATGACGCTGATGAAGGCGCAGATGATCGGCAGTGGGATTACTACGCTGGCGACGTTTGGGATATCGATGGTCCTGATGTACACGGTGAATGCGATGGGCCTGCTACGTGTTTCGAGAGAGGGCGAACTGCATGGGCTCGATCTGCACGAGCACGGCATTTCGGCTTATCCGGAGTACGTGATCACGACGCTGGGCACGCCTGCCGGGGCGTCGATCGAGAAATAGGTTGCGGCGGAGGGGACGACCGGCGAGCATGGACTGTCGCCGGCGCCTTCTCCGCACCTGTCCTGTCCTGAGAATTCAATCGAGATCCGCGCTGCGGCTAACCGAAAGATTAAGGAGCGTCCCATGACGAAGGTAGAAGCGATCATCCGGCCAAACCGGTTTGAACAAGTGAAGGAAGCGCTGGGCGCACTCGGCGTTGAGGGCATGACCGTGTCGGAAGTTCGCGGCCACGGCCGGCAAAAGGGCCAGACGGAAAACTATCGTGGCCGGGAATACGACATCAGCCTGCTGCCGAAGCTGAAGCTGGAGACGGTGGTGAGCGACGATCGGGTGGAGGCGGTGATCGAGGCGATCATCAAGAGCGCGACGACGGGCGAGATTGGCGACGGCAAGATTTTTCTGTACAAGGCCGAGGACGCGATCCGCATCCGCAATCAACAGCGTGGCGATATCGCGCTGTAGGGGTTGGTTTCCGCAAACGTACGCCGGGGCTAAAGCCCATCGTGTGGATGGCTCTTTGACCGCGGGCTGAAGGAGGGTGCTGAAAAAGGCAAGAAGCATGTCGCAGCGGCTAAAGCCGGCTTCATTCTGCCGGCCTTGATTGCCAGCACTGAAGTGCCGGCCTATCTAAAGCGAGATCTTCAGCGCCTAAAGCGAGTTCTTCAGCGTCTAAAGCGAGTTTTTCAGCGCCCTCTGAAACCTGCTGCTACTCCGAAGGGATAGCGGCGGGAGTTTACAGCAAGCCTGGTTCAGGCCGAAGACGATTTTGTAGCTGAGAGCGCTTTTGCGTTATGGGCCGTTTGGGGCGGTCTGCAAAGTGTTCCTCCGCGTGCAGCAAGGTGGATCTGCCATCGCCTTGCTGCACTTTTTTTGTGCGCGACCTGGGTGAGGGTGGCGGCATACCGCACGACAAAATCCGACCTTTGCGAGATGGCTGGCGGGGTGGCGCTGTGCGTCCAAACGGGATGCGGGCAGGGTTGCGGATCGTCGAACGTGGATCGAGTGATTCGCTTCTCGACAAAAGACGACAAATCTCCGGGGCGAAGAGCGAATCGTGCGGGCGTTTGCCGGGTATATACCCTTGCACGCTGAAAATCAGAGTTTGGATGGAGGTCCGAAGTGAAGTCTTTGTCGTTCGATGTTGTGTTGATGTTTGTGCTGGTGCTCTCGGCGACCGCTGCTTATGGGCAGACGGCGCCTGCTGCGGCGCCCGCGGCCACGAGCGCGGCTACGCAGGATGCGACGGCACCGGCTGCGACGCCGGCGCCCGCAGACGCGGCGCCCGATGTTACGGGAAAATGGGAGCTGTCGTGGAAGGATGCGAATGGAGACCCGAGGCACGCCACGGCGCAGATGAAGCAGTCGGGCAAGAAGCTGAGCGGATCGTTCGTGGCGCAGCGCGGATCGGTGGCACTGAAGGGAACCGTAACCGGCAAGCAGGTGGCGTTTGGAGTGAAGGTGCGGCGGCGGACGTTCGGGTTCACCGGCACGGTCGATGGAGATTCGATGAGCGGCACGACGGAACAGGGCACGGCATGGATGGCGGCGCGGCAGTAGAGCAGGCCGCGCGAGGCATCCATACAATATGGAGCAGGGATGTCGCAGGGTAACAATGCGCGCGGTGCGGGCTGTCCGCCGCCGTCCACGGGTGCGGCGCGGAGGATTCTGCTGGTCGACGACGACCGGGAGATGGCCGAGATGCTGGCCGAGTACCTGGTTCCGGAAGGCTTCGCGCTGCAGATGGCGTTCACTGCGGCGGAGGGACTGGAGCAGGTGCAGGCGGGCGGCCTGGTGCTGGTGCTGCTGGACGTGATGCTGCCGGACCGCGACGGATTCAGCGTGCTGCGCGAGCTGAGGCAGAGCAGCAATGTTCCGGTGATCATGCTGACGACGCGCGCGGCGGTGACCGATAAGGTTGCGGGGCTGGATGCGGGCGCGGACGATTACGTGCCGAAGCCCTTTACGCCGATCGAACTGATTGCGAGGATTCGCACGGTGTTGCGGCGCGGACAGCCTTCGCGCTTTGGCGGCACATTTGTAACGCTGGACGATCTGATTCTGGACACTGCGTCGCGCACGGTGGAGTGTCATGGCAGCCGGATCGACTGCACGGCCGCGGAGTTCGATGTGCTGCATGCGCTGGCCTCGTCTGCGGGCAAGGCGGTGGCGCGGGAACAATTGACGCGGCTGGCGCTGGGGCGCTCATTGTACGCGGGGGACCGCGGCGTCGATAACCTGGTGAGCGCGCTGCGCAAGAAGCTGGGCCCGGGGCCGGACGGGCGCGACCGCTTCCGCTCGATTCGCAGCATGGGCTACGTCTACCTGCATGGCGGCCGCGCGGCGCGGGCACAGGAGCTGCCGGAATGAAACTCTTCCTGCGCATCTTTCTCAGCTTCTGGCTGGCGATGATCCTGATGATCGCGGCGGTGCTGGGACTGCGCGAAGTCGTGCCGATGACGTTTCCGCGGGATCGCGATCCACGGTTCAGCCTGGAGCGCGCGACCGCCGCGCTGGTGAAGGTGGTGGACGCGTATGAGCAGCAGGGCGACGCGGCGCTGACGCCGGAGCTGGTGAACCAGGAAGCGATCCGGCAGCGAGGTTTGGCCCTGGTCGACGCGCAGGGCAAGGCGCTGGTGGGCGGGCAGAGTTCTCCGCCGGCGTATGTTGCGCTGGAACGCGAAGCGCTGGAGGAAGGCCACGTGCAGTTGAAGCGGGTGGGCCTGCGCGTGGTGCTGGTCTCTCCGGTGCAGAGCACGGCGGGGCACCACTATGCGGCGATCCTGACGATCTTTGAGCCGGGGCAGCGATTGTTCCGGCCGCACTTCTGGTTCGTCGTGATGCTGGCGATGCTGCCGGCGGCGCTGGTGTGCATGGCGCTGACGCTGTATCTGACGCGGCCGATCACGAGTCTGCGCGCGGCGGCGCAGCGGCTGGCGAGCGGCGACCTGGGCGCTCGCGCACGCACGGGCCGAGGGCATCGGCGCGACGAGCTGGGAGAGCTGGCGCGCGACTTCGACACAATGGCCGCGCAGATTGAACTGCTGATGACGGCACAGCGGCGATTCGTCGCCGATGTGTCGCACGAGCTGGGCGCGCCGCTGACGCGGATGCACCTGGCGCTGGCGCTGCTGCGGCGTCAGCTTGCGGGCAAGAACAGCGGCGAGCTGGCGCGGATTGAGCGCGAAACGGACAAGCTGAGCAACCTGGTGCAACAGCTTCTGCTGCTAGCTCGGCTGGAGGCGGGATCGCGGCCGGTGGAGATGCTGGCGCAGCTTTCCATGCGGCGGCTGTGCGAGAGCATTGCCGAGGACGCGAATGTGGATGCGGCGCATGCGGGTTGCCGGCTGACGCTCGCGCTGGAAGACGCGACGGTGGCAGGCTATCCGCAGTTGCTGCGCCGGGCGATTGAGAACGTGGTGCAGAACGCGATTCGCTATTCGGCGGCGGGGCTCGAGGTGGAGCTTCGCTGCCGCGTGGAGCGCGCGTCGCACAGTGTGGTGGTGGAGGTGCTGGATCGCGGGCCGGGAGTTGCGGAGGCAATGTTGCAGGATATCTTTCGGCCATTCTTCCGCACGGCTCCGGGACGCGAGAGTGCGACCGGAGGAACGGGCCTGGGGTTGGCGATCGCGAAGGAAGCGATTGAAGAGCATGGCGGCCAGATTGCAGCGAGCAATCGCGAAGGCGGCGGACTGCGGGTGACGATGACGCTGCCGATGAGCGACGCGCCGCTGGAGGAGGAGCCGCGGGCGTCCGAGGTTGAGGCGTGAAGGCTTAGCGCCGGAGCGCTTCGCGGAGAAGATTGCGCACGAAGATATAGCCGAAGGCGACGGCGGCTCCCTGCACCGACTCTTTGCCGCTGGCGGATCCGGCGGGATACCACGCGTTGGTTGCGACGAGAGAGCCGGAGAACGGTCCGACGATGCGGGCGACCGAGAGGGCGAGGTGACCGTCGGGGCCTTTGCGCGCGGTGAAGGTGTCTTCGAATGCGGCCTGCAGCCTGGAGGTGGGACACGACACGCCACAGGGAGTGCGGCGCAGATCTTCGTGGAAGAGATCGGCGATGAGGTACTCGGTGGTGCCGCGGATGACGATCTCGCCAGCGGCTGAGCCTACACGCTCGCCATAGCCCTGGGCGCCTTGGGGCCATCCGCTGGGGTTGTCGCGGGCTTGTGCAATGCCGCCGCGAAGTGCGGCCTCGACGAGCGAGTGGAGGCTGTAGGTGCGGTCGATGTAGGTGTCGAAGCGCTGCTGCTGGGTCTGCGGTGTGTAGCTGGGCTTGGCGGGTGTGGCGGATGGCGCGTCGGGCATGGGGGGTGAGGATTGTTGCGCGGAGCAGGCGAGTGGCAGGGCGGTCATCGCGCCCAGCAGCGCAACGGCAGACAACTTCATGAAGACTCCTTGAGGAAGGGGAAGCACGCGAACAGGGCCGGCGTCCGCGAAGGAGCCGGCCCCGATGTCGCAGAACCAGAGGCTATCGACGCCCGTGGTAGTAGGTGCGCGAGGCCCCCTTGGGGCCCGTGACGGTGGTGCGGCCGCCGCCGTAGAAGCCGTGCGTGGTGGTGCTGCTGACAGTATGGCCGTTGGCACCGGTGTGCGTGTCGGAGGTGACCACGCGGCCGTTACTGTTGCGGTCCGCGGTGAAGTCGTTGGTGTGCGTCGCTCCGTTAGGAGCGGTAACGCTGCGTTCGCTGTCGTACACACCGTTCTGCTGGGTGCGGGTGTCGGTCACCGTGTCGCCGTAGCGATTAGTGTGGGTGGTGGTTTGTTGCGCGTGCAATGCGCCGGCAAACGAGAGCATCGCCGCGAGAGCGAGAGCGCCTTGGATGTTCCTCTTCATGGTGTTATCTCCTGCGTGAAATGTCGTACGTTTCATTGAACGCAGGTTGTGAGCGAGCGTTTCTATGGAATGGGGGTAGACGACAATTCACGACAAGTGGACCGATTTTGAGGGGGGTAAGGGTACGGCAAGAGCAAGAACAAGGGCAAAGGCTAAATGCGGGGGTCTCTCCACTGCGCGCTCCGGTCGAGATGACGCAGTTTTGGGGTTGGGTCGAGATGACGCGGTTTTGGGGGGGCTGCGCGCGCCGGTCGAGATGACGCGGTTTTTGGGGGAGTGGGGGGTTAGACCTTCAGGAAGATTTGTTTGCGGTAGAGGGGTAGGACGGGGAGGTAGCATACGGCTACGAAGAGGATCGCGTAGGTGAGGGCGGCGATGCTGGGGTTCGGGATGGCGGCGGCTATGGGTTGGTAGAGCCAGTGTTGCAGGGTGATGCCGGAGGCGGGGAGACGGACGGTGCCGAGCAGCGCGGCGAAGAGTTCCGAGAAGACGTAGGCGGTGAGCGCGTTGGTGCCGAAGACGAGTGCGGGATAGACCAGGCGCGTGGTGCTGCGGCGCAGGTCGACGAGCCAGTAGAAGAAGCAGAGGGTGAGCAGGCTGATGCCTCCGTTCCAGAGGACGAAGGAGCTGGTCCAGAGGCGCTTGTTGAGCGGGAACCAGTGGCTCCAGAGGAAGCCGGCGGCGAGGCATGCGAGGCCTGCGGCGAGGAGGCCGAGCGCGGTGGCGGATGGAGTGCGCTTGCGACGGATCCAGAAGCCGGTGAGGGTTCCGAGTAGCGTGCTGGCGATGGCGGGGACGGTGCTGAGGAGACCCTCGGGGTCGTAGAAACCCTGGTGGTAGAGGCGGCGGGCGGGGAGGATGTGGCGATCGAGCCATGCGGGCAGGTTGGCGTGCATGTCCATGAAAGGGATGTCGACGCCGGGTGTCCCGAGGCCGGGCACGGGCACCCAGCGAAGCAGGATCCAGTAGCCGAGGAGGATGGAGACGAACGCGATGGCGAGGGCGCGGGGCTTGAGCCAGAGGAAGAGCAGAGTGGCGGCGAAGTAGCAGAGGGCGATCCGCTGGAGGACGCCGAAGATGCGCAGGGTGTGGAGGGGGAAGGTGGGGAAGGCGTTGACCAGGAGGCCGAGGGCGAAGATGATGAGCGACCGTTTGAGCGCCTGGAGGAGGATGGTGGGCCGGGTGGAACCGCGCTGGAGGCGGCTGCTGAAGGCGAAGACGATGGAGAGGCCGACCATGAAGAGGAAGCAGGGGAAGACGACGTCGGCCAGGGTGCAGCCGTTCCAGCGGGAGTGGGCGAGGAAGGGATAGGTGTGGGCGCCGTCGCCGCTGGTGTTGACCAGGATCATGATGGCGACGGTGAGGCCGCGGAGGATGTCGAGGGATTGGAGGCGGGAGGGCGAGCGGATGGCGGCGGAGTTGTCGACGGGTCGGATTTTGGCGGCTGTGGCGATGAGCAACCTCCCACCGGATTCACGTCTGGGGCCTTTACCGCGGGGTGCCCATGATACTTGCCCTCGGCGGCGGTTAATCGATGGTCGCCAGCGAAGCTTGCCTGCCCTTACAATGAACGCTGTTCTGGCAGCCAACAATGTTTTTCACAGCTTATGGTGTCGTTTCACCGTGAATTTTGAGGGGACGAGGGGAGTTCCGGGAGGCCCGATGTTGATGACGAAGCCGGTCCCAGACACGCCTACCGCAGAGCAGCAACGACTTCTTGTGGAGCGCATCCTTGCGTCGGTGCTGTTCCGCAAGTCGCACAAGCTTGCCTCGTTTCTGAAGTTCATCTGCGAGCAGCAGCAGCTGGGCAAGGCCGACACGATCAATGAGCAGCGCATCGGGACCGAGGTGTTCGGCCGGAGCGAGGGATACCACATGGGAGACGACAGCATCGTCCGCTCCCAGGCGCGGTTTCTCCGGCTGCGGCTGCAGGAATACTTCACCACGGAGGGGCGCACCGAGCCGATCGTCCTGACGATTCCGAAGGGCTCGTATGTGCCTGAATTTCAATATCGTGAGGCGAGCAAGGAGCTGGAACCGGCGGCCGCAAGCGTTCCGCAGGTGCCGGAAGCGGTGCCGAAGGCGGCACCCGCCGCAGTAGAGACTATTAAGGTAGAGGGGCATTCCCGGTTCCGGCTGCTGTGGATGATTGTCGCGGCGGTGGTTTGCCTGGCGGCTGCGTTTGGATGGATTGCGCGGCAGAAGGGGAATGCGCACAACGTCGCGCCGGTGGAGGTGCGCTTCTGGGCGTCCATCTTCGATCCGCAGAGAACGGCGATCATTGTGCCGGCGGACAGCAGCCTGATCATCATGGAAGAGATGAGCGGGAAGCAGGTTGATCCCGCTGACTATATGAGCCGCAAGTATTTATACGATCCGCCGCCGCCGGGGATGGGGACGGTGTGGAACGCGCTGCGGAGCAGTCAATATACCAGCATTGCGGACGTGAACTTCGTGTCGCGGCTGGAACGCATTCCGGAGGCGGCGCAGGGGAAGATCCAGATCCGGTCGGCGCGGGACGTGAGTCTGAAGGCGCTGAAGGAGAGCAACGCGATCATGATTGGCGGGTCGCGGTCGGATCCGTGGATCGGGCTGTTCGACTCGCTTGGGCACTTCCGGGTGGACTATGACGCGCAGGCGCATATCAACTTTGTCCACAACAAGATGCCGGGACCGGGAGAGCAGGAACGGTACGACGAGATCGGCGAAGGCGAGGGGCACCTGGCCTACGGAGCGATCGCGTACCTGCCCAGCCTGGATGGCGAGGGTTCGGCGCTGCTGGTGGGCGGGACGAGCAAGGCGGGGACGGAAGCGGCGGCCGACTTCCTGTTCAACAGCCAGTTTGCGGCGTTTCTTCGGGGTATCGATACCGGAGGAGCGATTCCGCGGTTCGAGATTCTGTTGTCGACGCAGAACTTGAATGGGGATTCGTACCATGGGACGATTGTTTGTTTTCATCGGCTTACGGATGCTGGGCGGTAGGTGGGTTAGTTAGAGGCTTGACACCGATCTTCACCGATTTTTTTAGGGTGGATGTAGAGGCAAGGGCTAATGCGTGCAAGGGCAACGGCAACGGCCAATGCGGGGGTCTCTCCACTGCGCTTCGCTTCGGTCGAGATGACGGTTCTTGGGGGTAGGGGGTGGGGCAAGAGCAAGGGCAAAGGCAACGGCAACGGCAAGGGCCAATGCGGGGGTCTCTCCACTGCGCTTCGCTTCGGTCGAGATGACGCCTTCTTGGGGGGGTGGGGGTGCGGGAACGAGCAACTGCAAGTGCAAGGCAACGGCAAAGGCAAGGGCAACGGCAAGGGCAAGGGCAAGGGCAACGGCAAGGGCAAGGGCAAGGGCCAATGCGGGGGTCTCTCCACTGCGCTTCGCTTCGGTCGAGATGACGCCTTCTTGGG
>DASYEU010000091.1:0-17021 GCA_036498865.1 Acidobacteriaceae bacterium | reverse complement strand
CTTCTTGGGGGGGTGGGGTGGGGGAACGAGCAACTGCAAGGGCAAGGCAACGGCAACGGCAAGGGCAACGGCCAATGCCAATGCGGGGGTCTCTCCACTGCGCTTCGCTTCGGTCGAGATGACGGTTCTTGGAGGGTGGGGTGGGGGTGGGGTGGGGTTTCTGCGGTGGGGGCTGTTGCGGGTTCATTTCAACGGTGAAACGCGGGGGCTGCATGTGATGGGTTTCTGAGGCAGTTCACGGTGAAATCGGCACATCACAGTGAAATACTTTGCCATTCGCGGGATCGCTTCCCAATACTCACGAACTGTAAATCAGAGCAAGCCAGACTTTAGACCGGTTCCACAGATCGTGGGTTCGCGCCAGGGTGTATCGAAAAGCGGTTTTGTTGTTGGAAACCGCGTGAGGTCGGAACCCCCTGGATGCATCCCGTGCGGTGCCGGTTTAGCCGATCGAACAGCCGCCATTGGGCCAGGTTGAGGAATTCGGATTTCTCGGAGCCGTCCGACAACCCAGGCTGCGCGTCGAGTCTGATCTTGCTCCAGCGCACGAGGAGGGAAGCAATGACGAATTACGTAGCCGCGATGCAACCACAGATCATTCCTGCAGGACGGAGGGCCATGGGGCGCCTCGTTCTATTGGCCAGTCTTGCGCTGATGCTTACATTGGGGATCCAGCCGAGGCTTTACGCCCAGGGCATCACCGGATCGATTACGGGAACCGTGTCCGACCCTTCGGGCGCTGCGATCCCCGGAGCCAGCGTCACGGTGACGCAGACGGCTACCAACGGAGTCCACACGGCGACCACCTCGGATGTCGGCAACTTCACGATTACCCAGCTGCCGCCGGGCGAGTATGAGGTGAAGGTGGATAAGGCTGCGTTCCAGACGTATGTGCAGAAGGGCATCGTTCTGTCGATCGACCAGGTGGTTCAGGTGAACGCGCAACTTGGATTGAGCTCGACCAGCCAGACGATTGAGGTGACGAGCGCGGGCAACGTGATTCAGACGGAGAGCTCTTCGGTGGGCTCGGTGATCGACAGCCAGTCGATCCAGAACACGCCGCTGAACGGGCGGCTGGGACTGATGGGTCTGATCGCGCTGGCTCCCGGAGTGCAGAATGCGGGTGCGCAGGATCAGCTTGCGACTCGCGGCATTACGGTAGCGGTGGGCACGGGCAGCCGCAATGCGTACGGCGCGCTGGGTTCGACGCTGGACGGCGTGAGCAACAAGGAAGTGACGCTGCAGCGAGCTGAGCCCGAGGTCCCGTCGCTGGATGCGATTGCGCAGTTCAAGGTGCTGACCACGGGCGCTTCGGCGGAGTTCAATGAGCCGGCACAGATTATTGTGGTGAGCGCGAGTGGAGGAAACAAGTTCCACGGCGAGGCCCTGGAGTACAACCGCTCGAAGGGCATGGGCGCGAAGTCGTACTTTGGCGGTGCGACCGCGCGGCCGCCTTATCAGCGGAATGAGTACGGCGGGAACCTCTCCGGGCCGATCTGGATTCCGGGACTGTATAACGGCCACGACCGCAGCTTCTTCTTCGCGGCGTTTGAGGGCTTTCGTTTGACGCAGTCCTTCAGCGACAACACGCAGCAGCCGAGCCTGCTGGAACGGCAGGGCATCTTCACCGAGTTCTCTGCGCCAATCATCAATCCGCTGACCGGGATTGCGTTTCCCAATCAGACGATTCCGCTAGCCAACCAGAACACCGTGTCGCTGGCACTGCTGAAGGCGCTGTACCCGATGCCGACGCAGTCCGGAATCGGGACGAACACGTTCGAGCAGGTGCAGGAGACGTCGCATGCGACGCGCTTCTCACTTCACCTGGATCACAAGCTCAGCAGCAACGATCAGTTGCGCTTCACCTATCTGCGGGCGTTCTACGGACCCAACCCCACGAATGGATCGGACAGCCTGCAGGGTGGAAACAATCAGGATGGCGAGCACAACAGCAACATGGTGCTGGGCTGGACGCACACGTTTTCTTCCAGCCTGCTGGCGGACACGTATGTTTCGTTCTTCCATCTGCCGATCTATCGCACTCCACAGAACTACAAGACGGACTTCTCGTCGATCATTCCTGGCCTGGGCGCGGAGCTGATTCAGGGCGCACCACAGATTTCAATCTCGAACATCCAGTCAGTTTCCGAATCCGGGTCGAAGGATCTGGAACAGGTAGCGCAGATTGGCACGAACGTGACCAAGGTGTTCTCCAAGCACACCATCAAGACGGGCTTCTCGTATCTCTACGACAACCACTGGAACGATTCCGCCTCCACCCCGCAGCGTGGCTCGTTCACGTTCACCGGGCGCTACTCGACCGGGACCACGTCCTCAGCCGGCAATGCGTTTGCGGACTTCCTGCTGGGCTATCCGACGTCGACGGGCAAGCCGGTTCCGAACAACTTCATTACCCGCAATATTTCGTCGCAGTATGCGATGTACGTTCAGGACGACTGGAAGCTGCGGCCCAACCTGACGATCAACGCCGGCGTGCGCTACGACCTGCAATGGTTCCGGGACAACCCGTACGCGGGGATCGACTCGCTGTTCATTCCGTCGCTGAAGGAAGTGGTGGTGTTCGCGAATGCGTATCCGGCGTCGGCAATTCCGAGCTTCCTGTCGTCGATTCCGATTGCCCTGGCTCCGGCGGTGGACCTGCCGACGAGCGTGTTCGCGTACCTGGGGCAGGACAAGAACAACATTGCACCGCGGCTCGGCTTTGCGTATGAGTTTCATCCGAACACGGTGCTGCGCGGGGCGTACGGCATTTACTACAACCTGATTCCTGCGTCGTATGCGGGGACGGCTCCGTTCGGCAACCTTCCGTTCCTCGGGTCGCAGACGTACAGCAACTCGTCGGGCTCCACGCCGTCGTTCTCGATGTCGAATCCGTTCTCGGGGACGGGCGCATTCGCGCCGAACCCGACGGTGCTGGCGCAGGCTCCGACGAAGACGCCGTACACCGAGCAATACAACCTGGCGCTGGAGCATCAGTTTGCGGCAGGATGGGATGTGCGCGTGGGCTATGTGGGCCAGCACAACCTGAAGCAGAACAACTATGGCGGATCGGGCAACTACGCTTCGAACATCAACCTGCCTGCGCAGCCGGCTCTGATTCAGAACGGTTCGGCGACGGTGCAGTCGACCTATAACTACCAGCCGTTTTCCTCCATCAGCCTGAACATGGCTCCCATCTTCCACAGCACGATGAACTCGCTGCAACTGGGCGTACACCGGCAATACCGGCACGGCGTCGCCTTTGGAGCAGAGTATCAGTGGACGCGGGTGCTGGGCACGGAAAATGTGCAGAACCCGTCGGGCTCGGCTGTACGCGATTCGTATGGACCGGTCGCCGGCATCACGCCGCAGGTGCTTACGGTGAACTACTCGTACCTGCTGCCGTTCGGCCGCGGGCAGATGCTGTTCGGCGGCGCAGGCAACGTGGTGAGCAAGATCATTGGCGGATGGCAGGTCTCAGGCATCAGCACGTTCCAGACGGGCCAGCCCTTCTCTGTGAGCTACACGGCGCCTGGTTCGTATACGGATGGCAACAACGTGAAATGGACGAACCTGGTGAGTGGACGCGCGAGCATCAAACCGGGTCAGCAACTCTATCCGTCGGTGAAGACCAAGGCGCAGTGGTTCAATCCAGGCGCATTCCAGGCGCCCACCAATGCTGCGGGGATTCCGGGTGGCGCGTACGGAAATTCGGCGTACAACATGCTGCGCGGGCCGCGGTTCCAGGACTGGGACATCAACCTGCAGAAGAACATCCTGTTCCACGACCGGTACAACGTGCAGCTGCGTGCGGATTCGTTCAACGTCTTCAACCATCCCAACCTCAACACGCCGAATGCGAATATCAGCAGTGGCAACGTTGGGACCATCACCTCTGCCAGCAGTACGCCCGCGTACGAGCAGCGTACCGTTGAGTTCGCGGCGAAGTTCAGCTTCTAGCTGGGGACGAAAACAACCACCAGGGCGGGCGTTCGCGATGTGCGGACGCCCACCCGCTTGACCGATGGAGAGCAAATGAAGAGACCCTATCAGATCGGCCTGGCACTGGTTCTGCTGGCGGCGACGGCCCAGGCAGCCGCGCCGGCACAGGCGCGCCACGTGAATCCCAAGACGCTGGACCAGAACACCGCGGAGTTGTTCCGCGAGTCGATGGACCTGAGCAGCCACTTCTGGGACGAGAACGCGAAGCTGGTGAAGAGCCCTGCCAACGCGGTGGAAGGCACCCGAGGCGGGAAGTACATGGTGCGGGAGTCAAGCTGGTATGCGCTTGGACTGCTGCTGCGCGACGCTCCTGGCGATCGCAAGCGCGCTGCGGACATTCTGGATGCTGTGCTGAAGGAGCAATACCTGACGCCGGGCGTTCGCTGGTACGGCACCTACAAACGCACGCCGGAAGAGCCGGATCCGACCGAGGCCAGCCTGATCTGGCGCGGCTACGATCCGAACTGGCGCGTGTTTATCGGGACGACGTTTGCGATGATCCTGATTGAGTTTCCCGATCGCGTTCCGGCGGAGCTGGCGCAGAAGATGTATGGCGCGATCGATCGCTCGATCGATGGCGAGATTGCCGAAGGCAGGCTGCTGCCCTCGTACACCAACATTGCGCTGATGTATGGCTTTCTGTGGGACTTCGCCGCAGTGCACAACAAGCGCGCGGACTGGCAGACGAAGTCGGCCGCGTGGAACGAGTCGGTCTATGCGCTGTTCAAGAAGTACAACGCGTTCTTCGAGTACAACTCGCCGACGTATTGCGGCGTTGATTTGTACGGTCTTGCGTTGTGGCGCGACTATGGATCGACCGCGCGTGAGCGCAGTATTGGCAGCGAGATGGAAGCGTCGCTGTGGCGGGAGCTGGCGAATTACTATCAGCCCAACCTGCGCAACATCTCCGGCCCGTTCGACCGCGCGTACGGCATGGATATGGAGGACTATGTAAGCGTGGTGGGCGTGTGGATGCGGTCTGCGCTGGATGCAGCTACTGCTCCGCTGCCCAAGCCGACGCCAATGACCGACCACCTGGCCGACCTGTGGTTTGCACCGCACATCGCCATTCTGGGCACGCGCATTCCGGCGGACGCGATGAAACAGATGACGAGCTTCGCGGGCGAGCGCCTGGTGCATAAGCAGATCGACGCAAGCCGCGTGGCGACCGCATGGATTGGGCGCGATGTGATCTTCGGGGGCGAGGCTACCAACAAGACAAAGGACGCCGGGACGACTACGCAATTTCATCCGGCCACGGTGCAGTGGCGCACTCCCTCCGGCGAGATAGGATGGGTGCAACTGGTGCAGTGCCCGCCGGTGGACGCAACCGCCGACGCGCATGGGCTGACCATCTCGACGAGTGGAACGGTGCGGCTGCGCATCCACGCAAAAGACCTGGTGCAGAAGCAGGTGACCGAGAAAGACTGGCAGTTGCCCGGGCTGCATATCGCCGTAAACTCGGATGCGAAGAGCTTCAGCGTGGAGCCGGCTTCGCACGCAATCGACCTGGTCTACTCCGGCATCAAGGGAATGAGGCTGGACATTACGACCCAGCATTGAGGTAACGACGATGTCCTTCGGCCGCATGACAAAAGCAATTGTGACGGACGCCCACTTCCTGATTCCGCTGGTAGTGCTTTGCCTGGGCTGCGCACTGCTGGTGAAGATTTACTGAACTCGGACTTGACTGCGATGAGCGCAACGAAAACAGCCGGCCCCACCCAATACTTCGGCGCAATGCACGGCATCGGTGTCGCGTGCGGACTCGCCGCAGGAGTGTGGCTGGGCGCAGCCGAGGCTCCGACCAAGCTGGTGAACTCGGGGCTGTCGCCGTACTCCATTTCACTGTGCATGGTGGCCGGCGTGTTTACCGCGCGCTGGACACTGCCCACGCTGCTGAAGGGTACACGCTACGTGTTCGCAGACATGATGCAGAATAAGCACCTGATTGTGTGGGCGATTCTGGCGGGAATGTTGTGGGCGGTGGCCAACACGCTGACCGTCTTCGCCATTCGCGACGTGGGCCTGACGATTGCCTTTCCGTTGTGGAACACGAATTCGCTGATCGGAATTCTGTGGGGACGGCTGCTGTTTGGTGAGTTGAAGGGCGCGAGCGCGGGCAACATCGCGAAGGTGGTGGTGGGCGCGCTGGCAATTGTGGCCGCTGCCGTGATGCTTGGGTTCAGCACGATTCATGGCGACGCGGGGCACTCGCGGCATGCGCTGGATGGCGTGATGGCGGCGCTGGGCGCGAGCCTGCTGTGGGGGACGATGTATATTCCGTATCGCAAGGCGTACATCAGCGGGATGAATCCGCTGTCGTTCGTCACGGCGTTTACGGTGGGCGAACTTGGCTCCGTGCTGGCGCTGGTGCTGGTGTTCGACGGCGGTACCAAGGCGGCTATCTTCCATACGCCCGCGACGATGCACATGCTCTTCTGGCTGTTCCTGGGCGGATTCGTCTGGGTCATCGGCGATCTGTTCCAGCAATTCGCGGCGAAGTATCTGGGCATCGGCCGCGGCATTCCGCTGTCGAACACGAATCAGCTATGGGGGCTCGCGTGGGGAGCGCTGGTGTTCGGCGAACTGGCGCACGCGGATTTAGCGCACAAGCTGCTGGTGGTAGCGGGGTCGGTGGTGATGATTCTGGGTGCGCTCGCCATCAGCACGGCGGTGGCGACCGAGCGCGAGCATTCGTCCACCAATGATGCGCTGCTGCGCGAGTGCGATCGCTATGGGCTGGACATCTACCGCGTGCTGCGCGCGTATGCCAGCTCCGATCTGGATGAGCGCGACGAGAAGCGCGCCTGGTGGGACTACGCGATCATTGCCGCGGCGGTCGCGGTGTTTGTCTACCTTGGAGCGAAGGCACAGATGCCGCCGCTTGGGCTCGATCTGCGCTGGGCAGGCGCGCTCGTGGCCGTGATGCTGGTAACGGCGATTGCATGCGGCATTGGACTGTGGCGATCGTCGCGATTTTCGTAGTGAGTTTCAGCAGCCCTCCTCGCACGACAGAACAACAGACCGATACGAAGGAGCATTTCGATGAGCACAACCAACCCAATTGCACAGCCTCTTGCCGCCGATATGGAGGAGTGGGACGAATTTCTGGTGGGACGTTACAAGGAAGGAAAATCGCAAGAGGAGTTTCGCCAGTACGATGCGACGGCGACTCCGGGTGTTGCGGAGTTCTATCGCCTGAACCACGAACACCAGACGGTGGACTACGTGCTGGGCAAGGAGGCGCAGTACTTCAACCTGCAGAAGGGGCAGAAGACGATCTGGGAGGCGGCGGAGTTTTTGAACACGCTGGTAGACGACAGTGATCCGGATACGGACCTGACGCAGATCGAGCATCTGCTGCAGACGTCGGAGGCGATTCGCCGCGATGGGCATCCGCGCTGGATGGTGCTGACGGGATTTCTGCACGACCTGGGCAAATGCCTGTGCCTGTATGGCGAGCCGCAGTGGGGCGTGGTGGGCGATACGTTTCCGGTGGGGTGCGCGTGGTCCGGGGACATCGTGTTCCCGGAGTACTTCGCGAAGAATCCGGACAAGAATGTGCCGGAGTATCAGACGAAGTACGGCATCTACGAGCCCAACTGCGGACTGGACAATCTGCACATGAGCTTCGGCCACGATGGATACATCGCCAAGGTGATGGAGCCGTACCTGCGCGACGAGGCGCTGTACATGTTGCGCTTCCACTCGTTCTATCCGTGGCATCAGCACGATGCGTACGACCACTTGTGCAATGACAAGGACCGCGCCATGCTGAGCTGGGTGCTGAAGTTCAACCAGTACGACCTCTACTCGAAGGGCCACACCAAGCCCGACCTGAAGACGCTGAAGCCGTACTACGACGATCTGTTCGCGGAGTTTCTGCCGCCCACCGTGGCGTGGTAGTACGTTGGCGACGATGAAGCGAGGCGCGGCATTGCTGATCGGCGTGGCGTGGCTTGCCGCGCCGATGCTGCACGCGCAGCGCAGCGCGCTCGATTCGGTAGACCCGCTGGTGGGCACGATGAACGGAGGCAACACGACACCCGGCGCGCAGGTGCCGTTCGGGTTTGTGTCGCTGGGGCCGGACACCGCGAGCTGGGACTTCAAGGGCTTTACCAACGGCTACAACCCGGAGGCCGAGATGATCGGCTTCTCATACACGCACGAGAGCGGCACCGGCGGCGAGTCGAAGTACGGCAACTTCCGCGTGACGCCGACGGTGGGCGCGGTGTCGCCGCGCAACCTGACATTTCCGTGGAAGGACGAGCAGGCGAAGCCGGGTTCGTACGCGGTTACGCTGGGCAGACCGGGCCAGCAGGTGCGCACGGAGCTGACGGCGACGCGGCTGGTTGGCTTCTCGCGCTTTACGTTTCCGGCGGGCGCGAAGGCGAACCTGCTGCTGGATGTGTCCTCGCGAGTGCGGATGCGCGGCGGCAACAGCGCTGTGCCGAGCACGCCGCAGAGCGCGACCGATGGCGCAGTCACGATTACGGATCTGCGGCATGCCGAGGGGTTTGTGAGCTTCACCGGTGGGTGGAATCCGTCGCCGTACACGCTCTACTTTGCGGCGGAGTTTAGTCGCGACGCGGCGGAGAGTGGAACGTTCGATGCGGAGCGCGCGTATCCGGGGCGCGCGCAGGCGAGTGGGATCGACCAGACGCCGCGCACGATGGAGAGCTATCGCAACCGGCTGGGCGCGTACTTCACTTTCGACACGACGCGCGATGCAGTGGTGGAGATGCGGCTTGCGGTGTCGTGGATTAGCGTTGCGCAGGCCAGGCAGACTCTGGTGGCCGAGCAGCTCGCGAGCTTCGACGAGATTCGCGCGCGTGCGGCGCAGCAGTGGAACGACGCGCTGGCGAAGATCGATGTTGAAGGCGGCACCGCGGCGCAGCGCAGCATCTTCTACACGGCGCTCTACCGCACGCACATCATGCCGCACGACCTGACGGGCGAAAACGCGGGGTGGCACAGCGACGGTCTGAGCGACGCGCCTCATTACGAAGACTTCTACACGCTGTGGGACACGTTTCGCACGCTGCATCCGCTGCTGACGCTGATTGAGCCGGAGCGCCAGAGCGCGATGGTGCAGTCGCTGCTGGATACGTACACGCACACGGGCTGGCTGCCGGATGCGCGGATCGCCGGCACGAACGGCATGACGCAGGGCGGCTCCAACGGCGACGTGCTGGTGGCCGACGCGCTGGTGAAGCATCTGCCCGGCATCGATGCGCAGGTTGCGTACGAGGCGGTGCGCAAGGATGCTGAGGTTGGCGTCTCGCCGGAGCGCTCGTGGTACGAGGGGCGGCAGCTTGAGGATTGGAACCATCTCGGTTACATGTCGCTGAGCTATCAACGGTCGGCTACGCGCACGCTGGAGTACTCCGCCGATGACTACTCGGTGGCCACGGTCGCGCACCTGCTCGGGAAAGAGGATAATGCGAGCCGCTTCCTCGCGAGCTCGGCGAACTGGAAGAATCTGTGGGACCCGGCGCTGCGCTGCATTCATCCGCGCTATGCGGATGGCGCGTTTCTGGAGAACTACGAGTGTGACCATCTGTATCCGGACAGCCTGCTGCTGTGGTGGGATGCGCCGTTCTACGAAGGCAGCTCGACGCAATACTCTACCTACGTGCCGCAGGATTTCTATGCGCTGATCGGCGCGCTGGGCGGCAAGGACGCGGCGTTGCGCTGGTTCGATCGCCTGTTCGATCGCGGGCTGTACACACAGGGGAACGAGCCCGACCTGCTGGCCGCGTACACGTATATCTACCTGGGCAGGCAGGATCGCACCGCGGAGCGTGTCCGCGCCATCCTTGCGAAGGAGTACCACACGGGTCGCGGCGGCCTGCCTGGCAACGACGATGCCGGCACCATGTCCTCGTGGTACGTGTGGAGCGCGATTGGGCTGTATCCGCTGGCGGGCCAGCCGATCTACTTCATCGCCAGTCCTATCTTCACTCGGACGAGCATTCACCTTGCCGGCGGCAAGCGCTTCACGGTGACTGCGCCTGGCAGCAGTGCGGCAGCGAAGTATGTGCAGCGCGCCGAGCTGAACGGCAAGCCGCTGCGTCGCGCGTGGCTGACGCACAACGAGATCGTCGCCGGCGGAGAGTTGGTGCTGCATATGGGCGTCGCGCCTGCGCGGTGGGATACTGAGCTGCCTCCGGATGGAGTGGGCGCGTGGAAGTTGATCGGGGAGTGAGAGCGGAGACGGCACGCGCAGAACTGCGCGCTCCGATCGAGATGACGCTGTTTTGAGAAGGGCGCGAACCTACAGGCACCCGGTAGAATGACCCGATGAACGAATCGCCCAGTGTGGACCTGGTTGGCGTGGGCCTGAACGCGACCGACACCGTCATCCCTCTCGCGGAGTTCCCCGCTTGCGGCACCAAGGTGGAGTACAGCCACGAACGCGTGATGCCGGGCGGGCAGGTTGCGTCGGCGGTCGTCGCTTGCCAGAGCTGGGGGCTAAAGACGCGCTACGTTGGCAAGCTGGGTGACGATGATGCGGCTCGTCTGCATGCCGGCGAGTTTGCGCGCGCGGGAGTGGAGACGCACCTGATCCAAGTGGCTGGCGCTGCGAGCCCGCGATCGCTGATCCTCGTCGACCCCACCGGCGAGCGCACCGTGCTGTGCCGCCGCGATGAGCGAGTGATGCTGCGCGCGGACGAGTTGCAGCGCGAGTGGATTGTGAGAGCGCGGGCGCTGCTCATCGACGGCCACGACACCGAAGCTGCGCTGCTGGCTGCGCAATGGGCGCGCGAGGCGGGGGTTCCGGTGGTTGCGGATCTCGACGACGTGTACCCGGGCGTGGAGCGGCTGATTGAGAACATCGACTACCTCATCGTCAGCCGCGACTTTCCGTCGCGCCTGATGGCGGAGCCGGGCTTGAAGGCCGCGCTCAGCGCGATGCAACGCCGCTTCGGCTGCCGGCTCACCGCGGCGACGCTTGGGCCTGCGGGCGTTCTCACGTGGGACGGCGAACGCTTCTGCCATCGCACCGCCTACCGCGTCCCCGTGGTCGACACCACCGGCGCCGGCGATATCTTCCACGCAGGCTTCCTCTATGGGCTGCTGCAGGGTTGGGAGCAGGAGCGCCGGCTCGATTTTGCCTGCGCCGCCGCGGCCATCAACTGCATGGCGGAAGGAGCGCGCGGAGGTATCCAGACCGTCGCCGCGATCGAGGAGTTCATGGCCACACAGCCGCGCTATGAAGACCGGGAAATCCCCGCGTTCGCCTGAACTTATTTGCCGATGCAGAAGGTAGACAAAAAAAATACATAGTTCAGCCGTGGAAATTTGGGAAGCCGGCTTCATCGCTTTCCATGCTTTCCATACTTCTGTCATTTCCATGGCCTGCTTTTCGCACGGCAAATCTCGGATAACCAATATGCTGCTTACCGGTTCAATGTGCAGGGAACCTGCTCCTGTTGGCTGTCGTTGACAAGCTCCAGGTTGCAAAGGAACTTGGTTTGCTCACGATAAACTCGCCCAAAACCACGATGCTGCGCTATAGTACACATATCGTGGGGAGCAGATTATCAAATCGAAGTGCCTTGAGGATGTTGAAACTAGTCCTCGGCGTTTTGTGCATAGGTCTAGTCTTGATCTCCACCACTGTCCAAGTGGCGCACTCCCATCTGGACAGCAATACTTCCCACGCTGATTGCGCCCTGTGTGCCATCGCGCATGTAACCCCCGCAGCGGCAGCGCCACCGAGCATGCCGGTGGCAACAACGTCCGTGTCACTGATTCTGACAGTTTCTCCCGTGACTCGGCCTGCGGCGCTTTTTACCTTTGCCCTCTTTACCCGTCCCCCTCCATTCCACGTCGTTCCCGCCTAAGCATTTCTCGAATCGATGCGTCTGGAAACACCGGCCGTGAGTCGTCCTTTCCTTAGGAAGGGGCGAATTCGCAGCTGAGTTCCCGTTGGCTTTGCATTCCGAGAGATGCTTCAGAATCTCGTCCCAATGCAACCAGCAAAAATAAGGGGAACTCCATGTACTCGTCCTTACGACGCGGGATCATCGCAGCGTTATCTCTTGCACTTTCTGTGGCCGTTCCAGGTGTGGTCGCACAGTCGGCCGGGAACTCCGGCACCATCTCCGGCACTGTTGCCGATCCTAGCGGCGCCGTCATTCCCGGAGCCAAAGTCACTATCCAGAATCCCGTCAGCGGACTGAATCGCCAGACGGTGAGCGATGGGACCGGGAAATTCCAGTTCACTAACTTGCCGCTGAACCCCTACCACATGATGATCACTGCGGCCGGCTTCGGCACCCTCGTGCAGGACGTTGACGTCAGCTCGTTCGTGCCGGTCAACGTCGCCGCCAAACTCAACACTGGCGCGACCACAACCAGTGTCACAGTCGAGGCGGGCGACCTGATCGAGGCCGATACAACGGACCACACGGACATCGACCGCGGCCTGTTCGAAAAGCTCCCCCTCGAGAGTGCGTCGTCGTCGCTCAGTTCGTTGGTCACTCTTGCATCGCCTGGTGTAGCGGCGGATTCCAATGGCCTCTTCCATGGCCTGGGCGATCATGCCTCCAACTCATTCTCGATCGATGGCCAATCCATCACCGATCAGCAGAGCAAGGTTTTCTCCAACCAGCTACCGACCAATTCGGTGCAGTCGCTTGAAGTGATCGACGGCGCTCCGCCGGCGGAGTACGGCGGCAAGACCAGCCTTGTGATCGTGGCGACCACCCGCTCCGGCCAGGGCGAGACGACGCCTACCGGCTCGGTGTCGGCATCCTATGGGAGCTTCGGCTCGGCCACGGGCTCGGTGGACCTGAGCTATGGCGGCAGGGACTGGGGCAACTTCATTGAGGTGGACGGGTTGAATACGGGACGGTTCCTCGATCCGCCGGAGTTCTCCGTGTTCCACGACAAGGGCAACGAGTTGAACGTCTTCGACCGTATCGACAAGCAGTTCACCGCGGCCGACGCCGTCCACCTTAACGTGCAGGTCAGCCGTTCCTGGTTCCAGACTCCCAATACCTTTGACAACCTGGGTGTCCAGAACGTGACTGCGGGCGGCACAAGCAGCAACCCGACCTTCGACACCGTGGGCAACACCGACCAGAAGTCGAAGATCGTCACCTACAACATCGCGCCCACCTACACCCACACCTTTGGCCCCAACTCCGTCTTCAACCTGGGTTTCTATAACCGGCGCGACGCGTACGACTACTACCCCAGCAAGAATCCTCTGGCCGACCTGGGCGACATCCAGGACGAGTCCATCTCGCAGAGCCGCACGCTTAACAACATTGGATTGCGTACCGACCTGTCCTACATCAAGGGCGCCCACAACATCAAGCTCGGCGCCGTTTACCAGCACACTCTGCTGCGGGAGAATGATGCGCTCGGCATCGTCAACTCCACCCTCAACTCACCGTGCACCGACGCCTCCGGCAGTCCGCAAAGCGGCTTCAGCAATCCCGGCCAATGCAACCCCTCCGGCTTCTTCGGCAATGACGGCAGCATCGACTCCAACCTCCCGCCCTTCGACCCCGGCCTGCTGCCCTATGACCTCACCCGTGGCGGCTCTCTCTACAAATTCTTCGGCCACACCGACGTCAAGGAACTCGCGCTCTACGTACAGGACCAGATTACGGCCGGCAACTGGCTCTTCAACGTGGGCATTCGCGGCGACCTTTACAACGGCCTCTCCACCGCACGGCAGGCTGAGCCGCGCCTTGGCGTCGCGTACACCATCAAGCCGTCCAGCACCGTGCTCCGCGTTTCTTATGCGCGCACATTGGAGACTCCGTTCAACGAAAACCTTGTCCTCCAGCGTGGGCTGCTCGAATGACGTGCTCAATCCGCTGCTTGCGTGCCAAGGCGGCAATGCAGTCTTGACACCAGGCTTCCGCAATGAGTTCCATGCCGGGCTGCAGCAGGCCTTTGGCAAGTATTTCGTGGTCTCCGGCGACTATATCTGGAAGTACACGCACAACGCGTTCGACTTCTCGGTCCTTGGCAATACGCCGATCACCTTTCCGATCAATTGGCATAACTCCAAGATCCCCGGCTACACCCTGCGGACGGATGTGCCCAACTTCCACCACGTTTCCGCGTTCGTCGTGATGTCTTCGGTCGCGGCGCGCTTCTTCCCGCCGCAGACCGCCGGCGCGGGTGCGGCGCCTGGGGGCGGCTTCCCCTTCCGCATCGATCATGACGAGAAGTTCAACGAGACCACTCATCTCCAGTACTCCATTCCGATCAAGACCGCTCCCTGGTTCGGCCTCAACTGGCGCTACGACAGCGGCCTAACTGCCGGCGCAACACCCTGCTATAACGTTGTCGGCGCGAACACCCTGTGCTCGGACACCTCGCTTACCATTGGAGGCCAGCCGGGTGTCGACCTCAGCGGCCTCACTGCCGACCAGCAGTTCCAGGCCGGCATCTCCTGCAACGGAGTCAAGGCGACGCCCACCTCTGGCTTCGACCAGTGCCTGGTCTCCCAGTACACCTCCAGCCTGCTCTCCATCCCTGCCCCGAACACCGAGGACGACGACAAGAACCCGCCGCGCGTTGCGCCACGCAATGTGTTCGACATGTCGCTCGGCTTCGACAACCTGCTCAACGGCGACAAGAACAAGTGGAGTCTCCGCCTCACTGCAGTGAATGTGACGAACAAGTACGCGCTCTATAACTTCCTCTCAACCTTCTCGGGCACGCACTATCTAACTCCCCGAGCTGTCACTGGGGAACTGGCCTACCACTTCTAGCCATGCGGCAATCCCGAGAAGATCGAACGTCGATCTTCTCGGAGCCCTCTTCATTAGTGCGCCTCACGCGTGCTCCATCTTCATGGAGCGGACGCGCTCGGTTCCTTGTGAGTCGTACTTGCCCACGGCCAGGAGGTGTTCCGTGAATGTTCCGCGTTGGAAAGGAGAGAGCACCAAGGCGGTGCGCCGAAGAATCCAGCGCATTCGTTGGAGCCAACGAGATAAAGTAAGTGCGGTCCTTATCGGGCTTTTGGTGATGTTGGTCGCTTTGATCAGCGGGTGGCTTGCCTCCAACTATCACGACTAATTTCCGTGCTCTATGGCGAGGACCGTAGGTCCCCGGTTTCAAGTGTCCGACTTGGTCTGGACCGCATAGCCATCAAGGTAGAAGACACCGGGCTCCGTGGCGCGTTATGAGAACAGCACTGCATATCGGTTTGTTAATAACAGGCCAAGCACTCATCGGAAGAATCAGACCACTCGCGTTCTCAATCGGCTCCAGCGTCGCATGGGATCAGCTATGCGGTGCCCCGAATACTACGTTTTTGTGCGCGCGCCGCTGCGCTCAGACCGCTCCGCCGGACACACAGGATCCGCAAGCAAGCTTCTTTTCGTCCGAGTTCTAAATCTGAGACATAGTTCTCGTTGATGCCTGCCTGTTCCGCAAGATCGAGTTGGCGCCACCCGCGCGCCTTTCGCAACTCACGGATTCTCTTTCCAAGCAGGGTGCAGACATCTCTTGCCATCCCTACTATCGTGGGGTTGCTCTGATTTTGGATTGGCCTCCCGTGTACTCCGTTGGACAGGTGTAGAACGACAACACCCGCATTTACAAGGGCCTTTGTCGCAATGTTCTACATTTCCACGACACTGCTGGATCCTAGTCTATTTTCCGATGCAGAAGGTAGACAAACACACTATGTGGTGTTATACCAAACTATTCGTCATGGAGTACATGGTCGAGTACACAAACCCTGTCGCTCACCCTTAAGTGACGGCATTGAACTTATCCTGGTAGTCCGGACCACCTGAGGTTCAGGCTGTCCTATGCAAATGGCCATGTTGGGAGTTTCCGCGGCTTGAGGCGAGTTGGTTCAGGAGGCTCGGTGATATCCGTGAGGGGGCTGGCAGGGTGCCAGCAAGAGTCGAACCGCGAGCGGCCCCACAGCTCGTTCGAAGACGCTCCAACATGCGCCATGTGAGCTCGAGACGTGGCAATCCAGAAATGTGCTATCCAACAGCAGCCTGAAGGAGCAGAGTTGAGAGCCCTTGTCTCTCCTCGGACACGCGTAACCAAACAGACGAACTCTATATCTGCAACTCTTCCGCGGGCTTGATTGGCGGCAGCGGGTACCCCCACGATCAAGAGTGTGCAGAGTATCCACTCGGGTGGATGGCGAAAGCGAAACTGCAGGATCCTTGGCAGAGACTTTGCTAGTTTTGAATCACTACCCGGGGAATTGGAGTTACTCCATGTTGAAGGAAACCGTCCCCTGTCACCCCACACAATGCGTGCGCGAAGTGTTGCTTATGTGCAACATTTATCCACGTTAGTTCCCCAGGAAATAGTAGGCCTATAACAGCAACCGGAACCACCGACGAAAAAATTGCTTGACTGCACGATGGCCGATGATACACTCCTCGGTAATTCACGAAACGGGCCCCACGCAGAGTAGTTCCTTTTTCGGAGTGCCTTGACGATTTCCTGTCTAGTAATCTCCCAAACAAGTTAGATTCTCCAACCGACTGATAGGACCTTTATGTCGAGTACGTGTGCGCGTCGCGCGGCCGCTGCTGGCCGCGGTGGACTTTTGCTGCTACTTTCAGTGGCATGCAGTCCGGTTCTCTGCCAAAGTTCAGCATCCCCAGCCCCAGTCCCACACAGTGACAACGCAGCTGTTCAAGCGATGCGCAATGTCATTGTCCAATCGGGCGGGGCCAACGTATGGGCACGGCTCCGCTCAGCCGAAGAATCTTTTTCTGTTTGGGGCCAGAGTGACACAACTCCGCGGGTTGTAAGGCTGCTGGATGACTGGTCCTCGGATTCCACCCGCTATAGACGCGGCCTTCAAGGACGGGTTGACCACCCCACAGACCACAACGGCTCTGCCACATTTCCCTTGAAGACTGGCAACGTTCAAATCGAAGTACCAGAATTCGATCAAGCGCGAACGCTGGCGCCCAGGTTTCCGGCCGCCGCCGCCGAGGTGATGTTGCGGCACAGTGAATATGTTTTGCAGATATCGCAGTCGCAAATATGTAAGAGCGGCT
>DASYEU010000090.1:0-5258 GCA_036498865.1 Acidobacteriaceae bacterium | reverse complement strand
GAGACTTCCATCACGGTGCGTCCGCTGGCGGGCGGTTGCGGAATGCTGAAGTGGATGGTCGCTTCCTCTTCCGGGACCTCAATGCGTTCGATCTTTTCCAGTTCCTTGATGCGAGACTGGACCTGCTTGGCCTTGGTGGCCTGGTAGCGGAAGCGGTTGATGAAGGCCTCAAGGGCGTCGATCCGGTCGCGCTGGTTCTTGTACGAGTTCATCAACTGCGTGCGGCGCTCTTCCTTCTGGACGAGGTACTTCTCGTAGTTGCCGTGGTACGTGTGCATGCGCTTGTTCCACAGCTCGATCGTCTTGTTGACGGTGACGTCGAGGAAGTAGCGGTCATGCGAGATGAGGATGTAGGCGTTGGGATAGTCGTGGAGGTAGTTCTCCAGCCAGTTACGCGATTCGAGGTCGAGGTGGTTGGTAGGCTCGTCCAGAAGTAAGAGGCTGGGCTTCTGCAACAGCAGTTTGGCCAGC
Organism: Acidobacteriaceae bacterium; assembly: GCA_036498865.1. Classification (GTDB taxonomy): domain Bacteria; phylum Acidobacteriota; class Terriglobia; order Terriglobales; family Acidobacteriaceae; genus Edaphobacter. The sequence continues at coordinate 4,787 of DASYEU010000090.1, read as the reverse complement.
GCGATGCGCATCTGCCAGCCGCCGGAGAACTCCTCAGTCTTGCGCTCCCAGTCTTCTTTGCTGAAGCCGAGTCCACCAAGTACCGCACCGACCTGCGAGTCGAGGGTGTAGATATCGTGGACGTGGAGGTGGTCGGCGATGTCGGAGTAGCGATCCGCTGCCGCCAGGTACTCGCGCGACTTCGGGTCAGCGGTCGAGAGGGTGTGGGTGATCTCCTCGGCTTCGCGCTCCAGCGCAAAAATGGGGTCGAAGACGGAGAGGCATTCCTGGAAGACGGTCTTGCCGCGGAGAGCGAGGCCATCCTGAGGAAGGTAGCCGAGGGTCATCCCCTTAACGCGGGTGAGTTGGCCGTAGTCAAGGGTTTCGATGCCGGCGAGGACCTTGAGCAAGGTAGATTTGCCGGTGCCGTTGCCCCCGACCAAGCCAGTGCGCTCGTCTGGCGTGATCAGCCAGTTCGCGTCTTCAAAGAGGAGTTTGGGGCCGAAGCGTTTGCCGGCGGCAGAGAGTTGGAGCATCTGAAGACTATTTTACGTCTTTGTGCCCGTACTGCCGATGGCCGCGCGGCCCCACTCCTCAGGGTTATTTCTGAATCTGCTTCAGGTAGTTGGTCAGATTGGCGATGCGCTGATGGACTACCGTGCCGGTTTCCGGCCCCGTGCTGTGCAGCGTTCCCAGCAGGTCACCCCAAACTGGCATCTGCGAGGAGCCGTGCGCCGCGTTATTCACGCCGAACTTCAGAACGGTGGTGACGTGATCCGCGGGGAAGACTCCGCCATTCTTCTGGCTCAGCTGAGTCAGATCCGTGGGAGGAATCCTCATCGCTGGCGCAGCTGGTCCGGCGCCGGTGGCTTTGTCGCCATGGCATACGGCGCAGTAGGTTTTGTACATCTGCTCACCGGATGCGGGCGAGGTGGGCTGGATGGGAACAGCCTTGATTTTCGGTGTCGTCGTCGGCTGCTGGGCTCCTGCTAATGAAGTTGTGGCAGATATAAGTCCTGCTAATACAGCTATTAGAATTCGTTGTTGCATTGTGGTGCTCCTTTAAACCGACGGAAACATTAGTCCCGTTGGTAGAGCCCGGGATGTGACGGCTAGCACACCTGTTAGGCCTTCTAGGTGGATCGGCGCATCTGAGTGGAAGTGGCTTACGCCGACCGGTCACCGGAGGCGGTTTGCACGACTTATTTGCGTTGCTGACCTGGATTTGCAGGCTGGCCTGCGGCGGTTTGGAGGGGGCGAAGTGAGCAAAGAGGTGGAAGACCGGACGAAACGGGAGCGCTCAGGAATCCCGCGCTGGCTGGTCTGGTTAGGAGCGACGGCCTTGGTCGTGTTTGCAGCGCTGGGAATCGTAGCGGAGTACGTGGCGCATCACGCAGAGCCAATTCTGCGGCGGAGGGTCATTGCCAGCCTGCAAGAGCACTTTCATTCCCGCGTGGAATTGGATGAGCTGCACATTTCCGTAATGCAGGGCCTGCAGGTGTCGGGCAACGGGTTACGGATCTGGCCGGAGACTGCAGTGGATGGGGTAAACCCGGTCCTGGGGGTGAAGACTTTCGAGTTCCGAACCTCCATCCGCCAGTTGATGGAACCGACCATGCGGATAGGAGAAGTCCGATTGCAGGGAATGCAGTTGAGAATCCCACCGAAGCAGGAGCGCGGTCCGCTGATTCGGCACGGCAAACCCCGCGGGATGGGGCGGCTGAAAATCTCGGTGGACAAGATTGTCTGCAGCGATGTGACCTTGACCATCGAAACCTCGAAGCCTGGAAAGCTCCCTCTGGAATTCGACATTCGCAATTTGACTCTGCGGAACGTGGGACGTGGCACGCCAATGCCGTTCGAAGCTTCCCTGGTAAACCCTAAGCCGGTGGGCGACATTCACTCGACCGGGAACTTTGGGCCGTGGCAGAGCGAGGAACCGCGAGACACACCAGTGGACGGCAAGTTCTCCTTCACGAATGCCGATCTGAACACGATCAAGGGGCTCGGAGGGATGCTCTCCTCAACCGGCAACTACAACGGCACACTGGGCGAGATTCAGGTGGCCGGCACGACGGACACGCCGGATTTCTCGCTCGATGTAAGCGAACATCCGGTGGACCTGAAGACGGAGTTCAACGCCACCGTAGACGGGACCACCGGCGACACGAAGCTGAACTCCGTTCATGCGACGCTGCTGAACACGGTTCTACAGGTCGAGGGGATGGTGATCCGCGCAACGGGACCCCAGAACTCCGGACATCTCATTGACCTCTCGGTCGCGAGCGATCGTGCGCGGGTGGAGGATGTGTTGCGGCTCGGTGCAAAGACCAGTCCGCCGCTGATGCGGGGATCGCTGGCTCTTCGAGCCCACCTGACTATTCCGCCCGGGCACGTCAGCGTCTCGCGCAAGTTGCGCATCAAGGGTACCTTTACGATTCACGGGGCCACTCTCAGCAACGCGAAGTGGCAGCAGACGGTAGACACGCTCAGCGCCCGTGCCAGCGGGAATCCTGATCAGGCGAATGCGACGGATGCGGCGAAGGTGGAGTCGCAGATTGGCGGGAGCTTCGCGCTGGCCGATGCCATGTTGGATGTGCCGAAGTTGAACTACCAGATGCCCGGGGCCGAGGTCGCCTTGAAAGGCAAGTACGGACTCGACGGCAAGACCTTTGACTTCGATGGCACGGTGCGCACCGACGCAACCGCGTCGCAGATGCTGACCGGCTGGAAGAGCGTTGTGGCCATGCCATTCAACAAGCTGCTGAAGAAGAACGGTGCGGGGCTGGAGGTTCCAATCACCATCAGCGGAACGGAGTCAGCGCCGAAGGTGGGGCTCAATTTTGGCAAGCTGGGCTCGGAGATTCTGGGCCGGCACAAGGACGAAGACAAGGCGCCGGATCCACCGCATAAGCCTTGAAGTACATTAGCCCGGAGAAGGCATTTCTGGAATACGTCCGGAGCTTTTAGACTGATTGCACGGTGGCCCTTTCTCAGGAGTGGACCACCCCGTGGGCGGCGCGACACCGATTCGAGAAATGCATTACTGTCAGAGCAGGGAGCCTGATGCCTTTGGAGTCACACGTTTCTTCGGATCCTTCGGGAGTGCCACCGGTCACCCTGCCTCCTGAAGGACTGCCCGGCGAGGCGCCCCCGGCGGCCGGCGCGATCGCGCCCATCTGGCTGCAACGCCTTTCGCTGTTCGTGCTGGTGCTGTTCTGTGTATACCTGGGCGTGCTGGTGACGATCCTGCCCTGGTGGAGGAGCGTGTGGGACCGCAACGCATTCATCCAGGCTCGGCCGGCCCTTGCAGCGTTGCTCCACAACGGAGCTGTGCGCGGGCTGATCTCCGGTCTCGGAATGCTCGATATATGGATTGGCATCTCCGAGGCGATTCATTACCGCGATCACCGCGCCTAACCATCCCCGACGGACAAACGACCGCAGGAAGAAAGACGACAGCCATGGCCCGAAAGAATCCAGAACCGCTTGAATCCGCACCGCTTGCATATCAAAACAAAGACTTCCTCGACTCCCCCGACGGGCGTGTACTGCGCATCATGGCGGAGTACCAGGAGCCGATGACCCGTTTCCGTCGCGAGCGGGTCCAGGACACCGTTGTCTTCTTCGGCTCCGCGCGGTTCCGGGCGCTCGACGTAGCGAGCCACGAACTCGAGTTGCTGGACAATACGGGCTCCAGCAAGCCCGCGCCCGCCGACCAACAGCCTGCGCGTCCGGAAGAGGTGCAAAGCGGCGAGGCGTCCGAGCAGAAGCTGCGTCTGGCTGAGGCTGCGGTGGAGATGGCGCGCTATTACGAGGACGCGCGCACGCTGGCCGGGTTAGTGTCGAAGTGGGCGATGACCCTGCCGGGCCGGAGGCATCGGTACGTTATTACATCGGGCGGCGGGCCGGGCATTATGGAGGCAGCCAACCGCGGAGCGTACGAGGCGGGCGCGAAGACCGTCGGGCTAAACATCAAGCTGCCCTTCGAGCAGCAGCCGAACCCGTACATCACGCCGGACCTGAACTTCGAGTTCCACTACTTCTTCATGCGCAAGTTCTGGTTCGCTTATCTGGCCAAGGCGCTGGTGGTCTTCCCTGGCGGGTTCGGAACGCTGGACGAGATGTTCGAGGTGCTCACGCTGGCGCAGACCCAGAAACTCGCGAAGAAGATCACCGTCATCATCTACGGTTCCTCGTACTGGAAGAGCGTGATCAACCTGGACATGCTTGCGGAGAAGGGCGCGATCGCGATGAAGGACAAAGAGCTGTTCCAATTCGCGGACACCCCGGAAGAAGCGTTCGACATGCTGAAGTCAGACCTGCTGGAAGATATGCAGCGGCAGGCAGCGTACGAGCGGGAGCATCCATACCCGGCCGAGGGTATTCCCGCGACGCCGGCGCCGAATGCGCAGGAGTTGCTGGGCCCCGACATCGCGAAGACGCGGTAGTCGCGGCTAGCGCGCGAATAGCGCGCGCGGCAGAGCGGTCACGAAGTCGAGGACAAGATTCGGCAGCGCGCGCAGGTCAGCGGCAAACGAGCTTCTCTGGGCGCCAGTGATCATGGCGCCGCGGCGCATCGCGAACCAGTTGAAGCCCGTGCCGAGTGCGGCGAAGCAAAAAGAAGCGATCATGCTGGCGCGAAGTTCAGGGGTCCCAAAAGCGCGGTGGACAAAATACTGGGCCGACAGCAGTACCCCGGGAATCGCAAGCCACACGATCATTCCGGTCAGCCAGACGGGACGGGCATTGCGGATGCGCTGCGTCACCGCCCCGAAGATACCCATCGCGCAGACGGCGTAGGTGGC
>DASYEU010000089.1:0-5294 GCA_036498865.1 Acidobacteriaceae bacterium | reverse complement strand
AAGAACCTGATCAACTACCTGAATCCGGCGGCCTTTATCAACGCTACGAACACGGCGCTGTATCCCAACTACACCTTTGGCAATGTGGCGCGCACCAAACCCTTCGGGCTGCGCGGGCCGACGAGCTACGACGTCGACCTGAGTCTGAAGAAGAACATCAAGATGACGGAGCACTGGAACGCGGTCTTTGACGCGACGGCAATCAACGTGACCAACGTAGTGATCTGGGGTCCTCCGGCGTCCAACGTCGGCAGCCCGGCTACGTTTGGGCAGGTGAGCAGCGTCGCCAACAACTCGCGCGACATCCAGCTCTCCCTGAGGATCAACTACTAGCCGAGATTTTCCGCCTTGAGTTGCTTTAGCCGGCGTTCTCGAAGCCCGAGGCGCCGGCACATTTTCCTTGAGCCGATCGACCCATCCTGGGCTGGACTGACAACCTAATTACTAAAGATCGACACGAATTCTCACCAGGATGTTTTAGTATCGTGTACAAGATGTTTTTAGCAGGTGAAATGCGCTGAAAATGCCTCGTAGGGGACTTGCCATCGGGAACCTAGACGAAACGATCGACCCGGGTCCGGATGCTGTCATGAGTCGGCGTTCGACGGCGGGTGACGCAACGCGCAAGCGGTTACAACAGGTTGCGCTCGATCTCTTCTGGAAAAAAGGGTATCGCTCGACGACGACACGGGATGTGGCCGCCAGCCTTGGTGTGCAACAGGCGTCGCTCTACTACTACATGAAGAACAAGGAAGATCTGCTGCAGGGGATCTGCTACTCGTCGTTTCTTCAGGTAGTCGAGAATGCAGAGGCGGCAGTTTCGGGGGCCGGCAATCCGCTGGCTGCAATCCGGGAGATGGCTCGCAGCCACCTGATGACGACCCTGGAGTATCAGAAGGAGTTCTCGGTCAGCCTGATTGAGTGTCGCGCGCTGGGGCCGGATTACCGCGCTGAAATTGAGGCGTTGTGGTCGCGCTACCACATGATGAGTTACGAGGTGCTGGACGAGGCCAAGGCAGCCGGCCTGATCCGAAGCGATATTCCAAACAAGTACATCTACACTCCGCTGATGTGCACGTTGAACTGGGCCAATCTCTGGTACCGCGAGGGCAAGGGCAAGAGTATCGACGAGTTGGACGAAGTTTTTGCCAAGGTATTTTTCCAGGGAGCGGCGAGTTCGGATTTCCGGAGGAATATTCGGTCGGAGGCGGTATGCCGCGACTTGGAATTTCTGGTTACACCCATCGCTTCCTCGGCGCAGTTTGCGGTGAACGAGACGTACGCCAAGTTGCTGGATACGGCCTGTGCGCTGTTTGCGCGCAAAGGGTATTTCGCTACGTCGATTCGCGAGATCGCGAGCGCGATGGGAATCCAGAAGGCGTCGCTCTACTACTACATTTCAAACAAAGAGGATCTGATCTACCAGATCTCGAAAACCGCGATGGAGCACGTGACCGCGTGCGTGAAAGCGGCGCTGGCGCAGGTGTCCGGTCCGGAAGAGCGGCTCTACGCCTTTATCACTTCTCACGTGGCGGGCCTGCTGCAGCACCAGAACTGGCATGCCGCTGCGAATGAAGAATTGATGCATGCATTTTCCGCGGAACGACGGAGAGAGATCGTCGCGATGCGCGACGCATATGAGCAGACGGCGCGGGGAATTCTGGAAGACGCGCAGGCAGCCGGGTTGATACGGTCGGATGTGCCAGCCAAGTTCCTGAGTCTGATCCTGTTCGGCATGATCACCAATCTGTATTCGTGGTATCAGCCGGACATCGATGTGGTTCCGAGCGAGCTGGGATTCGTCCTGGCGGATTTGTTCATGGCCGGCATCGTACCGAATGCGACAGCATGACTCCGTCATGCACTCTGCCGCTGCCCTCGGCTGTCTATTCGCTTATTTTGGTTCTGTAATTTGATTGACAGGTTTATGGTCGAACCGGCAGACTGTCAGTCGTTCGGTAGACAACCAAACATGCAGGGAATTGCTTCGCCTCATCGCGAGGTGCCTGCCACCATGAGGCTTTCTAAATGCTTCCCCAACTTCCAGATGCCAGGATGATTCGGCGCATCGCTCCGCTGCTCGTTGGTTTCCTGACGCCGCTGCTCTATGCGTTGCCGCCTGCATCGGTGAAAAGTCCTGTGCCGATCGATTTTTCTTTTGCTGGATATGAAGGCGGTGGCCGGGCCATTCCGTCTGTGAAGGCAGCGCTTCAGGTGAGGCCTTCTGGCGGCGATGATACGGCCCTGATCCAGGGAGCGCTGGATCGGGTGGCCGAAATGTCAGTGGGACCTGACGGGTTTCGCGGGGCCGTGGTGCTTTCGCCTGGCCGGTTTCGGGTGAAAGGACAGCTTCGCCTGCGGGTTACGGGTGTGGTTCTGCGTGGCTCGGGAACTGGCCCAAATGGGACTGTGATCGTCGCGGAAGGAATCGGACGCCGGACCCTAATCGAAGTCGGGGCGGAGAAAGATGCGGTGCTCAGTGAGGCGATTGCCGTCAAGGGCGATGTTCCTGCTGGGGGACAATCCCTCGAGTTGGGATCGGTCGCCGGACTCAAGGTTGGCGACCGTGTTGTTGTTCGCCGTCCGAGTACCGAAGATTGGATCAACGCGATTGGCATGACAGGGTTGCCGGGTACCTTTGCGAACCAGCGGCTGGACTGGAAGCCCGGCTCGCACGACCTGGTGTGGGACCGGACGATTGTCGCAGTCGATCCACAGACGAACCGGGTGGAGATCGACGCGCCGATCACGACGGCGCTGGAGCAGAAGTATGGCGGCGGCACAGTGGCCGCGGTTCGAGACAATGTGGAACCGCAGCATATTGGTGTTGAGAATCTCGTCCTTGAGAGCAGCTATGAGGCGTCGCGTCCGAAGGACGAGGATCATTCGTGGATTGCGATTCTGCTGGATCATGTGCAAGACGCGTGGGTTCGCAATGTGACGGCGCGGCACTTTGTCAGCTCCGCGGTGCGGGTCAACTTGCGGGGGCGCCGCATTACCGTGGAAGATTGCCGCAGTGAAGCGCCTGTCTCGGAAGAGGGCGGATATCGCCGGCAATCGTTCCTGCTATATGGGCAGCAGGTGCTGGTTTATCACTGCACCAGCGAATTAGGCATGAACGACTTCGCCACCGGGATGCTCGCGGGCGGTCCGAACGTGTTTCTTGACTGCGATGCCAAGGGATCGCTGGAGGCGAGTGGCGCGTTTGAAGGCTGGTCTTCGGGAGTGCTGTACGAACAGGTACATGTCCCCGCCGCGCGGTTGCAATTGCTGTTGGATTTCTCTCGCGCGCAGGGCGCAGGGTGGACTGCAGCGAATTCGATGATCTGGAATTCGACCGCGCGAACCGTCGACGCGGTTGGGCCGCCCGACGCACGGAACTTCGTGGTGACTTCTACTGCACCGCTGTATGAGGCGGAACTGGTGGCGCGCACAGGGCAACATCTTCCGAAGGCGCAGATCGAGTCAGCCGGCAGTTTGCAGGGCATTCCTGAGTTCAAGGTCGCGGACGTGAAAGCGGTGCCTGAGGCTGCTCCGGTGTTTCATCCGATTCAGATTGTGAACGGCCGCTTTGTGCTGGATGGCGAAACGGTCTGGGGTTCGTCGCAGTCGGAGGCATGGTGGCGTGGGGACACGTCGCTGTATACGGCTGCGCTCTCCACTGGGTCCAGCGTGACGCGCTTTATGCCGGGAGTGACCGCGCCTGGAGAAACGGAAGATCTGAAAGAGATGGTGGCCCGGATAAAGGGCAGAAATACAATCTCGATCCAGGTAAACCCGGGCCTCTGGTACGATCACCGTCGCGATTCGCACTCCGTGGAGCGGCGCTCCGATGGCGATGTGTGGGCGCCCTTCTACGAGGCACCCTGGGCGCGCAGTGGGCAGGGAATTGCGTGGGATGGCCTGAGCAAGTTCGATGTGTCGAAATACAACCCCTGGTATTTTGAGCGCGAGCGGGAGTTTGCCAAAGCTGCGAGCGAGGCAGGGGTGCTTGTTTTCTACGATCTCTACAACACGCATAACGTGCTGGAGATCGGTCCGCACTGGATCGACTATGCGTGGCGACCCGCCAACAATATTAATGACACGGGATTACCTGAGCCGCCGCCGTTCAAGCCGCACGGACGCAACGATGTCGGCAACGAATTTTACAGCACGGAGTATGCTCCGCTGCGCGCATTGCACCATGCGTACATGATGCACACGTTTGACGAACTTGCCGATCTTCCGAATGTCATCTTTGGCATGGCATATCAGTATGCCGGCCCACTTTCGTTCGAGCAGTTCTTCCAGGACACAGCGCGCGAGTGGGAGGAGAAGCACCCGGGCAAGCATATTCGCGTCGCGCTGACGACCGGCAAGCAATCCACTGATGCCATTCTTGCCGATCCTGTCCGTTCGAAGCAGGTGGCGGTCGTCGATATGCGCTACTGGGAGTATGAGCCGGATGGGACACTATTCGCACCCAAGGCGGGCGAGAACCATGCTTTTCGTGAACTGATTTCCCAGGCGTTTCCGGGCTATACGGACACACCGCCGGTGACGACGCCGCAGCAGGTCTATCGCTATGTGCGCGAGTATCGCGACCGGTATCCTGACAAGGCGCTGATGCCCATGGAGGATGGCGCCGGTCCCATTCCAATTCTCATGGCTGGCGCTGCGTCGCAGTCGGCGCTGGTGGGCGGGCGGCCTCCGGGGCCTGTGCCAACTGCGCAGCAAAGCGCGACGGCGATGTATCCGCTTCGTGCGGCGACTCCGACGCTCGCGGCAACTCGGCCCAATCCAGACCGGATCATCGATCAGTTTGTGCACTCGTACCTGTCTAAAGACCTGATGAAGATGTCTCCGAAGGATGGATGGGTAAGTGCACCGGAACGCACGTGGGTGCTGGCTGGGGGAGCGGAGGAGCCGATGCTGATTTATTCCTTGTCGGGGAGTGATATTGGCTTTGCGAAACCGTTGCCAGCGAAGAGGTACAAGGCAATGTGGTTCGATCCGCGAACGGGAACAGCGCAGGATGCGAAGGATCTATCCGAATCTGAGCCCACTGCGGTGACGAAACCAGACGACCACGAATGGCTGTTGCTTCTGTCGCCACAGAAATAGACCGCTGCCGCTTTTGCAGAAAAATCCGCCGAGTGGCGACTATGCCACCCGGCGGTACGGAGGAGCAGCTTTGGTTGGCGCTAGGCGAGGTGGCGGTCTAGTTCCGAGTAGGCGGTGTAGGGCAGGTCGAGGTGGGCTGAGGAGGGTGCTGTCTCGTAGCACTTCTTGAACGCGGTCTGGAACTTTTG
>DASYEU010000088.1:0-10907 GCA_036498865.1 Acidobacteriaceae bacterium | reverse complement strand
TCGGGTTCGGCATCTCGAACGCGGAGCACGTGCGCGCGGTAGGCGAGTTCGCCGACGCCGCAGTGATCGGCAGCGCACTGGTTGCGTTGATTGAGAAGACTGCGCCAGCGGATGCACCGGCGGCAGTCGGGCAATTTATCGCGAGGCTGCGCGCATGATGCCGGCAGCGAATCCAGTACGCCCGATCCGCGGCTGCGAGGTGCGACTGCGCAGAGCCGGTTATCATGGTTCGGGCACACATCAATTTGAGCGCGCGATCCGCCGCTATGCGCGGCGAGATGGGCGGGGTGAGGCGACTTCCATGGAGATTTCAGACTGGCGAAAGAAGATTGATGAGCTGGACGAGCAGATTGTGCAGCTCATCAGCAAGCGCGCGGAGGCGGCCAAGGCCATCGGCGAACTGAAGAAGGTCTCCAGTTTGCCGGTGTACGAACCGAACCGCGAGCAGGCGGTCTTCGACCATATTCGCGCCGTGAATCCAGGACCGCTGTCGGGCACCGAGATGCAGGACATATACGAGCGCATCATCGACGTGATGCGGACGCTGCAACGGCGCGAGGGCTGAGTTCCAAGGCTTTCTCCTTTCGGCGGCGGGACGTCGCCAGTTCGGTTTCAAAACCAGAAGAGTGAGTGGACGCGATGATCGTTGCAATGCAGGACCAGGCTACTGAGCAACATATTCAGAACGTGATTGAGCGCATGGTGGAGCTCGGCTTCAATGTTCACCGGACCACCGGGACGCAGCAGACCATCCTTGCGGGCGTCGGAACGCCGGCGCACTTCGATGTGGTCGAGTTCAAGGTGCTTCCGGGCGTGCACGATGCGTATCGCATCTCGTCGCCGTACAAGCTGGCGGGGCGCAGCTTCCGGCCGGAGGGCACGACGATCACGTTCGCCAACGGCGTGGTGGTCGGCGGCGAAGAGGTGATCGTGATGGCGGGACCGTGCTCGGTCGAGTCGAAGGAGCAGATTCTTCTGAGCGCGAAGCAGTCGGCGGCGGCGGGCGCGAAGTTCCTGCGCGGCGGCGCGTACAAACCGCGGAGTTCGCCGTACAGCTTCCAAGGCATGGGACTCGACGGGCTGAAACTGCTGCGCGAAGTTGGCGATGCGACCGGGCTGCTGGTGATCACCGAGGTGATGGAGATCTCGCAGATTGAGGCAATGATTCCATTCATCGACTGCTTCCAGGTGGGTGCGCGCAACATGCAGAACTTCAACCTGCTGCGCGAACTCGGTCACACGCGCACGCCGGTGCTGATGAAACGCGGCATGTCCGCGACCATTGAAGAGGTGCTCCTTTCTGCCGAATACATTCTTTCCGGCGGCAACTACGATCTGATGCTGTGCGAGCGCGGCATTCGCACGTACGAGACATATACGCGCAACACGATGGACATCTCGGCGATTCCGGTGCTGCAGAAGCTGACGCATCTGCCTGTGATGGCCGATCCGTCGCACGGCGTCGGCATTCGCGACCTGGTGCCGCCGATGGCGCTGGCAGCGGTGGCTGCAGGCGCGGACGGGCTGCTGATGGAGATGCATCCGAATCCGGACAAGGCGATGAGCGACGGCGCGCAGAGTCTGTATCCGGAGCAGTTGACCAGACTGGTTGAGCAGTTGCGGCTGTTGGCGCCGACGGTCGGGCGAAGGGTCGCGTAGGCGATGCGACGCATCTTCATCGTCGGCACAGGGCTGATCGGAGCGTCGATCGGCCTGGCGCTGCGCGCGGCGGGTTTCGACGGCGAGATCGTCGGCACCGGGCCGACGCTGGCGACGTTGATGACGGCGCGGGAGATGGGCGCGATCGACTCCTTTGTGGAGCGCGAAGGTGCGGATGCCGCGGCGGCTACGTGCGACGTGATCGTGCTGTGCGGGCCGGTGCTGTCAGTGCTCGACTGGATGCAGCGGTTGGCACCGTTGCTGGGCGAACAGCATCTTGTGACCGACGTGGGCAGCACCAAGGTGCAGATCGCGGATCAGGCAGCGAAGCTGGGATACAACCAGCCGGGTAAAGCGCGCTTTCTTCCTGGCCATCCGATGGCGGGGAAGGAATCGGGCGGCGCGGCGCTGGCGGAAGCGAGCCTGTTCCAGAATGCGATGTGGCTGTTCACTCCTGCGGCGGGCGCGACGGCTTCGACGCTCGAGGCGGAGTGGCGCGCGTGGGTGGCGAAGTTTGGCGCGCGGACTATGGATCTCGATCCCGCGCGGCACGATGAGATCTGCGCGTGGGTGAGTCATCTGCCGCAAATGCTCTCGACGGCGCTGGCCGCGCTGCTGGAGGAGACGTTCAGCGGCGATCCGGTGCGGCGCGACGAGATTGCTGCAATCGGCGGGCGCGCGCTGCGGGAGACGACGCGGCTGGGCGCGAGTCCGTACAGCATGTGGCGCGATATTGCGCTGTCGAATTCCGAGCCAATTGCGGCGACGCTGCATGCGCTGGAGCAGCGGCTGGCGCATCTGCGCGAGAATCTGCGCACGCCGGAGTTGAAGGAAGAATTCCGGCTGGCGAACGAGTTCCGCTCGCGGCGCGGCGAATAGGCACTTCGTGCTGTTCTCGAACCGCTTCGCGGTGAAAGACTGTTGGACGCGATACCATCTGAGTGCATGGCTTCAACAACTTCCAACCTGAGCGTTGCGCTGGCTGATGTGGTGGCGGCGCGTGAGCGACTGCATGAGGCAATTTATTACTCGCCTTGTCCGCACTCGCTGATGCTGTCGGATCTGACCGGACAGCAGGTGTATCTGAAGCTGGAAAACCTGCAGATGACGGGCAGCTTCAAGGAGCGCGGCGCGCTGAACCGGATTGCGATACTAACGCCGGAGCAGGCATCGCGCGGTGTGATTGCGGCAAGCGCCGGCAACCACGCGCAGGGCGTTGCGTACCATGCGACCAAGCGCGGGATTCGCGCGGTGATCGTGATGCCGCTGACGACGCCGCTGGTGAAAGTGACGGCGACGCGCGGCTTCGGGGCAGAGGTTGTGCTGCATGGCGCGAACTACGATGAGGCGTTTGCCGAAGCGATGCGGCTGTGCGCGGAGCAGGATCTGACTTTTATTCATCCGTTCGACGATCCCGCGGTGATGGCCGGGCAGGGAACAATCGGGCTTGAATTGCTCGAGCAGGTTCCGCTGCTGGAGGCAGTCGTGGTGCCGATCGGCGGCGGAGGGCTGATCGGCGGGATTGCGTGCGCGATCAAAGAGTCGCGACCCGAGGTGCGAGTGGTCGGCGTGCAAACTTCGCGGCTGCCGTCGATGGCGGCGGCGGTGGAGGCGCATCGGCCGGTAACGGTGGAGCCGGCGACGACGATTGCGGACGGCATCGCGGTGCGGCGCGCCGGCGACCTGACGTTGCCGATGGTGGAACGGTACGTCGACGAGATTGTGACGGTCGACGAGGACGAGATTGCGTCTGCGATCCTGATGCTGCTGGAGCGCGAGAAGACGCTGGCCGAAGGGGCAGGCGCAGCGGCGCTGGCGGCGCTGCTGCAGCATCGGACGAGCCTGAAGGGCGCGCACACGGCGGTGATGGTGTGCGGAGGCAACATCGATGTGACGCTGCTGTCGCGGATCATTGAGCGCGGGCTGGTGCAGGACGGCCGGTTGATCCGGCTGCGGATTCACCTGTTGGACAAGCCGGGCGCGCTGCATGAGCTGACGCGGCTGATTGCGGAGCACCGCGCGAACATTGTCGATACGCTTCACAACCGGGCTTATTACGGCGTGAATCTTGGCGACACTGTGATCGACATCACAATGGAAACGCGCGGGCGCGAGCAGGTGGCGGAATTGCTGGCTGCATTGACGGCCGAGGGATACAACCACACGCGAGTGCTTTAGTCGCCGAGAAACTTTCGACCAGAGCTCAGGAGGCGAGACGGTGCGCGGCGGTGTGCGTTTCGGCCTCGGTGTCGGCGGTTTCGACGGGCTCGGGGGTGGTTTTGGCGAGGGCTTCGGCGGCGCGGGCCAGTTCCAGCGCGGGGCGATAGGCGCCGCGCAAGAGGGCGCGCTTGGCTTCTGCGAGAGACTTTGCGTAGATCAGGGCGATCGGCCCGATGAGCGGCGTTTCGAAGTGGGCGTTGGCTTCGGACCAGTGGAGTTCGGCGCTGCGGGTGATGTGATTGAACTCGGACGTGATCGCAGCCCGAAGTTCGGCGGAGACGCGCGTGGGGCATCCGGCGGCGTAGGGCGCGAGGGCGGCGAAGGTGAGGTGTTCGCAGGCGCGGAGGATTTCCGCTGCGTTATGGAGGCGGCCGGCGGAGAACTCCTGCTCGGCGAGCGAGGCGAGGGCGGAGACGTCGCAGAAGGGTGATCCGGCGAGCGCTCCTTCGAGGATTTCGATCCGGCCCTGGAGCTCGTAGACACGGCGAAGATCGTAAAGTGGATGGTGCGCGGCCTTCCGGGGTGCGGTCCGCGTCGTTGCCTTGATCGTCACCTTTGCTGGCATGGTTACTCCGGGAAGTTTTGCAATATGGCCTGGGTTGTTAACTGGGATGACAATAGGGTAACTTTGGTTGCCGCGCCGGGCGGGGAAATGCGCGATAACTGCGGTGGTTCCGAGCCTTTGTGGTGTACTTCAACGCTCTTCATGCAGTCTGGGAAGCGTCCCAGCACTTCGCTCAGCCCCTTGACACTGCGCGCGGTGGTTCTCGCTCTTCCAAATTTACTTGGTAGCGATAAAAAGATAGTAAATTATCGAATAACGATAAAAATATCTTGACATGCACGGTTTCTCGTGTAGGATCGGTTTCGTAATGGATCCAAGGAGGACGTTCCTATGCAGTCCAAAACCGAACTGAAGCTCAGGAAGATCAAACGGGTCAGCACGATTCTGCGGTGGTTCTGCAAGGTACTGATGGTGCTGGTGGTGGCGGGGTTTGTTTTGTCGGCGGGAACGCTCCTGGCGAATCGAGGGGGCAGCGTTGGGTACTTCGACGTGGGAGTGCAGGTGAGTGCTTTGCGAGAGAGTCAGCGCATGATGGTGCTGGCGTTGAGCGCGGCGACTTCGGCGGTGTGGCTGACGTGCATTTTTCAATTGCATCAGCTGTTCGGCAACTATTCCGCGGGGGACGTTTTCACTCGGGAATCCGTCGGTCGTCTTCGGTTGATCGGCGCGGCGTGCGTGCTGTGGGGAGTGGCAAAACTGCTGTGGGAGGGGGTGGCCCGCGCGTACTCGGCAGCCCCGCATGGCTCGATGCAGGTGACTGCGGAGACGATCCCGATCGGGATCATGGTGTTGATTGTTGCGTGGTTTATGGACATGGCGGTGGAGCTGCGAGAAGAGAACGAATTGACCGTGTGAGCGAGGGAGGAATCATGCCGATTGTGGTGAATGTGGACGTGATGCTCGCACGGCGGAAGATGCGGTTGAATACGCTGGCGGAACTGATGGGAATTACTCCGCAGAATTTGTCGGTGTTGAAGACGGGCCGGGCGAAGGCGATCCGGTTCAGCACACTGGAACGACTGTGCGAGGTGCTGGAGTGTGAGCCGGGGGACCTGCTGGCGTATGAGAAGGGGGCGGATTCGCTGCGGGAGTGATGGGTGAGAGTAAGGGGTCTCTCGCTTCGGTCGAGATGACGCTTCTTAGGTTAGGTGGTGGGGGCGCCTTCTCGGAGGGTTGAGGAGGCGTCCCCTTTTTTGATGGGCGGTGGTTAGCCGTTGAAGGAGTTGAAACTGCCGAGGGGGTTGGGGAGGGTGGGGGTGAAGGGGTGGAATTGGAAGGACTGCGAGGTGTTGAATCCGGCGGCCTTGGCGGAGGCGAAGTCGGCGAACGGGAGGAGTGCGTGGACGGCCTGGTCGATGGAGGTCCAGCTGAGGGTGCGCTCGTAGCCGTTGTTGTTAGGCGGGTCCACGCTCTCGGGGATGCCTTTGGCTCCGGTGATGTTCTCGATGGGGCCGCCGAAGGCTGAGGTGACGTTGGGGCCGAGGACGCGGGCGAGCGTGCGGTGGTCGCTCTCAATGCCCATGATGCGGGCGGAGGTGACGCGGAGGTTGTCCGAGGAGAAGTTGCGGACGCCGACGAGGTAGGCGGCGATGAAGGCGTCTTCGAGGGTGACCAGGACGTTGAGGGTGGTCTGCGCGTCGGTGAACATGTTGTTGGGATAGAAGAACTGGGTGAACGGAGTGGCTTCGCCGGTGACGGACTGCTCGAGGAGATAGTGGGACATTTCCTCCTGGCGGGCGGCGATGAGGTAGCCCTGGTCGTCGGACTCGAGCGCTTTGAAGAAGGGTGCGATGTCGATGATGTTGGAGTAGGTGGTGACGGCGATGGCCTCGGCGATCTGCGCGGCGATGAGGATGTCGATGTCGCCCTTTTTAACGGGGGAGTGCTCGTCCTTCATGCTCTCGGCGAGGATTTCGGGGGTGAGTGCTCCAAGGGCGAGAGTGGAGGCGCCGGCGAGCGAGGCAGTGCGGAGGAAGGAGCGGCGCGAGAGGGCAGGGGCCTGCGTGTGGCTTGCGTTCATGACTTGATCTCCTGTTGAGTCAGGAAAGTCGTCCGTAGTGCGCGAAGGTGACTTAGGGGCCCGTGGGGGCTTTCCTGTATGCAGGGTTTACGCGGGGCGGGGTGGAGTGGATTGGGGTGCGGGAAGAAATTTTGAGGTTGGATCCCACTCATGCGCGTTCTGACGATCGCGCATGAAATGGGGCAACCTGGTTGGTGGGACCGTCAGCCGAGTTTTATGCGGTTTTGGCGGCGGGTGGGGCTTTGGGGTCGTCTTCAGCGAGGGCGGCTTCGCGTTGCTCGCGGGAGAAGACGGGGACGCCTCCGCTGCGGCTGGTCTGGACGTAGCTGGCGGCAGCCTGGAAGAGCTTCGCGGTGCCGGCGTTACTGGCGCGATAGGTGAGGGCCTGGGGCATGGGGATGGCCATGGTGGCGGCGGTGTGGATGGCGTCCTGGTTGGCGCCGAGGAAGATGAAGTCCCAGTGGTAGACGTCGGTCTGGTGGCGGACCATGGAGGCGATGGTTTCGACGGTGTAGTGCTGGCTGGCATTTTCCATGCCGTCGGTGAGGGTCATGACGATGACCTTGGAGGGGCGTGCGGATTCGGGCAGGGCGGCGAGTTCTTCGCCGAGTTTGACGATGGTGAGGCCCTGGGCGTCGAAGAGGGCGGTGCGGCCGCGGGGGACGAAGAGGTCCTGGGTGAGTTCGGGGACGCCGGCGAGGGACTTGTCGAAGGATACTTCGTACTGGTCGTCGAACTGGACGAGCTTGACGGTGACGTCGCCGGGGAGGGCGCGCTGGGCGCGGATGAACTCGTTGAAGCCGGCGATGGTGGACTCGCGGACGGACTGCATGGAGCCGGAACGGTCGAGAATGATGGCGATGCGGGCGGAATTTTCTTTCATGACTTCTCCTTTTTGGCGGGCGGCGGCGTGGGGACGTGGAAGACGACGTCGCGGCGCGCATTGAGTGCGGCGGTGATGCTCTCTCCGGGGATGGTGCGACCGTTGTAGACGTCGGAGAGGTACGACGGGGAAACGCCGAGCTGCTGGGCGAATTTGCGGTCGGACTGCGAGCCCTGCTTCTGCTTCAGGAACTTGAGGAATCCGTCGAGGTCGAGGGTCTCGGTGGGCATTCCCGGAGTATGTACGTTGATTTACGTACATGTCAAGGGAAAGGTTTCAGAGGAAGAGCGAATCACCCCAGGGGATAAAGCCCCGCGCGTTGGTGAGGTGGCGAGGGCCAAGCCTGAGGGCTTGGCTTACCTGGAGGCAGGCGGGCGAAGGTAAAGGCAAAGGCACGGCGAAGGCGAAGACAGGAGCTCAACCGCATGCGTCAAAAGCGAAATGCGGGGGTCTCTCCACTGCACTTCGCTCCGGTCGAGATGACGCCTTCTTGGGTTAGGGACGGAATGCGGTGGGCGCGCGAATTTTTCTTTGCGGATTCATGGGTGAGGGGCGGACACGCGACGGGGATGGCCTGTAAAATTGGAGGAATACCATGATTTCAGTTTCCAATGTGACGATGCGGTACGGGCAGAAGCTGCTCTTTGAGGACGTCTCGGTAACGTTTACGAGCGGGCGGCGGTATGGATTGACGGGGCCGAACGGGTCCGGTAAGTCCACGTTTATGAAGGTTTTGACGGGCGAGCTGGACGCGCAGAAAGGCAATGTGGTGCGGCCCAAGAAGCTCGGCGTGCTGAGCCAGGACCAGTATGCGTTCGACGCATACCGCGTGATCGACACCGTGATTATGGGGAACAAGCCGTTGTGGGCGGCGCTGGAAGAGCGCGAAACGATCTACAACAAGGCGGAGATGACGGACGAGGACGGCTCGCGGCTGGGTGAGCTGGAGGGGATCGTCGGGGAAGAGGACGGGTACGAGGCGGAGTCGAATGCGGCGATTCTGCTGCAGGGGCTGGATATCGGCGATGAGCTGCACGAGCGGAAGATGAGTGAGCTGCAGGGCGGGCAGAAGGTGCGGGTGCTGCTGGCACAGGCGCTGTTCGGCGAGCCGCAGGCTCTTCTGCTGGACGAGCCGACGAACTATCTGGATCTGGATTCGATTCTGTGGCTGCAGGATTTTCTGCTGCGCTACAACGGGACCCTGATTACGATCTCGCATGACCGGCACTTTTTGAACTCGGTGTGCACGCATATTGCGGATATCGATTATGAGACGATCATTACGTATAACGGCGGCTACGACGATATGGTGGAGCAGAAGACCGCCATCCGGTCGCGGATTGAGAGCCAGAACGAGCAGCGCGAAAAGAAGATTGCGCAGTTGAATGACTTTATTGCGCGCTTCTCGGCGGGCACTCGGTCGAGCCAGGTGAATTCGCGGAAGAAGGAAGTGGAGCGGCTGGCGACGACAGAGCTGGCGCGGTCGAATATTCAGCGGCCATTTATCCGGTTTGAACAGAAACGACCGAGCGGCAAACACGTTCTCGAGATTGAGGGCGCGAAGAAGGCGTACGAGCAGAAGGATGGGACGCCGCTGCACGTGGTGAACGGGTTTACGGCGTCGTGTTTGCGCGGCGACAAGATTGTGTTGATGGGACGCAACGGGCAAGGGAAGACGACACTGCTGAAGGCTCTGCTGGCGAATGCGGAAGGCGTGTCGGCTGAGGATTTGTCGATTGACGCGGGCGTGGTGAGGTGGGGGCACGAGGCGCAGATCGGGTACTTTCCGCAGGAGATGAAGGCATCGATTGAGCTGGGACTGACGGTGAATGACTGGCTGCACCAGTTCGACGAGGATGCGACGAAGGAAGATATCCGCGGGATTCTGGGGCAGATGCTGTTCAAGGGCGAAGAAGGCTTGAAGATGACGGACGCCCTCTCCGGTGGCGAGGCGGCGCGGCTGCTGTTCTGCAAGCTGATGCTGCAGAAGCCGAATGTGCTGGTGATGGACGAGCCCTCGAACCATCTGGATCTTGAGGCGATCAATGCGCTGAACTCGGCGCTGCAGAAGTACGAGGGGACCGTGCTGCTGGTGACGCACGATCTGGACCTGATCGAAGAAGTGGCAACACGGATCTGGCACTTTGAAGGCGGGCCGGAGGACTTCCGGATCCAGGACTTCAAGGGGCCGTATTCGGAGTACCAGCTGCAGATGGCGGCGGCGAGGTAGGGGCGGTACCCCAGGGGCTGAAGCCCCTGGGATTGATGGGGGCTCACCCTGGGGGCGAGGGTTAGAGAGGCTCTGGTTTGTCTGGGAGCGAGGGGCAAGGGTAAGGCCTTGGTTCACTTAGGAGCTGTGGCACCCGAGGCGTTTACCGGGTGCTCACGTGCGTAGTGCTATACTTCGATTTATACGCAACCTATTGTTAAGGTTTGTGATCCTATCCATTAACGCATGGCGGCCTGAGAGGTGCGCCGTGGAGGCAGCTTATTCCACCGATCGATAAACGCTCCGCAAAAAGCTTCATCCGCACTAACGAACGAATTCGTGCTCGCGAGGTTCGCGTCATTGACGAGAATGGCGAGCAGCTTGGGATTATGCCTCCGTTTGAGGCGTTGAAGATGGCGCGGGAGCGCTCGCTGGACCTGGTGGAGATTTCGCCGAACGCTGTGCCTCCGGTGTGCCGGATTCAGGACTACGGTAAGTTCCTTTATGAGAAGGACAAGAGCGAGCGGGCTGCGCGTAAGAAGCAGAAGGTCATTACGATCAAGGAAGTCAAGTTCTCGGTAACGGTGGACGAGCACGACTACCAGACGAAGAAGAATATGGCGATCCGGTTTCTGGGGGATGGCGACAAGGTGAAGGCGTCGCTGCGGTTCAAGGGGCGGCAGATGGCGCACCGCGATCTGGGATACAAGATCATCAACCGGCTGATCCTGGATGTGGGGGACAACGGAGTGGTGGAGTTTATGCCCCGCATGGAAGGGACGACGCTGCACGCGATCATTGCGCCTTCGAAGAAGGCTGAGGCTGCAAGAGGCGATTCGGCGGGTGGTGGCTCGGCGACGAAGAAGCCAGTACCGGTATCGCCGAAGCCCGCGGGATCTGGAACGACCGCCGTTGCGGAGGATGGAGCGCCAGTACAGGCTTAGGATGGCTGTTTGGTACAACGAAGCCGGGGCTTAGGCCCTGGCTTTTTGCGTTTGGCGGTGTAGCGCAGAAACCCCAGGGCTAATGCCCTTTGATTTTATTGAGTCTTTACCGCGGGGCTGAAGCCCGCTCCTACCCCGGAAAAGCGCCAGCAAGAATTTTCAGCGGCTGCTAGTGCTTGATGAGCCACATGGCCCAGCTGGCGACGATGGTACCGCCGACGAAGAGGACGAAGCAGAGGGCTCCGAAGCGGATCATCATTTTGGGCTCGGCGCGCTGGGTGATGCCGAAGACGACGGAGACGCAGAGGGCGAAGAGCAAGACGGCCGAGAAGTGGGAGATGGTCATGAGCGCTTTCTCCCGCTGGCGAGGGAGTGAGCATCGACGGCGGCCACGACGTTGAGCAGGC
>DASYEU010000087.1:0-50473 GCA_036498865.1 Acidobacteriaceae bacterium | reverse complement strand
CGGAACGTCGCGATTCACAATCGCCTGCCAGATCACGCGCATCGCAGCCTTCGGCCGGAAGTAGTACTCGTCATAAAACTTGTGCACCATCTCCATCACGTATTCCACCGGCAGGCCGGGATACTCGATATGCGCCATCTGATGGCCGCCATCGTCCGACATCGCCTCGTTCGTGATGAAGCCGTTGTCCTTCGCATAATCGAAGAACTCCGTGCCCGGGAACGCGTGCGCAACCGACACCTGGATCGTCTCGCAATCCAGCTGCTTCGCAAACTCGATCGTGTTGCGGATCGACTCGCGTGTCTCACCCGGCAGCCCCAGGATGAAGTCGCCATGCACGATCAGCCCAAGCTTGTGGCAGTCGCGCTGGAAGTCCAACGCACGCTGCACGGTGGCGCCCTTCTTGATGTTCTTCAGAATCTGCGGATCGCCCGACTCATAGCCCACAATCAGCAATCGGCATCCGGCTTCCTTCATCGCTTTCAGCGTGTCGTAGTCCGTCGTCACGCGCGACGTGCACGACCACGTCAGACCCAGCGGCTTCAGCTTCTCGCACAGCTCAATCGTGCGCGCCTTCTGGATGTTGAACGTATCGTCGTCGAAGAAAAATTCCTTCACGTGCGGGAATAGCTTCTTCGCATTCGCCATCTCGGCCGCAACGTCGTCGGTCGAGCGCTTGCGCCAGGCATGGCCGCTCAGCGTCTGGGGCCACAGGCAGAATGTGCATTGCGCCGGGCAGCCGCGCGTCGAGTACAGCGCCACATACGGATGCAGCAGGAACGGCACGTTGTACTTCGTCACGTCCAGATCGCGCGCGTAGATCTCCGTAGCCCACGGCATCTCGTCCAGCTGCTCCGGAGTCACCTGCGGACGATCCGGATTGTGCTGGATCACCTCGTTATCGTCCTTGTAGCTGATTCCGAGAATCTCATTCAGCGGCTTACCCTGCGCGAACTCCACCACCGAGAAATCAAACTCACGCCGGCAGATAAAGTCGATCGCGGGGCACTCATTCAGCGCCTTATCCGGCGACGTCGTCACCGGCGGACCCACAAACGCAATCTTGATCGAGGGGTACGTCTGCTTGATCACCTCGGCCATCTTCTGGTCGCCTTCCCAGCCCATCGTGCTGGTGAACAGGACCAGGAACTCGTAATCCTTCAGGATCTCGACCACTTCGGCCCACTTGATGTGGTGGGGCGGAGCGTCGACCAGGCGCGAACCTTCCAGCATTCCGGCCGGATACGTCAGCCAGACCGGGTACCAATACGACTCGATCTCGCGTGTGGCAGGCCAACGGCTGCTGGCGCCACCGTCAAATTTTTCAAAGGAAGGGGGGTTGAGGAACAGCGTCTTTAGCGGCGTTGTCATTCCCTCAAGTTTACCATTTTCAGTGCCATATCAGGGCCCAAATCGGTCGTATTTCCACCCTTCTCAAGGCCATGCCCCGGGGACGCAAAATGGCCGCTAAACTCCCTGATTTCACTTTTTACGGAACCCCCAGCCCCCTGCCCGCGTATCCGACAAAGTACCTCCCATGATCTCTCTTTTGCTCTGTGATCTCTGAGATTCGCTTTCGATAAGGAGTCCACCATGAACCTCCGCACGCTGCTCGCCCTCTCGCTTCTTCTGCCTGCCGCCTCCGCCCTCGCCGCAGACGGCAACTTCGACAAAAGCTTTGGCGTCAACGGCACCACCACTCTCACCATTGCCACCGGTGCCGGATACATCCACGTCTACCCAGGCTCCGACACGGAGGTCCACATCAAGGGCCACGTTCACGCCAACCGCGGTTGGTTCGGCGGCAACCAGGACGCCCGCGTCAACGAAATTGTCGCCTCGCCTCCCATCGTCCAGAACGGCAACACCATCACCGCCCAGTCCCGCCATGCCGATTCGGACCTCTTCTCCAACATCTCCATCGACTACGACATCACGGCCCCACGCAGCGCGGTCCTGAAGACCCACACCGGCTCCGGCTCGATTGAAGTTGGCGGCATGCAAGCCCTCGTCTCAGCCGAGTCCGGCTCAGGCTCCATCCACGTGGACAACATCGGCCCCAATGCCCGCATCACCACCGGCTCCGGCCATATTCAGGCAGGCAACGTCCATGGAGCCGCGACACTGCAAACCGGCTCAGGCAGCATGGAGCTTCAACTCACCGCTTCCGGCGACATCAAGGCACAGACGGGCTCCGGTTCCATCCATATCGACGGAGTCTCCGGAGGCCTGCGCGCTGGCACCGGCTCCGGCTCGATCGAAGTAGGCGGCAACCTTACCGACGAGTGGCGTCTCCAAACCGGTTCGGGCAACATCCACCTGCACCTCGTCCCCGAAGCGCACTTCACCCTCAACGCATCCGCCGGGTCGGGCACCATCCACCTCAAGCAGCCCATCCTCGCCCAGGGAGACATAAACAGGCACCACATCACAGGATCAGTAAACGGCGGCGGCCCTACCCTCCGCGCCTCCACCGGCTCCGGCTCCATCACCCTCGAATAGCCTGCAACCGAACTGCGCCTGAGGCTCTGGCAGACACCTCAGGCGCCACGCCCCTGCCGGCGCGTTTCAGGTGACCATCCGAACACCTTCCCCTGAGTACCCAGTGACCGCGCTCTACGGATTCGACTTCAGGCGCTTATAGCTCGAATTCGGAACCGCATAGAAGTGCCCGTGATAGCTGTGTACTTCATCCAGTTCCAGAGCCTCACTGTCCTGCACTGATCGGTCCGCCGTGCCATCCTCTTCCTTGTGCGGGATCAGATCGACAGCCTGCGTGTCCCGAACCTCGCGGTCGGGTGAGTTCACATCGTCTCTGAAGAAGAGTTGATAATCGGGGTTCACGCCGGCCAGCGCCTTGATCTCGGCGCCCGTCATAAACGGCTTCTCGGTCTCAACGCGATTTCCACCCACAAAGAAGTGGTACATCGTTACTGCTGTCTGCATGCCAAAACACCTCAATGGTCGTCCACCTTACGCCGCCCCAAACAAACCGGTATGTGAGAACCGTCACACCAGAATCCACACCGTCAAATGTTTTATAATCAAATAGTTATACCGGTTTCGACCGCGTTTTCCTCCTTGACACGCTTGATATAATGGAAGATAGGGGCAAAACTGGTGCGCGACCTCGTGGTCTGGCCCAATCCTACCCGCGAGGCACCCATGGAACAATATCGGAACCACTTTCAAACTATTGATTGCAGAGACTTTGCAAAACAAATAACATAGAATCAAGACTTTGCCGAGGAAGCAGGCTGCCAATCCGGACTTAAGTTGCTTTGTTCGAAGACTTTAGGTCAAAAGGCAGGGGGGTGTCCCTCCCTCCATTTGCCGCATCCTTCCATCTCGTCTAACCTATCCGCTGTGCTTCGTTTCAGGACTTCGCGAATGACCTACCGCTCTCTTCCCCGCACGATCTCTCTCCTGCTTCCTCTCGCGTTTTGCGCTGTGCTCACCGCTCAGTCGGCTCCGCCCGCCGACCTGCCCGACGCGCCCGGATCGACTTCCAAGCCCGAGCCCGTTCCGACCGGCCCAACCATCGTCATCGATACCACGATGGGCCGAATTACCTGCAAGACCTTCGACAAGCAAGCGCCCAACGCGGTCGCCAACTTCGTCGGCCTGGCCGAAGGCACCAAGGACTGGACACTCGCCGAAGGCAGCAAGAAGATGCACGGCAAGCGCTTCTACGATGGCCTCACCTTCCACCGCGTCATCCCCGGCTTCATGATCCAGGGCGGTGACCCAGCCGGCGACGGCTCTGGCGATCCAGGCTATTACTTCAACGACGAAACCGACCCCGCGCTCACCTTCTCCGTCGCCGGCCGCCTGGCCATGGCGAACTCCGGCCCCAACACCAACGGCTCGCAGTTCTTCATCACCGAAGCGCCCGTCGCCGAACTCGACGGCAAATACACCATCTTCGGCCAGTGCGACGCTCACTCCACCCTGCTGGCCGCCTCCATTGCCCGCGTCGAGCGAAACCCCGCCGACAAACCTCTGACTCCCGTGGTCATGAACCGCGTCACCATCGTCCGCGACGGCCAACCCATGCCGCCCGACCCGAATCCGCCCGCCGCAACGCCCGCACCGGCTGCTGCCGCGGCTTCACCGATACCGAAGTAGCCGAGACCGCGCTCTTGCTTCCAGGTAAGCCAAGGCTTTAGCCTTGGCCTCTGGCGGCCAACAAAATTGAGGGGCTTTAGCCCCTGGAGTTATCCACCAACAACTAACAACCAGCAACTGACAACCGAGGGAAAATGCCTACCAAGCCCGGAACTTACGCCACCTTCAAGACCAACCAAGGCGACATCGTAGTGGAGCTCTTCGAGAAAGACGCACCTCAGACCGTCGCCAACTTCATCGGCCTCGCCGAAGGCACCAAAGAGTGGAACTCGCGCTCCAAGAAGGGCGACAAGCTCTACGACGGGACCATCTTCCACCGCGTCATCCCCAACTTCATGATCCAGGGCGGCGACCCCGAAGGCACCGGCATGGGCGGCCCCGGCTACAAGTTCGCTGACGAGACCAAGGGCTCGCCCCACGGCTTCCAGAAGCCCGGCAAGCTCGCCATGGCCAACGCCGGCCCGAACACCAACGGCAGCCAGTTCTTCATCACCGTAGCCGACACCGGCTGGCTCACCGGCAAGCACACCATCTTCGGCGAAGTCGTGGAAGGCTACGACATCGTCGAAAAGATTTCCAAAGTCCCCACCGCGTCGCAGGACCGCCCCAAGGATCCGGTCGTCCTCGAGTCCGTCACCATCGATCGCGTCGCCTAACGAATATACGAAGGCCCGCTCAAATCGAGCGGGCCTTCGTGTTCAACCAACAACGGATTACTGACAACTGCCGTTAGGCCATGCCGATGACGGTGCAGAGTTCCTTCACCGAATCCGCCGACTTGTTGAGCGCAGCCTGTTCTTCCGCCGTGAGCTTGATCTCGATGATCTGCTCCAGGCCCTTCGCTCCGAGTTTACAGGGAACGCCAACGTAGAGCCCGTTGATTCCGTACTCGCCCTGCAGATACGCAGCGCAAGGCAGAATCTTCTTCTTGTCCTTCAGAATTGCCTCGACCATCTCAACCGTGGCCGCGGAAGGCGCGTAATACGCCGAGCCAGTCTTCAGATGTTTGACAATTTCTGCTCCACCATTCGCCGTGCGCGATTCCAGCTCCTTCAGGCGAGCCGGTTCGATGAGCTCCGTAATCGGAATTCCCGCAACCGTCGAGTAGCGCGACAGCGGAACCATCGTGTCGCCGTGACCGCCGAGAACGAACGCTGTGACGTTCTCAACCGACACATTCAGCTCCTCCGCAATAAACGTTCGGAAGCGGGCCGAATCCAGAACGCCGGCCATTCCGATCACGCGCTCGCGCGGGAATCCAGCCTTCTTGTACGCAGTCTGCGCCATCGCGTCCAGCGGATTCGCAACGATGATCAGGATGCAATTCGGCGACGCAGCAACCGCCTTGTTCACAACGTCCGACATGATCTTGAAGTTGGTGTTCAACAAATCATCGCGGCTCATGCCAGGCTTGCGCGCGATTCCAGCCGTAATCACCACGATGTCCGAGTTCGCCGTGTCCGCGTAGTCGTTCGTGCCAACTACGGAAACGTCCCGCTTCTCGATCGGCATTGCCTGCAGCAGATCGAGCGCCTTGCCCTGCGGAACGCCCTCGATCACATCGATCAGCACCACGTCGGCGAGTTCCTTCGCCGCAATCCAGTGAGCTGCCGTTGCGCCCACGTTTCCTGCTCCAACAATCGTTACCTTCTTACGCATCGTGTTCCCTTCAGTTGTTGACTTCTTCAGTCGTCCATTCACACTCGTCGTGCGGCGTCTGCGCCGTAAGCGCTCGGCCCGTGCGGCAAGCACTACATATTCTCGATCATCCGAGTGGCAAACTCACTCGTTTTGGCCTTGGTCGCGCCTTCCATCTGGCGCTCGAAATCGTACGTGACGTACTTCTGCTGGATCGTCTTCTCCATCGACGACTCGATCAGCCGAGCCGCTTCTTTCCAGCCCAGAAAGTCGAACAGCATCACGCCGGAAAGCATCACCGAACCAGGATTGATTACATCCTTGTCCGCGTACTTCGGCGCCGTGCCATGTGTTGCCTCAAACACCGCGAAGCCGTCACCAACATTCGCGCCTGGCGCGATACCCAATCCGCCAACCTGCGCCGCAGCGGCGTCTGAGATGTAGTCGCCGTTCAGGTTCGTCGTCGCCAACACCGAGTAGTCGCTCGGCCGGATGATGATTTGCTGGAAGATCGAGTCCGCGATGCGATCGTTGATCAGCACCTTCGACTTCCACTTCCCTGCACCGTGCGACGCGCCAATCGAAGCCAGCACAGACTTCACCTCGGCAACAACCGACTCGCCAAACTCCTTCGGTGCGAACTCGATGCCCGGCTCAATCAGCGCCGCATTCTGTTCGGTAGTGATCGAAGGATTCGCCTCAACGTTGCCCAGAATCCAGCTCTCGCGCTCGGTTACCGTTTCCGCGCGAAACTCCTGGGTTGCGACTTCGTAGCCCCACTCGCGGAACGCACCTTCCGTGAACTTCTGGATGTTGCCCTTGTGGACCAGAGTCACTGTCTTGCGCTTCTCGTCCAGCGCATACTGGATCGACGCACGCACCAGCCGCTTCGAGCCGGTAATCGAGATGGGTTTGACTCCGACGCCGGAATCCAGCCGAACCTTCTTCTTGCCGCCCTTCAGCATCTCGTCGTTGACGAACGCGATGAACTTCGCCGCTTCCGGCGTTCCTTCGCGGAACTCGATCCCGGCGTAAATGTCCTCCGTGTTCTCACGGAAGATGACGATATCAACCAGCTCCGGATGTTTCACCGGACTCGGCACGCCGGCGTAATACTTCACCGGGCGAATGCACTGGTAAAGATCCATCAGCTGGCGCAGAGCCACGTTGAGGCTGCGGATTCCGCCGCCAACCGGAGTCGTCAGCGGTCCTTTGATCGACACGCGAAAGTCGACGGTCGCTTTCACGGTGTCGTCCGGCAACCAGTTCTGCGTCTGGCGATACGCTTTTTCGCCGGCGAGCACCTCGAACCACGCAACTTTGCGCTTCCCGCCGTAGGCCTTTTCGACCGCCGCATCGAACACACGTTGCGAGGCCTTCCAGATGTCACGGCCCGTGCCATCGCCTTCGATAAACGGAATAATCGGTTGATCGGGCACGGAGTATGTGCCATTCGAATACTCGATGGCCTTGCCGTTCGCCGGGACAGGAATGCCGTTGTAACTGGTCTGCATGTAGTGGGTAGCTCCAGAGATAGCGCGAAATGGGCAGCATTTGAAGGCTATCACTCGCAGAAGAGGCGTGGCAACGAACGCGCACAGTGTAGGCGATTATCGACACCACATGCGCGATATCAAAGCTGCTGAAATCTATAGGAGCGCTCGAAACCAGCGCGTATCGCTACCTATTGGCGGACCAGCACCGTCGTGCCGGAAAGGAAAAGTCTGTCGCACTGGCCACCAGCGACGAGAGCGCTCTCCAGTTGGATCTTTGAAACCGCGGTGTCGTCGATCGCGCCGGTTACCAGAAACCGGGATCCGTCGTTCATCGTGAACCCCGCTTCAACCAATCCGCCATAGACGGCGCCATCGCCCAGCGCAAGGGTTCCGCTCGTAAAACAAGATGTTCCCTGCACCGTGATGCTTCCGCTCAAAGCGTTCTGGCTCGTGATTGAACTGAAAGTGGGAAGGGAGTTGGTCGTTCCCTGCTGCAGCACAATGCTGATGCTCACTGGCGTACCACCGGAAGTAGCACCCAGGGTCGACTGTCCTTGAAACGTCCCGGTAACGGGCTGGATCGGAACTGCGGTAAATGAACCTGACTGCGGACCGCAACCCGCATTCGAATCATTCGCGCTATAGGTCCCGGACCAAGTCCCTCCGATCGCCTGGGGCGCAACGCCATTCACAGTAAAGGTAATGGTGGGAGCCAGGCCTCCAACCGTTGGGGTTTGCAGGGTAAAACTGCCGTCCGCTCCAATCTCTGTCGCTGCCAACCTTCCTGCGCCGCCACCCCCGGTATTACCGCAGTTGTACATCGCTGATTGTGCCCCGGTCACTTGCCCGGCAACTTCGTTCAGGCTCAGGGCCAAGCCAAAGCCCGCCGGGCGCGGCGGAAAAAAGGCAGCTGCGCCGGCGTCCGGCAGCGATCCGATTACCAGCCAATTGCCGGTCAACATGCCGCTCGATGGACCCGCTGCGCTAATCTGCGAACCGCAACCGCTCAGGCCGAATCCAGCCAGCAAACATCCGGTAAGTATCAGAACGGGAAGATGGGTCGCTGTCCTCTTGATTCGCACGCGAAAGCGCTTCTCCCTCAGCACCCGTCCAGCCTCACGGCTCCGTGCTGAATCTGTCAAGAAATAAATCCCCGAAGCTGAACCTCATGCTCTGCGGGCAACAGCGCAGTTCTATCTCAACTCTCGCGTCGGGGTAAGCCGCAAATTCACACATCCACCCGACCCTCTGTGATAACTTTGAAAAGTTGCACTCCTTTGGCGCCTGGGCAAAACACCGCTAACCGCCGCATCTCGCAAACTCTTCGGAGGGTCTTTCAATTGGGCATGAACATGGTCCCTACGCGCCTGTTTTTCACCAAGGGCGTCGGCAAGCATAAAGAACGTCTCACCTCTTTCGAGCTTGCGCTCCGCGATGCGGGCATCGCCGCACAGAATCTCGTTCGCGTTTCGTCCATCTTCCCGCCTCAGTGCAAATTGATCCCGCGCAAAGAAGGGCTCAAGTACCTGAACCCCGGCGAAGTGGTCTTCGCTGTGATCGCGGAGAACTCCACACGCGAGGCACACCGCCTGGTCGTCTCCAGCATCGGCGTCGCCATTCCGACCGACCGCAACACCTATGGCTACCTCTCCGAGCACCACAGCTTCGGCGAGACGGAAGATCAGGCCGGCGACTACGCCGAAGAGCTTGCGGCCGAGATGCTGGCGACCACGCTCGACGTCGATTTTGATCCGGACAAGAGTTGGGACGAGAAGAAGGAGATCTACCGGATCTCCAACAAGATTGTCCGCACTGCCAATGTCACGCAGTCCGCTGTCGGCGACAAGAACGGCCGCTGGACCACCACCATTGCCGGAGCCATACTCCTCTTCGACGACAAGTAACTGGAACCTGAGAGAATACGGAGGGCGCCGGCAATCGCCGGCGCTTTTCTCTTGTAGCAGGAGTCATCACCATGGCAGCATCCTCTACTCGTGTCGCCCTAATCCAGATGTCCTGCGCTCCGGACACCGCGCAGAACCTCGACCACGCAGCCGACCTCGTCCGCCAGGCCGCACGCGACGGCGCGCAACTGATCTGCCTCCCCGAGTTGTTCCGTGCGCAGTACTTCTGCCAGCGCGAAGATCATGCGCTATTCGCGCTCGCCGAATCGATCCCCGGCCCATCGACGGAGCGTCTGGCCGCGATCGTGCGCGAGGAAAAGATCACGCTGATCGCCAGCCTCTTCGAGCGCCGTGCTGCCGGGCTGTACCACAACACCGCCGCCATTCTCGATCACGCTAGCACCGCGCCCGACAATATTGCTGGCATCTATCGCAAGATGCACATCCCCGATGACCCGCTCTACTACGAGAAGTTCTACTTCACGCCGGGCGATCTCGGGTTCAAATCGATCGACACCAGCAATGGCAGCGTTGGCACGCTCGTCTGCTGGGATCAGTGGTATCCGGAGGCCGCGCGCCTTACCGCTCTGAGCGGGGCGCAGACCATCTTCTATCCCACGGCCATTGGCTGGCATCCGAGCGAGAAGGACGAGTTTGGCAAGGCCCAGTACTCCGCCTGGCAGACCATGCAACGCGCTCACGCGATTGCCAGCGGTGTGTTCGTTGCTGCCGTGAATCGTGTGGGCCACGAGCATGGCGACATAGTCCACGACGGGATCGCAATCGAAGGCCCCGGCGACCACACGGCCGCATCTGGGCTCGAGTTCTGGGGAGGCAGCTTCATCGCCGATCCGTTTGGGCGCATTCTGGCGCAGGCTTCGCACGACAAGGAAGAGATCCTCATCGCCGATCTCGATCCCGCACTGGTCGAGACAACGCGTCAGCATTGGCCGTTTCTGCGGGACCGCCGCATCGACGCATATAGCGGCATCACCAGCCGCTTTCTCGACTAGGGCCTGCGGACGAGACTCGACGGCCGCTACTGGCCCATGAGCGACATGCCGCGGACGATGGTGATCGCTACAGGCCCGAGCAAGGCAATAAAGATGCTCGGAAAGATGAAGAATACAAGCGGAAATACGATCTTGATGGTCGTCTTCGCTGCCATCTGCTCAGCCAGTTGCCGACGCTTGAGGCGAATGCCATCCGCAAATCCGCTAAGTGCACGGGCAATTGGGGTTCCGAACCGCTCGGTCTGAAGCAGCATGGCGGAGAAAGCGTCGATG
Source organism: Acidobacteriaceae bacterium (assembly GCA_036498865.1). GTDB lineage: Bacteria > Acidobacteriota > Terriglobia > Terriglobales > Acidobacteriaceae > Edaphobacter. The sequence goes on along the minus strand of DASYEU010000087.1, from coordinate 40,021 downwards.
TCGGCCAATTGACTGCGCGCCGCCATGTCGGCCCAGGCCTGGATTCGAGGCTTTCCAGCTCGCTGCTCACGATTGATCTGGAGCAGTTCCTCGGTGATCTGTGGATGGCTGATTCCGAGTTCCTGGCCAACCCGTAACAGCGCCTGGTCGATCCCGAGGCCCGCGTCGACGCAAATGACGAGGAGATCAATCGCGTCGGGGATGCTCTTGCGTATCTTTTCGCGCCGGCGCTTGATCAGCCGGGTGAGCACAATGTTCGGCACAATGTAAGCCGTAGCCGGAAGCGCGATGACCCAGAACATGCGGCCGACCGGGATGAAGAAGGCCACTGCCACCGCGACCACGGGCCCGGCGAAGCGAGCGGCGTTGTACATGTCGGCTGGAAATGCACCACGAAGCCCGGCGTTGGCCAGGCGTTCCGGAAGGTTCGCTTCATCCGCCAAGCCGATCCGCGCGCGCACCCAGTGCATCATCGACAACAGCCTGCGGCCCACGCTGCGAGATAGCGGAGCATTGCCTCGGTAATCTCTGCCCCGGTGAGTGACTTCGCGGATACGGTCCATCGTGGCGCGCGATGTGCGCGTGGACAGAAACACGGCGCCGAGTGCGAGGGCAGAAAAGATGCTTACGGCAAAGGCAAAATAGAAGAGTGAGCTCATGCGCGCGCCTATACCTGGACATCGACAATCTTGCGAATGATAAGAGCTCCAATGGCGATGAGTGCAGCGCCGAGATACAGCAGCCTCTGCCCGGTGGGATCGTGGAAAAGGACGCTTGAATATCCGGGGCTGATGAGATTGATGAGCCCCAACATCACAATCGGGAGCAGCGCGAGGATCCAACCCGTGAGCCGCCCCTGCGCCGTGCGCGTGCGCACCTCGCCCTCGATGCGGACACGCTCGCGGATGACGTGGGAAGCTCGATCGAGAATCTCAGTCAGGTCGCCGCCCGTTTCTTTTTGTACGAGGATGGCGGTGATGAGGAATTGCAGATCCCTTGAAGGAACCCGCCTGCCCATCTGCAGCAAGGCGTCGCGGAAATGCAATCCCAGCCTCTGTTGCTGGAACACTTGAACGAACTCTCCGGCCAGCGGTTCAGGTGACTGTCCGGAAATTAATTCGATGGAGGAGCCCATGGAGTGGCCCGCAATCAGGGAGCGGGCCATAAGGTCGATTGCGTCCGGCAGCTGCGAGTTGAATGCCTTCACCCGGCGGTTGCGCTTGAACCGTAGCAGGAAGTATGGGAGCAACGAGCCGATAACGGCTGCGCCCGCGCTCGCCAAAAAATTGCCCACGCATATATATGTGACCAGACCACAGCCAAGCGCAATCCCCACGCTGCAGAGGACTACGCTGCCTACCCCAAGGTTGCTGTGTGCATGGGTCAGAAGTACCTTCAGGTTTTTCGCAAATCGATAGCGCTCGAGAAAGGCGCCAAGCCGGGCCGAGTGATCTAGTTGCTCCACTCGCTCCAACTCGGTTCCATAGGCGCCCGCGTTGTGAGGCCGCACCGATTCCTGGATGACAACCAGGCGCTGCCTCGCTGCCTTGTTCGCTGGCGGGCGCATAACGAGGAGGAAGATAACGAAGCTCAGCGTTAGAATCGCACCGAACGTGATGGAGAGAGCATTCACCGGGCGCGATCCTCCGCTACACTTCCACCGCATGGTCGAGCAGGTTCAGCCCCAGCGGAATGCCGGCCGCCTTCAAACGCTCCGCGAATTTTGGCACGATGCCGGTGGAATAGAAGCGGCCCTTGACGTTGCCACCTGGCCCCAGCCCGAGCTTCTCGAAGAGATAAATGTCCTGAAGGCTGATGATATCGCCGTTGGTTCCAGTGATCTCGCTGATATGGGTTACGCGGCGCGACCCGTCGCTCATCCGAGCCACCTGAACGATCAGGTCGACGGCCGAGGCGATCTGAGCGCGAATAGCCTTCTCCGGCAGGGTGACTGCGCCCATCAACGCCATGGTCTCAATGCGGGCAATCGCGTCGCGCGGGTTGTTGGCGTGAATCGTTGTGACGGAACCGTCGTGGCCCGTGTTCATCGCCTGCAGCATGTCGAGCGCCTCCTCGCCGCGGACCTCGCCCAGGATGATTCGGTCGGGCCGCATGCGCAACGCATTAATCACCAGTTCGCGCTGCCGGATGGCGCCTTTGCCTTCGAGGTTCGGAGGCCGGCATTCGAGCCGTGCCACGTGCTCCTGCTTGATCTGGAGTTCGGCGGAGTCTTCGATGGTCACGATGCGCTCTGTAGCAGAGATGAATCCCGAGAGCACATTCAGCAGCGTAGTCTTGCCAGAACCCGTTCCGCCAGAGACCACGATGTTGAGCCGGGCTCGCACCGCACTGCGCAGAATTTCGAGCATCTGCGGAGTCAAGGCGCGATGGCGCAACAGATCGTCGGAGGAGAGCGGGGTCGAACCAAAGCGGCGTATGGAGAGCAGTGGGCCGTCGACCGCAAGCGGAGGAATCACCACGTTGACGCGGGAGCCGTCGAGCAGCCGTGCATCGACCATGGGCGAAGACTCGTCGATGCGACGGCCCACAGCTGAGACGATCTTGTCGATGATGTGCATCAGGTGGGCTTCGTCCTTGAACGCAATGTTGGTCTTCTCGATGACTCCGCGTCGCTCCACGTAGACGGTCCTGTACGTATTCACGAGGATGTCGTTCACCGTAGGGTCGTGCAACAGCGGTTCGAGCGGGCCCAGGCCGAAAACCTCGTCCAGAATGTCGTGGGCCAGATGATCGCGATCGGGAGCGCTTAGTGGTGCACTTTGTTCTCCGATGAGTTGCAGAATGATCGCAAGCAGGCGCTGCCTTCCACCCACCTCGTCCGACTGGATTGCGGCCAACTTCTCCAGATCCATGCGGCGAATCAGTTCGTGGTGGACCGACGTCTTGAGTGCCTGGCGAGCACCTTCACCAAGATTGACACGGACTTCACTCGCGACCACTGGACGTGCCACGGGCGTCATGTACATCGATACTTCGGGCATTGCGAATACCTCAACCTCTTCAGTCAATCGTCAGGAACGGAGTTCAACGCAGGAATGAAAACAGCCCCTTCTTTCTTGCTGCCACTCTGGGGCCGTCGACGCCATGCGCAATGTGATTGGCCCACCGTGCCAGCGATTGATTGAACTCTGTGCGCCGCTGCGGCGGGATCGGTTCACCGTCGTTGATGGCACGCAACAGTTCAAAGTAGTTGTTCGGAATCGAAACTGAGATAGGAAACCGGACAGCCTTCTCAATTTGCTCCGAGGTAATGGAGTCCGTCGCGGTTGAGCGGTTGACAACCACGTGGAGCTTGCTGGTAGCCGACTCGCTGAGCGAGAGGTTCTCGACTAAGCGCGCCAGATCGCGCAATGCCGCAACGTCCGGCGTCGAGACGATATAGACCTCGTCGGACTGATCGACGATCGAGCTCTTCGATTCCTGGTACGCAATCGAGGAATCGATCAGCACATAGTCGTACTCCCGTCGCAGGAAATCCATGACGTGCTCAAATTGAATGCTCTTCGGCTCGTGCGGCCCACTCGACAACTCCGGCGAGGCGATCACGTCAAGACCACTGCGGTGGCGAACGACAAAGCCATCGAGTAGTTCCGAGTCGAGCCGGTCCGCATTGCGCAGCAACTCATCGAAGTGATACTGCGTGTCTTTCAGCCCCAGGTAGAGCGCGACGTGGCCAAGCTGTGGATGGTGGTCGATGAGCAGTGTCTTCTTGCCGTGCTGGCGGACGAGATGCATCGCCAGGTGGACCGCGAGCATCGTGGTTCCGACACCTCCCTTCGCGCCAAAGAAAGCGATCACCCGCCCGATCCCGCTTTGAGCGTGAGGATCGACCGCCATAACCGCCTGAAAACGATTGAGCGTGGCGGCCAGTTCCGTTGGGTCAATGGGTTTGGTCAGAAACTCCGTACATCCGTTGCGAACCGCGCGCAGTAGAATGCCTGCGTCCAACTGCGCCCCAATGCCGACAATACTGATCTTCTTCAGAAAGATCTGATTCAGCCGCGCGGTGGTCTCAACCGCCAGGCCTGGGTCGCGGTCAAAGTCGATCAACGCGACGCAGGCCGCGGCATTTTTCAGTGACGGTGAGAACTGCGGGCGTTTCTCCGCAGTAATGTAGTCACGAAACTCGCCCGCGAAGTGGGCTCCAATGACCTTGCCCGAGGCAGCCATTGCCGCGTTGACGACACTCTCGTCGACACACACGCTGAAGATGGCTTGGCTTGGCCGTTCCGAAGAATTCGACTCAGTGTTCATGGCTGCTTGTCCGTCTCTGGCGTAGCCGAAGGTTGCGGCACAGGTGCCGGAGCTTTGCCGCGGGCCGACGCATCGAAAGCACCCGTATCGAGATTCGGCACGACGAACGCCGGCTCGGCCGGTTTCACGTTCACACTGGAGTCCAGAGGATCCACCACGCTCGCCGTGACGAGGATGATCAACTCCGCGACCGAGCGATTGATGCTCTTGGAACGGAACAACTGACCCAGTATGGGGATGTTGGCAATACCTGGAATCTTGCTCAAGCTCTCGGTGGTTCGGTGATCGAGCAACCCCGACACAACGAAGCTCTGGCCATTCAGAATCTCGACCTCGGTCTCAGCACGGCGCGTGGACAGCGCAGGAATCGTAAACCCGGAAATGGTAACGGCATTGCTGAAGTCCAACGTGCTGACCTCGGGCGACAGCTTCAACCGGATGGATCCGTCTGCGTTTACGGTCGGAGTAAAGGCCACTTCAACGCCGAACGGGCGGAACTGGACGGAGATCGCGGTGGAGTTCGCAGTGCCGCCCTGCACCACAGGAAATGGAAACTCGCCGCCGGAGAGGAAGCGCGCCTGTAGGCCGCTCAGGGTCGTAATCGTGGGCTCGCCAGCACCTGGAGAATCTGCTTCTGCTCTAGGTCACGCACCGTCATCCCGACGTCCAGCTTGGAGTTGAACAGGAAAAGATTCAGGGGATTGCTGACCTGGATCGATGACGCAGTGTCCGTAACGGCTGAGTTGAACTGCTCCGTCGTGGTGCCGATCGAGGTGCGACCGCCTGCGAAGATGTTGACGCCAAGCTGATCCAGCCGCGTGCGATCGACCTCCACGATGCGAAGCTTGAGCTGCACCTGTTTGCCATGCACGGGCACGACGTGCACTGAGTTGACGACATCCTTGGTGTACTGCGAGGCCATCTTGAATGCAGCCTCTGACAAGGCCTCCGTTTGGACCGATCCAGTGAGGACAATCTTGCCGCCGCCACCCGCTTCCGCATAAAGGGACAAGCCGGGAAAGGCCTGCGTAAGTGAGGCTTGCAACGCTTCGGGATCAACGTCCGCAGAGACTGTGTAGAGTCGATTGCCACCCAACTCTTCCCACAGCACCATACTGCTTACTCCAGGAGCTTTCGCGGTCAGCACCACCTGGTTGGTGCCGGAAGTAAAGGTTTGCAGCACAGTTGGATTGCCCACATAGACGCGGCGCAGCGGTGCAGCCGAGGTCAAGACCACCGAATGGTCGACGGTGATATGGATCACGTCAGCCGCGGTTCCCGAGCGGATCGCGGGCTGCTCAGTCGCAAGCGTATTCGGCGTTTGCGCCATACCGCAGGCACTCGCAAGCAGCAAAAGAGAAAACGCAAGACAATAGGCGCGTTTGCGCGGGAATACATGATCCGTACTATGGGCGATAGCAACTGCGCAGCGACGATTCATTGTCCTCCGCCTCCATTCAGCGGCCGGGCCGATCGCATTCCGTCGCTAGTGCCTCCAAGGACGGTCTCAATCTCTCTGGGCTGCGGAAGCGGCCGGCTCGCAGGAGTTGCGGGCCGAACTCCCGGGCGACGCGAAGCGGAGGCATCCGCCTGGGCGAGCTGCGAGAGCATGGTAGGGGCATTGCCGGTTATGCTCGCGTCTGCCGCGTTGCGCAGAACGAAGTGGATCGCGCCCTGGTTGCTGGCCAGCACAGCGCGTTGTGCCTCCTCCGGCGTCAGCAAAAGCGTCACCACTGTGGCATCCGATCTCTTTCCCTGGGGGTCCGGTTCGGTCTCGTGACCAGCAGCGAGGACGGTTGCGTTCTGCAGGACTGTCGCCGTCAACGGCTCAGGAGCGCGATCCGAGCTGTAGGTCACCAGCACATCGAGATGCGAGCCAGGCAAAAGGAACCCGGCGACGCCGACGATCTCGTCGGACCGCAACGCGACCGCACGCTTCCCATCGGGAATCTTACTGGCGAGTCCGCGGCCAGCACCTGGTGCAGAGAGATCGCGATCGAGGAATGGCTGGCCCTTGGCCAGCGGAAAGAGCACCTCGCGGCCCAGAACATCGGCGACCTTCGGAAACGCGCCCTCGATCGGGACCGCCGCAGGCCACGCGACAAGCGCGGTGTTGTCCGCACCGAGAAGCTCGCCAGGCTGAACGGGGCGGGATGGCGCAGCGTAGAACGTCTCTGCCGGCTTCTGCGTTCCCGGCAGGGCAGTCAACTTGCGGGAGACGAACCACGTCGCGAGGGCGGAAACCATCAACGAGAGCGTGAGGGCGATGAGGATTCTCTTGGGGTTCATCGACCCGCCTTCCGGCAGATTCCCCGCACCTGCGAGTCTGCTGCAAACACGATTTGGAGCTCTTCCATGTTCATGCTGCTCACCTGGAGATTCTTGCGACCGTCCTAGATCGGCCCCGCCATCGAGTTGCCCAGCGAGTTGAGCGCGTTCTCGACGGTGCAGCCGAACTGATAAACGGCGATAAAGATACTCAGAGCGATCATCCCAGCGGCCAGCGCGTAAACGAACAACTCCTGGCCTGACTCATCCTGAAGGGAGACGAAGAATGCGCGCGCCACTCGTTTCACTGGGCGTCTCTCGTTGCGTGGAATGTGTTGCTTATGGGGACCCGCGAGATGGCGCAGCACCTGCGAACGGCGCTGCGTCACCGCGCAGTGTGCTGCGAACTAGATGTTGTTGGTCAGGTTGTTGCCGACGGAGTTGAACGCGCTGCCAATCTTGGTCGATAGCCCGCTCATGGCGGCAACAGCTCCAAGGCCGATCAAACCTGCAACCAACGCGTACTCGATCAGGTCCTGACCTGACTCATCCTTCACAAAAGCGGCAAATGCACTCCTAAGGTACTTCCTCATTGGGTCTTCTCCTGTGTGCTTCGATAGGCTCCGAACCAGCGAGGATCGTGAGAAATCTCTCGTTCGCTGCGAGCTTTGATATACCTATCGGGCAAACTTCAAAAAACATGAGGTCGGAGTAGAGTTGCTTACTTTCGTACCGTATGCGTCAGCTGCCGGATGAGTTCCACATACTCGGGCCAGCCGGAGCTGAGCTGCTCGCGCGTTGCAGACTCATAGTCTTCGAACTCAAAGCCGGGACTGACGGTGCAGCCGAGCAGCCCCCATTCACCGCCGGGCGCGAGATGACTGCCCTGCCAGACGTCGCGTGGAACGACGACTTGCGGCCGCTCGCCTTGATCGATCCGATTGCCGATGCGGATGACTTCGCCTCGGCCGTTCGCGTGGAGTTGCAGCATCTCGACCGGATCGCCCGCGTAGAAGTGAAATATCTCGTCGGAGCGGAGGCGATGGATTTCGCTGAAGGTCGTCGGCTCCAGCAGGTAGTAGATCGCGGTGCCCGTATGGCGCGCGCTGGGGTACCGTCCGCTGGCAAGAGCGGTGGGCGGAAACAGTTCGCCGGACTCGTAAGTGCGGATGTAGCAGCCGCCCTCGCAGGGGTGCGGAATCAGGCCCAGGATTTTCTTTACCTCGTCTGCGGTCATCGAGTCCTCTCACGATATGCTGGTTGTACTCCGAACATCTCCAACCATTTCAATTTACTGCGAGTCAGCACAGCCTATGCTTAGGCGCCTGGAACGATACTTCGGCTTTGCGGCCCACGGGACCACGTGGCGGACCGAGATTCTGGCTGGGCTGACGACGTTCGTCACGATGGCGTACATCATCTTCGTGAACCCCGCGATTCTGTCGCAGACCGGGATGCCGTTGGCGGCGGTCACGACGTCGACCTGTTTGTGCGCCGGAATCGGATCCATCCTGATGGGGACGCTGGCGAACTATCCGCTGGCGCTGGCTCCAGGCATGGGGCTGAACGCGTACTTTACGTACACCGTTGTGAAGGGAATGGGCGTGCCCTGGCAGACGGCGCTGGGAGCGGTGTTCCTTTCCGGGGTGATCTTTCTGCTGCTGACCTTTGGTGGCATCCGGCAGAAGCTGCTGGGGGCGATTCCGCATCAGTTGCACTCGGCGGTTGCGGGCGGAATCGGGTTGTTCATCGCGTTTATCGGGCTGCGGAACGCGGGGATTATTGTCCCGAGTCCAGCGACCACTGTGACGCTTGGCAACCTGCACGACCATGCGACGCAACTCGCGATCTTCGGCATTGTGCTGATTGCCGTGTTGCAGGCCTACAAGGTGAAGGCGTCGATGCTGATCGGCGTGCTGACTACGCTTGCCGCGGGAATTCTGCTGCACCAGGTGAAGTACGCGCCGTCGACCTTCAATCCGATGGCGATTCGCGAGACGGCGTTTCATCTGGACATCCGCGGCGCTCTGGGAATGCATCTGGCTGAGATCGTCTTCGTGTTTCTGTTCGTGGACCTGTTCGACAACATCGGCACGCTCGTAGCCGTGACCGAACGTGCGGGACTGATCGCCGACGATCACACGATTCCGCGTCTGGATCGCATTTTCTTCGCCGATGCGACCTCGACAGTTCTCGGATCGCTGGCGGGAACGTCGACTGTGACCAGCTACATTGAGTCGTCCGCGGGCGTTGCAGCGGGCGGACGAACTGGAGTTACGGCAATCGTTGCCGGACTGCTGTTCTTCGTGTCCATGTTCATCGCGCCCTTTGTTGGGGCCATTCCGGATTTTGCGACGGCTCCAGCGCTGATTCTTGTTGGCGCGCTGATGGTTGGCGGCGCTGCGCGAATCGACTGGCAGGAACCGCGGGTGGCAATTCCAAGTTTCCTGACCATCATCACCATTCCGCTCACCTACTCGATTGCTACAGGACTGTCCTTCGGGCTGATCAGCTACGCCGTGCTGGAACTTGCGACCGGACGCGGAAGGCGGCAACACTGGATGCTGTACTTGCTGGCGCTGCTGTTCCTGCTACGGTTCATCTACATCGCCTAGGGTCCCTCCCTCCCCCTAGGTACCTGGCGAGAAATCGTTTGGAATGTTCAGGTTGGCGGTGAGCATGTCCGCCAGGGTCCTCATTCTATTGGGCTTGTCGCTAAGATCGTCAAAACAGAACCGGTTCCAGGCGTCTTTTCGGCACAAGAGCTGGATTGAAAGCGTGACTGGGCCTTTGCCGGGCGTGGGATTCTCCTTGTGGGGATGCAATTGGAAGGGCCAGGCACTCCGCCGCGCAACCTTCCTTCCCCTATTATAGCTGGGTTGACTGATAAGTTAGTGCGGCGATCTATCGTGGTTACATTGAGTTACAAGAAAAAACTTGACAGAGCATGGGTGTGGAAAAGTGGTGGCATTCGAGGGGATGAATGATTCTCCTTCATTGGCGACAACGCAAGAAGCACATCGCAGGCGCTGAAGCGCGGTCCTGGGGATCGCCTTGACTGCCGGCACTAAAGTGCCGGCCTATCTAAATCGTCAGGTCGATCCTCGGGAGTAGGGGTGCAGGCCTATCTAAAATCTTCGGAGGTATTGCCGGCATCGAGGGCCAAGCCTGAAGGCCTGGCTTGCCTAGTATCACTCGGAATAAACCGCGAGTGTCAGGCGGGCTGGAGACGGCGGGCGGCGCGCTGCACTGCGACAACAGGGCTGTTGGTGAGCAGCTGCAGGATGCGGGCTCCGTCGGAGTACGAACCGGTGGCCGAGCGGAACGGGACAAGGTTGAAGGCGGCGACCAGAAGCGAAAAGGAAGCCATCAGCGCGAAGAAGAACCAGACCGGCTGCCAGGCCGCTCCCTGGGCATGGAAGGCGAGCCAGAGGAAGATGGGGCCGGTGGCCAGGTTGACGAGAGGGCCGGCGGCGACCATGAGGATGTCGTGCCAGGCGGGCTCGTCAGGATGGGTGGGGAGCACATGCACTGTGCCGCCAAGGAAGCCGGCCGACTTGAACGAGAGCGTCCACTTCCCTTCCTGCTTGCGCCATTGGAAGGGGCCGGCGGAGAAGCCGAGCAGCTTCATTCCGAGGGCGCGCGCGGCGAGGGCGTGACCGCACTCGTGGATAACGGCGGTGACGAGCGCGACGGCGGCGATGAGGGCCAGCAGCGGCAGTCCCAGGAATGTCCGGAGATGGTGAATCCGGGCCCAGGGGTACCAGGCAGCCATGACCTGCCAGGTGGCCACCATGAAGACGAAGGTGGAGAGGCGATCGATCCATTGGCTGGTGCGGTCGCCAGGAACGCGTGCCAGCTTTGCAGGCTTTGCGGCTACGGCCGGAGCAGGTGCGGAGGAGTTACGCGAAAAGACGGCCAGTCCCATGGCACCGGCGCCGGCGAGCATGACCTCCGGTCCGGCGAAGCTGAGGTGATGGCTGACTGCGAGAAAGATGAGGCCAAGTGCCAGGTACACACAGCTGGCTGCGATGGCCCAGACGTTGCGTGTTGCGGCGGGCTTGCGCGAGGTCCAGCAGGCAGTAGCCGAGAGCACAGCGACGGCGAGAAGACCGATGAGGGCTCCGTACGAACGAAGTGGAGAGGAGACCGCTCCGGGGTGGGACATGCGAAGGAAAACGACAACCGCGACGGGAAACAGGAACATCGCCGTGAGGGCGTAGGTCCAGCGGACGAGTGACTTGAGGGCTTGCATCCTGAGCGGAGGATAGAGGGGGCCGGGCGGGAGCGTCTATACCACTGTTGAGGCAGAACCTTGCCGCCTCGGCGGCGTTACGCCGAGGCGCGAGGATTTGCCGCGGGTATAGATGAGGAATCCGGCGAAGCCGACCACGGTGGTAATGATTCCGGGAGCTTCATAGGACAGGCTGGGGCGGGCAAACCAGAAGGAGCAACTTCCGACGGCGACGGAGACAAGGCTGGCGGCTATGGGCCAGGGGCTGCGAAACTCGCGAGGGGCGCGGGTGGCGAGCCATGCGCGGCCGTAGATGAGCGCGAGGATCATGTAGCTGGCCGTGACGCCGTAGAGACGGGCCGGAGACGCTCCGGGTGGGATGCGCATGGGATGGACGATGCTGAGGATGAGGCCGAGGATCGGGACGATCGCCTGGAAGGCAAAGAATTGGCGGACCCTTCTCTCAATAAGACGCATTGACTGGAAGGCTAGTGGTAGGCCGGGAGCGCGGATATGCAACTTTCGATGTAGGCGGTGGGAAAGTGACCTCAGCAACTGAAGCCGCATTTGTTAACCCGGCCATGACGGCACGGCTGAAGCCGCGCCCTTAAGCAAGACGGGGATCCTCCAGCGGAGGGTTAAATTACAAACCCCACGTCAGACGAACATCTGTCTGACATGGGGCACCCGAATTGAATGGTTGTGAAGCGGTAGAGGATTACTTGGGAAGAGTTTGAAGGGTGGGTTGGGGCGGCTTGGGAGCGAGGGTTTCGGCGGTTGCGCCGGAGTCCACGCCGTCCAGTGTGGCCTGGTACTGGATCATCTTCTTCAAACCTTCGTAGGAGACGCCGGTGAGAGGAAGCAGGCGGCCGTTGACGGAGAGCAGCGGCGTCTGGTCGACGCCCGCGTCTTCGGCAAGCTTGATGTCGGCGTTGACGATGTCCTTGGTGGCCTGAGTTTCCGAGCAGGCGGCGATTGCAGCTCCGTCGAGGCCGGCGCGCATGGCGGCCGCCTTGAGGAGCGTGTCCTCAGAGGTGGGGGCGAGAGCTTCCTGCGTTTCGAATACGCCGTCCGCGTATTTGAAGAACGCTTCGTTGGACTGCTTCTGGGCGCAGACGCCGTAGGCCGCGGCTTTGAAGGCGGAGGGATGAATGTCGACCAGCGGGAAGAGCTGGAAGACGATATGAGCCTTGGGGAAATCCTTGACGATCTGGTCCATGGTGGACTGGGCTTCCTTGCAGTGCGGGCACTGCAGGTCGGCGAACTCGACCAGTTCGAGGTCCTTGCCGGCGGCGCCGCGGGATGCTCCATCGGCGCGGGCCTTCAGCATGTCCCGCGTTTCCGCAAACGGAGTGGGACCAAAGGGAACGACGCCGGCGCCTTCGCCGATAGCATGCTTGCCGTCTGGCGTGATGTAGAAGGTGGCTGCCTGAACCTTGTTGGGATCGCCTCCCTTGGGGAGGACAAAGACAACGACTTTGATGACGCCGGGGGCGGAGGTCTTCTGGATGGCCATGACGCGGTACAGGCGGTTGGTGTCATATCCCCACACCTGGCGCAGGAAGGCGTTGACGGTGTCGACCGTGGGTGAGGCAGCAGTGAAGAACTTGGGGTTCGCTGGGGGGAGCGGATCGGCCGCCGCCGCGGGAGCCGAAGGAGGCGCAGTGTCGATCTGCGGCGTGGGAGCTGCCGGAGTGCCTGTGGCCTGGGCCGATGCGAGCGTTGCGGGAAGAGAAAGGAGGAGAGCTGCGGCCAGAACTGCGTATCGAGTCTTCAAGGAATTCCTTCTGTGCGGTGGCGTTTTGCGGGGCCGTTCGGGAAATGCGGAGATCGTTTCCAGGATGAAATTGCGTTAGAGCCATCCTATCAATAGACGGATTTAGCGGCCAAATAAGACGGGCAGCAAAGCAGGCCTGAGCGGGCTAGAGTTCGACTTTGACGGCGATGGGGAAACGGCGGCCATTGCCAAAGGATTTCTGCGTGACCTTGAGGACGGGAGCGGCCTGCTGGCGCTTGTATTCGCTGCGCTCGACGAGGGTGAGGACGCGCCGGATGAGGGCGAGGTCGACGTGATCGCCGGCGGCGGTGCGGGCGGCGAGGATCTGCTCGGCCGACTCATAGCGCTCGACGTAGGCCTCGAGGATGGGATCGAGGATGTCGTAGGGCGGAAGCGAGTCGGTATCCATCTGGCCGGGGCGCAGTTCGGCGGAGGGCGGCTTGGCGATGGTGTTGTGCGGGATGATCTCGCAGTCGCGGTTGGCGTAGTGACTGAGGGCGTAGACGCGCGTCTTGAAGACGTCGCCGAGGACAGCGAGCGCGCCGACCATGTCGCCGTAGAGGGTGCAGTAGCCGGTGGACATCTCGGACTTGTTGCCGGTGGTGAGGACGAGTGCGCCGAATTTGTTGGAGAGCGCCATGAGCAGCGCACCGCGAATTCGGGACTGGAGATTTTCTTCGGCCAGCCCGAAGGGAGTGCCGGCGAAGAGCGGCTCGAGTGCCTGCTGGTAGTGCTGGAACACGTCGTGGATGGCGACGAGTTCGAACTGAATGCCGAGGTTGGCGGCAAGGGTGCGAGCGTCGTCGATGGAGCCGGTGGAGGAAAACTCGCTGGGCATGCCGACGCCGAGGACATTCCTGGGGCCGAGCGCTTCAACGGCGATGGCAGCGACGAGGGCGGAGTCGATGCCTCCGGAGAGGCCGACGAGGGCTTTGGAGAAGCCGCACTTGCGGACGTAGTCTCGGGTGCCCAGAACAAGGGCCTGCCAGATTGCGGCGATTTCGTTGGAGTCGCAGCCGGGTTCGTTGGCGGCGTGGGACGTCCCGACCTCAGGCGATGAAGTTGTCTGAGTTGGCGCATCCGCGTCCGTGTCGAAGACGACCAGGTCTTCAACGAAGGACGCGCCACGGGCGAGGACGTCTCCGGTCGGCGAGAGTACGAGCGAGGAGCCGTCGAAGATGAGGGAGTCGTTGCCGCCGACCTGGTTGACCATGACGACGAAGGCGCGATGGCGGCGGGCGATGGCGGCGAGCATGTTGCGGCGCAGGTCGCGCTTGCCGCACCAGTAGGGCGAGGCGGAGATGTTGAGGATGATGCGCGGGTGAGCGGCGATGGGGTCGGGCAAAATGGCCCACTGGCGCATGAGTTCGTCGACGGGGTCGACGGAGTAGAGGCGGCGGGGCCAAAACCCCTTGTCGTTCCAGGCGTCCTCGCAGACGGTGATGGCGAGAGGTTGGCCGTCGAGCAGGTGAAGCGACTGGTGCGGCGCGGGCTGGAAGTAACGCTGCTCGTCGAAGACGTCGTAGAACGGCAGCAGCATTTTCTGCTGAATGAAGGCGACCTTGCCGCCGGAGAGCAGTGCCGCGACGTTGCGGGCGTGCTTGCCCTCTGTGGAAGATGCGACGACGGCCTGCACTGTGCCACAGAGGATGGCAGGGCCGGAAGTGGTGGACGCGGCAATCTCTTCCAGGGTCTGCTGGGCGCGATCGAGGAACGCAGTTTTTTCGAGCAGGTCGGCGGGCGGGTAGCCGCAGATGGCGAGTTCGGGAAAGATGACGAGGTCGGCGGACTGCCGGGCGGCGCGGGCGGTGAAGTCCAGGATGCGTGCGGCGTTGCCGGCGAAGTCGCCGACGGTGGGATTGATCTGGGCTAATGCGATCTTCACAAGTTAAGTTTACCGCGCTGGCCGCAGCGAACGGGCATGCCGCGCGGGCGGGCGCTCCCACCCTTGGTATTCGATACGAGACGATGTGACTTACGAGCCGGTGCCGGAGACGACCACGCCCACAGTGCGCGCGAGGATCTTAAGGTCGAGCCAGAGGGACCAGTTCTCGACGTAGGCGGTGTCAAGGGAGATGTAGCTGTCGAAGGACGGGTCCTGGCGCGCCTCGACCTGCCAGAGGCCGGTCATGCCGGGGAGTACATCCAGGCGGCGCAGGTGAGCGATGTCGTACTGTTCTACCTCGGAGGCGATGGGCGGGCGGGGGCCGACGAGGCTCATGTCACCGCGGAGCACGTTGTAGAACTGGGGGAGCTCGTCGAAGGAGTACTTGCGCAGAATGCGTCCAACGCGGGTGACGCGAGGGTCATTGGAGATCTTGAACAGAATGCCGTCGCGCTCGTTCTTGTGCTCGAGATCCTTCTTCAGCTTGTCCGCATTGGCGACCATGGTGCGGAACTTGTAGCAGGTAAAAGTGCGTCCCTTGCGGCCAATGCGTTGCGCACGGTAGAAGATGGGGCCGACAGAGTCGAGCTTGATGGCCGCCATGAGGATCAGCATGAAGGGCGCGCCGATGATGAGGGCGAGCGCAGCACCGGTAGTGTCCAGCACGCGCTTGAGGAGAAACGCTCCGATGGGCAGGTCGCGACGGTGCAGCGGGATGGTGGGAAACTGGCCGATGTACTCGACCGGGGCGTTCCACGCGAGGCCGTCGTAGAGATCGGGGACGACGCGGACGTCGATGCCGAGGGATCGGGCCTCCTCCACCAGCGCGATGACGAGTTTCTTCTCGGCCGGAACGGAGAAGAAGATTTCGTCGACGAAGAGGGAGCGGGCCAGCGAGAGGCAATTGCGTACGTCGCCGATGATGTCCTGGTCGCCGGATTCGGCCTCGCGCTCGGTGAGGGCGACGAAGCCCTTGAAGCGGAAGCCCAGATGACGAAGCGATTCGAGGTGATTGCGCAGCGCATGGGCGACGCGGCCGGCGCCTACGATGAGGACGTTGCGCGTCTCCAGTCCCTCGCGGTAGCGGCTATAGACCACTTTGCGCCAGATGGCGCGGCGCATGCACAAGAGGGCGGTAGAGAAAACGACGAGCAGAATAACGACTTCGCGGGAGACTCCCTGGGCACGGCGAAGGTAGAGCGTGCCGCACAGCAAAAGCCCGGCGGTGAGGGCAGCCTGCACCGTCATGCGCTGCTCGTTGAGTCCGTTGCGGCTGAGGATGGGGCCGTAGAGTCCGTAGGAGCGAGCCAGGATTACCAGCAGGAATCCAAACCACGCGACATAACTCCAGGTGATCCAGTGAGCGGAGTGAAGCAGGAACGGGAGCGTAGAGGTGGCCTGAACGTTGTCTGGGACGTCGACCCGGAATCGCAGGGCCATAAGTGCGGCGACGAAGACGGTGAGGAGATCGAGGGCAGCCCAGATGAGGCTGGTGACGGATGGGCGATACAGTAGCCCGGAGCGCTCAGACGGCGCTCCATCGGCGACAGCACGTTGTCGGCCAGAAATGACTACCTGCTCGAGATAATCCGGTGTCGCCATTGCGAACGGCTCTCTCACTCCCACGGCGCGGATCGTGCGCGCCGAAATTTGCATGCCGGACAAGAGTCCAGCTTTAGTTGGAGCAGGTCACGCTGGCCTGTGACATTCGACCTTGCGGGTGTTTTCCAAAAGGATTGCTCATGCCCCGCATAGGCGATCTTGCAACTGCTCGTTTGTGGTTCGGTTGAGCGACTACTCGAAAGGGCGACGCGGACACAGCAGGACGCCGAAATGCAACAGAGGAGTGAAACATGCCAGAGTTCTGGTCTTTCTTCGAGGATACTGAAAACAAAGACACATGGCAACCTTCCTTTATACACAGGGAGCACGGAGAAGGCGGAGTGCTCAAAGCCTATACCGGTAAAACAAGTGCGTCCATAGATAAAAACTCCTGAAGCACGGGATCGTTGCTGCGATCCATCTCCTCGACGGTGCCAAAGAAGCGAGCTTCGCCCTGATGGAGAAAAACGACGCGGTCGGCGAGCTTGCGTGCAAATCGCATGTCGTGCGTTACTACGATGCTGGTGAGGTGGAGTTGGGTTTTAAGGCGGGCGATCAAGCTGCCCAGAAGATGCCCCATCAGGGGGTCGACCATGGTGGTGGGCTCGTCGTACAGGACCGCTTCGGGCTGCGAGGCCAGAGCGCGGGCGATTGCAACTGAGCGCTTCATGCCGGTAGAAAGATCGGACGGCAGCAGGTGTTCCATGCCGGCAACGCCCACCATCTCCAGCATTCCTTTGACGATCTGCTGGATCTGGTCCTCGGCCAGGTCATGACGTTCGCGCAGCGGAAACGCGACATTCTCGCCGACCGAGATGGAATCGAACAGGGCTCCGTTCTGGAAGACCATGGTGACCTTGCGGCGGACGGCCTGCAACTGCGCCTCGTTAAACCCGCAGATGTCTTCGCCTGCGACTTTGACCATTCCCTGGTCGGCACGGAGGAAGCCCATCAGAATCTGCAGCGAGACGGATTTGCCAACGCCGGAACGGCCGAGGATGCAGAGGGTTTCGCCGGGCAGGACGGAAAAGCTGACGTCCTTGAGCACGACGACGCTGCCAAAGGACTTGTAGACGTTTTCGAAGGCGATATAGGGGCCGGGCTTGCCGTTGCCGTTGCCATCACCGGGCTTGCTGTGGCCGTTGCCACCGCCTTGATTGCCCTCGGACTCTGCCGCGACGGCTTCATTGGCGGCTTCGTTCTGCTGCGCGGCCTCGGCCAGGAACTCCTGCACCGACTCCTGCGCATCGGGCGAGACTTCGGCCAGTAGGTTTTCGGACTCATCCGGCGTGGCGCTGGAAGGCGCGTCTCCCGCAGGAGCAGCGGGTTCACTGCCTGTCATGCGGTCGTCTGGATTTAGGTCTGGTTTGGGACCAGGATCTGCCATGCGCGTATCTCTATGATGCACGATGCGCTGGCAGCGCAGCAAAAGCCATTGCGGTCAGGTGTCGAGTGCGCCAACGTGGGCCTGAGCACGGGCGAAATCATCAGGGGTGTTCAGATTGGCGAACCACAGCTCGCGAGCGGCCAATTGCGCCGGAGTGATACGGGGCCAGTCAGCGGCGCTCGGATCCGGCGGCGCTGGAATCTCGGCAGGCTGGAACCAGAGGCCGGATTCGGCTGGGAAACCCTGGCGGGTAGCTAGTTCCCTTCCCGCATTCTGGAAGATCCGCATGAGTTTGAAGTCTTCCCGGCCGATCGCTTCGGCGAGGAACGGCAGAACGTCCTTGTGCAGCAGACAGAAGGACGGGTGCGGGTGACCGCCATCGGAGAAGAGCCGGATGCGGGCGCCGTCGCCGCAGGAGTTCAACCAGCGACTTGCCCAGCCGTAGACAAAGGCCGCGGGGAGGAACGGCAGGTCGACGGCGAGGAAGAGGTTCCAGTCGTGCGAGGAGTGGGTGAGCGCAGCTTCCATCCCGCCGACTGGGCCGCAGCCGGGATGAAGGTCGGCGACGAGCGGCGCATAGGGGGCAAGCGCTGGGTTGCTGCTGAGGATGTTAACGTCGGCGCAAACGCGGCGAAGCCTGGCGACAGCATGCTCGATGAGTGGCTTGCCGGCGAGCTGGAGCAGGGTTTTGTCGGCGCCCATGCGGGAGCTGCGGCCGCCCGCGAGAACGTAGCCGGAGATGGGGAGCGGGATGGTCATTTTGACGAAACAAATACCGGGATTCTGCGGGTCAGAATGACGACGTGAATGCTAAGTGCTGGCGACGGTTTCGAGGAAGCGGATGATGGATTCGATTCCGCGATGGAAGTTGGCGAGGTGGAACTTCTCGTTGGGCGCGTGAAGATTATCGTCGGGGAGGCCAAAGCCCATCATCAGAGTCGGGATGTGCAGCTCGCGTATGAAGTCGCCCACGATGGGGATGGAACCGCCACTGCGAATGAAGACGGTGTCGGTGGCGAAGACGTCGTGCATGGCCTTGGTGGCAGTGCGGACGTAGGGATTGTCGGTGGAGACGACGATGGGGTCGCCCATGTGGATCATGCGCACTTCGAGCTGGATGCCTGTGGGGCAGAGGGATTCGACGTAGGCCTTGTATTGGGCGAAGGCTTCGGCAGGGGTCTGGTCGGGGACGAGGCGCATGGAGACTTTGGCCAGCGCACGGGCCGGGATGACCGTCTTGGCGCCCGCGCCGGTGAAGCCGCCGGGCATGCCATGGACTTCGAGGGTGGGGCGAGCCCAGGTGCGCTCGAGAACGGAGTAGCCGGGTTCGCCGGTGAGCTCTGCGGAGCCGACTTCGGTTTCTCGGTAGTGCTCTTCATCGAACGGCAGCGACTTCCACGCGGCGAGTTCGGCAGCGGTGGGCGCAGCGACTTTGTCGTAGAAGCCGGGAATGAGGATGTGGCCGGATGCGTCCTTGAGTTTTGCGATGATCTCGCACAGGGCGAAGAACGGATTGGGAGCCGCGCCGCCGTACATGCCAGAGTGGAGATCGGTGCGCGCGCCGCGGGCTTCAATCTCGGTGTAGATCATGCCGCGCAGGCCGACGCACAAAGTGGGGAGATCGGGCGCGAACATTTCAGTGTCGGAGACGAGAGCGACGTCGGCGGCGAGTTGGTCGCCGTGCTCGCGGACGAAGGCGGCGATTCCCTCTCCGCCCACCTCTTCTTCACCTTCGATGATGACGCGGATATTGATGGGGAGCTTGCCGTTACTGGTGGCGAGCAGCGATTCGAGGGCTTTGACGTGCATCCACATCTGGCCCTTGTCGTCGACTGCGCCTCGGGCGTAGAGATTGCCATCGCGCTCGGTGGGCTCGAAGGGCGGCGTCTTCCACTCGTCGAGTGGGTCGGGCGGCTGCACGTCGTAGTGGCCGTAGAGGAGGACAGTGGTGGCGCTGGGGCCGGCGAGAAGATGGTCGGCGTAGACGAGGGGGTGGCCATTGGGATGCGCGGCTGTGGTGGTCTCGATGAGACGGACGTTCTGCATGCCGACGCGGCGGAGTTCGGCGGCGACGAATTCGGCGGCACGGCGAGTGTCGGCGGCGTGCTCGGGCGAGGTGGAGATGGATGGGATGCGCAGGAGCGACTTGAGCTCTTCGACGAAGCGGGGCGCATTGGTGTGGGCGAAGGTGACAGCGGCGGTTTCCAACTTAGCTCTCCAGGGTGGTTCAGTTTGAGTCTAGTGCGTCGCTGAGAGTGTAATCCCGGCGGCGGAGATTGGCTGTGATTCATGACGCGTTTCTTCCTCTTGGGCGTTGGGCGAATCCGTGTTTTGAATGAGATAGGGATTTCTCGCGGCTAAAATATGGACGATAAAGGGGTTAGCCGTAAAGTGCCGGGAATCATGGGGTTGCGGTTGTGGGGGCTCCATCGGGGACCTTTGGGCGGCGGGAAGGCAAACGCAAATGCGGGGGTCTCTCCACTGCGCTGCGCTTCGGTCGAGATGACGCCCTCTTTTGGGGGATGGGTAGCGGGGCAAGAACAAGCAACGGCAAGGGCAACGGCAACTGCAAAGGCAAATGCGGGGGTCTCTCCACTGCGCTGCGCTTCGGTCGAGATGACGGCCGCTTTTGGGGGATGGGTAGCGGGGCAAGAACGAGCAACGGCAAGGGCAACGGCAAGGGCAACAGCAAAGGCAAATGCGGGGGTCTCTCCACTCCCCCATCGACTCGCTCTGCTCGCTCAGGGTTCGGTCGAGATGACGCCCTCTTTGGGGGCGCCTCTTGAGGCTTGGCGCGACTTGAGGGAGCTGGATGGCGGAGAATGGAAGGTATGAACCTTTCTGACTCTGAGAAGACTGTTCCCTTTCGCGGGCAGACGTGGAACGCGGCGCAATATGCTGCGACCGGGAGATTTGTGGCCGACCTGGCGGGCGGCGTGGTGGAGTTGCTGCATCCGCAACCGGGTGAGGCGATTCTGGACCTGGGATGCGGCGACGGCGCGCTGACGGAGAAGCTTGCGGCAACCGGTGCGGTGATGACCGGCGCAGATGCCTCGGCGGCGATGGTGGCGGCGGCTCGGGCGCGCGGGTTGAACGTTCACGAGGTGAGCGCGGATGCGATGAGCTTCCACCTGGAGTTCGATGCGGTGTTCTCGAACGCAGCGCTGCACTGGATGCCGAACGCCGAGGCGGTGATTGCAGCAGTGCGGCGAGCGCTGAAGCCGGGCGGTCGATTCGTTGCGGAGATGGGCGGGATGGGAAACATTGCGGCCATCCGGGTGGCGCTGCAAGCGGTGCTGGCGCGGTACGGGATCGACGCGGAGAAGGTGGCGGCGAGCCTTTATCCTTCGCCGGCTCACTACCGGCGGCTGCTGGAGTCGGCGGGGTTTGAGGTGCGATCAATTGAACTGATTCCGCGGCCTACTCCCCTGCCGGCCGGAATGGAGGAATGGCTGAACACGTTCCGCAACGGTGTGCTGGATCTGCTAGGGCCTGAGGATCGGGCGAACGCGCTGGCGGAAACGGTGGAACTGCTGCGGCCGGCACTGTGTGACGCGGATGGGAAGTGGACTGCGGACTATGTGCGGCTGAGGTTTGCTGCTGTGCGGCTTTAAGCCGCGAATCACAGAGAGCGCAGAGAAAAAGAGACACAGAGGCTCGGGTCGTGGGGCCGATGGCAAGGACTAGTGGATGATGCCGTGGGCCTGGAGGAATTGCAGGCTCAGCATCATGGCCTTCTGCGCTTCGGGTGGTGGAAAGTTCCCGTGACCGCCTCCGACGACGATGTACTGGCCGTCTGGGACGTGGGCTTCGTCGAGTGCCTTTTTGAGTGCGGCAGATTCAGCAGGATTGACGCCGCCATCGTGATCGCCGTTGACGATGAAAGTTGGCGGCAAGCCGGGGTGGATGTAGGTCAGCGGCGACACCTCTTTGGCGCGCGCCAACATCGCTGGGGTGGGAGCGGGCCAGTGCGGAGTGGGCGGGCGCCCTGCGGGAGCGCCTGCGGGCGGAGGATCGGGTGGCAAGGGCAGATCCATGCCGAGCCACTGGTGGGTAATGTCGACGCTGCCATGGAAGGTGAGCGAGTCGACGAGATCGGTCGGGCCGTAGTCGTCGAGCACGGCGGCGACTTTGGGCTGATCGGTGCAGCCGGGTCGATTGAAGGAAGTGGGAGCGTAGGCTGCCATCAGCGCCAGATGGGCTCCGGCTGAGCCGCCCCACAGGACGACGCGGTCGAGGTCGAAGTTGTATTTCTTGGCGTTGGTCTTGACCCAGGCCATCGCACAACGCACGTCCTGGACCGAGGCTGGCGCGGGTGCGTCGATTGCGTTGCGGTACTGGATGGCGACGACGCTGGCGCCGGCTGCGAAGAATGGACCGAAGCTGCTGGGCGAGCGGGGACGATCGCCGATGATCCAGCCGCCGCCGTGAAGCTGGAGGATGACAGGAGTGGGTGCGGCCGAAGTCACCTGGTAGACATCGAGGTGCACATCCATGGTGCCCGCGGGGCCGGAGGTGGGCATCGGCGGACGCACGCTGCCTGGGGCTTGCGAGGCTTCGGCGCTGGGATTATGGACGAGCGGTACGGTAGCGTAGACGATGTTGCTGGTCGCCACCGGCTGAACGCTTTTCCAGTTTGCCGGGTCGGCCCACGCCGGCGCAGAAGCAGCGGGTGGCGTCTGGGCACAGGCAGCGATGCCCGCGACGATCAACGTGCCTGTTGCCAATGCGGCGGACTGCAGCTTGCGCATACTTGCTCCCGGAAGCGAACTGACTGTGGGTGTCGCGCTATGGGATGACGCCGTTGTCGTGGAGGAACTTCATCCAGAGGATGGTGCCCTTCTGATTTTCGGCGGGGGAGAAGTTGCCGTGTCCGCCACCGACGACGATGTCCTCTTCGTTAGGAATGTGAGCGGCGTCGAGTGCAGCCTTCAGGCGGTAGGACTGGGTGGGCTCGTAGGTGTGGTCCTGGTCGCCATTGATGATGAAGGTGGGCGGCAGGCCGGGATGAATGTACGTAAGCGGAGAAGCTTCGCGGGCTCGGGCGAGAACAGCCTCGGTGGGATCGGGCCAGCGCGGCGCCTGACGGCGGGGGCGCGGCATGCCATCGGGATTAGCCGGTTCGGCGGAGGCGGTGGAGGCCGGTGCGGTGGTTGCTGCGGGCGCAGGCGCAGGATCGGGCGGAAGCGGGAGATCGAGGCCGATCCACTGGTGGGTGAAGTCGCGGCTGCCGGGATAGGTGAGGGCGGAGGCTACGTCGCTGGCGCCGTACATATCAATGACGGCGACGACTTTGGGCTGATCGGTGCAGCCGGGCGGGTTGAAGGATGTCGGAGCATACGCAGCCATGAGTGCGAGGTGCCCGCCGGCGGAGCCGCCCCAGGTAACGACGCGGTTGGCATCGAAGTTATATTTGGCGGCGTTCTTCTTGACCCAGGACATGGCGCAGCGCACATCCTGCATGGCGCCCGGTGATGGGGCGTCCTTGGCATTGCGGTACTCGACGGCGACGACTGCCATGCCAGCAGCGAAGAAGGGGCCGAAGGAGCGCGAAGAGCTGGGACGATCGCCGCGAATCCATCCGCCGCCGTGGAGTTGGATAACGACGGGCGTGGGCTTGGTGGAGGGGACGGTGTAGACGTCGAGGTGCAGGTCCATGGTGCCCGCAGGGCCGGTGTTGGGCAGCGCCGGGCGAATGCCGTTAGGGGTGCCGGGGTCGGCGGAGGCTGCGGCGGAGGGATTCGGGATGCGCGGCACCTGCGCGTAGACGATGTTGGAGGTCTGGGTGGGCGTGACGGAGTTCCAGTTGGCGGGATTGAGGTAGGCTGGGCCGTCGGTGGGGGCCGGTTGCGCGGGAGTGCTCTGGGCGAGAGCGACGACCGGGACGGATGCGAGGGCGAGTACGGCGGAGACGAGGCGGCGCATGGGAGACTCCCTGTGGTGCGTGGAACGGATTGGCGAACCATCGTAGCGCGGGCGGGGTAGAAATTTCAAACGAGGAATGGTTCCGGATGACAACCGAATACAGGGGATGCTAGGCTTTCGGCCATGCGCACTTCCCTTGCCTCACATCACTTTTCTGGTTTGAGTGCCCGCATGACTGTCGGGCGGTCGTTTTTTCCGCTGGTGAGCGGCTTGCTTCGCACGAGCGTTGCGTTGGGTCTGGCCGCGACACTTTGCGTCGGTGCAAAGGCTCAAACGGTTCCTGGTCAGCCGGGCCCGACCCTTCCGGTGCCGGATCAGACAGGCGTTCCGCAGAATGCGCCGCTGAATCCGAATCTGCCGACGATTTTTATTGTGGGCGATTCGACTGCGCGGAATAAGGCAGACCTGGGATGGGGCGACCACTTTGGGCACTACTTCGACACGACGAAGGTGAACGTGGCGAACCGCGCGATTGCAGGGCGCAGCGCTCGCTCGTATATGAATGAGGGCGCGTGGGACAAGGTGATGGCGGAATTGAAGCCGGGCGACTATGTGCTGCTGCAATGGGGGCATAACGATGGCGGCGCTCCAATCGCTCCAAGCTACATGGGGCGGGGCGAACTGAAGGGCGTCGGCACTGAGACGTCTGACATTCCGATTTCCAAGCCGTATCAGACAGGACCGTTGGCGGGCAAAACCACAGAAACGGTGCTCACCTACGGTGGTTACAACCGCAAGTACATTGCGGATGCTCGGTCCAAGGGCGCGACCCCGATGCTGCTGACGGTGACGGTGCGGAACATCTGGCCGAAGGGCGCGGATGGGCAGCCGCACATGGAACGCGATATGGGCTATCGTGACTTCGATACGCAGATTGCAGCGGCGGAGAAGGTGCCTCTGATCGATATGGCGACGGTTGCCGCGGACAAGTTCGAGATGCTGGGCGTGCAGACTGTCGCACTGCTGTTCCCTATCGACCATACGCACACCAGTCCGGTGGGTGCGGAGATGAATGCGGCGTCGGTGGTGACGGCTTTGAAGAACGCGAATTCGCCGCTGGTGCAGTACCTGGCGCCAGTGATCGGCCCCACAAAATAATCGCAGGACGTGAAATTCACTATGGAGACTGTCAGGGCTATGTCCACTTCAATGCGTCGCCTCGCTATCGCACTTCTTCTCGCATCGACTGCCACGCTGACGGCGCAGGCTCCGGCTGCGGCCAAGCCCGCCGGGGTGCCGGATGCTCCGCCGCAGACGAATGCTGCTCCGCGGCGTGCGCCGCTGAACCCGCTGCTGCCGACGATCTTTGTTGTGGGAGATTCGACGGCGAGCAATGGTCCGAACCTGGGATGGGGATCGCACCTGGGAGACTACTTCGACTTGAACAAGGTGAACGTGGCGAACCGCGCGATTGCAGGACGCAGCAGCCGCAGCTACGTGGATGAGGGACACTGGGACAGCACGCTGGCGGAGATCAAGTCCGGCGACTATGTACTGCTGCAGTGGGGACAGAACGACGGAAGCGACCTGGGCGGCACGGGAAGCAGGAACGCTCGAGGCGACCTGAAGGGCGACGGCGATGCGACGCAGGATGTGATGCAGACGGTGGGAGCGAAGTCGGGGCAGACGGAGACGATCCATACCTTCGGCTGGTACAACCGCAAGTATGTCGCGGATATTCTGGCCAAGGGCGCGACGCCGATGTTCCTGTCGATGACGATCCACAATACATGGAAGCCGGATGCAAGCGGCGCACTGCACCTGGCGCTGGATATGCGGTTCGGGCCGGTGATGTGGAAGATCGCGGAGGACAACCATCTGGCGTTTATCGATATGGCGCCGGTGGAGATGACGCGGATGGAGTCGGTGGGTAAGGACAAAGCGTCGACGTGGTTCCCGATCGACTGGGTACACACGAGCCCGGAAGGTGCGGATTTGAATGCGCAGTCGGTGGTGATTGCGCTGGAGATTGCGAAGAGTCCGGTGCTGAAGTTTCTGAAGGTTCCGCTGGAGATTCCGGCGGGTGTGGCGGAGGCGACGAAGACGTCGGAGGCGGCGCTGGCGGCGAATGTGGCGCAGGCTTCGGTGACACCGCCACCGCGAGTGGCTCCGCCTGTTGTGGCTCCGGCGGCGGCAACTCCAGCTCAGTAGGGCGAGTTACTGGATTGAACGCCCGGCACCCAATATGGATGCCGGGCGTTTCTATTGCGCGAAGTCTAGTTCGGTGCGGTGAGTGGAGTGGACGACGGGCTGGGCTTGACCTCCTGCTGGTTGGGCACCATGGGGCCGCCGGACTCGGGTGGGAACCTGGTGAACATGGTGTTGACCGCTTTATCCATATTGTCCTGGTTGGTTTTCTCTTTCGGCGCGATGCCTTCCGCAGCCGTTCCGCGCCAAATCAGTTTTCCGCTCGATCCGTCATATCCGTCATAGAGGTCGACAATCAACATTCCGCCATGGATCTGCTGAGGCGATGACGCGACGTTGGCGAAGCCGCTGCCCCAGGCGCGATGCCAGTCGAGCTTGTTCATGCCGCGGTAGAAGGCGTCGTATTGCTGCGGGTTGTTGGCTTCGACTGCGGTGACGATCATTTCGGTGGGTTTGGCGGTCTCGCCGGGCTTGGCGCTTTCCTTGAATCCGTAGCCTTGCAGGACGCGGTCGACGGCCGCAGCGAGGCGTGGCTCGACCAGGGGATCGGAGGTCTGGACCTTGCCCCATGAGTAGCCCTTCATCTGATTGAAGCGGAAGGAGTGGTCGTAATCGATATTGATGTCCTGCGCGAGCAAGGGTGCGCCAGCGAGGATCGCGGCGAGTCCAGCAGCGCCGAGAAATCTGGTCAACGATGTCATATATAGCCTCCAACGTTTCCGGGGACGCGCCCACGCTGGGGCGAGTCACCCACGGAAAATTGGATGCGGTGGGGGTGGGGTTTCGATTCCGAGGTGGCTTCGAGGGGAGGTATCCAGGTAATGAGTCACACAATCCATGTGACTTGCAAACATTCCGGAAAACCTGGCTGGCGGGGGTTGCGTCGTGGCACTCGTGAGCGGCGCGAGGCCACGGCAATCGAGGAAGTGACGCTGGGTGGCGCTACTTCTTGAACTTCGGCGGATACTTGCCGATCAGCTGTGTGATCGCCTTATCGAACTTCTGATCCGCTTCCTTGCTGGTGGCATCCGCGGCCGGAACCGTGATGGTGCCGCGCCACAGGAGCTTGTGGGACTTGGTGTCGTACATGTCGAGGACGAGGGTGTAGAGAGGAACGTCGCTCAGAGTGGCTTGCGAATCGAGGAAGCCGGAACTGCCCCAGGTGCGCTGCCAGGGAAAATCGCCGAGCGAGTCGTAGAACGTGCTGACTTCCTGCTTGTCCTGGGTTGCGACGACTGCGGCAAGCGTGACATCGCTGTCCTTGGCAACCTCGGTCATATACCGGCCCTTCATGTCGCGATTTGCGGCGAGGGTGAGGCGGGATTCGACGTCGGGGTTGGTGGCGTGGATCTTGCCCCAGGTATAGGTTTTGAATTTGAGGAAGTCGACGGAGTGGTCGTAGTCGATGGTAACGGTTTGGGCCACTACAGGCGCGCCCAGGGTGGCAGCGCAAAAGATGGCGACTGCAAAGTGTCTTACTAAGGATTTCATTGGGTCCTCCCAAGGGTTAGGAATTGAACTTCGTCCTGCTTCGGCAGTAAGCGTTCAATTCAATCGAACAACTAGCTAACAAGGTAACGCGCGGGAAGAGCGCAAAGACGCATGAGATTGCAAATCGCGCGTTAAAGGTTGCCTCCGCGGTGCCAGAACGGTATTGATCTCACCGCTTGAGCACGAACATCGCGTAAACTTATGTCTGGGTAAAGCCAGCTCCCGGAGAAACTTTGGGGAGCTGGGATTGACTGCCCAAGAGCCAGATGAAACTGCGACCGATCCAATTCGTGTACCTCGCGATCCTGCTGAGTTCGCTGCACATGGCGGGCGCGTCGATTCTCCCCGCGAGCATGAGCGGCGTCGATGGCCGGTATCTTGGCTCCGTGCTGTGCCGCGATTCGGCCGGCATGTGGACAGAGATCACGCTGGTTGACACCGGGCACGAATGGGGCAGCGGACGCTGCACACTGGTGATGATCGAGCGGTTCAGCGGAGGAGGACGTTCGCTTCCGCAGGTGGGCCGCGATTTTTTGGGACGGATCGATTCCTCGGCGGTTGCTCTTCCCGCGGAGTCGCTGGCGGCATACAAGGTTGCGTGGGGCGTAAAGGCTCCCGCAGCGCACTGCATGAGCGTCCACACCATTAGCGGATTGGCAGTGGAGACGCCGTCACGAGCGGCTTCGCTCTGACGGACGCGCACCGGCACGGTCATCCTTGAATTCCAGGGAATGAGCACACTAAGGTGCTCCTTCCGCCTGCAGGTTCGAGGTTCAGCCCTGGCCACTTGAGCCTTTCCACACTGGCTCACCTCATCTATCAGCACATGCAATTCGCGTAAACTAGCTTCGAACTCCCTGCGGCCGCGCGAACGCAAGTAAGGACCACAGTCTTGATCAACACAGTCATTGCAAAAGTTTTCGGCACCGCCAACGAGCGCGCAGTCAAGCGCCTGCTCCCTGCTGTCCAGCAGATTAACGATCTGGAATCCTCGATCCACGAACTCACAGACGACCAGTTGCGGGCGAAGACGGACGAGTTCCGGAAGCGCATCGTAGACGCGGTGGCCGCCGAAAAGATCGACACTACTGGTCCAGACGCCGCAGACGCGATCCGGGCCGCAGAGAAGAGGGCGCTCGATGAAATTCTTCCCGAGGCGTTCGCGGTGGTGCGCGAGGCGGGCATTCGCGCAGTCGGGATGCGTCACTTCGATGTGCAACTGATTGGCGGCATGGTGTTGCACTCGGGCAAGATCTCCGAGATGAAGACCGGCGAAGGCAAAACGCTGGTGGCGACGCTTCCCTGCTATCTGAACGCGCTGGCCGGACATGGCGTGCACGTGGTGACGGTGAACGACTACCTGGCCAAGCGCGACGCGGAATGGATGGGCAAGATCTACGGCTTCCTGGGGCTATCGGTGGGCGTGATTGTGCACGACCTCTCCGACGAGCAGCGGCGCGAGGCGTACGGATCCGACATTACCTACGGGACGAACAACGAGTTCGGGTTCGACTATCTGCGCGATAACATGAAGTTCGACCTGAAGGATATGGTGCAGCGCGGGCACTATTTCTGCATCGTGGACGAGGTGGACTCGATTCTGATTGACGAGGCGAGGACGCCGCTGATCATCTCGGGGCCGACCGATCAGACGACGGACAAGTATGCGCGGGTGAACCTGATCATTCCGAACCTGGAAGAGGGCGAAATGATCGAGAACTTCGACGCCCAGAGCAAGACATGGACCGGCGACTTTGTGGTGGACGAGAAGGCGCGCGCGATCACGGTTACGGATGACGGCTGGGAAAAGATTGAGAAGCTGCTGGGCATCGGCAACATTGCGGATCCGGAGAACTGGGACCTGAAGCACCACGTGGAAGTGGCGATCAAGGCGCACCATCTGTACAAGCGCGACGTGGAATACGTCGTCAAAGAGGGCGAGGTGATCATCGTCGACGAGTTCACCGGGCGGCTGATGCCGGGGCGGCGCTGGTCAGACGGGCTGCACCAGGCGGTAGAGGCGAAAGAAGGCGTCGCGATCCGCAAGGAAGATCAGACGCTGGCGACGATCACATTCCAGAACTACTTCCGCATGTACAAGAAGCTTTCCGGTATGACTGGCACGGCGGAGACCGAAGCGGCAGAGTTCGAGAAGATCTACAACCTGGATATCGTGGTGATTCCCACGAACCGGAAGATGCTGCGCATTGAGAATGCAGACGTGGTGTACCGCACGGCGAAGGAGAAGTACTTTGCCGTGGCGGACGAGATTACGCGGCTGCACGAGATAAAGCAGCCGGTGCTGGTGGGCACGACGTCGATTGAGAAGTCGGAGCTGCTCTCGGAGATTCTGAAGCGCAAGGGCGTGCGCCACGTGGTGCTGAATGCGAAGTTCCACGAGAAGGAAGCGGAGATTGTGGCGCAGGCGGGCCGGTTGGGCATGGTGACCATCGCGACCAACATGGCCGGGCGCGGCACGGATATTCTGCTGGGCGGCAACTCGGAGTTCATGGCGCGGCAGGACCTGGTGAAGAAGACAGGTGCGCGCGCGGTGTCGGCTGCGGAAGGTGCGATTGCGCCGACGGCGGGACCGGGGATGCGACGCTTCTACTACGCGAGCCAGGAGTTCGAGACGACGCAGGAGGCGTGGGACGCGGCGATTGCGGCACACCTGGCGACCGCGGAGAAGGAGCACCAGGCGGTGGTGGCAGCCGGTGGTTTGCATATCCTGGGCACGGAGCGGCACGAGTCTCGGCGCGTGGACAACCAGCTTCGCGGACGCGCGGGACGGCAGGGCGATCCGGGTTCGTCGCGATTCTTCCTTTCGCTGGAAGATGACCTGATGCGCATCTTTGCGCGCGAGTGGGTGAGCACGCTGCTGCAGCGGCTGGGCATGGAAGAGGGCGTGCCGATCGAGAGCAAGATGATCTCGAAGCGAATTGAGGCGGCGCAGAAGGCGGTTGAGACGCAGAACTTCGAATCGCGCAAACACGTTCTGGAGTATGACGACGTGATGAACAAGCAGCGCGAGGCGGTGTACGGGCTGCGGCGGCAGTTGATGGAGGGCGTCGACCAGAAGCAGCTGATCACGGAAGACTATGTGTCGACGATTCTGTCGAACATTCTGGATGAGCATGCTCCGGAGAAGGCACACGCCGATGAGTGGAAACTGGAGCCGATGTTCTCGCAGGTGTTCGACACATTTGGCGCGAAGCTGGGAGAAGGGCCGAACGCGATCGACGCAAGCGCTCTGAACCGGCACGAGCTGGGCGAGGCGATCTTTGAGAAGATTCGTGCGCGGTACGACGTGAAGGAAGAGATTCTGGGCGCGCCGGCGATGCGGTATCACGAACGCATTGTGATGTTGAGCGTGCTGGATGGGCTGTGGAAGGACCATCTGCTGGCGATGGATCACCTGAAGGAAGGCATCGGGTTGCGCGGCTACGCGCAGCAGGATCCACTGGTGGCCTACAAGAAGGAATCGTTCGAGATGTTCGAAGCGATGATGCTGCAGTTCCAGCAGGACACCGCGCGGCATCTGTTCCGGATGCAGATTATCGGGCCGGACGGGAATCCGATTGAGACGGCAGACCAGGTACCGCAGCGTCCGGCGGCCGCGCCGCAGACGCTATCGTCGGGCCAGCCGCAGAGGACGGCATCGGGGCAGGCGAGTTTGCCGATGGACATGGGCGGCGGACAGGCAGCTGAACACACCCCGGTGCCAATCCCGACGCGCGCGCCTTCGACAACGATCGATGAGTTGGAACGCGAGTTCCAGCGCAAGAAGAAACGCGAGCTGGAGATGGCGCGACAAGCGGGTTCGGGTGAGGCTACGAACGGCGGTGGTCCGCGCACGACGGGAGAGAAGGTCGGACGCAATGATCTTTGCCCGTGCGGCTCAGGGAAGAAGTTCAAGAAGTGCCACGGGGCGCAGGGGTAACCCGACAGCTTGGGGCTATCGCTTCTCGAGGTCGTCCATGAGGAGTTTGGCTTTGACGGCGAGATTCTGAGCGGCTTCCCCGTCACCTGAATTGAGCGCTCGCTGCGCCTCGTCGAGGAAGCGGCGGATTTGTGCGAGCTGCTTCTTCTGGCTGTCGACGGTCTTGGCAGGCAGCGCTGCGATCCGCTTGAGAATCGCGTTGATTGCGTCCTGCGTCTGCTGGTGGACCTCGGGCACAGCTTCTCCGCCGGAGGAGAGCGCGCCGATGGCGAGTGCCGCGGAGGTCGCATCGGCAACCTGCACCGTGGGAGTCTCTTCCTTCGGAGTGGGCCTTCTTCGCGGCGCGGGCCTGGGCGGTTCGGCCGGCGAAAGCGGCGGGAGTTCGGGCAGCGGGAGTTCTGCAACCTCGGTGGGCGAGTCGGAATCGGGCTCAGGCTCGAGCTCGATCATGACCTGAGCACCCTGGGGAATCACAAACCGGACAGCCTTGTGGCGGCATCCGGAGAGTCCGACGACGACAAGGAGCAGCGCCAGTCCGGAGATGGGATTGGAATGGGCGATGCTGCCAAGGCGGCGTGCGAAATGGTGCAGTTGAGTCAAACGACTTCCTTCCTCTCCATGGTAGTAGCAATTGACGCCTGTGTATCGGCGGGGGCAGTTTCGGCCTCTGCGGGCAGGCGTGCCGACTGCCTGCGGCTTTCGCTGACAGGGGCGGCGGAGATGGGGATTGAGAGCGTGAACGTGGTGCCGTGGTCGGCGGATGCGGGATCGGAGTTGGAGCGGACCTGCATGGCGCCGCCGTGCAACTGGACAATGCGATACGTCATGGCGAGGCCGATGCCGCTGCCCTTGGACTTGGTGGTGAAGTAGAGATCGAAGATGCGCGGGAGGACAGAAGCGGGAATGCCGACGCCGTTGTCCGCGAACTCAACGATGGCAAAGCGATGGTCGCGACGCACGGTGACGCGGGCGACACCTCCGCCGGGCATCGCCTGCAGCGCATTGAGCAGCAGGTTCAGGAAGGCCTGGCGAATCAATTCGGCATCGACACGAACAGGCACGGCGACAGGCGGAGACTCGGACTCGATGCTGACGCCGTTTCCGCGAAACTCGGCGCCGGCGAGTTCGAGGGTCTGGTCGACGACGCGGCGAAGATCGTGCTCGCGAAGGTCGAGATCCATGGGACGGGAAAAATCGGCGAGGGTTTCCACGACGCGGTCGAGGCGATGCATCTCATCCGCGAGGATCTGGACGTGCTTCTGTGCACTGTTGCGGTCGAAGGAGTCGGCAGCGAGCTTGCCGCGCAGGAGTTCCAGGTGGACCACCATGGCGTTGATTGGATTCTTGACCTCGTGGCCTACGTTGGCGCTGAGCTTGCCGATGGCGGCGAGGCGGCGGGAGACCTCCAACTCCTGCTCGAGTTCGAGGGCGGAGCCGGTGTCGCGCAGGGTCAGCAGCGTGCCCATGCGGGAATCGGGATGGCCGTTGTTGCCGTTGGTCGCCGGTTCGGGCGTGCGAGAGTCACCGATGCGGTCCAGCGATATCTGCACCTGGCGACCGTCTTCGAGGGCAACGGTTTCGGCAGAAATCTGTGCGCCGCGCTCGAATGCGGCAAGAATCGCGCCGCCCAGCCTGGTGCCCGGAGGAAAGATCTCTTCCAGTCGCTTGCCGACCATGTCCTCCACCAGCGGCCCGTCTGCGTCCGCGTCAGGGCGCTCGATGAAGTTCGCAACTGCGTCCGAGACCATGACGGCGCGGCGATCCGGAGCGAAGAGCAGGACACCGTCACGCAGCGTGTCGAGCATTTGGTTCAGGTTGGTCTGGAGCGCGGTGTACCCCTCTTCGCGGCTGCGCATCTGCCGGCCGAGGCGGTCGATGGTGCGGCTGACACGACCGACTGGATCGGTTCGGGCTGATTGCGAGTCCAGCGACAGGGGCTGATCCACCAGCGGATCGGCAGAAAGGTCGCCGCGAGTGAGAGTGAGGCGCTCCAACTGCTCGCCGATGGTGCGGAGCGGGCGGAGCGCGAGCGTGGACAGAAGAGCGGCACCGGCCATTGCGGCGAACGTCGCCAGAAGCGCGAATTCCAAAGCGGCGCGCAGCCACGGCTCGTAGGCAGCACGCAGCAGCGACGACCGAACGCCGATGTGAACGACCAGGAACGGCATTCGGTTGCGGTCCAGCGGCGCGGAGATGTCGAGTACTTTGGGCGGGCCGAAGACCTCGCGCATCTGGTCAATGATGCCGCCGCTGCGCACGCGGTCGAAGCTGTCGCGATAGGACGCACGTTGATTGACCGCGTCGATGTCGGTGGACACCATGGTGAAGCCTTCGGCGTCGGTTACGCTGACATCCTGCACCGGTGGCGAGTACTTCACGATGCCGTCCATCACGGTCGTCAACTCATCGCTGCTGCGGAGTGCATCCAGAACCGCGGCGTGGAGCGCGTCCTCGTAGTCGTCGGGGGAGAGGGTGGGCGGCGGGGGATGCGCAGTCAGGCCCGTCTCCACGGCCTGGCGCGTGACCAGCAGCACCTGGCGGGCGAGCATGTCGTTGGCCTGGTAGGTCTGCAGGATGCGTTGGCGGAGAAGTTCGCCCAGAAAAACGACGCACAAGAGCGCCACAATGGCGAACGTCAAGCCAGTGGCGGTAAGGACGAGCTTCGTTCTAAGTTGCATACACTACTCCGCCGCAATTGCAGGAGTGTCGATGGCGGGGGACCCGGGGTTGGAAGAAGCGTATTCCTTCAACTTGTTCTGCAGCGTCTTGGTAGTTATGCCAAGGATCTCGGCGGCGCGGGTCTTGTTGTTATGCGTGGAGTGTAGCGTCTTGAGGATGAGTTGGCGCTCGGCTTCGTCGACAGTCGTGCCGACTTCGACCCGAACGGTGCGCTCGTCGTCCTGCATGGGAGCGGGGCGCACCGCGTGTGCCTCATGCGGCGCGGTGGATGCTACGCGGGTAGCGTACCCGGGCTCGCCGAAGTGCGGCGGCAGGTGCTCGATCCGGAGTTGCCCGGTGCCGGCAAGGACGGTGGCGCGTTCAATGGTGTTGCGCAGTTCGCGAGCATTGCCGGGCCAATCGTAAGCGAGCAGGCGGGCGAGGAAATCGGGCGCGATGCCGCTGATGGAACATTGATGCCGCTGGTTCATGTCCTCGACCATCTTTGCGGCAATGCCGGGGATGTCCGACACGTGATCGCGCAACGCTGGCATCTGGATGTTGAACACGTTGAGGCGGTAGAAGAGATCGCCACGGAGCTGGCCGCTGGCCACCGCTTGTTGCGGATCCTTGTTTGTGGCTGCGACCACGCGCACATCGACCGGCGTCTCCGCTTTGCTGCCGAGGCGGCGAAGCTTGCGGTCTTCCAGGACGCGCAGCAGCTTGGCCTGGGTCGGCATGGGCATTTCGCCGATCTCGTCGAGCAGCAGGGTGCCTTCCTCGGCGAGTTCGAAGCAGCCGGCGCGGCGTTCGATAGCTCCGGTGAATGCGCCCTTTTCGTGTCCGAAGATCTCGCTCTCAATGAGGGTCTCGGGGATGGCCGCACAGTTGACCGCGACGAATGGCTTGAGCCGGCGGGAGCTGAGGTCGTGAAGCGCGCGGGCCACGAGTTCCTTGCCGGTGCCGCTCTCGCCGGTGACGAGTACGGAGACGTTGGACGGTGCGACCCGCTCGATCATCTGGAAGATGGCCTTCATCTGCGGGGAGGAACCGACCAGCGGGCCAAGGACCCCGGCATCGCGCGACTGGCGGCGGGTGGCCTCGAGCTCGACATTGGAGTCAACCTCGCGCTGACTGTTGGCGTTCTGCAAAATCGTGCGCAGCCGGACAGGATCGACGGGCTTGGGAATGTAGTCGTAGGCGCCCATGCGCATCGCTTCCACGGCGGACTCGATGGAGCCCTGGGCCGTGAGCATGATGACAACAACGCGCTGCTCAAGCTCGCGGATGCGAGCAAGCAGTTCCATGCCGTCCATGCGCGGCATTTTCAGGTCTGTGACAACGATGCCCGGGGCCCATTGGCGCACACGTTCCAGACCTTCAACACCATCTGCTGCGCTTTCGGCACGAAATCCCCACGAGGCTACCAGTTCGGTCAGGCCAGTGCGGGCGTGCGCTTCGTCTTCGACGATCAATACCTTTTCGAACACCATCACCTTCCGTTACTGCATCTCCCAGTATCCATTCTGGGGTCAGTCAGGAGCAAGCTGGGCCGGTTTTAGAGTTGGATGCAGTTTTGCTGCAAATCGTGGGCTCACAATGGCTTCCGGTTTCCACCCCCCCAAGGATATCCTTTATTGCATGACCGATTCGCCTACCCCTTTGACGGACCCCGAGATCACACTGGAAGCGTTCGCCCGGCTGCGCTCTTCTTCACCCCCGGAACCGACCGATGCTCCGATTCTGCTGGACGTGCGCGAGGCATGGGAGTTTCAGACGGCGAGCCTGCCCGATTCCCTGCTGATGCCGATGGGCGAGGTGACCTCGCGGGCGCACACGGAGCTGGATCCTGACGCGCACATTGTGGTGCTGTGCCACCACGGGCAGCGGTCGCTTTCGGTGGCGATGTGGCTGCGCGGACAGGGGTTCGAGCGGGCACAGTCGCTGGCGGGCGGGATTGATGGATGGTCGCGCGTGATTGACCCAGGTGTGCCGCGGTACTGAGTCTGCGGAAGCCTATCGAGGGTGCTGAAAGAGTCAAAAGCATGTCTCAGGGGCTAAAGCCCCGCCATCTCGTTCGCGTTACCTGCGCTGAAGTGCCGGCCTATCTAATGCGGACTCTTTCAGCAGCATCTAGCGCGCGCGGGGGTGGGTTTCGTCGTAGACGCGCTGGACCTGGGTTGCGGTGAGTTGCGTGTAGCGCTGGGTGGTGGAGAGGCGCTCGTGGCCGAGCATCTCCTGAATGGCGCGAAGGTCGGCGCCTTCCTCCAGCATGTGGGTGCCGAAGGCGTGACGCAGCGTGTGGGGATGGACGTCCGCGGGGAGGCCGCGGGAGAGCGCGATGCGCTTGACCAGTCGTCCGACACTGCGCGTCGTCAGGCGGGTACTGCCGCGCATCTGGAGGTTGGTGACCAGCGGCCCATCCGCGATGAGGCCGAGTTTTCCGGCGGCGCGGAGGCGGGCTTCCCGCAGCGGCAGATATGCGCGCATGGCGAGAGCGGCTTCGTCGCCGAGCGGGACGTAGCGCTGCTTGCGCCCCTTGCCTTTGACCAGGATGGCGTCGTTCTTCCACTGAATGTCGGGCAGGTCGATGCCGACGAGTTCGGAGTTGCGAATGCCGCAGCCGTAGAGCAGCTCGAAGATCATGCGGTCGCGCTCGGGCCAGGCGACGGCCTCGTCTTTCTTGGCCTCTCCGGGAGCGGATTCCATGGAGTTCAACAGGCCGTTGACCTCCTCCATGCTGGGGACGCGAGGGAGATGCTGCGGCAGCTTGGGCGTGCTGACCAGCAGAGCCGGGTTCTGTGCGATTTTGTGCTCCCTGGCGAGCCAGCGGAACCAGGAGCGAATTGCAGCCAGGGCGCGCGCGGCACTGGCCTTGGTAAGACCGCGCACGTAGAGCTGGCCGAGGTAGGCGCGGATGTGGAGATGTTCGACGGTGGCGATCTTTGCCTGTGCGCCGAGGGTGTCGCGCAGATATGCGGCGAACTCGAGGATCTCGCGGCGGTAGGCACGCACGGTGTGCGCAGAAGCGTTGCGCTCGTTCTGGAGCATCGCGAGGAACTGCTCGGCGAGGGTTTCGAACTCGGTTGCGGCAGGCTTCATTCGGATACCGCCGGTGCCGTAGCGGCTGCAATTCCCTGCCGGCGCTTGCCGCGCGGGTGGTGCTCGCGATGGATGCGTTTGAGGTGCTCCATGGCGACGTGGGTGTAGACCTGCGTGGTGGCGATGTCGGCGTGGCCGAGGAGGCGCTGGACGCTGCGCAGGTCGGCTCCGTGCTCCACCATGTGGGTGGCGCAACTGTGGCGTAGCATGTGCGGGCTGGCCTTGCGAGCGCCGCTGTCGGATGTGCCGGAGGCGGCGCGCACCATCTCCCACACCCACTGACGCGTGAGCGCACGGCCACGGACACTGAGGAAGAGAGCGCGCTGCATGAGGCCGCGAGCCAGCGCGGGGCGACCCTGTTTGACGTATTCCGCCAGCGCTTCGACGGCGCGGCGGCCAAGCGGGACGATGCGCTCCTTATCTCCTTTGCCGCGAACCTGGGCGCGTGCCTGGTCCAGATGCAGGTCCTCCTCGCCGAGGGCGACGATCTCGCCCACGCGCAGGCCGCCGGCGTAGAGCAGTTCGAGGATGGCGTGATCGCGAAGGGCGAGCGCTGCGGCTTCGCGGGGAGATCCGGCCGTCTCGGGAGTGCGTGCAGCAGCGGCGCTGCGTTCGAGCATGGCGGAGACTTCGCTTTCCGCGAGCGACTTGGGGAGCACCTTCCAGCTCGCGGGAGTTTCGATGGTGACGGTGGGGTCGTGCGCGATGCGCTTATCGAGAAGCAGCCAGCGATAGAAGCCGCGGAAGCAGCTCAGTTTGCGGGCGATGCTGCGGGCGTCCACGTGGTTGGCGCGGAGGTGCGCCATGAATGCGGCAATGTCGGTCTCAGCCGCGGTGATGAGGAGCGCGCCGCGGTCTTCGAGCTGTTCGGCGAGTTGCTCCAGGTCGTGCGCGTAGGCTTCGCAAGTAGCGGGACGCATCCCCTTCTCGACTCGCAGATAGGCGAGATACTCGCGAACTGTTCTGGCGTTTCCTGGAACTTCGACACGTGCTCGACTCTGGCCCTGGATGCTTGCCCGCATACTTCAATTATCAGCGTGCAAGCGGGGGACAACCAGGCTCGTCGCGGGGGAGGCACCTTTCTCGCCAGCACCGCATTTGATAGCATCCGGGAAAGCAACCTTCCTGAGGAAATCCATGGCACAGTGCGAAGACCTGAAACACAGCAAGTATGTTGCACCCAAAGTGCATGTCTGCAAAGAGTGCGTCGCGATGGGCGACGAATGGGTACACCTGCGGACCTGTCTCCAGTGTGGCCATGTGGGCTGCTGCGACTCGTCGAAGAATCGCCACGCGACGAAGCATTTTCAGACGACTGGACATCCTGTGATCGCGTCTGCACAGCCCGGCGAACGCTGGCTGTGGTGCTATGCGCACCAGGAGTGGCTGGAGTAGCGCTTCGCTTCCGCGAATACGTTTTCCCTTGGCCGTGACGCGCGGCCTCGACTATCGTTCCTGCATGCGCCTTCCCCGAGCTTTTCGGGCCTTCGCGGCCTTCTGCCTGTGTGCGTTTCCGAGTTACCTTCCCTCCCAGACTCGAGTTCTGCCCGGAATTTCGTTTTCCGGCTCGCCTGCCTACTCGCAAGCGGAGCTGCTTGCGTTTACGGGTTTGAAGCCGGGAAGCTCGGCGACTCAAGAACAGTTGGACGACGCGGCGCAGCGGTTGAACGATACAGGATTGTTCGACGAGGTCAACTTCAGCGGGAACGACCAGGGGATTGTCTACACGTTGAAGCCGGTGGCTGCGACCGCGATGCTGCCGGCGCGGTTTGCAAATTTCGTGTGGTGGCAGGATGCGGAGATCGACCGCGCGCTCAAAGCACGGGTTGCACTCTATCGCGGGGATGCGGTGCCGATCGGCGGGAATCTGCGGCAGAGCGTAGCTGCTGCCCTGAAGGCGATGCTGGCGGAAAAAGGGATCGCCAATGCCGCGGTGGCTTCGCGGCGCGGCAGTACGCGGCCGAATGGGCCGCTCGATCATGTGGTGTTTGCCATCGATTCGCCGGCGGTGGTGATCCATTCTCTGACGCTGGCCGGGGCGTCGCCGGGAATGCGGCCCAGGCTCGACGGTGTTGTTAAGGACATCACCGGGCAGCAGTGGGACAAAGATGGAAGCTTCTTCAACATCGAGTCGCGAGTGGGCGATGCGTATCGCGACCAGGGATATCTTGATATCGCGCTGGCGAAACAGGAGTCTTCGGCTCCTGCGATCACGGCGAGCGGCGTCGAGCTGGACTTGATGGCAACGTTCAGCGAAGGCGCGCAGTACCACGTGAAGGAACTTGCATGGGGTGGTTCGGAGTTTCTGTCGGCAGCGGACTTCAACCGGCAGGCGGTGCTGAAGGTGGGCGACGCGGACTCGCCGAGTGCGTTGCGCGAGTCGTTGAGGTCACTGACCAACGCGTATGGCGCGAAGGGGTATATCGACGCGAAGATCTCCGCGCCGCCGGTTGTGGATCGAGTGGCGCATCAGGTTGCGTATACGGTCGGCGTTGAACCAGGGCCGCAGTACCACTTCCGATCGGTGCGCTGGCCGAGCGTTAGCACCGAGCAGGCGAAGAAGTTCGATGCGGCGTGGACGATGAAGGCCGGCGACGTGTACGACAGCGGATACCTGTCACGATTTCTATCCCAGAACAAAATGCTGACGCAGCAGGGATATGCCATGAATGTCTCGTTGAAGCGCGACCCGTCGGCGGTGATGGTCGATCTGAGTGTGACCTTTACAAAGGCTGGGCAACCGCCTCTGCAGTAGGTGCGAGGGTGATGAGGCGGTGGTGCGGCGGGTGCAGGGTGGGGTGCGCGGCAGCCGCGATGCAGGCAAGGCCTTCGAGGAGCGTTGGGGCCGGGGTGTTCAGGAACTCGTCCGGGATGCAGTGAACGCGGCCGCCGCGGACGGCACGGAGTGTGCGCCAGTCGCGGTGGGCGATGACGCGATCGAGCGGGACGCGGTCTCCGGCGCCGCACCAGGCGATGAGGAGTACGTCAGGATCGGCGGCGGCGATCTCTTCGGGCGTAGTGTGCGAGCCGGGAGTTCCCAGGAAACGCGCGCCGGCGGCTTCGACCAGCTCGGCGACCCAATGCTGCGAGTGGATGAGTGGCTTGCCCCATTCCTCGCAATAGACGAGCGGGCGCTGCGCGATGTGTTGCGTGCGGGCGCGGGTGGCGGCGATGGCCGTCTGCATACGGGCGATGAGCGGTTCGGGATCGGCGTGAACGTGCGCGGCGATGAGGCGCGTGTCAGCGTAGACGTCAGCAAGTGAGTGCGGCGCAAGGGCTAGAACCGGTAAGCCGGATTTGAGGATCGCGGCGAGAGACTCCATGCGATA
>DASYEU010000086.1:0-23480 GCA_036498865.1 Acidobacteriaceae bacterium | reverse complement strand
GCCGATGCTCGAAGTACCGGTGGGCTTCAAGTGGTTTGTCGACGGGTTGATCGATGGCTCGCTTGGGTTCGTCGGCGAAGAGTCGGCGGGCGCGAGCTTCCTGCGTCGCGATGGGACGGTCTGGACGACGGACAAGGATGGGCTGATCATGGGGCTGCTCGCCGCCGAGATGACGGCGGTGACGGGCAAAGATCCGGGGATGCTTTATGGTGAGCTTACGACGAAGTACGGCGCGCCCGTCTACCAGCGCATCGACGCCGCCGCAACCAAGGAACAGAAGGCGAAGCTGGCTAAGCTGTCGCCCTCGCAGGTTTCGGCGAAGACGCTAGCGGGTGAGCCGATCACTGCCATCCTCACCGAGGCGCCCGGCAACCACGCGGCGATCGGCGGGTTGAAGGTCTCCACGGAAAACGGCTGGTTCGCCGCGCGGCCAAGCGGCACGGAAGACGTCTACAAAATCTACGCCGAATCCTTCAACGGCGAAGCGCACCTAAAGCAAATCCAAACCGAAGCACAGGCGCTTGTCTCGGCAGCCATAGCGTAGACTTGCAAGGTTCCTCACTCTTCCTCCGCCGCGACACACAGCGCATGCTCCGGCATGTCACCACTCGTCCACTGTACCTCGGGAGCGTTCATGAAAAAGATTCTGAATTCCGCCGCCGTCCTTCTCATCGCCCTCTTCGCGTGTGGCTTCATGTCCCCTTCGATATCCATAGTAGCCGCTGCCCAGGCTCCGGCCGGGCAGGCTTCATCTGCAGAAGAGCTGAAGAAGGCTAAAGCCGCTCTCGATGCCAGCACGGCACAGATCGACAAATTCGTAAACGATCAAGCGCAGAACGGAGCCACCGCACCTGGGCCTGCCCCCCAACTCAGCAGCCGCTTCGGTTCCCGGCCGCCCCGCAAGTGCCCAAACATCACGTCGTCGCCGACGGCTGCGCAGGCCTCAATGCTAGTGCAATGCACCATGGATTACGAATCGCCGCAGCAGGCCAAGCTGCATCAGAATATCGTCGTCAAGCTAGGCTCCCCTCGCGGTCCGACCAACTCCGATCGCTGGCCTGAAATTGACTCGCGCGCTCTTGTCGTTGATCTCGCGGCGAACGCCACAGTCTATTTGTGCGGTCCGGTTCTCGAATCCGTTATGCACAACACAGGATCGAACTGCGACCGATATCAATTCCAGAGCGCGCCCGGAGTCTGCTGGAAAACCATCCAGGGAGGGTACCGCTGTCAGATCAATGCCGGCTTGCCCACGAACCCGGCACGCAGCGTGGGACCTC
Organism: Acidobacteriaceae bacterium; assembly: GCA_036498865.1. Classification (GTDB taxonomy): domain Bacteria; phylum Acidobacteriota; class Terriglobia; order Terriglobales; family Acidobacteriaceae; genus Edaphobacter. The sequence goes on along the minus strand of DASYEU010000086.1, from coordinate 22,200 downwards.
CGACTACCTATTAAAGACAGAGTTCTATTCCAGACCTCAGTCGCGACCAGACCTATGAGCGGACACTGCGCGCGGGCTACCGAGCGGGTAGGAGCTTTAGGAAATCTGCCACGTCGAGCGCCTTGCGCCGGGTGCTCCATTCATCGCAGCCTTACCGCGATGAATGGGTCCTGCCCCGCTTTTTCACAGGTGTCGCAAGCGTCTCCAACTCAAAATCCACTCTCGGAATCGCTTTGCCGTACCAGCTCTCGTCGCCTGTCTTATCTCCGACAATCAGGAGAAGCGCCCGCCGGACAGGATCAAAGTCCCGCTGGTTTACCGATGGCCATTTTGCCGCCCACTCTGTGGCATAATGTCCCTATGGCACAAGCCGCCAAACCCGCCCGCACCAAGCCCTTCCTCTCCACCCTCCGCCTCAATCTGGAGACGGTGGAGTCCGGGGTGCCCGTCGCCACTATGACCGACTTCGTCTCCGCATCGGGCGTTCCGCTGAAGGACCTTTACGACATCGTCATCCCTGCGCGCACGCTCAAGCATCGCCGCGCCCGCCGCGAGCCGCTCTCGACCGACGAGTCCGACAAACTCACACGCCTGGTCCGTGTCTTCGATCAGGCAGTCCGCGTCTTTGGCGATCCCGACCGCGCCCGTGTGTGGCTTCAGGAACCCAAGCGCCGCTTCGACAACCGCACACCGCTCACCATGCTGCGCACCGATATCGGCACCCGCATGGTTGAAGAATTCCTGATCCAAATTGATGAAGGCATGTTCGCCTAGGGCCAAAAGACGCTCATGGATCTATGGCGCATTAGCAATCATCTGACCCTCAATGGAGAAGGCGGTCGACGCGCACCGGCCCGATGGCACAGTGGCGGGTCGCCGATTGTGTATCTCGCCGACTCGCCGCCGGGTGCGCTGATCGAAGTCCTGGTTCACCTGGAAATCAAAGAGGCCACTCTTCCGCGAACCTACACGCTTCTGCGCATCGCCGTTCCCGACAAACTGCCGATCCCGGCGCTGAAGGTCCCAAAAGGGAATGCCTGGAAAGGGGATGAAGCCCTCACTCGCAAACTCGGCGACGCGTGGCTCAAATCCCGCCGATCGGTGTTGGCCAGGGTTCCCTCTGCGATCATCCCCAATACGTTCAACTATCTCTTGAACCCGCTCCACGCGGACGCGTCACGCATCCGTATCGCAGAGTCCCTGCACGCTGTCTACGACCCGCGCTTGCTCAAACGGCCTGCTGGCACGGAATCCGACTAAGCTCCCGCGCTTGCTGCGGCGAACATTGGGCCGACCAGCCGTATGACCGACTCGACGGCCTCCTCCACCGGTCTTCGCGGCACAGCTTTTACCCACTCCTTGGCTGCGCCGTAGATTGCCCACGCCAGCGTGCCCGCCACCATGTCGGCCGAGACGCCCTCTGCCGGCGGATGCTTCGCAAAGCCGTGCATCAGCATCCCGCGCACCACGGCGATCACTGCGGCCTCCATGTGCGGGAGCTGCCGCGTACACTCCGCCCCGGGAGCGGTTGCCAGGTAGTCGCATACTCCCGTCACAATTCCGCGCAGTGCGCTGGAGCAGCCGCCGTCGAAGCGGATTCCGCGCGCTGCCAGCAGGTCGCCAAACCGCGTGCCCACCATGCACTGCAGCAGGTCGAACTTGTCCGTGTAGTGGTCGTAGAACGTGGCGCGATTCACCCCGGCGGCCTCGGCTACTTCCTGCACCGAAATCTTGTCGAACTCCGCCGTCTCCAGTAGCTTTCCCAGCGCCTGCTGCAGCGCCAGCCGGGTGCGACGGATTCTCGGATCCAGATTCTCGCCACAGACTCCCGCTTCTTGATCTTCCATAAATCCTTCCTTACGTGAAGCTTACTAGACTTCAGCGATAGCTAAAACAACATCTGTCGCTTTTCTTGAATCGACATATGTTGTTTAGACATCAATTGTCGTATAGGAGATTCACCCATGCCTTCCACCCTTCTCGATCTCAACTCCAGCCCCCTCGGCGAAAACTCCGTCTCCCGCCAGCTCACCAACGAGTTTGTTCAGAATTGGAAGCAGGCCAACCCCGGCGGGACGATCATCAACCGCGATCTTGCCACCACCTCGATTCCCCCGCTCAGCGCAGCCTGGATTGCAGCAGCCTACACGCCGCAGGACAAGCTGACCGACGCGCAGCGCGAGACGCTCGCCCTTTCTGACAGGTTGATTGCGGAGCTCAAGGCCGCGGACGAGTACGTCCTCGGAGTGCCGATGCACACTTTCAGCGTGCCCGGCTCGCTCAAGCTCTGGATCGACCAGGTCGCGCGTGTCAACCAGACGTTCTCCTACGCCACGGGTTCGCCGGTCGGCCTGCTCACCGGCAAGAAGGCGACCGTCCTGATCTCCTCCGGCGGCAAGTACGATTCCGGTACTGCAATGGCCTCCTGGAACTTCGTGGAGCCGTACCTGCGCACCGTCTTCGCCTTCCTCGGGGTCACCGACGTCACGTTCCTGACGGCAGGCGGAGCCTCCGCGCTCGCGTATGGAAAGGTCGACCGCGACACGTTCTTCCAGCCGCATTTCGACTCGATCCGGGCTCAGTTCCGCGCAGCGTGATTCGCATTCATCTCAACCACAAAGGACTCCTCGCTATGAAAACAGCATCCACCGTCGCCCGCTACCTGCTCGGTTTCGTCTTCCTCGTCTTCGGACTCAACGGCTTTCTACAGTTCTTACACATGCCTCCGCCGACCGGCACTGCCGCCGAGTTCATGGGTGCGCTCTTTGTCTCGCACTACCTTGTGGTGGTCTTTCTACTGCAGTTGATTCCGGCGATCCTGCTGCTGGCGAATCGCTATGTGCCCCTGGCGCTGGTGCTGCTCGGCCCGGTGATCGTGAACATTCTTCTGTTCCACGCGTTCATGGCTCCGAGCGGCCTTCCGCTGGCGCTGATCGTCGCGGTGCTCTGGTCACTTGTCTTCGCGGGAGTGCGCTCGGCCTTCAGCGGAGTCTTTCAGCAACGGGTCGCAGCGTAAGGCTCGCACAGCACGATGCCCATTCGTTTGGGCGAATGGGCATCGGTGTGGAACTGGGCCGCTGACTGGATCAGTGTGCGGCAGGCAGCTTCAGGAAGTCCGCCACGCCGAGCGCCTTCCGTGTGAAGCGTGCCTCGTACACGGCGCCCTTGTAGTAATCGCGCAGGTCGATCCGCGTACCCAGCGACGCGCGGCCGGGACGCTCCAGCGGCAAATTCAGATCGCCCTCGCCCTGCAGTTCATCACCTACGTAGTTGTGCAGCATCTTGCCGTCGTACACCGCGGTCACGCGATACCACTGCCCGAACGGGTGCAGCTTTTCGCAGTTCAGCAGCGTGCGCGACTGGCCGCCCGCGGTGGCAAAGCTGTCCAGGCACCACGCTGGTTTTCCGTCCGCCCCGTTGCGAATGCGGATCTCGAACAGCATGCGCTCGTTGGGATAGTCCTGACCGGTGGCCGGATCGACGGACTGCAGATGAAAGACACGCTGCTCGGGCTTGCCGTCGGCGTCGGGCTTGAAGATCATCTCCCACGTCCACGTCGCGGCGCCGGCCAGCGGGTGCACGTCGAAGAAGAGCGCGTCGTCCGTGCCGTTGAAGGCGACGGCTTTACCGATGGCTGTGTCGATTATCTGCGGATGCCCGAGCACCTTGGTTGCATGCCCGCCCACGGATGCGGTCTGATCGAACCGCCAAGTCTCCTGCGCCGTCGCCGCCCGACCGAAAGCGAGCGCGAGGCAGGCCGCCGTAAATGCGAGCAGCCTGCCGCTTGTCCGCCGGCTCAAGCTGCTGCCGCCAACCGCACCTGGCGCCCATGCTCAATGCCATCGAGCGTCGCCCACAGTGCACGAGCAGACGCTTCGCCCGCTTCGAGCGCAGCCTCGGTCTGCTCCGGATGCGATGCAAGCTCAGCCGCCAGCGCATCGCGCCACACGCGCGCGTGATGCACATCGGCTGTGGTGTGCACGGTGAAGTAGCGCCGTGTCGCCGCATCGGTGTTGTAGTGATTTGCGAGGCCTTCAGCCTTGGTCTTTGCAATGGCCGGGACCTTCGACTCATACGCGTACAGTGCCGCCAGAGCAGCCGCGGGCGAGAGGTGCATGGTCGCACGGTAGTGGTCGAGCAGCAACTGCGTCTCCGGCCCAATCTTCCGTGCGCGGACTTCTTCCTCGAAGGCGCCCATGCCGCGGGCGAAGTCCATCCACAGATCGCTGTGCGGTGCGCCGTCTTCCAGGCCCTCTTCGTCGGCCAGGTTTTCCAGAACCGTCCGGCGCAGCTTGCCATCGGGCAACTGCGAGTGCAGCGAGCTAAGGTAGGCCGGGAACGCCGACACGTGATGCCAGTATTCGGAAGCATATTCGCGCAGATCGTCGCGCGTCAGTTCGCCCTTCGACCACGCCTGGTAGTAGGGATGCTTGAGCAGGTCGTAGCTCTCGAGACGGGCTTCGAGGGCCTGAAAGAAAACGGCGGATGAGTCGGTCATGGCAAATCTCCGTTCGGGATGGATGGGCTACGGCTCTCTGATTGTAGCGAAAGTCCGGAACCCCGCGCTTGCCGCTCGGACCGAGCCTGAAACGGAGACAGGCTCCCCCGCCCCAGGGCGTCGTACCCACCACCCAATTGAGGGCTGTTCGCTCTCCGGCGTATCCTTTCCGCACGGAGTTTTCCATGAGCGAATTCACCCTCAACATTAATGGCGCGAAATTCCCCGTAACTGCGCCCGCAGACGAGACCCTGCTCTCCGTCCTGCGCAATCGCCTCAACCTCACCGGAACCAAGTACGGCTGTGGCGAAGGGGAATGCGGCGCCTGCACCGTCCTCCTCGACGGCCACGCCGTCAAGTCGTGCCAGACGCTGGTCTCCGACGCCGCCGGCAAGATCACCACCATCGAAGGCCTGGAGCAGCACGGCAACCTCACCCCCGTACAGCAAGCGTTTCTCGATGAGAATGCGTTCCAGTGCGGATATTGCACCTCTGGAATGATCATGCGCGCCACCGCCCTGCTGAACGACCTGCCCAATCCAACCGAAGCGCAGATCATTACCCGCATGAACGGAAACGTCTGCCGCTGCGGAACCTACCCTCGCATCGTCGACGCGGTTCAGCGCGCGTCGCACTCGATCGCGAAAGGAGCTGCCCGATGAACTCCCTTCTCGCCGAACCGGCCAACGCTCCTCGCGACTTCGCCCTCGACCGCAGAACGTTTCTCCAACTCTTCGGGGGTGGATTGATCGTCTGCCTCACCGACAAGCACACGCTCGCGCAGGAATCTGGCCGCGGCTTCGGCGCACACGATCTGCCCAAAGAAATCTCTGCATGGATCCACATCGATGCCGACAACATGATCTCTGTCTTCACCGGCAAAGTGGAAGTGGGCCAGAACATCCGCACTTCCCTTGCCCAACTCGTCGCTGAAGAGTTGATGGTCCCATTCGACTCCGTCACCATGGTCATGGGCGACACGGATCTCACTCCGTGGGATCAAGGTACCTTCGGCAGTCAGACCACGCCACAGATGGGACCGCGACTGCGCACCATGGCTGCTGCCGCGCGCCAGACGCTGCTCGAAATGGCGGCGAAGAAGTGGAGCTGCGACGCCGCTGCCCTCGTCGCCGTAAACGGCAGGATCACCGCGCCCAACGCGAACCAGTCCCTGACGTATGGGCAGTTAACCCAGGGCGAGAAGCTCGTCACCACCGTCTCCGCGAGTGTGCCGCTGCTGCCGGCAAAGGACTGGAAGGTGGCAGGCACTCCGGTCTCAAAGGCCAACGGACGCGCGTTTGTCACCGGGAAGCATCAGTACCCCTCCGACATCGCGCTTCCCGGAATGATGTTCGGCAAAGTGCTTCGCCCCACCGGATTCAACGCCACGCTCGACTCAGCCGACACATCAGCCGCCGAGAAGATGCCCGGCGTGAAACTCATTCGCGACGGCGACTTCATCGGCCTGGTCGCTCCGGACGCGTACACCGCCGAGCAAGCCATCTCTGCGATCAAGGCCAAATGGACCGTTCCTGCGCAGCCATCCAACAAGGACATCTTCGACTACTTGAAGAACAACCTCGAAACCGGCCGCGGAGGCGGACGCTCGCAAGTCGCGAACACGCCCGCCGCAACGGCCACAGACGCCAATGCGACCCAGCTCGCGCAGTCGTACACCGTGCAGTACATCGCGCACACGCCGCTGGAGCCACGTGCCGCAGTGGCCAAGTGGGATGACACCGGCAAGCTGACCGTGTGGACCGGAACGCAGCGCCCCTTCGGTGTGAAGGACGAGCTCATCTCCGCCTTCCACCTCTCCCCTGACAAAGTCCGCGTCATTCAGCCCGATATGGGTAGCGGCTACGGTGGCAAGCATACCGGCGACGCGGCGGTGGAAGCGGCGCGCCTCGCCAAAACCGCGGGCCATCCCGTCAAGGTGGTGTGGACGCGCGAAGAGGAGTTCACCTGGGGCTACCTGCGCCCCGCCGGGGTCATGGACCTCAAAGCCTCCGTCCAGCCCGACGGCACCATCACCGCGTGGGAACATATCAACACCAACTCCGGCAACGCGGGCCTGCCAACGCCGTACCATGTGCCGAACCCGGTTACGCAGTACCACGCGGCGAAGTCTCCCCTGCGCCAAGGCTCGTATCGCGGGCTCGCCTCCACCGCGAATCATTTCGCGCGCGAGTCTTTCATGGATGAGCTGGCCCACTCCGTGAAGATGGACCCGCTTGCGTTCCGGCTGAAGAACCTCACCGACCAGCGACTGATCGCAGTCCTCAAAGCGGCCAGTGAAAAGTTCGGGTGGGCACAAGCAAAGTCGACCCCCACGCGCGGCTTCGGCATCGCCTGCGGACAGGAGAAAGGTGGCTGGGTCGCGACCTGCGCTGAGGTAGCAATCGACTCCGCGAGCAAGAAAGTCCACATCACACGCGTGGTACAAGCCTGGGAGTCTGGAGCCGTCGTCAATCCGGATGGGCTCCGCAATCAGAACATGGGCGCCGTCGTGCAAGGAATTGGCGGAGCGCTCTTTGAGGCAATTCAGTTCAGCGACGGGTGTATCCACAACGCGCACCTCGCCGACTATCGCGTGCCTCGATTCTCCGACATGCCGCACGTAGAGATCGTCCTGATCGATCGCAAGGATCTGCCTTCGGCCGGAGCGGGCGAAACCGGCCTCGTAGGACTCGCTCCCGCAGTCGGCAACGCAATCTTTGCCGCGACTGGAGCGCGTCTGCGCGACATGCCCATGGCTCCATCGGACCCAGTGGCCGGCATTGCGTCCTCGGCGTTCACCTCGTAAGCCTCGGGCATCCATCGTGCGGCCGCACCCAGCGGCTCTGTGGTGGCGGCGCATCTTCTGCAATATGCGTTCAGGCTGGCATGGCGAAATCTGATCTTTCCCTGATGCCTACCGAGGCTTCCTGGACTCTCCCTATTTGTTCCTTATTTAGTTGCAGATGAAGGATTTATCAGGGAACCGTATAATTACGTTTACAATTTGTTACAAATATCTTCTTTCAATCCCTCCTTAGTTTTGGCATAGTTTCCTTACCAGATATCAGAGCCCTCTCTCTGGTAAAGGGTCCCAACGATTCCACAAGTGACCCTACGTTTGCTCCTGTACCTCTGCGCGTCGCCCGTTTTCTCATCGTGAATGGGTTAAGAATGTTGCCGAGTCTGGTCGCACACAGTAAGCCGGCGAATCGGCAATCTGCTCTTGAAAAATGTGCGCGATGCGACTGAACGCATCGCGAGCATGTCTCTCATGCCGTCACCAACCTGCACTCTAGCTGGGCGCAGTCGTTCGCGGCCTCGCGCGCGATTTCGTGCCTGCGATCGGGGTGCCGTGTCCCTTTTGCAAAAAATCCGAACCGTGACCCAAGGAGATTCCATCCAATGAGCCGAGCCATAATTTTTATTGCGACCCTTTCACTCGCCTTTCCCGTTGCTGGAATGGCACAGTCCGCGGCGCAGACGACCAGCATGGCCTCTGCGCCTGAGTTGCACAGCATGATGAAGACCGCGCACAGCAGTGAACAGTACCGGCAGGTCGCCGGATACCTTCGTCAGCGCGAAACCGACTATCGCGCTAAAGCTGAGGCCCAGAAGGTGGAACGTGATCGGCGTGCCCAGGTGAATGCAGGCCTGACGCAAAAGTATCCGCGCCCGGTCGATTCGGCACAGTATCTCTACGAATCGTATTTGTACCAGGCAGAAAATGCCGCAGGCCAAGCAAGGCGGTACGACCAGCTCGCAGGAACGCCGGAAGACAGCCGGCAGATTGCCACCGCCTCAGGGCAGTAAGTTGTGAACGAGCATCATCGCAGATGCGGGGTGTGGTGTTTTGCCTTCAACGAAAGCGCCCGCCCCATCGTCAATCTCGTTTGAATGACAGTTCATTACTTCTCAGGAAACGGATGGTCATGGAATCTGGGCTGATTTTGGTTGTGGATGACGAGTCGTCGATCCGGCGCGTCCTGCAAAGGACATTGAGCGGGTTTGGCTTCCGGACGATGGAGGCCGCTCGCGGCGAAGAAGCACTGACGCTGACTTGCGAAACCGCCTTTGACGCTGTCTTGCTCGACATCAACATGCCGGGCATGAACGGCATCGAGACCTGCAAGATCATGCGGCGGCTGCATCCTCGCGTTCCCATTCTGATGCTGACTGTGCGCGACGCGGAGGACGACAAGGTGGACGCGTTCGACGCCGGCGCGGATGACTACATCACCAAGCCGTTTCAGCTGCGCGAACTGATCGCTCGGATTCGCGCGGCAATGCGGGCAGCGCGAACGCCCGATCTACGACAGGAAGAGATTGCCTCCGTGCTCCGCGTTGGCGACATCGAGCTGGATCCGGTCCGTCGCACAACCAAGAAGGCGAACCGGCCGGTTCACCTGACTCCCAAGGAATTCAAACTTACCTATCAGCTCATGACGTTCGCCGGACGCCCCGTCTCTCACTCTCGCCTTCTGAATTCCGTGTGGGGGCCCGAACACTCCGACGAATTGGATTATCTACGGACCTTCGTGCACCAGCTTCGCAAAAAGCTCGAGGATGATCCATCGAATCCACGCTATCTGCTCACCGACGCCAACTTCGGCTATCGCTTCGTAGAGACCCCGTAGCGTCCCGAATGCGGAGCGCCTTAGGCCGAGGGGCCGTGATTAGCCTGGCCCGCCCCCATCAATACCAGGGACCGCTGAGCAAACGGAGAGTAGACAAGCAGTGCCGTGCAGGACAGCGCGAGCCCGAAGTTGATGTGATGCAGTAGCAGGAATGGCGATAGCGACCACAGTTCATCGAACAGCAGCAGGAACGGCCACATGGTCATAAACTTTTGACGCGCCCGCGGTGCATGAAAAAGCACCAGCGAGATGACGAATGCCCGCACCGGAATCAGAATTGCCGCCGTTACGGTGATCACAGTAAGAATCTGGCCCGCCCTCGACAGCGGAGACAGAAGATCTTCAATCTCCGCCAGGTTGGCGAGCGCTCCAACATAGAACGCCAGATACATCGCCTGCAGCAGCACAAACAGTGTCTGCACAACCGGGTGCGACGTCTTTGGAAGCTCATGCGGCGAGGCGAGAATTCCATCGAGGAGCGCTGCTTCTAGCTCGGCGGGCGGCGCGCTCCGCTGTTCTTCGATGCGCGGCGTCGGTTCGCTCGGCGGCGGATCGTCCGCCACTCCGATCCTCTCCACCGGAGCCACAAAGCGATAGCCTCGCCGCGCCAGCGTTTCAACGAATCGCGGATTGCCCGCTGTATCGCCCAGCGCCTCGCGAATGCGATTGACGGCTGAGTTCACCCCATGTTCGTAGTCAACAAAAGTGCCATCGGGCCATAACTCGCGAGAGATTTCCTCGCGCGTCAGCAACTCGCCGGGGCGCTCCAGCAGCAGGGACAGCACCTGGAAGGGCTGCGCGTTGAGTTTGATCCGTACACCCTGGCGGCGCAACTCACCTAGCGACGGATCGGCCTCAAACACTCCGAAGCGGTAGAGCCGGGCTGTAGTGGACTTCGGCATCGCGTATTCAGTGTAAGCGAATGGGAACGGGCACCGGCCAACAGGGCCCACGCATCATCCAACACCTGGGCTATTCAGAATTGAGGAGTCTCCAGTAATCCGGGCTCTCCTGAATGGTGTTGTGGCCAACATCGGGCAGGACAACATAGGACACATTGTCGCCGCGGAAGCGCGTGCGCAGCCGGTCCGAACTCGAGCGCGGAATGATCTCGTCGTCCGCTGCCACGATGAGCCGGGTCGGAGCCGTCACCTGCGGAGCGTATCGCCACGACTCAAATTTATCGACTAACATCCAGCGCACTGGCAGAAAGGGATACTGCCGGGCAGCGGCATCGGCAAGACTGTCGTAGGGTGTGACAAGCACAACGCGCACAACCGGGCGCTGACTTGCGATCCAGACCGCAACACCGCTGCCAAGGCTGCGGCCGATGACAAGGATATTCGGATGTTCCGCGTGTACCCGATCGTAGAGCGCCAGCCCGGCGGCGAAGATCGACTTCTGCGACGGGCTGCCCGAGCTGCCACCGTAACCCGGATAATGCAGCAGGTAGATAGCCGTCCCGGGAAATTCAGCGGCGAAGTCGGGCAAGCTCTGGGCAACATCCTCCGCATTCCCTCCGAAGTAGAGAACGGCATCAGGACCTGCACTCGCACGAAGAGATACCTGCACCGTCTCCGCCCCAACGGGCAGCGATATCATCGTGGTGCCGTCCGCAGTCCTCGACATGCCCTGCGGGAAGTAGAGCAAGCTCCTCTGGAAAGCAAAGACCGCTCCGCAGAGAACTACGTAGAGCGCAACTCCCGCCGCTACCACGATCAACGCCATCCGCTTTGCCGCCTTCATCGCACCGTTCCTCCCCCTAAACCTATCAGAGGGAGCCGATCCATGAAATATAGAACTCCGGCTAACCCATTGTCCCGCAATGGCTTGCCAGGTGAGATACGGATGAGGTCTATAGCATTGCTACGCCGGCAAGCATAGAGCAAAGTTGAACCTATGGAACCACGTACGATCTTCAATTCGCCAACCCGGATTCTTCTCATCGGGCTCTTATTCGTTGCGACTGCCGCCTCTGCCGCTGGGGCTGAACCCTCGCAGGCAGCAATCGCTGCATTCAGTTCATACGCGTCGGCGGTCGAGACGCGACTCGCAGAGCAGCATCGGTCCAAGACTGCGTTCCTTGCCCCCCCGGGGTCGAGTACCACGAACGAGGAACAGCTGCGTCACGGAGATCTGCTCATCGAGGAGGTCGTCCCATCCGGCAAGCCTGAGATCCCCGGTGCAATGCTGCGCCACTGGCGCGGAACAGCCTTTGTCCCCGGAGCCACGGCCGCGGAGTTCGAGCGCCTGATGAAGAACTTTGGCGACTATCCGCGATACTTCGCGCCACAAGTGCTACGGGCGCGGGTGCTGCGGCAGCAGGGAGATCGCTTCCAGGCAACGATGCGCGTCCGGCAGAAGCACGTGCTGACGGTGGTGATGGATACCACCTACGACGTCGTCTTCGGGCAACTCGACCCTCGCCACGGGTACAGTTCGTCCCGGAGTACTCAGATCTCCGAAATTGACTCGCCCGGCACCGCGAAGGAGCATGCGTTGAATGCCAGCGACGAGCATGGTTTTCTGTGGCGACAGAATACCTACTGGAGTTACGAGGAGCGAGACGGTGGCCTCTACATGCAGGTCGAGTCCATCTCGCTCAGCCGCTCCATTCCAACCGGCCTTGGATGGGCGGTTCGGCCCTTTGTCGAAAGCGTTCCCCGCGAGTCGCTTGAATTCACCCTGCGAGCGACCCGCGATGCGCTTCGACGCCCCCAGTGATTCGCTGACAGCAACAACTCGAAAGGACGACAACACCATGGCAACCACAACTCCTGTGAAGGATGCGGCAACCTTCATTTCAGCCCGCCGCGTCAATGAATCGCTCACTGCATCGGCTGAGAAGCGCGCACTTGTCTGGATGGCCGAACATGCGCCCGCGTGGCTCACGTCGGACCAACTCACGCTGCTCGGTCTTGCGTCGCAGATCGCTGCAGGCGTCTTGTACTGGCTGTCGCGCTTCGACCGCCGAGCCTTGCTGCTCGTCATCGCGTGCATCGTCCTGAACTGGTTGGGCGATAGCCTGGATGGGACGCTCGCCCGGGTGCGACAGCAGCAGCGTCCACGCTACGGTTTCTACGTGGACCACATGGTGGATGTGTTCGGCGCAACCGCGCTGATGCTTGGCCTCGGCTGCTCCGGCGTACTGCACTGGCAAACAGCAATCGCAATGCTGGTGACATTTCTCGTACTCACCTGCGAGAGCTTCCTGGCCACCTACACCTTATCTTGCTTCCAACTTTCACAGGGGCTCTTTGGCCCCACAGAGATTCGCATCCTCCTGATCCTTGGCAACCTGGCCTTACTGCGCAATCCCTACGCAACGCTCTTCGGCCACAAGCTTCTGCTGTTCGATGTCGGCGGAGCCATTGCTGCAGTCGGCATGATGGTCATGGCCATTCAAGTGACCCTGCGTCATACGGCAGAACTCTATCGCCAGGAGCCGCTGCCATGAATCCAATCCTCCGCTGGGGCACGTTCAATCTGGTCGGAGCAGCAGGCATGGTCGTACAACTCGCAGTGCTTGCACTGCTCAACCACATCGCACCGAAACACTATCTTTGCGCGACAGCCGTCGCCATCGAAACCACCCTGCTGCATAATTTCATGTGGCACACGCGCATCACCTGGCGCGACCGCCGGAACGACTCTGCGCTGCTCAGGCAGATCGTACGCTTTCATCTCTCCAATGGGCTTGTGTCGATGGTTGGTAACCTGTCGTTGATGCGAGTCTTCGTTCACCGCGCGCACTTGCCGCTACTGGTCGCGAATGCACTTGCAATTCTCTGCTGCTCGGTCGTCAACTTCTACACAGGGCACGCCTGGGCCTTCGCGCCTCGGCAGTAGACCATCGAGTCAGCTACCCGGCAAGCAGCGTTCCCCCTATGCAAGAGGGAACGCTGCCAGGCCGGCTCCAGGTTATTTCTCTTCAATCGGCGGAAGGATCACAGCACCGTTGCCGGACTTGATCCCATCGCGAATCAGATTCGCCAGCAGCACATCGACCAGCGTGCCTCCCTGGCTTCCGCCCCCGCCTGCAACCACCTGCGGAACCAGTTGAACCTTGTTCTGCGCCAACGCCTGCATCACCTGCACCAGCGCGTAGTTCCCGGACTCCATCGAGTCGATCTTCAGCTTGATGACGTCCGCCTCCGCCGTTCCGACGGCCTTGGTCTTCTCAGCCTCGGCGTTGCCGACGGTGGTGATCACATTGCCGTCCGCCTCGGCGTTGATCGTCTTGGACCTCGCGTCCGCTTCGGCGCCGATGATCCGCGACTTGGCCTCGCCTTCTGCTCGCTTCACCGAAGCCTGCGCCGTGAAGTCGGCGATGGAAACACTGCGCTCGGAGTCGACCACCTTGGCCTGCGTATCGGCCATGGCGCGCGCCTGCTGGAGATCCTTACGAGTTTCCTCGGCCAGTTGCTGCGTCTTGTACGTCACCTGTTCCTGTTCTGCAATCTTGCGGTCGGTCAGCGTCTTCATCAGCGCTTCCGGCGGAGTTATGTCCCCGATAAGCGTGTCAATCGCGTTGACGTTGTACTCAGTCAGAGCCGCACTGATTGCGGCCTTCGCCTCAGCTTGGCGTTCGCTGCGATGACGAAGGAACTCGATCACATCGGACGTCTGCGCCGCGTTGCGGAAATAGTTCCCGATGGTCGGCTCGAGCACCTGCGTCACAAGGTTCGCCATCGTCCCGAACCGCGCAATCACCTTCGGCGCATCGTTCCGCGGAATGTGGATGATCTGGCTCACATCCAGATTGAAGGTGAAGCCATCGGATGATCGCACGGTAATCGTAGAAAGCTTCTCATCCAGCTTGTGCGCTTCAGACTTTCCAGTAGCCCAGTTCAGCACAATGTTCGCCGTCGGTACGAGTTCGACCTTGTGGGTAAACGGATTGATCGGGTATTTACCCGGATCGAGCGGGTCGTACCACACGCCCTTCTGACCACGGCTGACCAGGTTGCCATGCTTGAACGTATCGCCTGATAGGTCCTTGCCCTCTTCACCCACATAGGCAATCACAACGCCAACGTTGGCGATGGGAACGTTCGTCATGGGTTGGATTTCTACGGTCGCGAAGCGCGGATTGATGAAGTACCGGCCGGCCAGGACGACTTGCTCCTGCAATCCCTTGAAACCACCAGCCGTAATGAAGGCCTCGGCATCCTGATACATATTGTGGCCAATAACTTCCCCGCCGGCGATTTCTCCGGTGGCCAGCGGTTTGCCGTCTTTCGTCGTCACCACGCCGACCATATTGTCCGGGATCTCAAGCACGTCCTCGGTCGAAATGTTGAACAGCGCCGAATTGATGCGATACGTTCCCGGAGGGATGATCGAGATCTGCGGTCCGCGCTCGCCACCGCCCGTCAAAAACCTGCGCGCATCCTGGAACGCATTGCACTCCACCGTCTTCGCCAGCACGCGCCCACCCGAAAGTGGTCGCCCATCGCGCGCCTCGACAATGCCGATATGGCCTCGATCGATGGTAGTGAAGGGTGCCTTGTAGACGGTGTACTGCCACGCCCACAACCCAAAGTGGATTCCCGGTGCCAGCGTGTCCGCTTGCAGACCAGCCTCTCCGCTCAGCGCGATGATCGAGCCGTCAGGAAGGGTACGGTTCTTGCCGAACAGTACCCACTTTTTATTCACAATGCCGATTTCGTCTTTCGAGACGATGACCGTCCCGCAGAAAACTCTCAGGACCGCTTTGTGAAACAACACAATCAGAAGAACCGCGACGATCCAGCCATACCGCTCCAGAAGCCCAATCACTGACGAATCCATCTTTGCCTGTCTCCTTGCATTCGGCATCCCCATCATAGCCCAGCACTTCAAAAAGCGATGGGAAATCGGAAGCCCGCTCTTCTCGGCTGATTACGGGACGAAATAATAGCGAACGAGATGGAAAAAGATCGGCGCCGCAAAGCACAGCGAATCAATGCGGTCGAGAATGCCCCCGTGGCCTTCAATCATCGTGCCGAAGTCCTTCACTCCCGCGTCGCGCTTGATCGCGCTCATCACCAGACCGCCCGCCGCTCCTAGCAACGCAATCATCAGCGACATTCCGGCCGACTGCAGCGGCGTAAACGGAGTTGCCCACCACAGCGCCGCACCCACAGCCGTTGCCGAAAGCACGCCTCCGACAAATCCCTCCCAGGTCTTGTTCGGGCTCACCAGCGGCACGATCTTGTGCCTGCCAAATAGCTTCCCCCACACATACTTCATCACGTCGGTTAACTGCACCACCACCACCAGGTACAACAGCAATCGCGCGTCCCGCCCTTCGAATCCAGGGATCGACAGCATCAGCAGCGCGGGTGCATAGCTTAGGCAGTACAGGCAGATCATGATTCCGAATTGAATCTTCGCAGCGCGCTCGAGGAAGCACTGCGTATCGCCCGACAGCGCAATTCGCGTGGGAATGAAGAGGAACGCCATCGCCGGAACCATGATGGCGAAGAACCCGTACCAGCGGATCCCGATCAGGTAGTACTGCAGCGGAGCAATGAAGAAGAACGTCCACACCAGCGTGCGATGATCCCCGCGCCGCGTCGGCATCAGGGTAATATACTCGCGCAGCGCCAGCAGCGAGAGCAGCCCGAACAGCACCAGCGAGCCGATGCGCCCGACCAGCAAAGTGACCGCGAAGATCGCGCACATCTTCCACCAAGCGCGGGTTCTCGCATTCAGATTCTCAATCGTCGCGCGCGCTGCATCGTTCTTCGCGGTTCGTTTAAGGACAGCGCCGATCGCACTCGCCAGCACCAGGACGCCCAGCACGCCGCAGAACAGCCAGGTCAGCTGCGGATCCTTTCCACGAGTGAGCCAGCCAATCGCCGCGGCTGGAACGCCTGTCGTACTCAGCGTCACGCTTGCACCTTCCTGCGCAGCGCGCTCACCGCTGCGCCGGCTCGATCCAGAAACTCCTGTTTCGCTTCACCTTCTCCAAGATGCATCGGCTCTCCGAACGTCAGCAGGCTCACCAGCGGCACAGGCAGCAGTTCCCCCTTCGGCAGAATCCGGTACAGGTTCTCAAGATATACCGGCACCAGTTCAACGTCGGGCCTCTTCTTCGCAAGGTAATAAAGCCCGCTGCGAAACGGCGCCATCGTCTCGCCCGTCCCGCGCGTTCCCTCCGGAAAAAAGATTAGCGAGTCGGCATCACCCATCGCCTCGGCCAGCCGATCGATCACATCCACTGCCTCCGCGCGCACCTGTTCGGCGGTCGCGACCTGTCCTTTCTGGCCGCGTCGAACCAGCACCGCGCGAAAAACGTTCTGCGCCAGGTAGGCCCGCACGCCCTTCGCCCAATAGTCTTTTGCCGCCACCGGCCGAGTCCTCGCCCGCACCTCGCCCGGCAGGGCCGACCACAACACCACGAAATCCAGATGGCTGGTGTGATTCGCGAAGTAGATGCGCTGCTTCACCTCCGGCCGGCAGCCTTGCCACCGCACCTGCACTCCGCTGATGCCGCGCGCCACAGCCGCCAGAATGCTCGCGAGGGGATGGATGCGGACACTCATCGCTTCGCATCTCCCGTAGACATTTCCTGCAACGCCCGCCGCGACCGATTCACGATGGTCACCATCAACAGCACAATCATCACCACAAGCACCGTCGGGATCGCGCGCTCAACCGGCACACGAAGACCCAGCAGCAAGCCCAGCAGCCCGAAGACGAACGCACGATCGCTCTTGCCCAGCGGACCGTCGTACCGCCGCGAGGCGCCAATCTGCACCGCGATCACGCCGGTCATCTCCGTAAGGATCGACAGCACCACAACGCCAACCACCAGCGCAGGCGTAAATCCCGGCACCAGCGCCAGCGGCAGATACAGGCTCGTATCTGCGATAACGTCGCTCAACTCATTTAGCAGCGCGCCCAGCGAAGTCTTCTGGCCATGCTCGCGGGCCAGCATTCCATCCATCGCGTTCAGTGCCATTCGGACGAACAACGCCGCGGGCAGCACCAGCAGCACTCGTCCGCCGCGCGTCCACGCGATCAGCCCCCCGGCAATCCCCGAGAGCAGCAGTCCCGTGAGCGTCACTTGATTCGCGCTGACACCTGCGCGTGCGAGTCCGTTCACCATCGGTCTCAGCAAATTCTGGAACCCCGGCTTCAGGCCGTAGATGCTCGGCATATCGTCCTTACCGTTCGAAGAGCGACGTCGAACCGGTCAACGTTCAAGTGCGATCCTGCTCCAGTAAAACGCATAGAAGAGAACCCAGAAAGCCGCGTGCCGAGGCGCGATGTGCGAAGGCGTGCGTCCAAGGTATCGCCGAAGCGCCGCGCCCGCAACGGCAAACACAATCCACACCAGCAGAAATCGTTCTCCCCGGGCAGGAACCGTGGCCAGCAAAAACGCCGTGCGCCCTACAAACTCCGGCGCCTCCACCGCGTAAATCTTGTACGGAGTCCCGGTGAGCGGTCCGCGATACACCGCACCCATCCCATGCGCGCGGTAGCCCTCACGCACGTGGTCGAACATCCGAGTCGTAACAAACGGAACCTGCCCCACGGCACGCTGCGCACTCGCCGGGCTGCTCTCGGCCCAGTGGAACAGAAGCCCTCCTCCGAGCACCGCACCAAAAATCGCTGCGAGCAAATGCCGCCACGCTCGTCGCGGCCTCATCAGCGCCGCCAGTGAAATCAAGACATCGGGCACCACAAAAAATAGAGTGCCCTCCGCAAATCCCCACACCAGAGCCAGCGCCACACCCGGCGCCCCATCGAGCCAATCAACCCATCGCGGCTGCTCCACTCCATCCTGCGTGACGATCGAATCAGCCAAGGATGCAACTCCGTTCGCGGTCGCGTTCCTTTCAAACTGTAACCCAGCAGAGGCCGACATCCCTCCTCCAACATCTATACTCTCCACCATGTTTCTCGAACGCAGATTCGCGTGGGCGACCGTCATCGCCCTCTCGCTATGGGCCGGCAACGCGCAGGGCCAGCCCGCCAAGCCCCTCACGGACCCTCTCCAGTTCGGCCCATACAACGGATTTTTTCTCCCGGACGGGCCCGGCCTCACCAGGACAATCCCCGACGCGCGCGACCCCATCCTGCTCGCGAACGCGGCCTGGTCGATCTACTGCTGGGTCAAGCCAGCCGAGCCAACCGGCTCCCTCCAACTCGTCGCCGGCATCGGCAGTCCCACCGCCGAGCACTCCCGCTATCTCGCCATCGACAGCAGCAAACTCATGCTCTGGATGGGCGGCGGCAACGAAATCTCCGGCCCCGCGCTCCTCCCACCCACAGAGTGGCATCTCATCGCAGCAACCTTCGATGGCGCCACGGCCCGAATCTCCCTCGACGGCAAGACCGTCGCCGCCGGGCCAATCACGCCATTCCATATCGCCCCTTCCCTGCTGATGGCGCCGTCGGCACAACCTGGAATCAGCCGTCACTTTGGCGGTCACGTCGCGTCGTTCACCGTGCTCCGCCGTGCGCTGTCCGAGGCGGAAGCCAGGCAACTCTCCCTCGCACCGCCAAACTTCGCCATGGCGGAGTTTGAGGAAGCCTCGAAGCCGTGGCCACTCCAAACGCGCGGCCAGACCGGCTACCGCGCCCCTCAGGATCCCGCGACCATCCCGCACTCGCGCGCCCCATTCTCCCAGCCCGTAGCAATCAAGCGCCCGTCCCCCGGGCCTTCTCTCACACCAACCTCCGCCGGCGAATGGACGCTCTCCGAGGGCTGGACACTGCGCGAAGCGCCCAGAGTGAACACCGACGGCGCACATCTCAGCACCGCCGCGTTCAACGCTGCGACATGGATGCGTGCAACCGTCCCCGGCACCGTACTCACCACCATGATCGACGACGGCGTCTACGCTGACCCCGACTATGGCCTCAACAATCTCGCCATCCCCGAGTCCCTCAACAAACAGGACTACTGGTACCGCAACGAGTTCACAGTCCCCGCGTCGGCCCTCTCCGCAAACTCCCGCGCGGAGCTGACGTTTCAGGGAATCAACTACGCGGCCTCCATTTGGCTCAACGGCAAACTGCTCGGCACCATGAAAGGCGCATTCCGCCGCGGCACCTTCGACGTCACCTCCAGCCTCAAACCCGGAAAGAAGAATGTGCTCGCCGTTCGCATCTCCCCGCCCCCGCACCCCGGCATCCCACAGGAACAATCCATCCTCGCCGGCCCCGGCGAAAACGGCGGCTCCATGGAACTCGACGGCCCCACCTTCCTCGCCACAGAAGGCTGGGACTGGATGCCCGCAATCCGCGATCGCGACAGCGGCATCTGGCAACCCGTCACGCTGCATATCACCCGCAGCCTAAAACTCGGCGATGCGCAGGTCATCACCTCGTTCCACAACCACGACACAACTCAGGCCGCCATCGAAGTCACCGTTCCAGTTACCAATCTCTCCTCCACCCCGTTACGCGCCACACTCGTCGCATCCATCGAGCAAGTCACCGTACGCAAGACCGTGACCCTCCCGCACGGCGACAGCATCGTGAAACTCACTCCAGCAGAGTTTCCCCAGCTCAACCTGCAACACCCGCGTCTATGGTGGCCGAACGGATACGGCAACCCCGAGCTCTACCACCTCAAACTCGCCGCCCAAACCGGCAGCGCCATCTCCGACACCAAAGACGTTCGCTTCGGCATTCGCGAAATCACCTACGAGCTCAGCCTCCTCGACAGCACTGGCCACCTCCGCCGCGTCGAGTATTCCCCCACAGCCGCGCGCGGCATCCCCGTTCCCGTGGTCGATGTCAGCCACGAAGGCATGCGCGAAATTCCGCTCCCCGAAGCCGAAGCCGCCAGCCTCCCCCTTTCCCTTTCCGAGGATCGCCGCGCCACCACCTACTCCCACGTCGCATCCCTCGCAGCCGGAGCCGAGAGCTCCCCCGCGATCCAGCCTCTCTCTGACTCGCGCGCCGCCCCGTACCTCGTCCTGCGCGTCAACGGTGTTCGCATCGCAGCGCGCGGCGGCAACTGGGGCATGGACGACGCCCGCAAGCGTGTCTCCCGCACCCACCTCGAGCCGTTCTTCCGCCTCCATCGCGACGCCGGCCTCAACATCATTCGCAACTGGCTCGGCCAGAGCACCGAGGAAACCTTCTACAATCTCGCCGACGAGTACGGCATGCTCGTCTGGAACGACTTCTGGGAGTCGACCCAGAACTACAACATCGAAGCCGAAGATCCAGCCCTCTTCCTCGCCAACGCCGCCGACACCATTCAGCACTTCCGCAACCATCCATCCATCGCCCTCTGGTGTGGCCGCAACGAAGGCGTGCCGCAACCCATCCTCAACCTGGGCCTCGACAACCTGGTGCGCACGCTGGACGGCACGCGCTACTACTCACCCAGTTCCAACGCGGTGAATCTGCAGGGCAGCGGCCCCTACCGCTATCAGGATCCCGCGCAGTATTACACCCGCCTCAATCGCGGCTTCTCGGTCGAAACCGGAACGCCCTCCATGTCCACGCTCGAGTCCTTTCAGAGCGCCATCGCCAAACAAGATCAATGGCCCATCGGCGACGCCTGGGCCTATCACGACTGGCACCAGAGCGGGAACGGCGACGTCGCTCCCTTCATGGCCGAGATCGCCACCGAGTTCGGCGCGCCCACCAGCCTCGAAGACTTCGAACGCAAAGCTCAAATGCTGAACTACGTCGACCACCGTGCCATCTTCGAAGGCATGAACGCCAACCTCTGGTCGCCCAACAGCGGCCGTCTCCTGTGGATGACGCAGCCCGCCTGGCCCAGCACCATGTGGCAAATCCTCAGCTCCGACTACGACACGCAAGCCTCGTACTACGGCGTCAAGAAAGCCTGCGAACCGCTGCACATCCAGCTCAACCTCGCGAACTACCACGTCGACATCGTCAACACCACCACCACACCGCGCACCGCCCTCACCGTCAGCGCCCGCATCTACTCGCTCGCAAACGCGCTCCTCGCACAAGCCACCGACCGCAAAGACGTCGCCGCCGACTCAGCCGTGCCCAGCCTGCAGTTGAATCTCTCCCCATTCCTCGACAAGGGCATGGTGCTCGTCGCACTCGAGTTGCGCGATTCCGCGGGAGCCCTGGTTTCGCAGAACCTCTACTGGCTCGGCGCCAGGCCGTCATCCTATCGGGAACTCACCCGGCTTGCCCCCACGCAGCTCAAAGCCGTGGCAACCGCAACAACCGCCGCAGACTCCGTGCACCTCACCGTCCAACTCACCAACTCCGCCGCCGTCGCGAGTCTGGAGAACAAGCTCACCCTCATCGACGCCCAGACCAAGGCCCGCATCCTGCCGGCCTACTACTCTGACAACTATCTCTCGCTGCTGCCCGGCGAAACCCGCACAGTCGAAATCGAATACCCCGCCAACGCCGCTGCCGGCCGCGCCGCCCTCACCCTCCGCGGCTGGAACGCCATACCCCAGATCGTCATCCCCAAATGAGCGATTAAAACAGCAGCGCCCGACGCGAACATTCGCATCGGGCGCCTTGAGTTGCGAAATCGCTTACAGGCCCTTCTTCACCAGGAACAGGATCAAATCCTTCACCCGGTTCGAATAGCCCCACTCGTTGTCGTACCACGCGATAACCTTGCCGGTGGTTCCGACGACCTTGGTCAGCTTAGAGTCGAAGATGCTCGACAGCGGGTTGCCCTTGAAGTCCGAGCTCACCAGCTCTTCATCGGTGTAGCCCAGGATGCCTTTCAGAGGACCTTCCGCCGCAGCCTTGATCGCGGCGTTGATCGTCTCCACCGTGATCGGCTTCTCCGCCACAAACGTCAGGTCGACGACCGAAACGTTCGGGGTCGGGACGCGGATCGCGAAACCGTCCAGCTTGCCGGCCATCTCCGGGATCACCAGCTTCAGGGCCTTGGCGGCGCCCGTCGAGCTCGGAATCATGCTCAGAGCGGCAGCGCGTGCGCGGCGCAGGTCCTTGTGCGGCGTATCCAGGATCACCTGGTCGTTGGTGTAGCTGTGGATCGTGGTCATGATGCCGCTGGCAATGCCGAACGTATCGTTCAGCACCTTCACCACCGGTGCGAGGCAGTTCGTCGTGCAGCTCGCATTCGAGATGACGTTGTGCTTC
>DASYEU010000085.1:0-21368 GCA_036498865.1 Acidobacteriaceae bacterium | reverse complement strand
TCCCTCAAGATGGTCACCCCGTTCCCGGCCCAGATGGCGGAAGACCGCATGAGCCGCGCGATCTAAGCTCCGCTCACAGCAAGCCGAAGCAGTTGGCCTGCATCCACCTCCCACCCCATCCTCCTTGTACTCCCCGGCCTTCCTGCGTCGACTCTTGCGAAGAGCCGGGTGGCGTGCCGTCTGCCGTGCTGGAACCACGTGGCGTGCCGTTTGCCGTGCTGCAACCACGTAGCTACTCCCACCCCACTCCTCCAAGGCCCCCGGAGCCCAGCATTCAAGCCAAAGCAAATCGGCCTTCCCGCTTGGGGAAGGCCGATTGCTTTGCTTCTGTTCTTTTGCGGAGGACCCTTCGAACTTATTCCCGTTCGGAGCGCTTCCAGTTGATCAGGTCGCCTAGCGTGGTGCTGCTCGACGAGGAAGAGCTCTTATGGTCCTTGTGGTCCTTATCGTTGCGTTCCTTGTAGCTCTCCACCTCGGCTCGGCTTGCCTCTTCGCCAACCGCGCGGATGCTCAGGCCGACCTTCTTCTCTTCCTGGTTCATCTTGACGATCTTGAACTCGTGCTCTGAGTCCACGTCAAGCTTCACAGGCTGGTGGTTCTGGTCGACCGCCTCGGATACGTGGCAGAGTCCCTCAACGCCCTCAGCAATCTCAACGAAGGCGCCGAACTGTGCCGTCCGCAGAATCTTGCCCTTGATGACGTCGCCAACCCGGTGCTGTGCGAAGAACGTATCCCACACATCCGGTTGCAGCTGCTTGACGCCCAGCGACAGGCGCCGGTTTTCCGGCTCTACGCCCAGCACGATCGCGCGAACCTTCTCGCCCTTCTTCAGGACTTCGGAGGGGTGCTTGATGCGTTTGGTCCAGCTCAGGTTCGAGACATGGACGAGGCCGTCGATACCGTCTTCGATCTCGATGAAGGCTCCGAAGTCGGTCAGGTTGCGAACCCGTCCCTCGATGATGGCGCCGATCGGGTACTTGTCCTCGAGCTGCTCCCAGGGGTTTTCCTGGAGCTGCTTCATACCCAGCGAGATGCGGCGGTCGTTCGGGTTGACGCTGAGGATGATCGTGTCGACCTCGTCGCCCGGCTTGACCATCTTCGACGGGTGCTTCATCCGCTTCGACCAGGTCATTTCGGAAACGTGGACCAGGCCTTCGATACCCTGTTCCAGCTCAACAAACGCGCCGTAATCGGTGACCGACAGGACGCGGCCGCGAACCTGCGCCCCAATCGGGTAGCGCTCTGTCGCGTCGAGCCATGGGTCAGGCGTCAACTGCTTGAATCCAAGGGAAACACGCTGCTTTTCCTTGTCGAACTTCAGCACCTTCACCTGGATCTCGTCGCCAACATTGACCAGGTCGCGCGGATGAGTCAGCCGACCCCAGCTCATGTCGGTGATGTGGAGCAGTCCGTCCAGACCGCCCAGGTCCACAAACGCACCGTAGTCGGTCAGGTTCTTCACCGTCCCGGTCAGCACGCTACCCTCTTCCAGGGTGGCGAGCGTTACGGACTTCTTGGCGTTCTGTTCCTCTTCCAGGATTTCTTTGCGGCTGATCACGACATTGCCGCGCTTCTTGTTCAGCTTGATGACCCGGACTTCGATCTCCGTGCCAATGTAGCCGTCGAGGTTGCGTACCGGGCGAACTTCAATCTGCGAGCCCGGCAGGAATGCCTTGATGCCGATGTCGACGGTCAATCCGCCCTTCACTCGGCTCACGACCAGGCCCTTTACCGGCACCTTGTCATTCGCGGCCTTTTCCAGCTTGTCCCAGATCTTGTGGCGCAGCGCCTTCTCGTGGCTGACCAGGTAGCCGCCCTCGGGTTCCTCGCGCTCAACCACCACGTCGACTGAATCGCCGACCTGGAATTTGGAGTTGCCCTGCAGATCGACGACCTGCTCCAACGGAATCAGACCTTCGGACTTCAGGCCGATGTCCACGACAACGTGCTTGTCGGTGACCTTCACCACGGTGCCCGTGACGACCACCTCTTCGGCGGTCAGGTTCTGGGCTGCCGCGGTCTCGGCGGCCTGCTCCCGGTCGAAGTTCGCCAGGGCGGCGGCAAAGTCCGCTGCGTCGTAGTCCGGTTCAGACTGCGAACTCGCGGAGCCAGGGCTTGCGCCTGCATTCGGCTGTTCGCTGCTGGACGCAGAAATGCTGTCCAGCGGGTGTCCGGCATCATCGGAGGTCTGACGCGTTGGGTTGGATTCAAGGGACAGGTCGGTAGGCTCCGCTGTCATTTCGGGCGCTAGGGTTTCCAGTTCGGTGTTCAGGGGTTTACTCTCGGTTTGCTCAGGATTATGGACTTCTACGGTCATTGGTGCGTTACTCCGGAATCCAAGATTCATTCCATTCGGCCTGCGTTGCGGGTGTCAAACAACGGTCCTGAGATTGACGCGCTGGTTGTTCCCCGAATCAGCTTCGGCAGGCAGGAATGAGAAATCTTACATAGGAGCTGCTGCACTTGGATCCCACACGCAGTGGCTTATAGAGAGCATATACGTTCGCGCAGGCCGAGTCAATGTATCGATAGTCCGCGCCCTCTGCAAATTCGCAGGGTTTTCACGCCATTCCCTTTGGCGCAGCAGAGGCCTGGAACCCCGCTGCCCAAAGTCGAATTTCTGCAAAGCCGGTCCCACGGGGTTGGCATCTTCTGGGCGCAGTTTCCAGCGGGTTGAACTATACTCCGGCCAATGGAACGTCTGTGGACACCCTGGCGCTACGACTACGTGACCCGCGCCAAAGAAGCCTCCCGCCCAGGCGTGCCGGACGCGCTGAGCGCGTGGCCGGGATCGGGCTCCGAGAATCACGATTGCGTCTTCTGCAACATGATCGCCGCGGTGGACTACGCGATCGAGCAAGGCATGCCGGTCGAGGAAGCGGAGAAGGCCGCGCACATCCTGGTCCGGACACACTCCTGCTATCTCTGCCTCAACGCCTTTCCCTATGCGACCGGGCATATCCTCATCGTTCCGTACCGCCACCTCGATTCGCTCGCCGCGCTTCCGGCAGCCGACGCGACTGAGATGATGGCGCTTGCCCAGCAGGTGGAGCGGGTCCTGCGCACCGTTTACCGGCCGGGCGGCATGAATTTCGGCCTGAATCTGGGAGAGGCAGGCGGCGCCGGCATCGTTAGCCACCTGCACATGCACGCACTTCCGCGCTGGGTGGGCGACACCAACTTCACGACCGTTACCGCCGACACTCGGGTTCTGCCGGAAGCGCTGGATACAACCTGGACGCGCATTCGCCAGGGTTGGACCGAGCGGACCGATCAGGACTAGCTCACACGCATTCCAAGGTAACCAAATCCGCCGATTTTCTCTGAGGATTGACGTTACTTTTGCTTCGTTAAGGGCAACGCTCGACTCTAATAACTGCATCTCAAAAGCACTACGCGCCCGCAAGCGATTCATTTCAATTGGAGGGACAATGGCCGCGACTCCGAGTAGCTACAACCGTTTCCAGACCTCCTTGCCAACCTCCCGGATGGAATCCGGTGCCCTGGTGACGAACGTAACCCCACATCGCGCCACACTCATTCCTATCCGGCCGTTTGCGTCTCGCACGCCAGGCATCATCACCATGCCGCGGGAACCCGAGGATGCATGGCTCACCGGCGGAACCCGGTCGCTCGACCGGCGCCTGCTGGGCCTGAACGTGTCAGGATCGCTGCTCGGACGCAAGGCAGTCGTGCCCGAACGCGTGGTTTCAGCGCGTCAACCTGCTGTGGCCTGAACTATTCCGATTTTGCAGTGTTGGGATGCGGATGCCTGTCCGACTGCGGACCGATGCGTGTCGCCTCAAAGTTCGTGATCTTCCAAAACCCCGAGGGAAGGCGCGTATACACGCGCATGTAGCGGAAGTTCCCGTGCATCGGGTTGCCGTCGTCTGTGCCTTCCACCTCGGCCCTCGACATCACAATCGCGGTCGTCCCGATCAGCTTTACCTTCACATCGTCCAGCGCCATCTTGGTCAGAACCAGCGTCCGGTTCCTCATCCGATCGAGCTGCTGCGTCTTGGTCACCACCTGGCCGTTCATCGTGATCCCGATGTAGTCGTCCGAAAGCAGTTTGTCCATCGCGTCAACATCTGTGTTCATCTGGGCGGTGCGCCACACTTCTTCCAGCTTCTCCACCTGGCGCTTCAACTCGTCGTGCCGCTTCGGATGCGGCCCAACTCCATGAGCAGGCAGCGAAAACAAGGCGGCAGCCAGCGTCGCCAGGATCAGAGTGCCGAGCCGTAGTGTTCGAAAGTGGAAGATCAGCCGCGCCATGGACGTACCGGATAGTAGTCCGGTTTTGCATTCGGAGTCAAAACAAAGTCGCATGAACGCCGATTCGTTCGATAACCGGCAAACGCGCCCTATTCGTCCAGCCGTAGTCCAGCCCTAAGCGACGGGCTCGAGCCGCTCCAGATGCCGCGTGTGCTTGAACTTGTAGAGCCCGCCCGCCGCGTACTCGAGGAAGTGCGGCGACGTACGGTGGTGCTCCAGCGCCGCCTCATCCGCATATTCCTCGTAGATCAGCACCGTCAGCGGTTCCCCTTCGACGAAGTGCGGAAGGTAGTTCACGCATCCCGGTTCCTGCCGCGAAGGCGGAGTCAGCTTGCGCAGTATCTCGGCAATCGCATTGCGATCGCCCTCCTCAAACGTCAGACGAACCGTAAACGTAATCACTGTGCACCTCGCAAAATCAGCCCTTACGCTTCCAACGTCTCTGCAAATGCCGGCAGAATCATCGTCTGGTCGCGCTCCGGCCCGGTCGAAACCATGCCAATCTTCGCGCCCGACTCCCGCTCCAGGAAGTGCAGATAGTCCTGCGCCAGCTTCGGCAGCTTGTCGAACTCCGTAATCCCCTCGGTCGACGCGTTCCAGCCCTGCAACGTCGTATAAACGGGCTGGATCGCCTCGAATCCCCGCATGTCCGCTGGAATCGTGTCCGTCAGCTTGCCGTTGATTTTGTAACCAGTACAGACCGGAATCTCCGCGCACTCATCCAGCACATCCATCTTCGTGACGACCAGCCACTCCGTCCCGTTGATCATGTTCGAGTAGCGCAGCAGCGGCAAATCCAGCCAGCCGCAGCGGCGCGGACGCCCTGTCACCGCACCGTACTCCTGCCCGCGCGCGCGGATCAGCGTGGCCGAATCGTCGTGAATCTCGGTAGGGAAGGGGCCTTCGCCAACGCGCGTTACATACGCCTTGGTCACGCCGATAACCGTGCCAATCGAGGTCGGCCCAACACCGGTGCCTGTCACCGCCCCGCCCGAAGTGGCCGAAGACGACGTCACGAACGGATAGGTCCCGTGGTCGATGTCCAGCAGAGCGCCCTGCGCCCCTTCGAACATCACCTTCTCGCCCTTGCGGATCGCCTCGTTCAGCAGCACCGCAGTATCCGTCACGAAGGGCGCGACCTGTTCCGCGGCCCGCGCATACTCCTCGTAGATCGCCTTGGGATCCAGCGGCTCCGTGCCGAACAGCGCCTGCGCGATGGTGTTCTTCTCGTAGCACGCGTTGTTGATGTGCGTACGCAGCAGCGCCGGGTTCAGCAGGTCGACGACGCGCAGCCCGCTGCGGTGCATCTTGTCCTCATATGCCGGACCGATGCCGCGGCTGGTGGTCCCGATCTTCGTCCGCCCCGGCGCGTTTTCCGCCGCCAGTTCGATCATCCGGTGGTAAGGCAAAATCACCTGGGCGCGGTTCGACACGAACAGTTGTCCGTCGATCGGAAGCCCGGCGTCCTTCAGCTTCTTCACCTCGCTGAGGAAGGCCATCGGGTCCAGCACTACGCCGTTGCCGATCACGCCCTTGCACTCCGGCCGCAGCACGCCGCAGGGAATCAGTTGCAGCACAAACTTCTTGCCGCCAATAATGACCGTATGTCCGGCGTTGTGGCCTCCGGCATACCGCGCAACCACGGAGAACTTCTCGCTCAGCACATCGACGATCTTGCCCTTGCCCTCATCGCCCCACTGCGCGCCAAGGATCACTGCTGATTTGCGTTGACTCAAAAGGATTTGCTCCGGAAGGGTAGGTCCGCACGCAGCGTTTCACACGGGCGCCCATAACTCATTCTATACTGCTTCCAAACGATATCGAGGGGGAATCAATGGCCGCGACGTTCAAAGAGGTTCGAAAGCTCCAGGGAGAGCGAGTACGAATGCAATTTGACGATGGCCGGGAAGTCGTTGCCCTGCTGTTATGCGCGACCAAGGATATCGACGGCTCAAAGCACATGATCTTCGACAAGGTGGAGTCGGAGGCGCCGGAGAGCCGGGATTCCAGCTCAGCCGGCTGCTTCTATGCCGATGCGAAAACGCTGGTGAAGATCGAGCATGCGGACTCAAAGAGCCGGGTTTCCGGCCCGCGCGCTCACGACCACATCTCCATGCGAACCCAGTTCGAATCGGAGCTGATGAACGCACTGCGCCCTACCGGATAATCCGGCCGCGGCCTACTTCACCCAGGCCATCCCATCCGCTTTGGCCCCTGCGTCGATCACCCTCGACACCTTCCACTTCGCAAGGTCGATCTCCGCTACCTTGCCGTCGACGGGGCACGAGACGTACGCCACCTTGCCGTCCGGACGCATCAGGATCTCGCCCGAGCCCGCCGGAACGTCGATCGTTCGCGCCACCTTCATCGCGCCCAGGTCGATCACGGCTACCTGCTTAGCTGGCCCCATCTGCACCAGCAGCCATTTGCCGTCCAGCGTCGGCGTCGATCCGTAGCCCACTGCCGGCAGAGGTATCCACGACTTCACCTTGTTCGTCGCCGTATCGATGACCGCCACCTGCGGCTTGGTCTGGTCGGCTGTGAACACCATGCTCTGGTCGCGCGAGAGCGAAATGCGCTGCGCGGTCCCCGATACCGGAATCACAGCTACCGTCGTCCGTGCCGCCATATCCAGCACCGACACCGTACCCGGGCCGACGTTCGAGGTGTACCCGCGCTTGCCGTCGTGCGTAACCACCAGCATGTGCGACTGCTCCTGCCCTGTCGGAATCTTGCCGACAATCGCCAGCGTGTGCGGGTCGATCACTGTGACCGCCTTGTCCAGTTCCGTAGTCACGTAAAGCATGCCCGTAGCCGGTTCGACCAGCGGCATATGCGGCCGCACTGCGTGTCCAAAGTCGACCGTGCGCACCACCTTGCGCGCCTTCAGGTCGATGACAGCCATCGTGCTGCCGTCCGATCCAGCGCGGCCCACGCCGGAGTCGCCATAGATGGGCACGTACGCAAGCCTTCCGTCGGCCGACACTGCGACCTCGTGCCCGGTCACGCCGCCCACCGGCACCGCGGCAATCTGTTTGCCCGCGACAGGGTCAATCAAACTCAGCGTGTGGTCCCCCTGGTTCGCCACCAGAAGCAAAGCCTCCGGCTTCCCCTGCGCACTCCCCATTCCGCCTCCCAGGCCGGCCATCATTGCGACACCTGCCAGCACAACTCTGAACCGCGCCAGTATCCTCATAGACAGCAAACAATACAGAGATCGCCGCTCGACTCGCAACCCGCACCGCCCAGGAAGAATTTCCATCATGCCCGAACTGCCTGAAGTTGAAACCATCGCCAACGGTGTTCACGTTCGCGTTCACGGCCAGCGCATCGCCGCCGTCTGGACCAGCGGCAAGCCGCAAACCTTCAAGTCGCCTGTCTCCGAGATCGCCGACGCGCTGACCGGCGCGACCATCGAAAGCGTGCGCCGCGTCGGCAAGACCATCGTCATGACCGTCCGGCGTGGTGGGTTGAAACAACGCCAGCGCCCCATCGAATTTCTCATTCACCTCGGCATGACCGGCCGCCTGCTGGTTTCGGAGCCCGACGTTCCTCTGCCGCCGCATACGCACGCAATCCTCACTCTCGCGGACCGTCGCGAAATCCGCTTCGTCGATCCGCGCCGCTTCGGCCGGCTATCGATCCACCAGACGGCAACGGCCTACGCCGGTCCCGGCCGCGAGCCTCTCACCATCTCGCTCGAGGACTTCGTCGCGCTCTTCCGCGGTCGCAAGACGCCCATCAAGGCTGCGTTGCTCAACCAATCGCTGCTGCACGGAGTCGGCAACATCTACGCCGACGAAGCCCTCTTCCGCGCCGGCATTCGCCCCCGCCGTCTGGCCGGACGAGTGACGCAGGCCGAACTCGAACGCCTGAGAACGGCGCTGCAGAAAGTCTTGAAGCGCGCCATCAAACTCGGCGGCTCGTCCGTGTCCGATTACGTCGATGCGGAAGGCATGCGCGGCTACTTCCAGATTGAGCACAAGGTGTACGGACGGGGCGGGGAACCCTGCACCACCTGCGGCACGCCCATCACAAAGATCGTAGTCGGAGGCCGCGGAACCCACTTCTGCCCCACCTGCCAGAAGTAGCCGCATCCGGCACACGCCCGGTCGCTGTCAGCGACGTCATTCTGGACGAAGTCCAGAATCTCGGTAGTTGCTTTTCATGACCCCACTACGCCCACAAAGGAAAAATGGCTCTAAGGCATAGCTCCACATTCAGGACATGCCTGCGGAAACGAAAGGTAGCTCGTTTGAGTCAAGGTGCCGTTCGTCAACTCCAACAAAATAAAGATTTATAGCCCTGTTTCCCACGCTTAACCCTTGACACGGAGGACTATAATCAAGAAAAGGGGCAAAAGTTGTCGTGCGCCGTCGCGTAGGACCTTCTCCCTCGCTGGATCCAGATCCCATGCGACCGATCTTTGCCAATTGAGCAGCCGTAACGTGTCCGGACTTCCCCGGACTGGATGAGACTTTCAGGAGACTAAGTCCAGGGCTAACCCGTTTAGACAAGATACTTTAGGACTTTAAGTACGGGGGGAGGGGAGGGGGGTACCCCCGGGGCTCAGCAGGCGGTCTGTTCCGCACTGACTGCAGCGCCGATCACCCTCGTCGCCTGGTCGTCTTCGATGATCTCGATCGAGTAGCTCTGCAGCGGGCTCATCTTCACCATCTTCTGCAGGTAGTCCTTCAGCAGAGGCATGTCGAGGAAGCGAACATTGAAGCCCGCCAGGAAGAACTTCCCGGCGCCGCGCAGGTGGATCGAGGTTGCAGTAGCCGCCGCCAGCGCTTTGTGCCACAGCTTCTTGAACTCCATGCAGCGAGCATCGCCTTCCTTCGCCGCAGCGAAGACCTCTTCCGGCTCCATGTCCAGAAAGCGCAGCCGCATCGCACGGTGCCCCATGATGCCTTCCAGGTGCCCGCGCCCGCCGCAGCCGCAGTAGTTCTCCTTGTCGTCGAGCGTGACCACCGTGTGGCCGCCCTCCCAAACGCCGGCGGTCAGCGGATAGCGACCGTACCCGATTCCGACGCCCAGAGTCCACACGCGGATGACGCTGTCCAGCTTCCCGATTGACGCCGCGATCCCCGCGGCAAATCCGTCCGCATCGTTGATGATCGTGACCGGCGCACCGATCCCCCGGTCACGCAGCCGCGCAGCCAGCATCTCTGCCACGCGCGCGCCTTTCAACTGCGGCAGGTTTGGAGCTTCTTCCACTACGCCGTCGCGAACCAGACCCGGCACGCCGACGCCGACCGCGGCGATCTCGCGTTCCGCGCCCGCTGCGGCCAGCACCTGCTGGCACATCGTCTCCACGATGCCTTCGGCCGGCATCTCCACCAGCGCGTACTCATCTTCATGCTCCTCAGGAAAGGAGCGAAGTCCGCCTTGCAGCACGTGGTCCACCACCAGCCCCGCGACCACCCGCTCCGATAAAATCACACCAACAATCTTCGCCATCGCTGCACCATTACTCGAACTTGCTCACCCGATTCAGCCCGTTGAACGCAGCCACTTTGTAACACTCCGCCAGCGTTGGATAGTTGAATACCGTCTCGACGAAGTATTCCAGCTTTCCGCCCAGCACCATCACCGCCTGACCAATGTGTAGCAACTCGCTCGCTCCCTCGCCGATGATATGCACACCAAGGATCGCGTGAGTGACGCGGTGAAAGATCAGCTTCAACCGTCCCGTCGTGTCGCCGCGAATCTGCCCGCGCGCAATCTCGCGATAGTACGCTACGCCGACTTCGTATGGCACATCCTCTTCCGTGAGTTGCTCCTCGGTCTTGCCGATGAAGCTGATCTCGGGAATCGTGTAAATCCCGTAAGGGTAATAACTCGGGTTCGAGAGGATGGTCTCGTCTCCGAACGCGCGCGCTGAGGCAATTCGCCCTTGCTCCATCGATACCGAAGCCAGCGACGGGAATCCGATCACGTCGCCCGCGGCGAACACGTTCGGCACCCTGGTGCGGAAGTCCTTGTCCACCGGAATGCGGCCGCGCTTGTCTGCGTCCAGCCCGATCGCGGCAAGGTTCAAC
Organism: Acidobacteriaceae bacterium; assembly: GCA_036498865.1. Lineage (GTDB taxonomy): Bacteria > Acidobacteriota > Terriglobia > Terriglobales > Acidobacteriaceae > Edaphobacter. The sequence goes on along the minus strand of DASYEU010000085.1, from coordinate 11,049 downwards.
TCGTCGACGTTGCCCTGCCTTCCGACTGCATAGAGCAGCGCGTCGCCCTGCACCTTCTTCTTGCTCTCCAGGTTGGCGACGACGGTTCCGTCCGGCATCTCTTCCACCGACTCAACCTCTTCGTTCAGCCGCATGGTCACCCGCGAATCGCGCAGATGGTAGCTCAGCGCCTCGACGATCTCCTGGTCGGCAAACTCCAGCAGTCGCGGCCTCCGCTCGATCAGCGTCACGCGCACGCCCAGCGCCGAGAACATGCAGGTGTACTCCACGCCGATCACGCCTCCGCCGACCACGATCATCGTCTTCGGCAGGTTGATCAGGTCCAGCACCTGGTCGGAGTTGATGATGCTGTGGCCGTTGATGGGCACTTTTTCCGATGCAGCAGGCTTGGTGCCCGTGGAAATCAGCACGTTTCTTGTCTCGTAGATGTTGGACCCGCGCGAATTGGTCACCTTCACATGGGTCGCATCGACGAAGCTCGCGATTCCCACCAGCATCTCGATGTTATTGCGCGAAAGCTGTGCCTCGGTCACATCGACCTCGGTCTTGATCACGTGCTGCACCCGGAAGGCCAGGTCCGCCATCGTGATCTTTTCCTTCACGCGATAGTTCATCCCATAGATGGACTTGTAGTTGTAGCCGGAGAGATGCAGCACCGCCTCGCGCATCGTCTTCGACGGAATCGTTCCGGTGTTGATGCAGGCGCCACCCAGCACCTCGCGCATCTCCACCACAGCGACTTTCTTGCCCATCTTGGAGCCGTAGATCGCCGCCCGCTGTCCTGCGGGGCCGGACCCAATGACGATCAGATCGTAAACACTATCCATGCCGTGTCAAATGTCTTTCTGTCACCCAAAAGGTTGCGTGGTTGTAGGGGCGTGCCTGCCTTGAAAGTACCACAGCGGGTACTCCCCCAATCTGACAGCATCCGTGGGCAACTCCGCGGTGACCAGTCCCATCGCAACAGGTGTGGGACGATCGAAGTCGGGCCAGGTCCTACACTTGGATGGATCGCTATGTTGCGTTACGCCATCACTGATCGAGCCCGAGTGACCGTCGAAGAACCTGCGCAGGAGGACGCGCTGTTGCGGCAGGCGGCCAGCCTGGCCGAGACCGGCGTCGATTTTGTCCAACTCCGCGAGAAGGATCTTGAGCCTGGAGCGCTGGTGTCGCTTGCGCGCAAATTGCTCGCCGTCCTTCGCTCCCGACCACGTGCACCAAAGCTGCTCATCAACTCTCGCGCCGATGTTGCGATTGCGGTTGGAGCGGACGGCGTCCATCTCACGTCCGCGACGGGCTCCCTAACTCCCGCAGATATCCGCCAGCTTTACGCCTCCGCAGGTCTGCCGGAGCCCATTGTCAGCGTCTCCTGTCACACGCTGGCGGAGGTCGCTGCTGCCTCCGGCCCAGACCGCGATTCGATCGCGAACCTCATCTTATTCGGCCCCGTTTTCGAGAAGGTTGTGGGCGTCTCCGGAGTGGAGAACTCCAACGAGACGCTGATAGCAGAGGGGATTGGCCTCAATCTGCTCCATTTGGCCTGCTCGGCGGCTGCTCCTACGCCGGTGCTTGCCTTGGGCGGCATTACCCCGGAAAATACAGCGGCCGCACTCGCTGCTGGCGCGGCGGGCATTGCTGCAATTCGCCAATTTCTCTCGTGATTTGCCCGAGCCGCTAGTGCGCAGGCTCCGGATCCGCGAAGCCGCTCGCATAGATCAGGTAAAGCCCAAGCATCAGCGAGATCGCGGGCGAAACGTAGTAGAAGCGATCGTAACTCGGACCTCCCAGGAACGCAGCGAGCGCTCCCTGCGGCAAGAAGAGGCACAGCATCCCCTTGATCAGGCTCCACCAGCCGACCAGAGTCACGATGACCGGCAACGCTCCGCCCGACCAGACGTTATGGCTGAGAACGATGGCAAGCCCTGCCGCAACCCCGATCAGCCCGACCGCGAACACCGCTACCGGGCGATCCAGTAGCGTTGCCATCATCTCCACGGTCGTCTCCCTGTGGGCGATCATTGCAAGCGCCACTACGGTCGAGAAACACCCGAGCAGCCGGCCCAGAAAGGTTGTGCGCGAAGACATGATTGCCTCCAGTTCCATTCACCTGCGACCCCGCTATGGTGCGCCCTCGATAGCCGCCGTGCTGTGAGCCTCATCACTCGATGCTCGGCACCGAGCATAAGAGATATAGCAGGTACCGGCGTCGGTACACGCTTGGAATCCACAAAGTCGGGGGCGAATATAATGGTAGTCAGGCCATGATCATCACTCCTCTGCAACTCGAAAAAGAACCTCTCCTCTTCGACGAATCGATCGCCCCCGGAGCGCTGGAGTATGCGCCCGACGTCACTCAGGTTGGTGCACTGCCCGTCACCGGACGGGCCGATCTGCTCGTCGAGCACCGCGGTCACCGCGAGCAGGTCGAGGACATCCGCCTCCGCGCCGCCTACAAGGGCAACTTCGAGCTGCTCTGCGCCCGGTGTGTTGAGCCGGTTCCAACCCCGGTTGCCGGCAATTTCGACCTCATCTTCCGCCCGCAGGCCGTCGATGCCGACCCTGGAGAGCGAGCAATTACCCCGGACGAGACCGAAATCGGGTATTATGAGGAAAGCGGTCTATCGCTTGAGGATGTCGTGCGCGAACAGGTGCTTCTCTCCCTGCCCGGCCGCACGCTCTGTAAAGAAGACTGCAAGGGACTTTGCCCGCGCTGTGGCCAGAATCTGAACCTGGAAACCTGCAAATGTGACACCGTGTCCGATCCAAGGTGGAACGCGCTCGCAGGCCTCGCCAGTACAGTCAAGTCCAGCTAGATCAAGCTCTCCGCACGATTCAGGCCACACCTGCAGCGCGTGAATCATCCGCTGTGCCGGCCATTTGAAAGGGAACTGCAATGCCGAATCCGAAACGCCGCCACTCCAAGCAACGCACTGCCAAGCGTCGCAGCCATGACTTCCTCACACCGGTCAGCACGTCTGAGTGCCCGAACTGCCACGAGCGCAAGCTGCCCCATCGTGTCTGCCGCAAGTGCGGTCAGTACAAGGGCCGCGAAGTGATCGCAGCCAAGGAAGCAAGCTAGTCAGCCGCACCTCTGAACGCCCCTCCTGATGCCGATCGACATCGTCGTAGACGGAATGGGTTCCGACAAAGCCCCAGAGCCTGAGGTTCGCGGGGCTGTTCTTGCGTGCCGCCACTACGACGTCCGTGTCCACCTCGTGGGACCGGAGGAGATCCTGCGTCCTGCGCTGGATCGCGCCCTCCGCGCTCCGCGATGGCCAGGCGCTGCGGAGCCGAACATCCACATCGTCCACTCCTCGGAGTGGATCAGCATGGATGACAAGGCTGCTCAGGCGGTCCGCGCCAAGCGCGACTCGTCGATGCGCGTCGGTCTGCGGCTGGTACGCGAGGGCTCGGCCCGCGGCTTCTTCACCGCCGGCAACACCGGCGCCGCCATGGCCACCGCCAAAATGGTGCTGGGCATGCTCGCCGGAGTGCATCGCCCCGGACTTGCCACAATCATTCCCACGGTGACTGGGAGCCCTTCGCTGCTGCTGGACGTGGGCGCCAACGTCGACTGCGACCCGGACAATCTTGTCCAGTTCGCGGTGATGGGCCACATGTATGCCCGTAACGTCCTCCACATTCCGCACCCGCGCGTGGGCCTGCTCTCCATTGGTGAGGAAGATTCCAAGGGCAATCAGCTCACCCACGACACGTTTCCGCTGCTGAAGGCGCTTTCTGCCATCAATTTCATCGGCAACGTCGAGGGCCGCGACCTCTTCAACGGGCGAACCGACGTCGCGGTCTGCGACGGCTTCGTTGGCAACGTGGCCATCAAAACCTGCGAAGGCACGGCCAAGCTCGTCAGTACGCTGCTCCGCGAGGCGCTGAAGTCAACGGTCACCTCACAAGTGGGTGCGCTGCTCTCTCGAAAGGCGTTCAACGACTTCAAGAAGCGGCTCGACTACTCCGAATACGGCGGTGCTCCGCTGCTCGGGGTGCGTGGCGTCTGCATCGTCGGGCATGGCTCCTCCAACGAGAAGGCTGTGATGAACGGCATCCGGGTGGCCGCTGAGTTTGCCCAGGCCGAGGTCAACTCGCACATCGAAACCGCTCTCCAGTCGATTCCGCAGCCCATCCCCGTAAATAATTGTAAGGAATAGGTTAATTCTCGCCTCGTCCTCCTCTGAAAATCGGGGAATCGAAGCTGCATGTCCCGGGTTTGGGATATGTTAGGTGCTGACGTCTCAGGTACGCGGCTACTCTCAGATTCCCGGATTTTCTTCTGGATCGACCGTAACCGCGGCCACTTTGGCGGCGTCAAACTGCCCGTACCCTAGCCTGCTCCAGGAGAACGTCGTATGGTGACCTCGCAAACTATCTTTCTCGCGGCTGCTTCCCTTGCACCGAGTTCCATTTCAAGATCCGATGACAGCAGCGACTTCCTTCGGCTTGCCTGCGATCTGGGGAACGCTGCCTTCACAGCTCCGCACGACGATGCCGACGAGGAGGAAGACGACGAAGATTTTGAGGAAGACGAGGACTCGGTCGACGATGAGGAAGAGGAAGAAGACGACGACGAGTACGAAGACGACGAGAGCGACGACGATGAGGACGACGACAGCGTGGTCATCGAGGACGACGAGGAAGAAGACGACGAGGACGATGACGACGAAGAGGAAGACGAGTACGACGAGGACGAAGAAGAAGACGACGAAGGCTGAGGCCGGTTCCGGCCCTCAGTAGCCCGCGTCGGTCACAACATTTTCTAACGGCTCGCCGGCGATGAATCGCCGCACCTGCTGCGCGCCGAACCGGAACGCGCGATGGATGAACTCCGGCGTTGACCCGCCGATGTGCGGAGTGATCAGGCAATTCGGCGCTGTCCACAACGGATGATCCGGCGGCAGCGGCTCAGGATCTGTCACATCGACGGCAGCGCGAACGCGGTGCTGCTGAAGTGCCTCCACCAGAGCGTCGGTAACGACCACCGGCCCGCGTGCCGCATTCACCAGCAGTGCTCCAGGCTTCATCAGGCCAATCTCAGCCGCGCCGATCAACCCCCGTGTCGCCTCCGTGAGAGGCACAATCAGCACCACGATATCCGCGAGCGGAAGCAGCGCGCGCAACTCGGGAACAGCACTCACCTTCGGTGTTTGGCGCGCGGTGCGAGCCACGCGCAGCACGTTCACGCCGAACGGCGTCAGCCGCGCCTCAATCGCCGCGCCAATCGATCCGTAGCCGACAATCAGCACGGTCTTGCCGGAGAGATCCTCGGCCAGTACCGTGTACTGTCCGCGTGCAGGGCCTGGCTCGCTCAGGAAGCCATCTGTAACCGTTGCAAATCCTCTCCACTGGTGCTTGCTTTGCAGGTCGCGATAGAGGGGAATCCGCTTCATCGTCGCCATGATGGCGGCCATCACCCACTCGGACGCCGAGATGTCGTGGATACCGCGGCCGTCGCACAGGGTGACACTGGACGGCAGCCATGGCAGGATCCAATCCACGCCGGCCATCAGCGATTGCGCCACTTTCACTCCGCGCATCTGATTAAAGCTGCTCGCAGCATCCTTGCGGTAGAAGGGCAGGATCCAGAAGTCAATGTCGATCAGAGATGGGATCGTCCGGGGAAGGCGTACGATCTCCGCCTCGGGCGGAAAGTCCGCAAGCAAATCATCGGAAAGATTCTCGTCTACGCCAACACGGACCATATTTTTGACCATTCCTCATGCGGGTCGCGCCTGCAGTGGCGAGGCCGATGCCGCCCGGCCAGTGTTGCAGAAGAAGGCGGCAACGGGCAATACTTGGGGGTGCTTTCGGCGCCAGGCTCAAAGCTCGCACGATCCAGAGAATGAAGGAGATTCAATGAAACGCAGAATTCTGCTGGTGGATGATGAAGTGGCCGTGCTGCTTACGCTGAAGGCTGTGCTGGAGATCAGCGGCTTCGACGTGGATACGGCAGCGTCGGCGCGCGAGGGCAAGAGCAAACTGCACACGCGCCAGTACCACATGGTCATCACGGACATGCGGATGGAAAATGACGAAGCCGGCATCGAGGTGATCAAGGCGGCCCGCGCGGCGGAGTATCACCCGGCCATCGCCATGCTCACCGCATTTCCCATTGCCGACGAAGACTGGCAGTCGATGGGTGCGGACAAAATGCTGGTGAAGCCGATGCACACGCGAATCCTGCTGCAGCAGATCGAGAAGCTGCTGGCTTCGCACGAGGCCAAGCTGAGCATCTGGGCTTCGCCGGCTCCTCAGCCTGCAGCAGCAGGCGCGGCCATCAAAGCCGGCGCGAGAAAGCCGGTCAAGCGGATCGTTGCCAGGTCGGCAAAGCCGAAGGTCGCCCGGTCCGCTGCAAAGAAATCCAGTGCAAAGCGGGCGAAGCGCTAAGCAGGCCGATGCTTTAGCGCGGGCTGTGTGACTTGATGTAGGTGCGCAGTGATTGGTTGATGTCGAGCGCCTTGCGTACGCCGTTGTCGAGCATCCGCAGCCAATCGCTCCCTGGCTCCTTCAGCTCCACTGTCCCCAGCAGGTAGCTGGTCTGGACGATAATCTCGAGCGCATTGGAGAGATCGTGAGCCAGTTTGCGGATCTCCAGTGCGAGTTCTTCTGGAATCTCGGCGGCGCTGGCCGGGGTTGCTGTCTGCGTCGGTTCGGTCATAATCTGGCCCATCTACCTTTGGATGAAACTGCGCGCTCAGGAGTCTCAGTGTAAGACAAGCAGCTCGCAATTGACAGCGGAGGCCGGGTTTGAAAGACTGAATACTCACGGCTGCCGTGTCCGGCCCTTCACGGTTCGCGACATGCAACACAATAGTGCCGAAGTGGCGGAATTGGCAGACGCGCATGGTTCAGGTCCATGTACTCGCAAGGGTGTGGGGGTTCGAGTCCCCCCTTCGGCACCAAAATACTTTCCAGCGACAATACTTGAATGTCGACGCAACTTGAGAGAATTCTCGCGCATACCCGCACAGAGGTAGCGGAAAGGCGCGCCACCGCCGACGCCTCCCTCCTGGAGCGTCAGGCTGCGGCGCATCATCCACGCGGCTTCGAGGCTGGCCTGCGCAAGGTCGCTGCCTCCGGTTCCGCCGTCATCGCAGAGCTGAAGAAAGCTTCCCCGTCCCGCGGATTGATCCGGCCGGACTTTGAGCCGGTTACGCTGGCCCGATCGCTTGAGGTGGCTGGTGCGGCTGCGCTCTCCGTTCTTACCGACAAGGAATTCTTTCAGGGATCGCTCGAAAATCTCACACGCGCCTCGGCTGCGGTCCGCATTCCGTGCCTGCGCAAAGACTTCATCGTCGACCCGTTCCAGATTCTCGAAGCGCGCGCGGCAGGGGGCGATGCGATCCTGCTGATCGTCGCCGCTCTGAGCGATGCCGATCTGAAGAGCCTGTACGCTGAGGCGCAACGCATTGGACTGGATGTGCTCTGCGAGATTCATGACGGCGAAGAACTGGATCGCGCGGTGGCGCTCGGGTTCACCGTCATCGGCGTAAACAGCCGCAACCTGCACACCATGCAGGTCGACCCTCAAACCCAGATCGACCTGGCACAATCGCTGCCGAAGACCGCCGTACGCGTAGCCGAAAGCGGAATCCGCACTGCGGCGGATATCGCGCAGATGGTCGACGCCGGTTTCGACGCGTTCCTAATCGGTGAGTCGCTGATGCGCCAGCCGGACCCGGGCGCTGCGCTGGCAGCCTTACTGGCGCGTGAAGTTTCTCCGGAACGGTAGAGGACGTAGCCAATGTGGGTCAAAATCTGCGGCAACACCAACCTCGAAGACGCTGCGCTGGCCGTCAAGCTTGGCGCGGACGCCGTCGGCTTCGTTTTCGCCGAGAGCAAGCGGCAGGTGACCCCGGAACAGGTGGCCACGATCACGCCGCATCTACCCGCAGCAGTTGAGCGGGTCGGGGTCTTCTACTCCCATGACGCGCAGGAAATTGCACTGGCAGCGACTGTAGCCGGACTTACGGCGGTACAACTCCACGGCGGGCTGGATGAGGAGCTGATTGCGTCCCTGACGAAGCACTTCGCCGGTCGCGTCCGCATCATCCAGACGCTCCACTGGACCGTCGACGCTGCCGGCGCGGCGTCCGCAGCGGCACTCAAGGGCCAGATTGCGCGCGTTGCCGCGCTGGGCACGGTGGCCCGGGTGCTGGTTGACTCAAAGGTTGGCGCTGCTGGAGGCGGCACGGGGGTCGCATTCGACTGGGCCGCTGCAAGGATTTTGTTCGCCTCAGCACCTACCGGCCTGAAGCTGATCGTCGCGGGAGGTCTCAGGCCGGACAACGTCGCGAACGCCATTGCCCAGTTGGGCCCATGGGGCGTGGATGTCGCCAGCGGGGTCGAGGAATCGCCGCGCAGGAAGAGCCCCGAAAAACTTGCGCATTTCCTTGAAAATGCGCGCGGGGCCAAAACGCCGTAGTTCCGGCGGTTTTCCTGCTCAGCAGTGTTGGGAGAGTTTAGGCGTGGTGGTGAGTGTGGGTGTGATGCGTGTGCACGGTCGGGGTGCGATCGTGAGCCCTCTCAGAATGTGTCCGCCCGCCCGCGTTCTTCGACGCGTAAGCATAAGCCGGAGTGAGGCTCATCAACGTGGCCAGCCCAGCCGCAAGCGCGACTTGGTGTAGAAATTTCATGTCAGAATCCCTTCAAAGTACAACTATCTGACGCGCTGCGCAAGAGCTTGGATTCGAAAAAATGTCAATCCCACAAAGCGTTCCGGCAGGGTAACTAACCCACGGCTGATGCCATCCGGACCGGTGGCTCCAAGCTCCGTTGCCGGAGCGTTGGCGGTAGCGGCCAGGAGCAGGTTGCGTCGCGGCACCGAGCCGATATATCGTAGAGTTCAAGATGACAGCACATTTCAGCCGCTTCGCGTTTACGTACCGCTATTGGCGCACAATAGCGGACTCGGCGGACTAGCTTCATCTGAACGATCTGTAACGATCTGGAATCTTCAGTTGATTCGACATCCATGCGAGCCGCGACCGATCCTGTCGCGGCTTTTGCTTTGTGCGGGCGTATTTGGAGGACTGGAATATGGGCGTGACAGCAGGGTTGGTATCGCCGGCAGGGTTCGCGGCAGGCGCGAAGGCGGGGCGGTTTGGGGCGTACGGCGGGCGCTACGTGCCGGAGACGCTGATGGCGGCGCTTGAGGAACTGGAGCAGGCCTACGCGGCTGCGGACGCCGATCCGGCGTTCCACGTGGAACTCGACGGGCTGCTGCGCCATTACTGCGGCCGGCCGACTCCGCTCTACTTCGCCAAGCGGATGAGTGAGCAGCTTGGTGGCGCGAAGATCTACCTGAAGCGCGAGGACCTGCTGCACACCGGCGCGCACAAGATCAACAACGCGCTCGGTCAGGGGTTACTGGCGCGGCGGATGGGTAAGCAGCGCATCATCGCCGAGACGGGCGCCGGACAACACGGCGTTGCGACTGCGACCGTGTGTGCGTTATTCGGCCTCGACTGCGTTATCTATATGGGAGAAGAGGACATGCGGCGGCAGGAGCTGAACGTCTTCCGTATGCGTCTGCTGGGCGCCGAGGTTCGCGGCGTTGGTGCCGGGTCGGCGACGCTGAAGGACGCGATCAACGAGGCTATGCGTGACTGGGTCACCAACGTCCGCGACACGTACTACATCCTGGGCTCGGCGCTGGGAGCGCATCCCTATCCGACCATGGTGCGCAACTTCCACCGTGTCATCAGCCGCGAGGCTCGCGTGCAGATTCTGGAGCAGGAGGGCAAACTACCCAGTGCGATTATCGCCTGCGTGGGCGGTGGTTCGAATGCCATTGGCGCATTCTACGAATTTCTCGGCGACAAGGACGTCCGGCTGGTTGGCGTTGAGGCCGGTGGTCGCGGTACGGCTCTGGGAGAACACGCGGCACGCTTCCAGAAGTCCGGCGGCGGCATTCCCGGCGTGCTGCAGGGGACGTACAGCTACGTCCTGCAGAACGACGCGGGTCAGGTGGCGACGACACACTCGGTCAGCGCGGGGCTCGACTACGCCAGCGTGGGGCCGGAGCACGCCATGCTGCACGACTGCGGCCGTGCGGAGTACACCTCCGCAACGGATGCAGAAGCGCTGGCGGCAACCTCCGCCCTGGCCCGCACCGAGGGAATCTTACCGGCGCTCGAGAGCGCGCACGCGGTGGCCGAGGCGATGAAGATGGCTCCGAAGATGGCGAAATCGGACGTGATCATGGTCAACCTGTCCGGACGTGGCGACAAGGACATGGGCATTCTGGCCCGCGAGATGGATTTGCAAGGAGCGAAAGGTTAGAGATGCCGATTGAGTTCAAAAATAAACCTGGAATTGTGGCGTATCTGACGGCGGGCGATCCGGACCTGGAGACGACGCTGGCCATCGCGCTGGCTGCGATCGATAACGGTGCGGACGTGATTGAGCTGGGCGTGCCGTTTTCGGATCCCCTGGCGGATGGGCCGGTGATCCAGCGGGCCAGCGAGCGTGCGGTCGCGCGGGGGGTGCGGCTGACGGACGTGCTGGAGATCGCGAAGCAATTGCGTGCAGCACGGCCCGCGTGCGGCATCGTCATTTTCTCGTACCTGAATCCCGTCGTGCGCATGGGGATGAAGCAGTTCTGCGCGGCGGCGAAAGCCGCCGGTGCGGACGGCGTGCTGCTGACCGACATGATCGTCGAAGAAGCGGACGAGTACCTGGCGGAGATGAAGGCGAACGACCTCGCGCCGGTGTTCCTCGCTGCGCCGACCAGCCCCGGTGCGCGGTTGAAGGCGATTGCCGAGGCCTCGCGCGGGTTCGTGTATGCGATTTCTCGGGTCGGCATTACAGGCACGCAACAGAAGATTGCGGGCGATGCGTCGGAGTTGGTGTTGCGGCTGCGGGTGTTTACGGAGCCGCTGGGCATTCCGATTGCGGTCGGGTTCGGCATCTCGAACGCGGAGCACGTGCGCGCGGTAGGCGAGTTCGCCGACGCCGCAGTGATCGGCAGCGCACTGGTTGCGTTGATTGAGAAGACTGCGCCAGCGGATGCACCGGCGGCAGTCGGGCAATTTATCG